>QZIR01000013.1 GCA_003604975.1 Desulforudis sp. | reverse complement strand
GAGCCAAGAAGTGCCGCCCACTTCTGTTTCCCCGTAAACATGGTCGATGTACTTGCTCGGGTCGGCCTTGATCCGGCGGTGTGCTTCCTCCAGCAGTTCGGAGCGCTTGCCAAACTTGATCGCCTCAGTCGGACAGGCTGCTACACACGCCGGAACCTGTCCTTCCTCGATCCGCGAAAAACACATCTGACATTTGCGGACGCGCGGAAATTGCCGATCCCATTCGTATTTGGGAATGCTGAACGGGCAGGCCAGCATACAATACCGACATCCGACACAGATGTCTTCGTTATAGACGACCGGTCCCTCAGGGGTTCTCTTGAACGCACTTACAAAGCAGGCGGAAGCACAGGCTGGATCAAGACAATGAAAACACTGCGTCTTGACAAACCGCCAGGCCGTACCAGCTTCGTGTTCGACAACATGCCTCTCGACATCGGTCCAGGTTTCGGCAGCAAGCGCCGCTTTTCCACTGATGATTGGCGTCCCGGCCTTCCACTCCAGGCCGTTATAGAGCTTGCAGGCAACCGCGCAACTCCCACAACCGACGCATCTGGTTACATCTACAAGTACGCCCTTGCTCATACTATTCAGCCCCCTTCGTTCCGTTTCTCCGGCTTGTCGCATTGAGCGGCTTCAGCGCATGGAGCCGGTGCTCCCGTGAAACATACTCGGTATGGAGCAGCTTTTCGGCTCGTTCGCTCAGGGGGTGTTCCAGGAACTCCTGATAAAGGGCCAAGACCTCCGGGTTCTCGTGGCTTTCCCGTAACCCCCAACGCGCGTCAGCGCTATATAGGCTGGCGATGCGCTTAGCCCGTACCTCATCCGTGGGAGGCACCGCCGTCCTCGGTTGCCCGCCGCCTGCCACGCACCCCCCGGGACAGGTCATGAATTCTACGAAATGCCATGGCGCCTGACCACGGCGGACCGCTTCGAGCACCTGGCGACCGTTGCCCATCCCGTGACAAACCGCCACACGCACGGCCCCGACTCCCGGCACGTCCACCGCCGCTTCCTTTACGCCTGCAAGACCGCGCACCGGTTTTAGCTCCATTAAGCCGGCTGGCGGCTCCTGACCGGTGATAAAGAAGTAAGCGGTACGGACAGCCGCTTCCATGACCCCGCCTGTAGCCCCGAAAATAATCGCGCCGCCGGTACACTTGCCCATGAAAGGATCATAGTCTTCCTCCGGCAGCGTGGTCAGATCAATGCCCTTCCGCTTCAGCATCTTAGCCAACTCGCGGGTGGTCAGGACGATGTCCACGTCCCGGTAGCCGCTGTCGTCCATCTCGGGACGCTGCGCTTCAAACTTCTTCGCCGTGCACGGCATAACAGAGACAGAGACAATTTTCTCAGGCGCAATGTTTCTCTTTCTCGCATAGTAGGTCTTTGCCAGTGCCCCAAACATCTGCTGCGGTGACTTGCAGCTAGAGACGTGCGGCAACAGGTCGGGATAGAAATACTCGCAGAACTTAATCCATCCCGGACTGCAAGAGGTGAATTGCGGTAAGGGGTAACCCGGCTTGTCTCCTTTGACGCGTTTAATAAGTTCCGTTGCCTCCTCCATAATGGTGAGGTCGGCCGTGAAATTGGTGTCCAGGACCGCGTCGAACCCGAGCTGCCTGAGAGCGGCCACCTGCTGGCCCATGACCCAGGTGCCGGGAGCCAGTCCGAACTCCTCGCCCAACGCTACCCTCGTCGCCGGCGCCGTCTGCACCACGACAAACCGGTCCGGATCATCAAGCGCTTGCCAAACCTTCGCCGTATCGTCCCGTTCGCTGATCGCTCCCGTCGGGCAAGCCATGGCGCATTGTCCACAGTTGATACAGATGATGTCATCTACCAGGGGGAGGCCATAGTACCCGAAGACCGTCTGCGTACGCTGGCATACATCCAAGCACTGTCCGCACAGAATACATTTTTCATCGTCACGGATCAGCGAGGGGCTATCCGGATCAATGGGCACCCGCCCACGCACCTGAACCGGCCAAGTGCCGGCCGCCTCGTACTGATAGGGAAGCCAGCCTTCTCCGCCGGCATCTTGGACGGGAGAACGCAAGCAGCCGCCGCAACTCACGGACAACCCCGTCAGACCAAGCCCGCCCACTAGTTTGAGGAAGGAACGCCTGGTTACTGCTTTTTCCCGCTCGTGGTCACTCTTCACATCGATTCCTCCTTCGCGGTTTGATATCTAAGCATTGAAATCCTGTATTGGACTTCCTTCCACCTACCACATCCTTTCCACAGTCAACTAACGAATGGGGAGTGAGCGGTCGCAACCCGAATCGTGTACGTTTTGCAATAGTCTCCTAGATAGTCATTTGAAGCAGCTCCAAGCGATACCGTACCAAAGGCGTTACCCGCGATGAAGACAAAAACCCGCGCTGTTCCAGGTTCTTTTTGATTAAGCGGACCGCCTTCCGGATTGCGGGCCGGACTTCCTTGGACAATCCCAGACGATGACACACCACCCGTGGCTCGATGACGACAAGCGTTACCTCGGATGGCATGATGCCAAAGCGTTCCGCCAGACGAAGCCTCTCGTACACCGGCCTCATGCCACAGGAGCACCCCTGCCGTACATGGCATAATTCCTGATATGCCAACTGGGATATGTGTCCGCCAGGGTATCCTCTTGCCAGGGCGTACACCAAAATCGCATAGTCCTGCTGGTAGAGGTGCACTTCCAGGTTAAACACCTCGGAACCGATATCCGCCAAATCGACATTCATACCCAAGTTCTCCTGGGAAAGCGCCTCGATCACATATGACCCTGCCCCCATATCGCCCGAAGTCACATTTCCCAGGCTCACGATCACAGCGTTTTTCAACCGTACCATCCTTTCGCATGTTCTCCCTGAGACAAAAAATCGCGAACCCCCGGCCTTCGTGCCCGGAATTCGCGACATTTGCCTCAGGCGTTAAAATACTGAAACGTCCTAAGGAATTGGACCGATTTTCCCGTTAGGAGACTCCTCGTGACTTTTAACCAGGGTATTCACCCTTTCCACAAGCATATCTACCAGGTGGGGTAACGGCTCAGCGGTCGTACCGACCACTTCGACTCCCGACCGGTTGAGGTGTAGGAGGACCTTTATCGCGGGGCTTCCTGCCACCGCCTCGGCCATCGCCGGAGTAAACTCGCCCAACATGCTGTGCGCCATAATCAGGGAGATGGTGCCGGCGATGATGTCGACCTTGGCAACATTCTGCACAACCGCATTCTCACCGGTAGCCCCCTCGTTGGCGCCAGCCTTTAGCATCGCGGATGTGGCCAAGACGTTCGTTCCCAAAACGAGGATTTCCACCTTTCTATTGCGCAGGGCACGGGAAAGCTTCTCCACCAGGAGTCTCCCGATACCGCCCCCTTGGCCGTCAATTACTGCGATACGCATTACGTTTCTGGTCTCCTGCATTAGCCATGGGCCAATAAGCCCAGTTACCCGCCTCTCTTTCATTAATACAATTGGGAAACCACCAACAAAAAACCACGGGGGGCAACTTTGCTTCGGCAAAGTCTAACTTCCGTGGTTAGTATCTCCATCTAACGGCAACTGCCGGGGTAGCTTCGGGCCACCCATTTATCCTAATAGTATAGACGACCCGTAGTGATTCTGTAAAGACCGTACCCCCAAATTTTCTTAACTTGTTAACGAATGAATAAAAAGCCGGCAGGATAGTAATGTTCCTGCCGGCAAGAACCCCTGATATATGTCAGGGGCGGGAATGGCCTAGTATTCAGGGAACTATTCCACCCGCGGCTGCCATCCACGAGCAACGTAGGTGGTGTGAAGCAGTTCGTGCGATCTATGACCTAAAGGCTTTTCCAGGTATTCCTCGTAAAGCTTCTTGACCTGGGGATTCTCATGCGACTTGCGGTACTGCAACGCCTTATCGCGCGCGTAGGTCCCGCCGATGCGCCGCTCACGGGCCAGGGTACCGGTCGGAATCGGCTGACCGCCGCCCCCGATACACCCGCCGGGACAGCACATGACTTCGATAAAGTGATAATCCTTTAGTTCCCCGGCGCGAAGCTTATCCATTAGAATTCCCGCGTTGCCCAGTCCATGGGATACCAGCACCTTGACGTCAAGGCCGTCAACCGGTACCGTCGCCTCCTTGATCCCCTTCAGGCCCCGGACGTCTTCAAAGTCAATCTGATCCAACGTCTTGCCCGTGACTAATTCGTACGCCGTACGGAGAGCGGCTTCCATTACGCCGCCCGTGGCGCCGAAAATCTGGGCGGCGCCGCTGCCGATGCCCATCGGTTCGTCATAGTCCTCGTCGGGCAGGTTGGCAAAGTCCAGACCGGCTTCTTTGATCATCCGGCCCAATTCGCGCGAGGTCAGCACCACATCCACGTCCCGGTAGCCGCTGTCGTTCATCTCCGGGCGCGCCGCCTCGTACTTTTTGGCCGTACAGGGCATGATCGAGACAACAAATACGTCGGCGGGGTCGACCCCCTTCCGCTGCGCATAAAATGTCTTCGCCAGCGCCCCCAACATCTGCTGGGGCGACTTACAGGAAGAAACGTGCGGCAAGAGATCGGGGTGGAAGTGTTCGATGTACTTGATCCAGCCAGGGCTGCACGAGGTAATCTGCGGCAGGACGCCGCCGTTGTTGATCCGCTCGAGAAGCTCGGAACCCTCCTCCATGATGGTCAGGTCGGCCGTGAAGTTGGTGTCAAACACGGCGTCGAAGCCGAACCGCCGCAAAGCCGCCACCATCTTGCCGGTGATGTCCGTACCCGTCGGCAGGCCGAACGCATCCCCGATGGAGACGTGTGTCGCCGGCGCGGTCTGTACCACCACGTGTTTTTGCGGGTCGGCCAGGGCCGCCCAGACCCTGGCGGTCTCGTCACGCTCGTAGATCGCGCCCACCGGGCAGACCAGGACACACTGCCCGCAGTTTACACAGTTGGTCTCCGCAAGCGGCACTTTGAGGACAGGAGTAACGACGGCCTCGCCGTCTACCTTCTTGAATTCGATGGCGCTCACACCCTGCACCTGCTGGCACACCGTAACGCAGCGGCGGCAGAGAATACACTTGTTCGGATCGCGGATAATCGCCACCGAAGAGTCGTCGATGGGGTAAGCAGGCCGTGTCCGCGGAAAGCGGACTTCCCGGAGGCCGAATGTGGCCGCCAGATCCTGTAATTCACACAAACCGTTCCTTACGCACGTGGGACATTCCACGGGATGATCGGCCAGGATCAGTTCTACGGTTACCCGGCGCGCCTCGCGTACCGCCGGGGTATTCGTATGAACCACCATCCCCGCCGCCGCCGGGGTGTTACAGGCAGTCTTGAATTCCTTCTCTCCTTCGACCTCGACCACACAGATACGGCAGGCGCCGACGTCATGACCGATATCCTTCAGGTAGCACAAGGTAGGTATCTTGATCCCCACTTGAGCTGCGGCATCCAGAATCGTCGTCCCCGGTTCCACTTCTATTCTTTGTCCATCGATGGTCAGCGCAAAAGTACTCATCGTTCAACCCTCCTTCATTTAGAAGATGTTATACACGGGCCTGAAATACGGAGGAATAGCGTGACAGGAGTTCCAGGACAAGCCTGCCCCCGATGCGCCCCACTCCGCATTTGGCGCCCTGACCAACGGTACGTGCCAACTCGCCGACCGCGGCTAATTCCTCTGCACTAACCGGGCTTCCGTTGTCAACCTTATCGAGAACCGCCGAAATCTGCCTGATCCCGTGCCAGCAGGGAAGGCACTCGCCGCAAGACTCACCACGGACCAAAGCCAGCAAAGACCGGGCCAGCTCCGAGACCACTTTTGGATCGGCGTCACCGCTATGCATATTTTCAACCTCCTCCAGGAAAAATGGCTTCACCCCGTTACGGTCTGGGTACATATCGGGTATGAAGCAGTTCGTGCGACCGATGGCCCAAGGGTTTCCCAAGGAATTCCTCGTAGAGCGTCTTCACCGCCGGATTTTCGTGCGACTTCCGGTACTTCATCACCGCGTCCACCTGGTAGAGTCCCTCGATCCGGTTCTGCCTTGCTTCCGTATCCGTCGGGATCGGCTGGCCGCCGCCCCCGATACACCCGCCCGGACAGCACATGATTTCAATAAAGTGGTAATCCTTGAGTTCTCCGGCCTTCAGCCTTTCCATGACGTGACGGGCGTTATGCAATCCATGCGCCACCATCACCTTTAAGTTAACCCCGTTCAACGGCACTACCGCCTCCTTAATCCCCTCAAGGCCACGCACCTCCTGAAAATCGATTTGCTCAAGGGTCTTACCGGTAACCAGTTCGTAACCCGTGCGCAGAGCCGCTTCCATTACCCCGCCGGTAGCGCCGAAGATCGCTGCCGCTCCGGTGGAGATGCCCAACGGCTCATCGTACTCGTCGTCCGGCAAAACGGCAAAATCGATCCCCGTACGCCTGATCATCCGCCCAAGTTCCCGCGACGTCAGTACAACGTCAACGTCTTGACTGATGTGGGAATTGTTCCAGTAGCGCTTCGCCGTGTCCATCTCCGGTCGCGCCGCCTCGAACTTCTTGGCGGTACAGGGCATCACCGACACCACGAAGATGCTGGCGGGATCCCGGCTGGTCTTTTCGGCGAAATACGTTTTGGCGATCGCCCCGAACATCTGTTGGGGCGACTTACAGGAAGAAACGTGCGGTAAGAGTTTAGGGTAAAAATGCTCTACGTACTTGATCCAGCCCGGGCTGCAGGAGGTCAATTGGGGGAGTGCGCCCCCTTCGGTTAAGCGCTTGATCAGCTCGGAACCTTCCTCCATGATGGTCAGGTCGGCGGTGAAGTTGGTGTCAAACACCGCGTCGAAGCCCAGCCGCCGCAAAGCGGCCACCATCTTCCCGGTGATATCGGTTCCGACCGGCAGGCCGAACATTTCCCCGATGGTGACGTGTGTCGCTGGTGCCGTCTGCACCACGACGTATTTCCGCGGGTCAAAGAGCGCCGCCCAAACCTTGTCGGTTTCATCCTTTTCGGTAATCGCCCCCGTGGGACAGACCAGCGCGCACTGACCACATTGCACGCACCGCGTTTCATCCAGCTTAAGGTTAGGCGGCGGACCGATAAACGCCTCAAAACCGTGGCCCTGCAATTCAATCGCACCGACGCCCTGAACATCTGAACAAACACTGACACAGCGCTGACAAAAGATGCACTTCCGCGGGTCACGTACGATACCGGAGGTGGAGTCATCGCACGGCAGATCGGCATGTGTGGCCCCGCTCATCCGAACCGTGCGTACATTCAACTGAGAGGCCAATGTCTGCAACTCGCAGTTGCCGTTACGAATACAGGTCAGGCACTCCATAGGATGATCTGATAGGATCATCTCCACTGTCGCGCGGCGGGCGGCACGCAAGGCCGGCGTGTTGGTGCGCACCTCCATCCCGTCCTCGACCGGCGTGTTGCAGGCCGTAGCAAACTCCTTCTTCCCTTTAACATCGACCACACAGATACGACAGGCCCCCACCTCGTTGATACCTTCAAGGTAACAGAGGGTGGGAATCTTACTCCCCACCCGGGCCGCAGCTTCCAGGATGGTCGTTCCGGATTCCACTTCAATCGCTTGCCGGTCTATAACCAACCTGACCCTTCCCATATCTCCGCCTCCTTAACAACGGCAGTCCGTATATCGCATTCGATTTATTAGTTTTTGAGTATCCACCCCGCGCATAGGCTTCGTATCATTACAACAGCAGCCCGCGGATTCCGCTGCCAAATTACCGGCTATCCTCCCCGGGTCGCTTATAAGGAACCGACGAGGGCCTGCCAATCCCGGTTGGCTTCCACGGTAGCCAAACACGTACCCTGGAGATGCGCTTTAAGCTCATCACGGCCGTATTTCGCCACGTCCGCCACCGCTCGGCCCGCGATCCGGCCCAGATCGCACTTCGCCGACCGCCCTATCGCCGCGCCTACTTCTTCTAATAGAGCAAACTCGTTTTCAGCCGCCTCTCCTTGCACCACCCTCTCCAAAACCTCCAGGAGACGCTTGGTGCCAATACGGCAAGGGATGCATTCGGCGCAGGACTCTCGCTGTGTATATTCCAGAAAATACTTCGCCAATTCCACCATGCACACATCTTCTTCCAGCACCAGCCGGCCAACTGACCCCATGGCCGACGCCACCCGTGCCAGGTCCTCGTAGTCCGCATCTGCAACACGCCGGGTGTTCGGACCGAGTTCCCGCAAGAAGGCCGTATACTCGGTCACGGTGCTCGCAAACCGGCTGCCCTCCCCCGCGGATATCCAGCGCACCCAAAGCCGTTCGCGCTCAATACCCAGCCACTCCAACAGCCGCCTCATTATCCTGATCCGCCGCTCCGTATAATAATTTCCCTTAACATAGTGACAGTCGCCGGGATGACAACCGCCGACGAGGACGCCGTCAGCCCCGTGCAATAATGCCTTAAAGACAAAGCTCGGGTGAATCCTCCCGGAGCACATTACCCTGACCACCCGGATATTGGGCGGATACTGAAACCGGCTTACCCCGGCCAAGTCCGCCCCGCCGTAGCTGCACCAGTTACATAGAAATCCGATAATCTTTGGCTCAAAACCGTCCGCCATCGCTGTCCACTCCTTCCTGCCATACCTGTCCCTCGGCCCGCGAACAACCTTTCGGTCTTCCCAACCTCACCCCCAAAAAAGAAAGACCACGAAAGCCTTCGGTACCTTTCGGCCGACCTTCGTGGTCTTTTGTTCGCTTTTAATTTTTCGGGTTTACGTGATCACGGAAAACAATAGCTTCGTACTACTGCTGTTCCGGTTATCCGTTTTATCCGTCTAGTTTTATCTATAAATCGGTTCGCTGTTCACGGATAATATCCTGCTGTTTCAAAAACATTTTTACTTAATTTATTATTTATTCTGCCGGACGACCTCCCCACAAATCGGGGTCGCCAGGTTTCGGCGGCTTCAGCTGCCGGATTCGTGCCAATCATTCCTGGATCAGTTTATTATCGGCCGCGACATTTTCATTGCCCCGCGCCAAGTTGGAATAAGATACCCTGAATCCGTGATCCTGTTTGCTTGAAATACCTAGAAATCGGGCCTTATCTCGCGTATAATAGAGATAATAGGCACATATTCGCTACCAAATATTTCACCAGCGGGGTGTACGCGTGAAATTCATCATTGAGCAGTCCAAAGAAGAATTAACTCCCGTCGCAGGGTTAGCTTTAGTGAGTACGAAAATTACAACAGGGGCTTTACAAAACAACAGCGCATCTGTTATTATTTGATTATTTAACCAGCGAAAATACAAGCCACGAAAGTCAAGCTTTGCCGAAGCAAAGTTTCTCATGGAGTGGGTGGGCTTCCTCGGTTTGCTCATCGGCGCGCTCCTGGTCATCCTGTTCTTCGTGGAGAACTTCCGGGTGCTGGAGGGTTCGACGCCCAGAGCGTAGCGAAACCCGCAGGCGTGCCGGCTGTCGCGCAGGGATAAACAACACGCCGGAACTCAAGGCCCGGACGGAGCCGGCCCGACGTCTGGACAAAACCAAAGTCCCCGGGGTGAATACCCCCCTTATCACCCACGGCGATGTTTATACGCGAGATAAGGCCCGATTTCTAGGTATTTCAAGCAAACAGGATCACGGATTCAGGGTATCTTTATTTAAGATTTAAGGAGAGGGGTTGATTAAATGTCTGAAGATCTGTTTGCCAAGGAGGAAACCCGAAAGGAATTGACCGGCGGTCTTATTTAAGGAGAGGGGTTGATTAAATGTCTGAAGATCTGTTTACCAAGGAGGAAACCCGAAAGGAATTGACCCGGCGGTCTTTTTTAAAGCTCATGGGCGGTTTGGGGTTAGCCAGTCTTGCGGGTGTTACTTTGGGTGGTCTTGTTGCACCTGCTGGTGGTCTTGTTGCACCTGCTGTGGGCTATGCCTCAACTCTGGCATCGGCCGACGTCGTACCGATTGCTCCTGACAATCCGTCTATTGTTTACTACCAGGAGTTTTGTTTGCGTGGTAGTTGTGATGCGTGCGTCCGTGTTTGCAACGAGGTTCAGACGGTTTTAGGATTTTGGGATAAGAAGGTGGCGCAAGAGATTGTTTGTGTTAATTGCGGGCAGTGTGCCCTTGTATGTCCCGGTAAACATGGCCTCCCCGCCATCCGGGAGCGGGACGAGACCGCGGTGGTTTTCGATGCCTTGGCCAGCCCCGATTACCATGTAGTTGTTCAGACTGCACCAGCCACCCGGGTGGCTCTTGGGGAAGAGTTCGGGCTTGCTCCCGGAACATGGGTAGCGGGTCAGCAGGTGGCGGCGCTGCGCCGTCTCGGCTTTGATGCCGTCCTTGATACCAACTTTACCGCTGACCTCACAATTATGGAGGAGGCCACAGAATTTCTCAAGCGGGTTGTTAAGGGCACGTACCCGTTACCGATGTTCACCTCCTGCAGCCCCGGTTGGGTTAAGTTTATGGAGTATTTCTATCCTGCCCTTATTCCGAATGTCTCGACTTGCATGTCGCCGCAACAGATGTTCGGAGCTTTGGCCAAAACTTACTACGCTAAGGCCCGAGGACTGAATCCCGAAAAGATCCTTTCGGTATCCATCATGCCTTGTACGGCCAAGAAATTCGAAGCCCAACGGCCTGAGATGAATGCCGCCAGCCGGTACTGGAATAATTCTCTGGTGAGCCGCGATGTCGATGTGGTTTTGACCACGCGCGAGTTGGCACGCATGATCAAGGCCCGGAACATCGACTTTGCCAACCTGCCGGTCGAGGGCTATGATTCGTTGATGGGCGAAGATACCGGTGCAGCTATTATCTTTGGTGCTACGGGCGGCGTAATGGAAGCAGCGCTTAGAACAGCTTACTTTTTCGTTACCGGGGTGCAGCCTCCGCAGGACTTGCTGAATTTCACGCCGGTTCGCGGCTTGGTCGGGATTAAGGAAGCCTCTGTACAGATTAACGGCGTGACGGTTAACGTGGCCGTTGCCCATGAACTCAAGAATGCCCGCACCGTTTGCGACATGGTGCTGGCGGGCAACCCGAACGGCTGGCATTTCATCGAGTTCATGTCCTGTTCCGGCGGCTGTATCGGCGGCGGCGGCCAGCCTAGAACGGCCGTTCCGCCAACCGATCCTATCCGCCAAGCGCGGATCGATGCTCTCTATGTTAAAGACGCAGCCGAGATTCAGCGCGCATCGTATGAGAATTCCGAGGTTCTGGCGCTCTACCAGAATTTCTTGGGAGAGCCGTATAGCGCACTTGCGAAACAGTTGCTTCACACCACTTATGTGAACCGCGGTCCCGTAGTTCGGTATGATGTTGTTCCGGGTCACCGCAAGACCAATAATCACCCGGGGTAGGTCCGACCGGGAGTCCTTGGAGTAGCCGCGGCGCCTCAAACCCGGAAAGCCTTGATATTTGCTGGATTCTTGTTTCTAAAAAGGGGTAAAATGTGCTCCTAAATACCTATGAACTGTCGAACGCCGGGTATACGAGGCCCGTACGTACGGTTCTGTGGAAGGGATAACGCCGCAAGCAATTACTGCGGCGTTACTCTACTCGATGTACGCCCGGCATGTCTGCCGCGCCGATGGGTTGATAGAACCCTGTCAACCGCTATATGCAATTTTAGTAGGCAGTTGCACTCCTCGTTTTCGGAGGTACTCCCGCATAGTGTCGGTATCCTTGAGGTACCGGGTGATGAGGTCCAGATACTCGTTGTGGCCTTTTTTGCATACGCATACTGATGTCCTGCGTGGAGGGTTAAACCTGAAGGCAAGGGATAGCGGGCCCACCCTTGCTACCGGTGGGCCTTGACTTTTTTAGGGAGGGATGTTGATGGAGACTCGGATCGGTGTTCTGGGCATTGTAGTGGAAAACCGGCAGGAAATGGCGTCCAGGGTCAACGAAATCCTGTGTGTACATGCCGACATTATCGTCGGTCGCATGGGTATCCCCTACCGTGAGAAAGGCTTTTCGGTGATCGCCCTGATCGTTGACGGGAGTACCGACGCTGTCGGCGCGTTGACGGGTAAGCTCGGGGCCTTACCGGGCGTGAAGGTAAAAAGCGCTTTCACCGGGAGGCGCACCTGACCTTGGAAAACAGCATAACGGATTCCCCTGACACTCGGATCGAGAAAGACGCACTGGGTGAAGTAGCTGTACCCCGGGATGCCTACTATGGTGTTCACACCTTCAGGGCACGGGAAAACTTTGCCGTCTCCGGGACGGCGGTCCACCCAGGACTTATCCGGGCGCTGGCCCTGGTGAAGAAAGCGGCGGCGATGGCCAATGTCGAGGCCGGGCTATTGGATGACCGCCGGGGGGCGGCCATCATGCGGGCAGCAGAAGAATTGGCCGAAGGCCGGTGGCGCGACCAGATCATCGTCGACGCCCTCCAGGGCGGTGCCGGTACTTCAACCAACATGAACGTAAACGAGGTTCTTGCCAACCGGGCCATTGAGCTTCTTGGCGGGGAAAAGGGAGATTACAGGGTCATTCATCCCCTCGACCACGTCAACCTGGGGCAGTCCACGAACGATGTCTATCCTACCGCCCTGCGGGTCGCCGCCATCCAACAGGGGCGGGGACTGGCGCAGGCCATGGCGGAGCTGCAGGGAGCGCTGCAGGCCAAAGAGAAAGAATTTGCCGCGATCCTCAAAATCGGGCGCACCGAGCTGCAGGAGGCCGTGCCGGTTACCCTGGGGCAGGAGTTCGGCGCCTGGGCGGAGGCCATAGCCCGCGACTGGTGGCGGCTTTATAAAGCGGAAGAGCGGCTGCGGCAGGTCAATCTGGGCGGCACGGCCGTGGGCACGGGGCTGAACGCCGGCCGGCGCTATACATACCGTGTCATTGAGATCCTCCGCGAGTTGACCGGGTTTGGCCTGGCACGTGCCGAGAATACCTTCGAGGCCACGCAAAACGCCGACGTATTTGTGGAAGTGTCGGGGTTTTTGAAGGCCGCATCGGTTAATCTGGCGAAGATCGCCGGAGACCTGCGCCTGCTCGCGTCGGGTCCCCGGGCGGGGCTGGGCGAGATTAAGCTCCCGCCCGTACAGGCCGGTTCGTCCATAATGCCGGGCAAGTTCAATCCGGTCATCCCGGAAATGGTCACGCAGGCGGCCTACCAGACGATGGCCAACGACCTGGCTGTCAGCCTTGCCGCCGCGTCCGGCCAACTCGAACTCAACGCCTTTCTACCCCTCATCGCTCATAATCTCCTGCAGTCCTTCACCATCCTCACCGGCGCTGTCCAGATCCTGGCCGTCAAGTGCGTTCGGGGCGTTCAGGCCGACGCCGGGCGCTGCCGCCGGCTTCTGGACGCCAGCCAGGGCGTGATTACAGCCTTTGTGCCCTATCTCGGCTATGAAAGAGCCGCCGAGATGGTCCTGCGAGCGGTGAACATGCAGAGACCGGTGGCCGAGGTCTTGGTCGAGGAGGGATTTTTCACCCGTGAAGAAGTGGACGCCATCTTGCGCCCCGAGGAACTCACCACCCCCGGCGTAGCCGGGGCGCGCTACTTCAAGCCGAGAGGGGGAGGGCGATAAGTAGATACTGAAAGCGGTGTTCATAAACCATTAAAGACCGGCTGTTAATGCTGTTATTTTAAGGGGGTTTTCTCATGTCGACCGTAGCGGAACAGGCCTGGCGGGAGCGGCGCCTGGCACAGATTGTGGCCTATGAGGCCTCTGAAAAGAGAAGCAACTTTATTAGCGAGGAGGAACTCCAGGCTGTCCTGAAACGCAAGGCTAATCCCGAGAGGCTGGAAGTGGAAGAGGTTCTAAGCAAGGCCAGAGAGTTTCATGGGCTTAGCCCGGAAGACGCAGCCGTATTGCTGAACAACCGGGACACGGAACTCTGGGCGGAGATCTTTCAAGCAGCGAACTGGATCAAGCAGGAGATTTATGGGAATCGCATCGTCCTGTTCGCCCCCCTGTACATTTCCAGTCCATGCGTAAACAACTGCACTTACTGCGGCTTCCGCCAGACCAATGACCAAGTTGCCAAGAAAACTCTTTCGATGGCCGAACTGGAGGAAGAAGTGAGGGTTCTGACATCGAAGGGGCACAAGCGCCTGATCGTGGTTTATAGTGAACACCCGGCGAGCGACGTTGACTTTATGTGCCGAACGATCGAGAAGATTTACGCCAGCAAAAACGGCAGGGGTGAGATCAGAAGGGTCAACGTCAACGCCGCGCCCTTAACCGTGGAAGAATACCGGCGGTTGAAAGACGTCGGCATTGGTACCTATCAGGTGTTTCAGGAGACGTACCACTACGATACCTATCGGAGAATGCACCCGTTGAACACCCTCAAGGGCTCATACCTCTGGCGGCTATTCGCCCTGCACCGGGCGCAGGAAGCGGGGATCGACGACGTGGCCATCGGCGCTCTCTTCGGGCTCTACGACTGGCGGTTTGAGGTGTTGGGGCTTCTCTGCCATGCCCTGGACCTGGAGCGGGAGTTCGGCGTGGGCCCACACACCATCTCCTTCCCCCGGTTGGAGCCGGCTTTGAATACCCCGCTTACCACCAACTCTCCTTACCTGGTTAGCGATGAAGACTTCAAAAAAGCGGTCGCCGTACTGCGCTGCGCGGTGCCTTACACCGGCATGATCCTCACCTGTCGCGAACGGCCCCATTTCCGGCGCGAGGCCATCCCGCTGGGCGTCTCGCAGGTCGACGCCGGGTCACGGATCGCCGTGGGCGGCTACGCGGAGATGGAACAAGAACACATCCCGGACCGCGAGCAATTCCAGTTGGGGGATACCCGCTCCCTGGATGAATTCATTTACGAACTCTGCCAGGACGGCTACCTCCCTTCTTTTTGTACCTCCTGTTACCGTGCCGCCCGCACCGGGTGTAATTTCATGGCCTTGGCCAAGAAGGGCCTGGTGAAATATTTCTGCATCCCGAACGCGGTGCTCACTTTCAAAGAGTACCTGCTGGACTACGCCGCGCCCGAAAGACGGTCCGCCGGGGAAGACATCATCCGGCAGTACACCGAAGAGTTCGGGCGGCAAATGCCCCAACAGGCCGGGCGGTTACAGGCGCTGCTGCAGCGGGTGGCGGCCGGGGAACGCGACCTCAAAATGTAAGGGGGATCAAAAATGAGCAGCTTGAACACCACACCACGTGGCCAGCGCCTACAGATCGCCCTTTTCGGGCGGCGCAACGTTGGCAAGTCGAGCCTGATCAACGCACTGGCCAACCAGGAGGTCGCCATCGTGGCCGATGTTCCCGGCACCACGACCGACCCGGTGGCGAAAGCCATGGAGATCCTGCCTCTCGGCGCGGTAATGCTCATTGACACGGCGGGCCTTGACGACACGGGCGAACTGGGCGCTCTAAGGATTAAGAAGAGCCTGGAGGTGCTACGGAAAACCGACCTGATCCTCCTGGTCGTCGACCCGGCCCAGGGTTTCGGCAAGTGTGAGCAAGACGTAGTTGCCAGAGCTCAAGAAAGAAACATCCCCGTTATTGGGGTGCTCAATAAAATTGACCTTTACGCGGAGGCCACCAATTCAGTCTGGCCGGCCACCCTACCAGCCCCGTGGACGACCGTAAGCGCCCTTACCCGCCACGGCATTGATCAGCTCAAGCAGTTGATCGTTCGACATGCGCCCAAGGACTGGACGGTTTCCACCATCGCCGGCGACCTCATCGCGCCGGGGGATAGCGTGGTCCTGGTAATTCCCATCGACAAGGCCGCGCCGAAGGGGCGGCTCATCCTGCCGCAGCAGCAGGTTATCCGTGACATTCTTGAACACGATGCGGTCGCCGTAATGGTCAAGGAACGAGAGCTCCGCCACGCCTTTAACAGCATGGTAACCCGCCCGAAGCTGGTCATCACCGATGCCTCCGCCTATCTAAAGGCCATCGCGGACACGCCGCCCGATGTATTGTTCACCTCTTTTTCCATCCTTTTCGCGCGCTACAAGGGGGACCTCAATACCTTGGTCGCCGGAGCAAGGTCCGTCAATGGGCTGCAGCGGGGGGACAGGGTACTTGTCGCCGAAGCCTGTACACATCACGCCGTCGAAGACGATATCGGACGGGTGAAAATCCCCCGCTGGCTCAGGCAGACAGTGGGCGGCGACCTGCATTTCGATATCGCCAGCGGAGGCGGCGGGCTGCCGGACAACCTGAAGGATTATAAACTTATCGTGCACTGTGGGGCCTGTATGCTGAACCGCCGGGAAATGCTCTGTCGCCTGATGCAGGCGCAGGAGGCGGGGGTGCCCATCGTCAACTACGGGGTCCTACTGGCCCACATGCACGGGGTCCTTCGCCGGGCTTTATCACCGTTCCCGGCGGCCCTGGCCGTTCTGGATGAGGGAACGGAGGCGGGCGACGAGGATGTCCTCCTGTTACGTTCCATGACCCGCATGCGGGAGTGATGCCGGTATGCCCGTTGAACTTGCCGTTACCCTGATCAGAGCTGTCAATACCCATACCTTGACCAGGGAAGAAATAGACGCACTCCTCCAGACCGAAGGAGAACAAGCCAAAGCCCTGTACCGGGCGGCCGACCAAGTGCGAGCCGAGCACCTGGGAGAAGAGGTGCACCTACGCGCGATTATCGAGTTCTCAAACTACTGCGTTAGGAATTGCCTCTACTGCGGTCTGCGACGGGATAACCGTCTTCTTACCCGTTACCGGATGGCCCCGGAGGAAATCCTGGCCGCCGCCCGGCAGGCACGTGACGAGGGATACTGGAGCATCGTACTGCAGTCCGGCGAGGACCCGGCTTACACCGTAGATGACCTCGCCGGGTTGATCCAGCGGATAAAAGAAAAGTTGGACGTGGCCGTAACCCTCTCCCTCGGTGACCGCTCCAGGGACGACTATCGACGACTGCGTGACGCGGGAGCGAACCGCTACCTTCTAAAGCACGAGACGGCCGATCCGGCGCTGTTTGCGCGCCTGCGCCCCGGCACCACCCTTGAAAGACGTCTCCAGGAACTGCGTTGGCTCGAAGAACTGGGTTATCAAGTGGGAGCCGGGAATATGATCGGCCTCCCCGGCCAGACCGTGGAAACACTGGTTTCTGATATCCTTTTGCTTAAAGACCTCTGCGTTGAAATGGCCGGGATCGGTCCCTTTATCCCCCATCCGGACACCCCTCTGGCAACCTCCCCGGCCGGTTCCCTGGAAATGACATTGAAGGTCCTGGCGATTACCCGCCTCCTGCTGCCTCACACCCACTTGCCGGCCACCACCGCGGTGGCCACCCTCGACCCGGCCGGGCGACGGCGGGCCCTCCAGGCGGGCGCGAACGTCGTCATGCCGGACCTCACCCCAGCCCCGTACCGGCAGCATTACGACATTTACCCCGGTCGGGGCCGGCCTGCGGGGGAAGGCGCGGCATCGTTCGCCTGGTGGGAGCGGGAAATGGCCGCTATCGGTCGAAAGGTAGCTATCGGTTACGGACATATTCTCCGGGACGACGGTTTCCATGGAGTTGTTGACGGCCATCGGCGCCCATGCTAGAATGGCTCTTAGCACATAAAGGATAAGCAGGTGCCCCTAACCAGGGGATAATAGGGAATCAGGTGCAATTCCTGAGCAGTCCCGCTACTGTAAGCGATGAGTCGCCCCCCAGGACGCCACCGGTAACCCGGGAAGGCGGGTACGGCGACAATGACCGCGAGCCAGGAGACCTGCCTGCTTGTTAGCGCTCCTTATCTGCCTCCGGTCGAGAGGCGGGGAGCAGCGTGTTCGAAATCAAGGGCTCTACCGGTGCGCCTGCCTTTAATGTGCGTGCGCAGACGGCAGGAGATGCTGGGATTTTGCATGCTGGGACCCTCCCCAAGTTAACCGGGGTAGGGTCTTTTTCATTTTGCAACAGGAGATGGTTATGGATGCTGGTGGAGTAGTTACCCTTAAGACATTTGAACAGGACATGCCTGGATTTATGCCTATATTAAGGAGGCAGCCATGATTACATCGATCACAAAACGCGATGGGCGCACCATAGCTTTCAAAAGTATGCGCATTACCAACGCCATCGCACAGGCTTTCAAGGCTACGGGAGAAGCCCGGTGGGCGGACACTGACGCCGCCCCGGCGGTAACGCAGCGCGTTATTGAAGCTCTGGAAAACCGGGGTATTGCTATTCCCACCGTTGAAGAAGTACAGGACCTCGTGGAGAGAAGCCTCATGGAACTTGGCTATCATCAGACCGCCAAGGCCTATATATTGTATCGCGAACAGCATCGCCAGCTGCGTGAAATGAAGTCCCTGGTAAGCTGTGACCTGGTGGAATCCTATCTCAACCAGGCGGATTGGCGCGTAGCCGAAAACGCCAACTCCTCGTTTTCCCTACAGGGATTAAACAGCTACCTTTCGAACACCGCGGCCGCCCACTTCTGGCTGGAACGCATCTACCCTCCCGAGGTGCGGCGGGCGCACCTTGAAGGCGTTTTTCATATCCATGATCTTGGTTACCTGAGTGTGTATTGCGTAGGGTGGGATCTTAAACAGCTCCTGGAAGAAGGTTTCGGCGGGGTGCCCAACCAGGTATCGTCCGGACCGCCCAAACACTTCCGCTCGGCCCTGGGCCAAATGGTCAACTTCCTTTATACCCTGCAGGGCGAAGCAGCGGGCGCCCAGGCTTTTTCCAACGTCGATACGCTTCTCGCCCCCTTCGTCCGCGCCGATAACCTAAGCTACAAGGAAGTGAAGCAGGCCATCCAGGAGTTTGTTTTCAATCTGAACGTGCCCACCCGGACGGGCTACCAGACACCGTTCACCAACATTACCATGGATCTGGACATCCCCGGTTTTATGCAAGGCGAACCCGCCGTGGTGGGCGGCCGGGAACTGAATACCTGTTACGGTGACTATCAGGAAGAAGTGAATACGATCAATGAGGCGTTCGCCGACGTCCTGGTGGAGGGCGACGCCTGCGGGCGAGGGTTTGCCTTTCCTATCCCAACTTACAATGTTTCGCCGGAATTCGCCTGGGGAGGTCCTGTAGCACAAAAGCTCTTTGCCGTTACGGCGAAATACGGGACGCCTTACTTCGCCAACTTCATCAATTCCGATCTCCAACCGGAAGACGTGCGGTCCATGTGCTGCCGCCTGCGCATCGACAACAAAGAGCTTTTAAAGCGGGGTGGAGGACTGTTCGGCGCCAGCCCCTTGACCGGTTCCATCGGGGTGGTAACACTGAACCTTCCGCGTTTAGCTTACCTGGCACAGGACGAACAGGACTTTTTCACCCGTTTGGCGCATCTGGCTTCTATCGCCGTCACCTCCCTGGAAATCAAACGCCGCGTCCTGGAAAGGCTGACCGGCAACGGGCTCTATCCCTACTCGCGCCACTACCTGCGGGGAGTTAAAGAGAGAACGGGGAGTTACTGGACCAACCATTTTGCCACCATCGGGTTGGTGGGAGCCGCCGAAGCAGCACAAAACCTCCATCACAAAAGCATTTATGAGCCGGAAGGCAGAGATTTCGCAAGGCGTATCCTTACTTTCATGCGGGAATTTCTAGTGGGTGTCCAGGAACGCACGGGCATTCTTTATAACCTGGAAGCGACACCTGCCGAGGGTTGTTCCCACCGTCTGGCCCGTATTGACAAGAAGGAATTTCCGGGCATCCTTGTCGCGAACGAAGACGAATGGAGGAAAGGCGCGGCGCCGTACTACACAAACTCTACCCAGTTGCCGGTTTACGAAACTGACGATGTTTTTGCCATGCTCGAACACCAGGAACCGCTGCAGACGCTGTACACAGGCGGAACGGTCGCCCATATCTTCCTGGGCGAGGCCTTGCCCGATCCGGAAGGTTGCGCCGCGCTCGTCAAGAAAGTAACTAACAGCTACCGCCTGCCCTATATTTCGGTGACGCCGACTTACTCGGTGTGCGGCAGCCACGGGTACATCAGCGGCGAACACCAGCAATGCCCCAGTTGCGGCAGCACGACCGAGATCTATTCGCGCATCGTAGGTTATTACCGCCCGGTCAGCCAGTGGAACGAAGGGAAAAAGGCCGAATACGACCAGCGGAAAGTGTTTCACGTGGATTAACCCTATCGAGGCATCCAGAGATGAAAGCTATGATCGAATGCAGCGGTTTTCATAAAATATCGCCCGCCCATCCCTACCGGGGGTATGTAAAATATTCCTAACTAAAATGAACCAGTCACGTCAGTGGCGGTGAGAGTTCTGACACCATAATTCACGAGCGGCAACACCACACGCTAAAACGACTATGCATCAAAACAAAAACCACGAAGGGCCCGCCTTTTGGCCAGGCTTGTACCTCCGTGGCACGTTTTCAAACCAGAGTCAACAGGGTTTCGGCGGCTTCGGCCACCATGTTTGTGGCAATTATAAACTCTATCCGCCCGGGTTATAACCCTGAAGTTAGTAACGGTTTCAAGTTGTCACAAACTAATGCAGTTTCATGCTTCTGATTTCCTGGAGCAGCTCTTCACCTTCCCGGATGTGTTCCTGCAAGTGGTCAATACGCTCCTTTTCACCCCCCTGATTCTTAAGTTCTTGTAGCTCGGCGCGGTGCGCGGCCACCGAACCTTCAACATCCTGGTGAATCTCTACCGCCCTTTCGAAACTAATGCCCTTACGGTGCTCTTCCTCAAAACGGTGCTTCAGACTGGGACAACTCATAGTACAACCTCCCCGCCGCATTGTTTTTGTAATGATAATTATATCCTGACAGCTCTGCATCAATTCTATTCATAGGGGTCAGGCCCTCGGATTACGTATTTCGGCCCAAAACGTCCGCCCATTTCGGAGTAAAAGGTCTGAAAATAACCGCAACTGCAGCTTTAGTGACACAAAAACACCAACCTAACGCCACCCGAGGCCCCCAATAACAGCGCGGCCCGTGCTGGCCTGCTCATTGTGAACTGACCAAACAGACTAATGGTAAGCTTAGTGATCGTTAACGTTTAACATCCGACTTAAGTACAATCAAGTGTCACGGTGTAGCCGAGCTTCTCCAGCCTCTTTACAGCCTGCTTAACAACTGCATCTTGGCTGCGCTTATCAAAGTAGTCGGCACCTAGGTCTTCATACGGTCGCTGTGTCTTTAACATATGGTAAATCATAACCACGATGGAATGAGCAACGGCTACTGAACACCAGGGCTGCGCACGTCAGCTCCAGGGTCGCCGGAATCCGAAAATCCGAGGACCTGACCCCTATTTCTGATGGAAAAACTCGTACACGGCTTGTGCGGCTTTGGTATTCATTGACGGTTTGTGACTCAGTTCCTCAACCGATGCCGCACGCAATGCGTCCAGCGATGGATAGGCCATCAAGAGCGCCCGGCGGCGGCGCGGGCCGATCCCCTCGATCTCGTCCAGCAGGGAGCGGAGGCCCTCTTTGGTGCGGCGCAGGCGGTGGTAGGTCACGGCGAAGCGGTGGGCCTCGTCCCTCAGGCGCTGCAGCAAGTATCCGGCCTCAGAATCCGTCGGCACCGGCAAGGGCTCCTTCCGGCCGGGGGCGAAGACCAGTTCCTCTTCCTTGGCTAAACCGTAAACCGGGATTTCAATAAAACCTAGATCACTCATTGCCCGGTGGGCCACTCCAAGCTGGCCCTTGCCTCCGTCGATCAGCACCAAATCCGGCAGAACGTTAAACTTCGCTTCTTTTGAGGACAGCTGACCAGAATTGATCAGGGCCTGCTCTTCCCGTGCCCGCGTAAACCGGCGGGTCACGACCTCTTTCATCGATGCATAGTCATCTGGTCCCCGCTCTGCTTGCACCTTGAAGCGGCGGTACTCAGCCGGAGCAGGCTTGCCGTCCATGAAGACAACCATAGCGCCAACGGTCTGGGTGCCCTGGATGTTGGAGATATCAAAGGCCTCCAGCCGTACCGGGGTTTCGGCCAGGCCAAGCCGTTCAGTCAGGTCGGCCAGAGCCTCATCGGCATTATGTTCAAACTGCATCTGCTCGCGGGCCAGGGAGGCGTTTTTCTCGGCCATGCGCACCAAATCCCGCTTACGGCCCCGTTGCGGGACTTGTACCCGGACTCGGGATTGGCGGCGAATGCTCAGCCACTCCCCGATCAGGGCCTGCTCTTCGCCTAGCGACACGGCCAGCAGCAACTCCGGCGGGATAAACCCGCTTTCGCGGTAGTACTGTTTGATGAAGGCGGCAAGCACCTCGGCGTCGGAACGCTCCTCGATGCCCTTCAGATTCAGGCTCTGGTGTCCAAGCAGTTTCCCGCCGCGAATCTCCAAAACCACGGCCCGGCCGCGGTTCCCGTCCCGGGCGAGCGCGATCACATCCTGGTTTTCAAGTCGCTGGGACACGATGTTCTGTTTAGCCACTACCTGTTCGATCGCCTGCAGTTGGTCTCTTAGTTCGGCAGCCCGTTCAAAGTTCAGTTCGGCTGCGGCCTGCTCCATCTTACGGGTCAGGCTGCGCACCAGTTCGGCGTGGCGTCCTTCCAGGAAGAGCAGTACCTCCCGGACCATGGCCGCGTATTGCTCTGGATCCACATCCCCGCTACAGGGGCCGAGGCAGCGGCCGATGTGCTGGTTCAGACAGGGGCGGTGGTTTCGGAAGCGGGTCTGGCGGCAGGTGCGCAGGGGAAAGAGCTTCTTAAGCAGGCGCAGAGTCTCGTGCACCGCACCGGCACCGGGATATGGCCCGAAGTAGCGCGAACCGTCCCGCGGTTGGGTACGAGTCATAAAGACGCGTGGATAGATCTCCTGCACGGTCACCTTGATGTAGGGGTAGCTCTTATCGTCCTTGAGCAGGACGTTATAGCGCGGACGGTGTTCCTTGATCAGGTTGGACTCCAGGATCAGGGCCTCAACTTCCGAACCGGTCACGATGAACTCGATGTCGGCGGCACGGCGAACCAGCGCCTGGACCTTGTTGGTCTGGGCACCGGTAAAGTAAGACCGCACCCGGCTACGCAGGGACACAGCCTTGCCAACATAGAGCACCTCCCCGCGCTCACCGCGGAAGAGATACACACCCGGTTTGTCCGGAAACATTGCCGCCTTCTCCGCCAGGTTCATCCGTCACCCTCCAAAGCGTTTACCTCGCCGTAGCCCGCACCGCCGGTCTACCAAGGATCTTGACCAGAAAACGGCCGGTGTAAGACTGCCTGTCCGCCGCCACTTCCTCAGGGGTGCCGGTGGCCACGACCGTCCCGCCGCGGTCGCCGCCCTCCGGTCCCAGGTCGATCAGGTAGTCGGCCGTCTTGATCACGTCCACGTTGTGCTCGATGACGACCACGGTGTTGCCGGCGTCCACCAGGCGGTGCAGGACGTTCAGAAGCTTGGCGATGTCCGCGAAGTGCAGACCGGTGGTCGGCTCGTCCAGGATGTACAGGGTCTTGCCGGTCGCCCGCTTGGAGAGCTCGGTCGACAGCTTGACCCGCTGCGCCTCACCGCCGGACAGCGTGGTGGCCGGCTGGCCCAGCCGGATGTACCCCAGGCCCACGTCCTGCAGGGTGCGGAGGCGGCGGTGAATTTTTGGGATCGGAGCGAAGAACTCTACCGCCTCGTCCACGGTCATCTCCAGCACGTCGGCGATCGTCTTTCCCTTGTAATGCACGTCCAGGGTCTCCCGGTTATAGCGCCGGCCCTTGCACACCTCGCAGGGGATATATACGTCGGGCAAAAAGTGCATCTCAATCTTAATGATCCCGTCTCCCTGGCAGGCCTCGCAGCGTCCGCCCCGCACGTTGAAGCTGAAGCGACCCGGCTTGTAACCGCGGCCCCGGGCCTCCGGGGTCAGGGCGAACAGCTCACGGATGCTCGTGAACAACCCGGTATAAGTGGCCGGGTTGGAACGGGGGGTCCGCCCGATGGGCGACTGGTCGATATTGATCACCTTGTCCAGGTGTTCGACACCGTTAATAGTATCGTGATGGCCCGGGACCAGGCGGGTAAGGGTCAGGCGCTGGGCGAGGCCCTTGTACAGGATTTCGTTCACTAGGGTGCTCTTGCCGGAACCGGAGACCCCGGTCACGCTGGTGAACACCCCCAGCGGGAAACCGACCCGTAGGTCACACAGGTTGTGCTCACGGGCGCCCACTACCTCGACCCAACGCCCGTCAGGTTTACGGCGCACCGGCGGAACCTCGATCGACCGGCGCCCCCCCAGGTACTGGCCGGTCAGGGAGGCTGGGGTTCGGATGATGTCCTGCAGAGTACCAGTGGCCACCACTTCCCCGCCGTTAACCCCGGCGCCCGGGCCGATATCGATGATGTGATCGGCCTCGCGCATCGTCTCCTCGTCGTGTTCGACGATAATCAGGGTGTTGCCCAGGTCGCGCAACCGCTTTAGCGTCTCCAGCAAGCGCGTGTTGTCACGGGGATGCAGTCCGATGCTGGGCTCGTCCAGGATGTAGAGTACGCCCATCAGGCCGGAACCGATCTGGGTAGCCAGACGGATGCGCTGCGCCTCACCGCCGGAAAGGGTCCCAGCCTTACGGTCCAGGGTCAGGTAGTCCAGGCCCACGTTAATCAGAAACCCGATCCGTTCCCGGATCTCCTTTAGGATACGCCGCCCGATCAGTTCCTCCCGGGCGGTGAGTTCCAGGCCTTCAAAGTAGCGGGTGGCCTCCAGGATGGTCATCCGAGAGACATCGGCGATGGACAGCCCCCCCACCTTTACCGCTAAGGCCTCGGGCTTCAGGCGGGCGCCCTCGCAGGCCGCGCAGGGCCGCTCCCGCATCATCTGCTCGATTTCGTCGCGGACGTGTTCAGAGGTGCTCTCCCGGTAGTGCCGGGCCAGCTTGTTGATCACACCCTCAAAGGGCGCCGTGTACCGCCGGGTGTTACCGTAGGTGTCCCGGTATTTAAAAGAAACCTTGGTATCGCCGGTGCCGTAGAGGATGATGTCCAGGTGCTCCGGATCGAGCCTGTACACCGAGGTCTTGACGTCGAAACCGTAGTGGGCGGCCAGGCCCTCCAGGACGTGGTATCCGCCAGTCCACCAGGACCAGCCCGCGACCGCCCCCTCGTACAGGGTCTTGGAACGGTCCGGGATGACCAGGTCCACGTCCACGTCCATCTTGTAACCGAGCCCCGTACATATGGGGCAGGCCCCGAACGGGCTGTTGAAGGAGAACAGCCGGGGGGTCAACTCGCTGAAGCTGAAACCGCAGTCCACACAGGCGAAGTTCTGGCTAAAAACCAGGTCCCGATCGTCCAGGATGTTGACCACAACCAGCCCGCCAGTCTGTTTGACCGCTGTTTCCAGGGAATCAGCCAGACGCGAGCGGATGCCGTCGCGGACCACCAGCCGATCGATAACAATCTCGATGTTGTGCTTCTTGTTCTTATCAAGGCTGATCTCCTCGCCGGTCTCACGGATTTCCCCGTCCACGCGCACGCGCACGAATCCGTCCCGGCGGGCTTCCTCGATGATCTTCACGTGCTCGCCCTTTTTCCCGCGTACCACGGGGGCGAGGACCTGGAGCTTCGTCCCCTCGGGCATCTCCAGGACCTGGTCCACCATCTGCTCGACGGTCTGGCCGCTGATCGGATGGCCGCAATCGGGACAGTGCGGCCGGCCGATACGCGCGAAGAGCAGGCGCAGGTAGTCGTAGATTTCGGTCACCGTGCCTACGGTGGAGCGTGGGTTGTGCGACCGGGTTTTCTGGTCGATGGAGATCGCCGGCGACAGGCCCTCGATGTAGTCCACGTCGGGCTTGTTCATCTGCCCCAGGAACTGGCGGGCATAAGCCGAGAGCGACTCCACATAGCGGCGCTGACCCTCGGCGTAAATGGTGTCAAAAGCCAGGGACGACTTCCCCGAGCCGGACAGGCCGGTCAGGACAACCAGCTTGTCGCGCGGGATCTCGACGTCGATATTCTTGAGGTTGTGCACCCGGGCGCCCCGGATGATGATTCTGTCCTTCATCAGTTGGGTTATATGCCTCCGTTTACAGTTATTCCTATTGTTCGTCTTTCGGCCTTCCGGGATACCGCCGTTACTCTTCCCCGTATTCACCGACGGCCGGGCGTAGGCGCCTTCCCGCCGGTTGCTGTTGGAGGCGTAGTTCAATCAGGGCATCGCGCAGCTGTGCCGCCCGTTCAAATTCAAGGTGCCGTGCCGCCTCCCGCATATCCTTCTCCAGCCTGGTGATCAGCTTCTGGATCTCCCGCTTGCTCATCTCCTTACCCCCGGTCACGGTATAGCGCTCAGGCTCCTCGGCGGCACGGGTAGCCTCAATGACGGCGCGGACCGCCTTCTGAACGGTCTGAGGCGTGATGTCGTGTACCCGGTTGTACTCAATCTGGAGCCAGCGCCGCCGTTCGGTCTCGTCCAGGGCCCGGCGCATGGAGCCGGTGATGTTGTCCGCATACATTATTACCTGACCGTTTATGTTACGTGCCGCCCGGCCGGCGGTCTGGATGAGCGAGCGTTCGGAGCGGAGGAATCCCTCCTTGTCGGCGTCCAGTATCACCACCAGGCTGACCTCGGGCAGGTCGAGTCCTTCCCGGAGCAGGTTGATTCCCACCAAGACGTCGAAAGTTCCAAGGCGGAGGTCGCGCAGGATTTCCATACGTTCCAGGGTTTTGATATCGGAATGCAGGTAGCGAACCTTGATCCCGACTTCCTTGAAGTAGTCTGACAGGTCCTCGGACATCCGCTTGGTCAGGGTGGTGACCAGCACCCGCTCGTTCCGCTCCATCCTTGTGCGGATCTCCCCGAGCAGGTCGTCGATCTGCCCGCGCACCGGTCGGACCACCATCTGCGGGTCGATCAGGCCGGTAGGCCTAACGATCTGCTCCACCACGCGCTTGCTGTGCTTCAGTTCATACGGGCCGGGCGTGGCCGAAATGTACACCGCCTGCTTTACATAGGCGGTAAACTCACTGAAGGTGAGGGGCCGGTTGTCGAAGGCCGAGGGCAGGCGGAAACCGTGTTCCACCAACGCTCCCTTGCGCGAGCGGTCGCCCTCGTACATGCCCCCAATCTGGGGCACGGTGAGATGCGACTCATCGATAAACACCAGCATGTCCTTGGGAAAGTAGTCCAGCAGGGTGTAAGGCTTTTCGCCGGGAGCCCGGCCCGTGATGTGCCGTGAGTAGTTTTCAATGCCCTTACAGAAGCCCATCTCGCGCAGCATCTCCAGGTCGTAATTGGTGCGCTGCTCCAGGCGCTGGGCCTCCAGGAGCTTGTTCTGCGTCCGTAGTTCCGCCAGGCGCTCCTCCAACTCGGCCTCGATGGCTCTAACTGCCTGTTCGATCCGCTCAGCCGAGGTGGCATAGTGGCTCGCCGGGAAAATCGAGACATGGTAGCGGTCCCCGATCACCTCGCCGGTCAGGGCGTCAAACTCCACAATCCGTTCCAGTTCGTCACCGAAGAACTCCACCCGGAGGGCCTTCTCGGCCGAGGCCGCCGGGAAGATCTCCAGCACGTCGCCCCGTACACGGAACTTGCCGCGTGTGAAGTTGAGGTCGTTGCGCTCGTACTGAATGGCGACCAGCTTACGGATGATTTGGTCACGGTCGTAAGTGTTACCCCGGCGCAGGGAAACCACGAGTGTCCGGTATTCTTCCGGGTCACCCAGGCCGTAAATGCAGGACACCGAAGCCACGATAATCACGTCCCGCCGCTCAAAAAGCGCCGAGGTGGCCGAGTGGCGCAGCTTGTCGATCTCCTCGTTGATCGAGGCATCCTTTTCAATATAGGTGTCCGAGGACGCGATGTAGGCCTCAGGCTGGTAGTAGTCGTAGTAACTGACGAAGTACTCCACCGCGTTCTCCGGGAAAAACTCCTTGAGCTCGCCGCAGAGCTGGGCGGCCAGGGTCTTGTTGGGCGCCATGACCAGGGTCGGACGCTGGACCTGTTGGATGACCTGGGCCATGGTATAGGTCTTACCCGAGCCGGTCACCCCGAGCAGGGTCTGGTGCCGGAGGCCCTTCTGGAGCCCTTCGGTCAGCCCGGCAATCGCCTTCGGCTGATCACCCTGCGGTTTAAAGTCGGAAACCAGTTTAAAGGTAGGCAAGGCTCCTCACCTCCAGAAACAATTATACCATATTGGGATTTGGCTCTCTGTTCGATGGTTTTAAGACCCGGCGACTTGCGGAGCTTCGCCAACCGTTCTTAGCGACGGTGAGGCCAGCTAACTGATTCATTGATAGTTTTTAAATGACCGGGTACGAAAGCGCCCCTGCCAGTGGCTACTGGCCGCCTTGGCTGCCGCCGCCACCCTGGCCACCGCCCTGCTGCTGGCCGCCCATCTGCTTCGTCTCGATGCTCTGAACTTCGCCCGGGATGTCAACCTCCACCGTTTTTCCGTCCTGGGTGGTAACGGTCAGTCTGGTCATCGGTTGTTGCTGCTGCTGACCGCCGCCACCCTGTTGACCGCCACCGCCACCTTGGCCGCCGCCGCCACCCTGGCCACCGTCCTGCTGCTCTCCCCCCTGCCCGCCTCCGCCACCTTTCTGGCCCCTCTGCTGGGCCATCCGGGTTAGGTCACCGTAGCGCTCTTCGAGCAGAAAAGCATTATTCGCCTGGATCAGCCGTACCGGGGTGATCCGGGTCGGTATCGTGGAAGTACCGTTCCTGGTCTGGGAGTCGTACTGCCAGCGCCCTTCCCGGGCCAGACCGACCGCCGCCTCGTAGGCAAACTGCCCGAGCATCTCAGGCATCACGTCGATCTCGGCGTCGTGTTCACCCATTACCAGGGCTTCGGCTGCCGTCCGGTCGGCGCCCACTCCCACCGTCAGGACCCGCTGCAGCAGACCCCGGGGACGCAGTCCCTCGACGGCCGCCACGATCATCCGGCTGTCGGTGGCCAGCACCGCGTCGGGAGCACCTTCCGCCAATGCCTTTTCGACGGTGGTGGCCGCCAGGGCTGGGTCGTTGCGTGGGTGGTTGGCGACTTCTAGTGACCAGCCTGTACCTTTGAGCGTCTCCCGGAGGGAATCGATAATGGCTTGGGCCATGGGGTCGTTCGGATCACCGCTGAGGACCAGCACCCGCCCCTGGCTGCCCGGAGGTGCATTCTCAAGGATGTAGCGGCCCGAAAGCTCCCCGGCCATCGTGTGGTTGGAGGCAATAAACCCGTCTACAGGCGCGTCGGACGGGAGCGTTTCCAGGGCGACCACCTTGATCCGGTTCATGGCTAAGCGCCGGGCCAGCCCGGGGCCCATCTGGGGATCGGCAAACTGCAGGACCACGGCGTCCATCTTCTGTTCGATCATCCTGTCAACGTCCCGTTCCTGTCTCAGCGGGTCGCCCTGCGCATCCATCCAGGTGAGCCGGACTCCATCCCGCTTACTCCGTTCCTCTACTACCTTCTTGATAGTCTGGTTGCCATCGCGCCGTTCGTCCGCCACGCTGAACCCGATCTTGGGCTGTTCCTCGGGACGCCGTTGTTTCTCCCGGTTGGCGCAACCGGTCGAAATTATCAGGACGGCCAACACGGCCGCTAAAAGACGTAAGCAAAGGCGCACTCCCATCTGCCTCCTCGTTAAACTCCGCTAAAACAGCACGCAAACGGGTCGATCAGGTAGACCTGTTTATATCGTGCCTCTCAGTGAAAATGTTGATTCTATTTGACGGTCGCTGGAATAAATTAAATGAGCAAGGAGGAATGGCAATGATTCCCATAGACAAGGCCAAAGATCCAATACTGCTTGAAGAGATTGAAAAAGCACGCCGGGAATGGCACCACTCGGTCCGTCAACTGGATTTTGCCGAAGAGGGCTTCGTCGAGTATGCCGTTCACCGCATCAATAGCGCCCTGGCCCAGTACATCGCCCTGTTGAAGCAGGCGCAAAAATGCGGCCTTACAGCATGGGATGTGCCGTTGAGGCCGCTCACCACTAACGAGAACTCAAACAATTCCAAAGCCGGGGCGATACCGGATACCACCAAGCGCACAGCCGATCAAAGGGAGTAATCATCCCTGGTGGCCGGGGGGGCTGTTCACCGGCCTTCCTCGAGCCGCCGGTATTCATCACGGACAAGCTGGATGTCTTCCCAGACCGGGCGTTTCTTGGACGGATCGCGAAGCAGTGCGGCGGGGTGGAAGGTCGGCATGATCTTAATCCTGCCGCGCTCGATCCAGCGTCCCCGATAGGCGGTAATCCGGGCCTTCGGGTCAATGGTGAACTGGAGGGCGGTAGCGCCCAGAAGCACGATCAACTGAGGCGCAATCAGCTGGATCTGCCGCCTTAGCCAGGGCAGGCAGGCCTCGGCTTCGTCCCGGTTGGGGACGCGGTTCCCCGGCGGGCGGCACTTTACGATGTTGGCGATGTAGACCTCTTCCCGGGTCCAGCCACCGGCGGCAATGATCTTGTCCAGCAGCTGCCCGGCCGCACCGACAAAGGGCCGCCCCTGCAAATCTTCGTCCCTTCCCGGACCCTCACCGATGAACATCAAACGGGCCCGTAGGTGCCCATCCCCGAATACGATGTTGTTCCGGCCTTCGGCCAGGGTACAGCGTCGACACCCGGCCATATTCTCCCGAAGGGCGTCCAGGGTCGTGGGCTGGGCCATATCCTGGAGGCTCGTCTGAGCTGGCCTCTCCTCAAACATGACAAATCACCTCTATCTCACCTCAGACATCCGGCCTCCGACTTTTTTTTCGGCCAGCGGCCGCGGAGCATCCAGAGGGCGAAGAGCACGATGGCTGGAGTAAAGAGCTGGGTCAGGGTCAGCGAAGCCAGACCCCAGGCCTCGTTCACATACAACGGGATGATCACCGCGTTGTCCCGCACCGTCTCTTCCACTATACCACGCAGAAGCTGGTGGTAAAGGATGAAAGACCAGAACAGGTAGCCCGCAGGCTTCGGATCACGTGCCAGGTAAAAATGACGGGCCAGGAGCACCAGGGCGATGCCCGCTCCCACGAGCTGGGCCGGCCAGCGGTCAAAACTGAGTTCGGTGACGCGGCCGAGCACCTCCTGGTTCGCGATGTTAGCAAACCGGATCATCAGGTATCCGATGGCCAGGCCTGGTACGGCCAGGTCGGCGGCCCGGTGGAAGTCGATCAACCGCTGACGGCGCAGGTAGACCAGTGCGACCAGGACCCCGCCTAGCAGGGCCCCGTGCCAGGACAGGCCACCCTCGTAGATCTTAAATACCTGTAACGGGTCGGTCCAGAACCAGTGGGGGAAGTTGGCCACCACGAAGACCAGCCGGGCGCCGATGATCCCGCCGATAACCGCCGTGAGTCCCAGGCTGAACATAGAGTCGTCGTCCCAGCCGAATCTGGCGCCCTCGCGCCGGAAGTAGAGAATGCCAAGGAGAATGGCCAGGGCCAGGGCCACCCCATACCACCGTACGGCCAGAGGTCCGATCATAAAGGCGATCGGGTTCCAGTCTACCAGCATTACGACATCCCTTTCCAAAAAAATAAATCCCGGCAGCAACCGGAGATCGTCGGGGGAAGAACAGCGGGATCTGAGCTCCCGCTGACATTGAACCAGGGAAAAGGTAACTAAATCTTTTCGAGAATGACTCTATGCTCCACCAGGGCCAGTTCCTTAATCCGGGCCTTGATGATCTTACGCCGGCCGAAAATATCCTCCAGAAGGAGGCCGTCCTCGTGGGGGAGGATCCGGTCAACCGATTCCAGAATCATTTCTTCATGATCACCGTCCCGGAGGTAAGCGTTAGCTTCACACATGTCACAAAGCCCCCTTTTGTACCCAACGTTTCTGCTGAACACACCTGTCCACTTCGTCCACAGGCCTACCCTGTTTCGCTTAATTATAGTTACGATACGGTTTTCTTGTCAACCACCCCGCGGAGCCAGCGGGCGATCCAGGCTGGCTTCATCTCCAGGTAGTGGACCTCGCCGCCCTCCGGAACCGGGATCACCCCGAGGGTGCCCCCCGGCGGCACACTTACCAACTCGCGGCTGTAATGACGGCCGTCCTTGACGAAGCCGACTTCCTGTACCCCCTCCCGGGCGACTAGCGCATAGAGGTCCCCCTTGAGACGAACAGGCAGCCCGTTGACCTCGCGAATCAGGTCACCACTGCGCAAACCGGCCGTCCAGGCCGGCGAATGCTCGCGCACATCGAGAACCAGGAGTCCGTCGGAGCGGGGTATAAAGATCGGTTTCCCATTCAGTTCCGCATTACGGCTGAGGAAGACGATCAACTCGTGACCGAGCGGCGAAAACAGGGCCGCCGCCCAGGCAAATACCGGCTGGAAGGCGGCGAGATAGGCCAGTAGGTAGAGGACCAGGCTGTACCCGGCCAGGTTTACCGCGCTCGCCCACGTCTTTTCCCGGGGCGTACGGGTGGTGGCCATATCGCCATACCCAAGACCGGCCACCACGGGATACAGGACAAATAGCATCAGGGCGAGTTCAATGCCCAGTTCGGGCTTAATCAGGGGCCACCACTCCGGCATCTCCATCGCGCCCGGCACAAAGCCGGATTCCACAACCAGGATCACCAACGGGAGGGGCCAAAACTTCTGCAGGGCGAAACCGCCCACAATCTGCCCGCGGGGCAGGCGGATATAGGCCGGGACGGCGTTAAGGTGCCCGCTGGCCACGATCAGGACACTCTCCACAAAATGTAGGATGGCCACCAGCGCCATAAGCTGGGGGACGCTGATCTCGGGGAACCCGGTAAGCAGGTGCAGGGTGGCCAGGAGACCCCCGGCGTAGGCAAAACACAGGAACCGGGGATTAATCAGCATCAGGATGACCGCGGTAACCAAGAGGTAGATGATCGCATTTGCGGTTCCGGGAAAGGTCAGCCCGGTAAACACGATCAGGTAGCTGCCGATAAACCCACCCAACAGGCCAAAGCCCACGGCCTGCAAGGTTTCCACAATCACGGACGAGCTGCCGGAGCCCAGGAAGGCATTACGCATGGCCGCAATGCGCCGGTACTGGAAGCCGACCAGCACTACGACCAACCAGAATATCGGATTAATGAAGACCTCGAAAATCCTACCCAGTACGGCCGTTAACGCCCATCCGAAAGGGAAGATGGATTCCATTACGCATTACCCGCTTTCAGGAGCGAGATCGCGGTCTCCAACTGGACATCGGTTTCAGCATCAGGGCCCTGCTCGACAACCACATCCGGGGCCACACCCCTCCGGTTCAGGTCGTGCCGGGCAGGGGTCAGGTAACGCGCCGTGGTCAATTTCAGTCCCGATTCGTCAGCGAGAGGGAACACGGCCTGCACCACCCCCTTGCCGTAAGTCTTCATACCAACCAGCTTACCCACGCCGGTATCCTTGATCGCCCCGGCCACAATCTCGGCCGCGCTGGCACTGTTCTCGTCAACTAGGACGACGAGGGGTACGTCGACCGCATTCCCGTTTGCGTAGTGGGTCTGATCGGTACCCGCCCGGTGGTCGATATGGACAATCGGGCCGTTCTCGACGAACAGATCGGCCACGATTATGGCTGAGTTCAGCTCCCCGCCCGGATTACCCCGGAGATCCAGGATCAGGGAGGTCATCCCTTGTTCCTCCAGTGAATTGACGGCGTAGGTGGTTTCACTGCCGGTATTGTAGGCAAACATGTAAATCGTGATGTACCCCAAACCGTCTTCCAGCATCTCAGCATCGACCGTGGGCGTGTAGATAGTGTCACGGGTAACGATAATCCTAAGCGGCGCCGGTTCTCCCTCGCGTTTGAGGACGAGTTCCACCTTGGTCCCTACCTCACCCCGCATCAGGCCGACCGCAGTCTCCAGATCCATCCCCTCTGTCGGGGTACCGTCGACCTCCAAGATGATGTCTCCCGACTGGATACCCTCCTGCTCGGCGGGGCTGTCCTCGAAGACCTTCCTGACCATCAGGTTATCACCCTGGTAGCCGACCACGATGCCCAGGCCGCCGAAAGACATCTCAATCTGGTCGTGAAAACGCTTCAGGGTTTCGGGCTCAAGGTAGGACGAGTATGGATCGTCCAGGGCCTCCACCATCCCCTTGATCGCCCCTTCAATCAGGACCCCGGCATCGACCCGCTCCAGGTACTCGCCCTGAATCAGCCGTGCCACCGTGACCAGGTTGCCGACGTTGTTATAGTTGGTAATAGCCATGGCGACAAAAGAAAACATTATGGTAATCAGCAAAACACCGAGGCTCTTCAAAACGAAATTTGTCCTATTGTCTCTCCGCAAGCAAAAGCACCGCTTTCCCTAAAACTCTCTGGTAAGTAGACACGCCCCCCGCTGGGCATACGCTATTATACTATAATAGGCGTTTTTAAATTACAACTTGGCCCCAATTCACCCTGCGGGGCGGGTAACGTTACACAATAAAGCCGCCTTGCAGGCGGCTCCCCTAAAAACCCGATGCCAATTTGTTCTTAACTCCGCCCCTTACGGTTCCGGCACGTACCGATTCACCCGTTAGACCCGTTTTTGCCCATCAGACTACCGTAAATACCCCCATGGGTTGACGTGATTACCGTTCACCCGAACAGTAAAATGCAGGTGTGGTCCGGTGGACCAGCCGGTACTGCCCATGCGTGCGATATTCTGGCCCTGAACCACGTTTTGCCCCTCTTTAACCAGTGAAGAAGAGAGGTGCGCGTAAAGGGTGGTCACCCCGCCCCCGTGGTCAAGCATCACGACGTTGCCGTAGCCCTGCAGGGTCCCGACATAAATCACCCGGCCTGACTGGGCGGCTACCACGGGTGTGCCGTTCGGTGCTGGAATGTCGATACCGTCGTGGACCCGGTTTACCCGAAGGATGGGGTGTATCCGCATCCCGTAGTCCGAGGACACCCGGCTGTACTTCGGTACCGGCCAGGCAAACTTACCACTGTATACCTGCCCGTCCCCCGCCCGCTGCATGGCGATCTGGCGCAGGATCTCCTGTTCCTTGGCCTCTAGTTGGTCCAGTTCCTTCTGCAGCCCGGTCAGGTCTTCCCGGGCCCGGCTCAGCAACAGCTCCTTTTCCCGCTGTTGCACGGAAAGCGAGCGGTAGTTGTACTCCTGTTCACTGCGCATCGACGCGATCTGTTCACGCCGTTCTTCGATCGACCGCTTGACTTCCACAATGCGGTCCCGCTCGGCGGTGATCCGGTCGATGATCTGGACGTCCCGATCCAGGATATTCTTTAGAAACTCGATCCGGTTGACGAAATCGTTAAAGTTCCCGGAACCCAGAAGCACCTCGAGATAGCCTACCTGACCGTTCTCATAGATGTTGCGGATCCGCTGTTTAAACAGCTCGTCGTTCTCGGCCAACCGCTGCTCAGCATCAGCCAACTCGGCCTCGGTGTACTGCAGCCGCTGCTGGGCCTCCCGGAGCGCCTGATTGAGCTGATCAATGGTCTTCTCCTTAACCGTAATCTCCCGGTCGAGCTTGGACACTTCCTGGGAAAAGTTGCGCACCTGGCCCTTGGTGGAATCAACGGCCTTCTTCGCGCTGTCCAACTGCTGGCGGGTCTTCTTCAGTTGGTCATCCAGCGGGGTTCCCCATGCCACGGAGATAACCCCGCCCATCAGGGCGAAAATCACCATTAGCACCAGGGTTGTCGTGAGGAAAGACCGTCGCATGATCAGTAGATTCCTCCCAAAGCAGAAAGCTGGATCACGAAAGACCTCAGACCGGACACTAGACCCGGAGGAACTTCCGGATCGAAATACTGCTGGCCAGGCCGCCGATGAACACGCCAAGCCCAAACAGGCCCCCGAAGAGCGTCCCCAGAATGCGCTGATCGGTCACCAGTTGGATAAAGAAAAGAGAAACCTGGTCAACCTGCAACAGCAGGTAGTAGTAGACAAAACCGAGCATCAGCACGGCCACGCTGGATCCAAAGAAGCCGACCACCATCCCCTCCAGCAGGAAGGGGAAGCGCACAAACCAATTGCTGGCCCCCATGTACTTCATTATCTCGACTTCGTCGCGCCGGGCCATCACCGAGAACCTGATCGTGGTCATAATCAGGAAAACCGCGGCCAGCGCCAGCAACCCCGCCGCAAAGAGGGCGGCCGCGTTGACCCAGCGCGTGATCATGATCAATTTTTCGACATAACCCTGACCGTAGCGGACCTTTTCCACACCGCGCATCTCTTCGATCGCCCCGGCTACGGCCGGCACCACTTCCGCATTTGCGGTACGTACGCGGTAGCTGTTCGGTAACGGGTTGTCCTCCTCCAGGCCGACCAAGATGTCCCGCCGTTCGCCCAAAGACTCACGCATTTCATCCAGGGCCTGCTCCTTGGCGATATAGCTGACCCGTTCAACCCCCGGCAAGGCCCGGATCTCCCGGCCCAGGTCGTTGATTTGGGCCGTGTCCCGCAAGAAGACATTGATCTCAATCTCCGATTCCACCTGGTTTAGAAACTGCCCGGCATTCAGGGCCACCAGGGCAAAACTGCCCAGGATCAGCAGGGAGACGGTGATCATCGCCGCGGAAGCCGTGGCCAGCCAGAAATTGCGGGCGATGGAAAGCAGCGTTTGACGCAGGCAATATCGGAGAGCGTTAAGAAACCCCATAACCATAGCTCCCCTGTTCCTCATCGCGCACGATACGCCCGTTCTCCAGCGCGATGACCCGCTTTTTCATCTCGTTCACGATATCCCAGGCGTGGGTCGCAATGACGATCGTTGTCCCGGACTGGTTAATCTGGACAAACAGCTCCATCAGTTCCCGGGACGTTTCCGGATCAAGGTTTCCGGTCGGCTCATCGGCGAGGATCAATACCGGGTTCTTCACGATCGCCCGGGCCACGCAGACCCTCTGCTGCTCACCGCCCGAGAGCTGTTCGGGGAAGCAGTCTACCTTCTTTTCCAGCCCGACCTGCTTCAGCACCTCGGGAACCCGCTTCCGGATCTCCCAACCGGACACCCCCGTGACCTCCAGCGCAAAGGCCACGTTCTCGAAAGCGGTCTTGCGGGGGAGCAGTCGGAAATCCTGAAAGATCATCCCGATCCGGCGCCGCATCGCCACCACCTCGCGCCCCCTGAAGCGGAGCGCGTTTCGACCGTTGAAGAAGATCTGGCCCGCGGTGGGCTTTTCCTCGCGGAAGACCAGCTTCGCAATTGTCGATTTCCCGGCGCCGCTCGGCCCGACCAGGAAGGCAAAATCCCCCTGCTTGATGCGCAGGGAAATGTCATTTATGGCCTTGACCCCGTTCGGGTACAACTTGGTTACGTTGTAGAACTGAATCACTGATTGCACTCCTCAAGCGGGCAGTCTTTATTCCTGAGCTACTTCGACACAGTCCATAAGAATCCTCTAAAAAAGGGAAAAAATGATGGAAAAGAGGATAGATGGGAACTGACCAGTTAATTGCTCTGCTTAAAGTTTTATGCGGGTATGCTTTGCCTCTTAAATAGTCTATTTACGACCCAGGACCTGCCGCACGGCGGTCACGATATCCCCGGCGGTGAGTCCGTATTTTAGCAACAGCTCGTCCGGCTTGCCAGACTCACCGAAGGTGTCCCTGACGCCGACCCGGACCAACGGCACCGGGCAATTCTCAACCAGGGCCTCCGCCACGGCGCTGCCCAGACCGCCAATGATGCTGTGCTCCTCAGCCGTAACCACCGCCCCGGTTTTTCTGGCGGCCTCGGTTACCGCTGCCACATCCAGCGGCTTTATGGTGTGGATATTGAGCACGGCTGCGTTAACCCCCTCCGCAGCCAGGTCTTCGGCCGCTTTCAGGGCCTCGGCCACCATGATCCCGCAGGCGATGATGGTTACGTCGGTTCCCGGGCGCAGTTCCACGGCCCGGCCGGGCACGAACTTAAAGTCATCACTGTGCAGGATCGGAACCGCCATCCGGCCCAAGCGGATGTAAACCGGCCCGTCGATCCGTACGGCAGCGGCCACCGCACCGTGGACCTCCACCGCATCGGCGGGAACAAACACGGTCATCCCCGGCAACACCCGCATCAGGGCGATATCTTCCACCGACTGGTGGGACGCCCCGTCCTCTCCCACCGTGAGGCCGGCGTGAGTAGCCGCGATCTTTACATTCAGGTGCGGATAGGCCACACTCTGGCGGATCTGGTCGTAGGTCCGCCCGGTCGCAAAAACAGCGAAGGTGCTGCAGAACGGCGTTTTCCCTGCGGCGGCCAGCCCGGCCGCCGTCCCAACCATATTCGCTTCGGCAATACCCATATCAAAAAAGCGCTCGGGGAAGGCCTTCTTAAACTCGATGGTCTTGGTAGACTTGGACAGGTCTGCATCCAGCACTACAACATCTGCGTTCTCGCGTCCCAGAGCCACAAGCGCCTGTCCGTAGGCTTCCCTGGTAGCAATCTTCTTCATCAGTCCGGCCTCCGTTCCGTAAGTTCGGCAAGAGCCTTGTCCCTCTGGTCTTCCTTGGGGGCCACGCCGTGCCAGTCGACGACCGATTCCATAAAGGAAACGCCCTTACCCTTGACTGTGTATGCAATCACCGCCGTGGGTCTGCCCTTGACCGTCTTCGATTCGTCGATGGCCCGGAAAACCTGTTCCATGTCGTGCCCATCGATTTCAATCACGTGCCAGCCGAAGGCCAGCCACTTGTCGGCGATCGGCAGGGGGGACATCACCTCGGTCACCGGACCGTCGATCTGCAGACCGTTAAAGTCCACAAAAGCGGTCAGGTTGTCCAGGCCGTAATGTGCTGCCGCCATCGCCGCCTCCCAGACCTGACCTTCCTGGAGTTCGCCGTCACCTAGAAGGACGAAAACCCGGTAGTCCCGACCGTCTATCTTTCCGGCCAGAGCCATCCCGTTCGCCACCGAAAGTCCCTGACCGAGTGAGCCCGTGGACATCTCAACGCCCGGGAGCTTTTTCATATCCGGGTGTCCCTGCAGAGGGCTGCCCAGCTTGCGCAGACTGTCCAGGTCTTCCACCGGGAAGTAGCCCCGCTCGGCAAGGGCCGCGTAGAGAACGGGGGCGGCGTGCCCTTTGGACAAAACGAACCGGTCGCGGTCCGGCCAATCCGGCCGCGCGGGATCAATGCGCATCCCCCCGAAATACAGAGCGCCCACGATATCGGCCGCCGAGAGTGAACCCCCGGGATGTCCTGAGCCGGCCGCACAGGTCATGTTAATGATGTGACAGCGGATCTGGTTTGCCCGTACCCTGGCCTCGGACGGGTCAATATTGATCATGTGTTTGCCCCCCGGTATGAATTTATCGCTGACTGCGGAAAAACAGACGCCTGGAGCCCGGTTGATCTTCGTTTAGAATACCCATTACACCGGCTCCATACCAGGAGCCGGTCAGCATGAGCAGCAGGCGCATTCAGCTAGCCAAACTCAAGTATTCTTGTTATTCGACGGCAAATCCTGCAAACCGACAAGGAAAATGGCAAGCCAATCCCACCACCGGCAACAAAAAAGAGGGGGGCGTTCCCACCTCTGATCATCCAGTTGTTTATTTGGCGGCATTGCCGCTTAACGCTACTTTTGACCCCGGGCCTGCCAGAGCAGGTAGGCCTGGATAAACCCGTCGATTTCACCGTCCATGACCGCGTTCACGTTACCTTTTTCAAACTTGGTGCGGTGATCCTTGACCATAGTGTAGGGTTGAAAAACATACGAACGGATCTGGCTCCCCCAGGCAATATCCATCTGTGCACCACGCAGCTCCGCGAGTTCTTCTTCCCGGCGTTTGATTTCGGCAGCGAGCAGCCTCGCTTTCAGCATCTTCATGGCGGCATTGCGGTTGGCCAGTTGGGAGCGCTCGTTCTGGCAGGAAACCACGATCCCGCTTGGCAGGTGCGTGATCCGAACCGCGGAGTCGGTCTTGTTCACGTGCTGCCCGCCGGCGCCGCCCGAACGGAAGGTATCGATCCGGAGGTCGTCGGGGTTGATCTCCACTTCAGCATCCTCGTCCACTACGGGCATCAAGTCAACCGAAGCGAAGGACGTGTGCCTGCGCCCGCCCGTGTCGAAGGGGGAAATCCGAACCAGGCGGTGGACGCCCTTTTCAGAGCGCAGGTAGCCGTAGGCCATAGAACCTGAAACCTGGAAGGTAACACTCTTGATACCGGCCTCGTCTCCGGCCAACAGATCGAGTACCTCGACCTTAAAGCCCCGCCTCTCGGCCCAGCGGGTGAACATCCGGAAAAGCATCTCCACCCAGTCCTGCGCTTCCAGGCCGCCCGCCCCGGCATGCATCGCCACGATGGCATCCCGGTCGTCATAGGGTCCGGACAGGAGGAGTTCCAGTTCCAGATCGGAAACCCGGTCGGCCACCACCTGAAGCTCGTTTTGCACCTCCAGGGCCGTGTCCTGGTCATCCTCATCCTCACCCAGGTCCAGCAACACGGTGGCGTCTTCAAAACACCGGAGCAACCTTTGAAAAGACTCAACACGGTCGCGTAACATCGCTAACCGCTGGGTTACCTTTTGGGCATTTTCCTGATCGTCCCAGAAAGTTGGCGCCTCCATCTGCTTCTCTAGGACGCTGATTTCTTGCTCCTTGCTAACGAGGTCAAAGAGAGTGTTCGAGATCGGCCAGCCGCCGGGACAGGTCTTCTTCCAGTTTTCGGAGTTCAACGTACATGACTGCAATATTCCCCTTTCGGTGGTGAATCATTGAGACTAGTGCCTATAGGCGGGTCTGGGTTTTGGTATTTACGCAGTGCCCACTTTGGCCTTCTCCCGGCCGCAGCACTTCTTATACTTCTTGCCGCTTCCGCAGGGACAGGGATCGTTCCGGCCGACCTTGACCTCCCGCCGTACCGGCCGGCGCGGCCCCTCCTGCACCAGGTTCTCCGTGGTCTTGCGGCGCTCCGGCTCTACGGCCATCCGCACCCGGAACAGGTACCGGACCACGTCCTCCTGGATCGAAGCGATCATGTTCTGGAACATCTCGTAGCTCTCAAACTTATACTCAATGAGCGGATCCTTCTGACCGTAGGCGCGCAGGCCGATGCCCTCGCGGAGCTGGTCCATCGCGTCCAGGTGGTCCATCCACTTATCGTCAACAATCTTCAGCATCACGATACGTTCGATTTGGCGCAGGTTCTCGGTTCCGAGTTCCGCTTCACGCGCGGCGTAGGCCTCATCCATCTTTTCGGCGAAGAAATCCTGAAGCTCCTTGCGAGACAACCCCTCGATGACTTCGGGGGTTACGGCACCGGCCGGCAGGAAGACCTGGCCAAAATAGTCGATCAGCCCCGCCAGGTTCCAGTCTTCTGGGTAGACCCCGTCGGATGCAAAGGAGTTGACACCGTTTTCTACGACCTGGTCCATCATCTCCCGGATTACCGGGCGCAGATCCTCACCGAGCAGCACCTGGCGACGCTGACTGTAAATCAGCTCGCGCTGCTGGTTAATGACATCGTCGTATTCAAGCACGTGCTTACGGATACTGAAGTTGCGGTTCTCAACTCGCCTCTGAGCGCTTTCCAGTGACCGGGAGATCAGCGGATGCTCCAGAGGCACATCGTCTTCTATCTTCAGCTTGTTCATTATACCGGCGATGTTCTCCCCGCCGAACAGCCGCAGCAGGTCATCGTCCAGAGCCACGAAGAACTGCGCCGCCCCCGGGTCGCCCTGGCGGCCGCAGCGGCCCCGGAGCTGGTTATCAATGCGGCGGCTTTCGTGACGCTCGGTGCCGACGATGTACAGTCCGCCCAGCGCCACCACCCGATCGTGATCAGCGTCCGTAATCCGCTTGCACTCCTCAAGCAGTTCACGGTAGACCCGCCGGGCGGCGGCCACCTCTTCGCCGCAAGCGCCCCACTCCTCAACTTCAGCGAGAATTTCATCCGGGTAGCCCTGCTCCCGCATCTTCTCCTTGGCCATGTACGAAGGGTTGCCACCCAGGATGATGTCGGTGCCACGTCCGGCCATGTTGGTGGCGATGGTCACGGCACCCAGGCGTCCGGCCTGGGCCACGATCTGGGCCTCCTGCTCGTGGAACTTGGCGTTCAGAACCTGATGCGGAACGCCCCGTCGCTTGAGCATCTTGCTCAGGACCTCGGATTTCTCAATCGAGATCGTACCCACCAACACGGGCTGACCGGTGGCGTGCCGGGCGGTGATCTCCTCGACTACGGCCGTGAACTTGGCCGGCTCGTTCTTAAAAATGACGTCGGCCATATCCTGCCGAACCATCGGCCGGTGGGTGGGTACAACCACCACATCCAGCTTGTAGATCTTCTTAAACTCCTCGGCCTCGGTGTCTGCTGTACCGGTCATTCCGGCCAGTTTCTCGTACATTCGAAAGTAGTTCTGGAAGGTGATCGTAGCCAGCGTCTGAGATTCACGCTCGATCTCCACGCCCTCCTTGGCCTCGATGGACTGGTGCAGGCCGTCCGAGTACCGCCGGCCAAACATCAGGCGACCGGTGAATTCGTCGACGATGATGACCTTGCCGTCCTTGACCACATAATCACGGTCACGCTTCATCAGGGCATGCGCGCGCAGGGCCTGGTTAACGTAGTGCCGCAGCTCGATGTTCTTGTCGTCGGAGAGGTTGTCGATCTTCAGCATCTCCTCGACCTTGTCCTCACCCTCTTCCGTCAGGGCTACGGTGCGCGCCTTTTCATCGACGGTGTAGTGGTCCTCATTTTTCAGTCGCGGAATTAGCCGCGCCATGGTGTAGTACAGGTCCGTCGGCTTGTTGGCCTGGCCCGAGATAATCAGCGGCGTTCTTGCCTCGTCAATGAGGATACTGTCAACCTCGTCGACGATGCAGTAGTGCAGGTCGCGCTGCACGACCTCCTCGGGGTTCACCGCCATATTACCGCGCAGGTAGTCGAACCCAAACTCATTGTTTGTGCCGTAGGTGATGTCAGAACCGTAGGCTTCCTTGCGCTGGTCGTGATTTAGACCGTGCACGATCAAGCCGACCGACAGCCCCAGGAAGCGATAGATCTGGCCCATCCACTCGCTGTCGCGCCGGGCCAGGTAGTCGTTGACGGTGACGATGTGCACCCCGCGACCGGTCAGCGCGTTGAGGTAGGCCGGCAGGGTGGCGACCAGGGTCTTGCCTTCACCGGTCTTCATCTCCGCGATCTTCCCCTGGTGCAGGACCGCGCCACCTAACAATTGGACGTCGAAGTGGCGCATTCCGAGCACGCGCCGTGAGGCCTCGCGCACTACGGCGAAAGCCTCCGGAAGAATGTCGTCCAGGGTAGTGCCGCTTGCCAGGAGATCCTTGAAGTAGGCGGTCTTACCCTGCAGCTCCGCATCAGAAAGACCCTGTAGCTGAGCCTCCCGGCCGTTGGTTTCATTAACTACCCGCTGAAGCTTCTTGATTTCACGTGCATTATCGTCCAGAATGTTTTTCAGGAATCCCAGCATTGGGCCAAATCCCCCTCTATTAAACAACGGAACCCTTGCGGTTCCTGGATTTTGACATCTTCTTATTTTAACATTTCACCTAATAACTTGCAACAATGCCCACAGTCAGATAATGGAAGACTGGTGCAAAAACAGCACCTTTAAGTCAAAGGGAGCCGGCAAGCGGCTCCCTTTGTTATTGAACCTTTATATTTGAGAGGACCGGTTCGCTTTTAAGCCTCGGGTTCGATCAATCCGTAGTTTCCGTCATTACGCTTGTAGACGACATTAACCTCGTCACTGTCCGCATTGGTAAACACGAAAAAGCTGTGACCAAGGAGATTCATCTGCATCACGGCCTCTTCCGCCGGCATCGGCTTCATCATGAAGCGCTTCGTACGGACGATTTTAAAGGGTTCTTCCGGGGGCAATTCCTCGAGGTCTCCCGGTATATTCAACTTGGTTCCCCGACGGATTAGTTTACCCTTGAACCGCTCCAGCTGTTTCTCGAGCTTATCTACCACCAGATCGACGGACGCATACATATCGTGGGTTGCTTCCTCGCCGCGAAGAATCATACCGTTGAGTGGAATGGTCACTTCCACCCGATGGATGTCCTTTTCGACCGTGAGAGTCACCTGGGCATCTCCGAAGTTGTTGAAAAACCGTTCGAGTTTTCCTACTTTCTTCTCCACATGGTCGTGAAGGGCATCGGTTACCTGGATGTTCTTGCCTCGTACGTTAACCCTCATCTTGTCAACTCCTTTCGCTCGAGTTACCTATATTATTCCCGCAGGACAAGAAAAATCCTGCTGGTGCCAGGGAAAAACAGGAATGTCGAAAACTGGATTTGTAGAAACGGGAAACCTACCCAAAAACCTGTTGATAATGTGGATAAAGCTGTGAATAACAGCGATTTCAACGCTTCCAACTGTGGATAGGGAAAAACCAGGTGGAAGTATTTGTCGACTTCAGTTTTTTCCTGTAGTGAAAGTCAGACTTAGTACTTCAGCTGCCCCGGCCTGCAGAAGCTCGCGCGAGGCCTCGGCAACGGTACTTCCGGTGGTGAAAACATCATCTACCAGCACTACGGTCTGGCCCCGGACCAGTCTCCCCTTCCGAACCGCAAAGACCCCCTTAACGTTGGCACGCCTGGCCACCGCATCCATCCCGGTCTGATGCGGCGTCTGCTCCTGACGGACCAGAGCATCGACGACTCGAAGCCCGAGTTCAAAGCCGATCTCCCGGGCCAGGAGGAGTGACTGGTTGAAGCGCCTTTCCCGAAGCCGGTCGGGCGCCAGCGGAATCGGCACGATTACCCTGACCTCCCGGTAGGCCGTATCAGCCTTCGCCACGGAAGCCATCATTCGGCCGAGCGGAGGCGCCAGCCAAAGCCGTCGGTTGTATTTCAGGGCGTGTATCAAATCTTTGAAGACACCCTCATGCGGCGCAACAGAGCGGTTCCGTAGATAGGGCTGGCTCGTGGCACGGCAGGTCTGGCAGGGGTTTTGGGCTGCGGCACTGACCAAAAAACGGCCGCAAGTCTCACAGTACGGTAAACCCATCAGCGGGGCCATCCTGTCGAGACAACTCTGGCAAAATCCCTGGTCCCGGCCTGCACCGCACAGGGGGCAACCGGCGGGAGGCGGGTAGATCAGGTCGAGGAGTCCCTGGACCAGATTACGCACCGTTTTCGCCTCCTGAGAGGAGAGCACTGATAAACTTCGCATAGCTTTGTCAGACTCCACCGTCCGGCCCTCACGTACGCTCCAAGTACGCTTCGGAGCCGTACGGTGTCGTCTTCCGCGCTCTGCTCGTTTCTGAGCGCTCCCCATGGTTATAGTGTTCTAGTGAAAACCACTGGTTCAGCTCAGGCGGGCCACCTCTCCGCTGTTATTCGAGCTCAATTTGCGCAGATTTCTTTCGGCGTACAGGAGTAAGGCATCAGTATTATCCGCATCCACAGGATATGTGGCGATACCCACGTTTATGCCGATGTTCACGCGGTATCGAGAGCCTTCGATCCGGAAGGGGTTATTCTCCACGGCCCGACCTAACCGTTCGCCGATTTCCAGGGCGCGGAGCTGGCTCGTGTCGGGCATCAGGAGTGCAAAGACCTGGCCGTCGTATCGAGCCAGGTAAGCCTTGTCCCGTGCGCGGGACTGTAGAAGCCGGGCCGCTTGGACCAAAATCCCGTCGCCGGACCGGAAGCCGAATTCCTGGTTGATCTCCTGAAACCGATCGAGGTCGAACAGCGCCACCGACAGGTGGCGTCCGGAACTCTGAGCCTGGGCCAGCTCACGCCCCAGCGTGTCCCAAAAGACAGCACGCTTTAGGACGCCGGTCAACGGATCGTTATCGGCGAGGCGCTGGACCCGGCGGGAAAGGCTGAGGTTGTTGATCGCCACGGCGGCCTGCCCGGCAATGATGGTCAGGATGTGCAGGTTCCGGTCGTTATAGGCATACGGCCGCCGGTCGCCCACCAGCAAGATGCCTTTTACCTGGTCTTCCGCCACCAGCGGGATGACCAGGAGCGACCGCAGGAACTGCGGCAGGCCCTGGGCCTTCGCCAGCAGGGGTTCGTTGCGGGTATCGTAGACAATTCCCGCCTCTTTAAGCTCAATCGCCCAGGCCACGATCCCCTCTTCCTTCTCGAGGGCAGCGTCTTTCAGTTCTTCGGCATACTTACTGCTGACCGCCACCGGGACATATTGTTCCCGTTCCGGTGACCACAGGTAGACGATGGCGGTATGGTAAGCCAGGAAGCGGCGGGTTTCCTCCAGGATCAGGTCCAGCAGTCGCTCCAGATCGAGCGTAGTGCCGAGGTGTTTGGCCACCGCATATAAGGCGGTCAACTCCAGGTTATTCAGTTCCAGCTTCACAAAGCGGGCCAGGATGAACTGGACGGCTAGAGCCGGGAGTAAAACGAGGACCGCCCCAATTAGTCCGACGGCGTTGTACAGGAGAACAGTAAGGACACCCAGCGGGATCAGTACCAGGTAGGTTGAGGCATCCCACTCCATCCCCGAACGGCGTCCGATCAGCGGGAAATGTCGTTGCTTGGGCTGCAGATAAAGGGACACGAGGAGATGATTGACAATGAAGTAGGCGCCGCAAAAGGCCATGATCGGTAGGAAGTTGGCAATTACCAGTGGTTGGGCGGGGAGGCCGCCGACCAGCAAATAGGCGTGGTAGCCGACAAAAACAGCGACGGCGAACTGGGCAGAGTTAAAAAGAATCGTTCGGAGGGGGTTCCCACGGTTCACGATCCCCTGACCGAAGAGGATCCCTAGCGCCGTTACCCAGGCGGCCTCGGCTGGACCGAAAAGCAGGAAGGCGGCGATCGTGACGGCAAAGGCGCTGGTCAGCTGCCCGTGGGGCAGGGACACAACCAGCCACTCAGCCACCATGACGATCAGCACGAAGACTCCCAGAACGACCGCATAATCGAAATCGACGGCCGGAAGCAGGGAAAACAGCACCCAGGCGCCGCCGACAACAACGATCCAGGTATAGAGAATCCCCAGGAGGGTTCTGGCCCGCATGTCCGCCACCTCACGTGGTAATTTCGACAGGGACGGCCAGATTCCTCCGCAGACCGTTTGTCAAAGAAAGACCCAGCACTCAACGAACCTTGTCCAAACTATACTTCACCCCAGTGCATAAGCCTCTACCAATCAGGTTGTCTATGCATCCCGGGGTTGAGTACTGGGAGGACCAACGACCGAAAAGCCAGGTGAGGTGTATCAACCCTCTATGAGGACTAGCGATACTTCTTCTTTAAAGCCATCCACCAGAACACTGCCAGTAGGGAGACCGGTCAGAAACGAGTAGGGCGCGGAAGACGACGCCGGACGGCGGAGTCTGACAAAGCCATACGAAGTTTATCACCGGTCTCCGTTAAGCAAGGCGCGCAGGACTTCAACCTTATCCGTCTTCTCCCAGGGCAGATCCAGATCGTGCCGGCCGAAATGCCCGTAGGCCGCAGTCTGCCGATAAAGCGGGCGGCGGAGGTCCAGGTTGTAGATGATCGCCGCCGGGCGCAGGTCGAAGACCTCCCGTACGATCGCTTCCAGGCGCTCCTCATCGACCTTGCCGGTACCAAAGGTATCGACCCGGAGTGAAACCGGGTGCGCAACCCCAATCGCGTAGGCGACGTGGACCTCGCATCGGTCCGCGAGGCCCGCGGCCACCAGATTCTTAGCCACGTAGCGGGCGGCGTAGCTTGCGGAACGGTCTACCTTGGTCGGATCCTTACCGGAAAAGGCGCCGCCCCCGTGACGGGCTAGTCCGCCATAAGTGTCCACGATGATCTTGCGCCCAGTGAGACCGGTATCCGCATGCGGACCGCCCAGGACAAACCGGCCGGTGGGGTTGATCAGGAAGCGGGTCTTACCGTTTAGCAGGTGCGAGGGGACCACGGGGATAATCACGTTATCGATGACGTCCCGCGTGTAGGTCTCCGCCGCGACCTCCGGGTGATGCTGCGTGGAGACGACCACAGTCTGTAGACTAACGGGCCGGCCATTCTCGTATACGATTGAGACCTGGGTCTTACCATCCGGGCGCAGGTAGCCGAGCTTTCCGTTCTTCCGTACTTCGGCCAACCGGCGGGCGATTTTATGCGCCAGCATGATCGGCATCGGCATCAGCTCTTCGGTCTCGTTGGTGGCATAACCGATCATCATGCCCTGGTCACCGGCCCCAATCTCGTTAAAAATGTCGTTGAGTTCCTTGGCAGTCTTGGCCTCGAGCGCCAGGTCGACACCCCGGGCAATATCAGGAGACTGTTCGTCGATCGCCGTAAGTACGGCGCAAGTATCGCAGTCGAAACCGTACTTGGCCCGGGTGTACCCAATATCGCAGACCGTCTTGCGGACGATGGAGGGGATGTCTACGTAACACTTACAGGTAATTTCACCCGCGATAAGTACGAGGCCCGTTGTGACCAGTGTCTCGCAAGCCACTCGCGCCAGAGAATCCTTGCCGATGATCTCGTCGAGTATCGCGTCGGATATCTGATCGGCCACCTTGTCCGGATGACCTTCGGTAACGGACTCTGAGGTAAAGAGGTGTCTGGCCAATTCCACCGCTCCTATCGGCTTAATTCTCCAAAACTACTTTATCATTTTAGCAAAGCTTCACAAATCATGCAATAAACACCCATCTTCCCGAACGGAAGTGACCCTAAGAAAAGGTAATCCCCGGAACATATCCAGGGATTAGTATATTTAAAGTAGTCCCCATTTAGCCTTGGGGTTCAACCAAAGTTATTGTTTCCGGTTCAGCTCCCGGGGCAGCAATACCACAGCCACGGCGGCGGCCAGAGCGACCTTGGTCAGATCACCAGGGATAAAGGGAATCGTCCCCAGCCAGAGCAGTTCTGCCGGCGAGGTGATTCCGGTAAGGTTACTCAGATGCAAGAGGCCGATGCCGTGGATAATCACAAAGTTGGCGAACAGCATCAGCCCGAGAAGTCCGGGGAGCGTGCGGGCCAGTGGCATTTTGCGTACCGCGTATCCCACAAAGGCGGCGGCAATCACAAAACCCAGGATATAACCCCCGGTCGGCCCGGCCACATAGGCCAGCCCGCCGGCCAGACCCTGGAACCACGGCAGTCCGAGTGCTCCCGCACCAGCGTAGATGCCCACACTAAAGCCACCCCAGTTACGCCCCAGAAGGATCCCAGCCAGCAATACCGCAAAGGTTTGTCCCGTGATCGGCACCGGCGACCAGGGCACAGGCACCCGGACTTGAGCAGCGATTCCAATCATCACTGCAAAACCGATGGCCAGTGCCAGTTTCTGTTTAAGAGGCAGTTCCTCACACCATTGAAAAGACCTGGCGCCATAACCCCGTAGACCTAACACTCCCTGCAAATCCAGTTCCTCCTCGCGTTATGATAGTCGTATTCTAGAACGCGAGCCTGGATTTGTCAACCACATTTCGTTAAGTGGTTGACAATCAGCGGCGGAGCATGACAAAGCCAGGCGAAGTTTATCAGCCCTCTCCTCAGTTTGGTTCCTCGGGCTTCATGTCCACCAGCACTACGTCAGTCCCGATGGTGCGAACCTTATCCCAGGGCACCACGATGTCGCGCCCCCCGCCCCACAGGCCCAGCTTCTTCTTTCGTCCCTCAAGGACAATCGCCTTGATCTGTCCCTTTTCGTCGAAATGGATGTCCTTTACGGCTCCCAGCCGCTGCCCGTTGGGGACATTGATGATCTCGCGGGAACCCAGGTCGCTTGCTTTCATCAGTACCTCACCCCCACCCCATGCTATGATGGCCGGGGTTGATCGGTCACCGCGAACGTCCGGTAATAAAGCCGCGCACCCCGTCCAATATCTGGCTTGAGCCGCGTTTCAGCAGGTAGACCTCCTCAAACCGGAGCGCAATGCAGGAGAGGGCATAGGCCACGACCCCCACGAGGATGGCCCCTGATACCTGGGCGACCAGGCCGAATAGGCCGAAAGGAGCCATCACCGGGGCAAGAAAGTTGTTAGCAATCAGGGTGGCCCAGGCCATCACCCCGGAGGCAAGCAGGACGGCGACCATGAAGCGCAGCCAGCCGGCGTTCCAGATGCCCGGCAGGCGGCGTTCCAGGTACCAAACCAGTAGGACCGTGTTCACCAGGGCAGAGAGAGAACTGGCCAGGGCCAGGCCGCCATGTGCCATCGGGCCCATCAGGATTACACTCAGGATCAGGTTCAGGAACAGGTTTACGGAGAGGAGCTTGACGGGTGTGGCCGTATCCTGGAAAGCGTAGAAACCACGGGTCAGGATGATGTTCGTAGCAAAGCCGACCAGCCCGATGCTGTAGAAGAGTACGGCCACGGCGGTCATCACCGTAGCCCGCTCGTCAAAGGCGCCCCGTTCAAAGAGCAACTGGACAATCGGCACGCGCAGGACGATCAGGCCCACGGCGGCGGGGACGATGG
>QZIR01000065.1 GCA_003604975.1 Desulforudis sp. | reverse complement strand
CCTGAGCTGGCGCATCGAGCAGGATTATTGGGTGGTTGCCGCTGAGCGCTTTGGTTGGCCCGACCGCATTCCTGAATGCATCCTGCGCAATGAGCATGGTCGAATCGACCACGACCGCCTCCTCAACCTGCTGGACCGCAACGGCCTGGGAGATTTCACCATCGCCTTTCTGATGGTCTGGCAGAACACTGGCAACATCTTCATGGATAACACCTACGAGGAAATGTACACCATGGGCCTGCGCTATTGCTTGAATAACGTCCAAGATCTCGCCGCCGAATGGGAAGAAGCCCAACCCATGCTCGAGCAGTACAACGCCGCCCTGCAGCGCTTCGAGAAAGAGCCGGGCGTGGCCGACCGCCTGATCGTCTTGTATGACTCTTGTATGCAGTACGAAGAAGAGCGCCGCCCGCGTACCCTGGTCGAGATATGGGGCGAGGCCGAATTCGAAGACGATGACGATACCGATACTGAAAACGGTGTCCTGGTCGATCCTTTCTATGGCCCGATCGGCCCCGATCCCGATGGAGACGAATATGACTGATCAACTCGTAACGATTTCTTATCCTGTTCTGTCGCCGGTGGTCGATCCGCCGTTCAATTACCTGGCTGCCCTCTACTTCCTGGACAGTGGCCATCTGCTCTACCGCCGTCCATTGTCGGGTGGCGGATACCAATCTAAATTTGTTTCGCTGGTCGATGCCGCCGCCGCTTTCACTCAGAAAGACATCGATACTGGCTGGCTGCCCGCCGGCGTCGTGCGCTGGGGGACCTGCTCCGAAGGTGAGTATTTTGTCTACAGCGCTCCTGCGCAGAAAGTCACCCTGGCTATGACGAAAGCCGGCGACGACCCACAAGACCTGACTGTGCCGATTCCTCGTACTGTGCTGTTAGGCGTCGGTGCAACTTATTATCTTTGGGCCGTACAGACAAAAGTTTTCGATCCCAATGCCGATGCTTTCCACGCTCCGTTCCCCAACGTCTATGACGACGGCCATATCTGCTGGGGACAGAACCGGCCCGGCCCCGCCGCTCCGATGTCGGCCCGCAAGGTCTGGGAGTTATTCTTTGGCTCGTTGTTCAACCAGGATTTGGCTGCTGGCAAATCACAAAAGCTGGATAACGCCTGCACGCTCCTGCGCACTCTGCACGGCCAGAAAGCCGGTAAGTTCCCCAACGCCGATCTGGTTCCGGTGAATAAATCCATTCGACTTCTCATCGAACACATTCTGGAGTCCCGATGATCACTCACCACATTGCACATTCCCTGCCTTTGCCTGCGCTTCCGCCCGGCCTGTACCAGTATGTTCTGGCCGGCAATGGCGTCTTCATTCGCGCCGAGCGCCCTGGGCTGTCTGCCTGCATAGGGTATGCTGCCATCAATATCCGTGGCCTGTCTGTACTCGAGCCGTCCGTCGTTCTGCAGACGAAAGTACCGTATGGTTTCGTGCTGGATATGCTCGACTTCTCCCGCCAGGCTGCGCCGAACGAAATCCTGTTTTATCTGTTGTATGACGCTGGCCAGCAGTTTTTCCTTCCCTGGAGGCTGGTTATCCCCAACCAGGTCCAGTCCCCCTCCAGCGTCCATCCGGTCGATCCGTATAACCCACATGGCCAAGAAGCCCTGATAGAGTGCCACAGCCATCACAACATGGGCGCTTTCTTCTCTAGCACCGACGATAAAGACGAGACCGGCTTCCGCATCTATGCCGTGCTGGGTGAGATTTCCACCCGTCCTGTCCTGGCCGTGCGCGTCGGCATCTACGGCCATTTCTATCCAATCCCTGCTCACTGGGTTTTCGACCTGCCCGCCGATGCGGAGGTCGAAGACGTCCTCTATCGGAACATTTCTATGGAGATAGACCATTATGATCACTACAACAGTTCCCTCGACTGAATTCCTGAACCTCGATTATCTGAGCGCCCGCAAATTGATCTTTCCTGCCGGCGATTCGCTCAACCTGGTGCTTGTCGGCTGCGGTGGCACCGGTTCCTGGCTTGCCCCGGCAGTCGTGCGCATCGCCCGGCTGATCATCGAGAAATTCGATAAGTCGGTCCACGTTCATTTTGTCGATCCGGACGTAGTGGAAGCCAAGAACGTCTTTCGCCAGAACTTCTGCCAGGCCGAGATCGGTCGCAATAAAGCCGATGCCCTGGCCTTCCGCTACAGCCTGGCCTGGGGCGTCGAGATCACTGCCTGGGCAAAGCATGTGTCGGCTGTGGAGATCGAGGGCAGTTACAACAGTATGTATCTCCTGATTGGCTGTGTAGACCGTGCCTCGGCCCGTAACGAGATCCTGCGCTTCACTTCCCGCCATGTGTGCTGGTGGCTGGACTGCGGAAATTTCAGCTCTGCCGGCCAGGTAATTCTCGGCTCGAGCCTCCGCCGTCCGGAAGACCCTTTCCAGCTCCCCGGCTTTTGTTCCTGGCTGCCATTGCCCTCCGCACAGCACCCCGAGCTGGTCTCCGACCCGCCTGCCCCTGGCGAAGCTGGCGCCTTCTACGCCAGTGATCTCTCTTGCGCCGACCTGGCCATGCTCGACAGCCAGGGTATGTCCATCAACCAGCGCATTGCGGCAGAAGCCGCCGATTACCTGGTGCGCATGTTACTCACCAAGGACCTCAACCGCTTCGCTACCTACATCGACCTGGCCAGCGGCTCATCTCGCAGCCGCTATATTACTCCCGAGAATCTGGAGGCCTACCATGACTAAGAAGCACAATTTCCGTCGCCCTGTCCAAGAGTCCGCCATCCCAACCACCGAGCGCCTGGCTCTGGCTCTCGAGGCCCTGGGGGACCCCCGGCTTGTGGACGTGATCGCCAATGCCCGCGCCGGCGTCTACGATGATTTCAAAACTACCCTGGTATTTCCACAGATCGCCTTAGTCAAAAAACTGAACGCCCTGGGCCATTTTGAATTTTCCCACCGCGTCATCGATGGCGAGTTCGATGCCACGATGGAAGAGTCGCTGGCCTGGATGGAGTCCCAGGAAGGCCAGCGAGCCATGCAGGAATTGCTTCGGTGACGATCGTCATTCCCCGCAGCATCACCTTCGATGCCTGGCCGGCCGAGCGCGACCGCTATGGTCTGCAGATCGATCATTGGAATTTCGTCTATGATGACGATGGTCTCCACGTGTCCGCCGTCATTCGTTCGTTGAGCGGCGAGCAGATCCAATTCGCTGATGAGGTGCAACATACGATGGCTAAACAACCCGCTGATCTCCCGGCCCCGGGCGATGTTCGTCCGCGACCGAAGAATAAACTGGCGCAGATCCTCGCCGATCTTCATCGGCGTGCCGAACAGAACACAGGTGTTCCCCAGCGCGTCGAGCTCACCGGCGGTCTGCGCATCGACATGATCGTCGGTATTGATGGCATGAGTCGCATCCTGCTGGCGCGTGTAGGCGTCTATCCCTCGGTGAACGAATGGACGACCACGCTCAACCATCTGCCCTACGATCCGCCATTAGAAACGACTCCCGAGCAGTTCACTCACAATGGCTGGTGGTGCCTGCGCGCTGCCTGGCCAACGCCAGAAAAGGTGAGCTTATGAACCGTTTCGCAGAAGAAGCCAATTACTGGGATACCACCGTTTCCCCCGCTAAATCCCAGGGTGAGATCATGGAGATGCTCGGTAGCTTTGGCGCCGATAGCACCATGGTCGCGCAAGGTCGGAGTGGTGGAAAGTATGCCTGGATGATCCGTTTCCAATGGCAGGAACGCAACTACCGCTTTGCTTTTACCCCATTGGATTGCAGCTTGCCTGATAAAATCAGCAGCTTCGGCGGCAATAAGCGTAAGCATCAGGAACAGGCAAAATATCAGATGGGGCGGATTGCCGTCCACTTCGTCAAGGCGATTTTGACCGCTGCCGAGACTCAGCCGGGCGCGTTGTTCGGTTTTCTGGAGTTGCCCAATGTCGCTGCTCATCCTGGTGGAGTGCCATACATTGCGTCAGAAGTGGATATTTCCACCTTTGTGGAGACAATTCCGTTATTGCCCGATCTCATCCAGGGCGATGGAGAGTGGCATAATGCGTAACATAACCCTGATCAAGCTGATCAGCCTGATCAGCCTGCTCTCGCTTCTCATGACTGCCTGCATCGGCCTGGAAGCTGCTGCCCATATCCCCGCTTCCACCGCCACTCCAAAAGCGACCGCCACCATTTCGCCCGCCGATGTCGTAAAGCCAATCAGCACAGGTGATCCGGCCAGCACACTGACTGCAAAAATGTATACCCTGGACAAAGATTACCTCGAGCTGCAAGGGACCAGTGCCGCCAAGGAACGCTCGCTCAGAGAGACCGAAGTCGCCCAGAACGGAATTTTGACTGCTGCCCAGGTCGCAGAAATCCAGGCTCGCATAGAATACAGCCGGTCGCTAACGCTGCTGAAAGTCACCGGTACGCAAATGGTCATCAGCGCAAGTCAAACCGCACAGGCCAACCTCGCCGCCATCGAAGCCGCACGACTGGCAGACATTCACGCGCTTTCGACCGATACCGCTGCAAAGTCAACCAGTGCGGCTGCCGCACAGCAAACCACAGACGCCCGCCTGGAGATAAGCAACAATGCGACTGCCACAGTAGACGCGGCAATCTCAACACTCGCAGCACCGTTTACGGCAGCCGTTGAAAGTGGGCGCCTGGCTGAAACGCTGCGCAGGCAGAAGACCGGAACCGCTTTGGTTCAGGTTTTGGGCTGGGGCGCGCTGGGTCTGCTCGGTCTGTTCCTGCTGGGTGTTGCGATTGTGACTCTGATCGCCCGCTGGAATCCAATCGCCATTGCAGCCAATCAGGGCACAGTGATGAAAGACGACGACGGCAATATCTGGCAGATCACCGATGGAAAGTGGGAACCGGCGGAGGGCGCAAAGGCCCCTGCAGGAACGCCGCCGATCAGGCCCTTCCCGCCGATCTACAGCGCAAAGAATCCATCTCCGGTGATGGTTCCGCCGCTGAATGATACTGAGAAGCGGGCATTGGAGATCCTGCATAAGTCGAATGAGTTGTACGGCAAAAAGGATTCTCGCCGCCTGGTAGGATCGCTGGAGACGGGCAGCGGTTCGATGTGGGATGCCACCATCAAAGCCCTGAAAGCTGCTGGCGTGGAGATCGCCACCAACAACAAGGGCACATACCTGATTGGGGTAGGCGTGAGCCGAGATGAATTGATTTACAAGATCGAAACGGGTGAGGTGCAACTCGATGACTGACCTCCCTCCCCCGATGATAGATGTCCAGTTATCGGAATCTCAGACGCAACGGAAAACCACGGAAAGCCACGGAAAGCGCCGTGACAAAACACAAAATCTCAATCTGGCCACGGAGGAGTTATGGGCAAAGATAATCGACATGGCAGAAACGGAAGAACTCAGCCTGGCCGACTGGCTGCAAATCATCGAGCGCATTCGCCGGCGTCTATTACTCAGCAGCGACATCTTACCCGAAAGCAATTGACTATGCTGACAAATCTGGTCACCGAGAAGATTAACCAACTGAGCGTTATGGCGATCATTGATACACGTGTCGCCGAGAGACGAGATCAGTGGATCGATATCCTGGACGAATTGCAAAGGATGTGAAAGATAAAAACTCTTACTCTCCACAATGATATACCCACCCCATCTAACGAAAGGACAATGTTATGAAAATCACCGAAATTTCCATATCTTACGAAGAAACCTGCTCTTTGCCAAACTACTCCAACGTGCGCCCAGGTCTGAGCCTGGCTGCGCAGATCGAGCTGGAAGACAACCCAGAGAAAGTTCGCTGCGATCTCATGGCGCAGGCCCGCCTGTTTGTTCGCGGCGTTATCGACCAAGCGCTGATCGATAACGGCAGGTCCCCAAAATATTACTCCGGCCAACGTTATAAGATCATGGTTTCACACCAGCGCAAATTCATCCTGATCGTCCCCCAGCAGCGCAATGATGCTCCAAAAGATTTTTATCACAGCTCGTCGTCCGACTACGATTTGCAAGAAATCATGCTCGACCAGGCCGAACAGTACGCAGATATACTCTGCAATCTGAGAGACGACGGCTATGAGTGGAAGGCGATCATGGATGGCGATTATAGCATCCTGCCGCTGCCGACTCAGGACGCCCGAGATGAGAAAAATGAAGTGGATTGACATATATGAACATCTTTGATCGCATCAACACCGCCATCGAAAGCGCCGAGGGGTCGATCATCACTCTGGTGACCATGCTCATTCCCTGGCTTGCGCCCGCTCTCCCGGCTTGGCTGACCTGGTATCATCTGACTGGCGTTCTGCAAATCCCTGCCGGCATCTCCGCTGCAATGGCCCTGACCGTCGAGTTCTTGGGCCTGTCGGCGGTCTCCACGGCCTTTTCCTACATGCGCCACAACAAACTCAACCGGGCGCAAAAGAACCGTGTCAGCCTGGCTTTCCCGATCGGCGCCTATCTGTTCTACCTGCTGGTTGTTGTGACCGTCAACGTGGTGCAGGAAATTCCCATGAGCGAGAAGGGCCAACAAATCAGCCGGGTTGTCAGCATCGCACTTTTGACCCTGATTAGCGCCCCGGCATTTGTCATAGCAATTGCCAGGGATCAGCAGCGGAAAATCGAAGCGGAAATTTCCGGAATGAAAACGGAAAAATTCGGTAAGAAACCGGAAGCATCCGTCAAAATTTCCGACTGGCGCAAGTTGCCGGAAGAAGACCGGCAGCTGATCGCCAATATGACTACGAGAGAGATTATGCAAGCCTACGGCGTGATTGACAGAACCGCTCGCAACTGGCGGTCGGCTGCCAGAAATGGGCATGCCGGCAATGACAGTGCGTATAGTTGACAAATGGGGTAGGGAGGTCGGATGGACACGATTAGATTTCAAATCTATTTCCAGCTATTCTGGCGCAAGTTGATCAACCAGCGCAGACATGGGTTGTTTCATGATAATCGCCGATGCAAGATGACCTGGTTGCAAATCCGGCGTTCCACCATCCCAACGACCGAAAATAGCTCGGACTGGCCCTTTTCCCGCAATTGATAACGCTCTTGATAATTGTATTTATCAAAAGCATACAATTTTTGTGGAATTTAGAAAGAGAAACTATGTTGATCCCCGTTCTATTCATCCTCACCCTCTTGACCGTCCTGCTGGTCGTTTTCCTGGCCTTCATCGGCATAGCCGTTTGCATGTTTTCCAGCGACGTCAGCCAGGCTGAAGAGATGGAAGAAAATGATGGATAGAGTAACGAAAGTCACCGAAGGCCATATCCAGGCCGTCTTGATGCGCTGGCTGCTCACTGAAAAGCATCATCATTTCTGCATCCCGAACAGCAACCAGTTCTTCACTTGGGAAGCCGACTTGATCTCGGTTACCCGGGCTGGGCTTATTCATGAATTCGAGATCAAGCTGAATGTGTATGACTACAAAGCGGATGCTAAGAAGCTCAAGCACAACATGATTGGCCATGAAAGATATGCACCGGCTTATTTCTGGTACGTTGCCTACGACTTCGAGATCGAGCCGCCCGAGAATGCCGGCTGGATATTTGTTACTCAAATCGATACCCGCAACGGCAGGAACAATGGCTGGGAGCTGAGCGTAAAAAGAGAAGCGCCAAGGTTGAACGATTGGAAAATAACCGACCGAAAAACAGAGCAGGTGGCCAGAATACTATCCTGGCGTCTCTACAACTGGTACGAAGGACATTACTTACACCATAGAAATGACAGAAAGGAGAAAATTGAAGCATGAAAGCTCTTACCCTAACCCAGCCCTGGGCGACTCTATTAGCTCACGGCATCAAAACAATTGAAACGAGATCGTGGTCTACTAAATATCGTGGCTGGATAGCCATTCACGCCGCTAAAGGCTTTCCACCAAAAGCAAAACAACTATGTTTCGTGGAACCGTTTTTCTCGTTCCTGACGAAATGTGGTTATATCCATCCATCGATGGGCATTGATTTACCATTAGGGAAAGTAATCGCCAAAGCGCATCTGCTGCATGTTACGCAAATACCAGCGTCAGGACACCGATACTGGGTATATAACGGCGGCCCGCTTACCGATGCATCAAGAATCTGGATTCCGCCTGGCGAGCCTGAACTGTCGTTCGGCGATTACACCCCTGGTCGCTTTGCCTGGATATTCGGGGCAATCGTGCGCCTTCCCGAGCCCATCCCCGCAAAAGGCGCCCTCGGTCTGTGGAGTTTCGATCAATTGCTTCTGGATGGATTTCCGCTATGAACGAACAATGTCAGGAACAAGCACTCTTTCGTTATACCTGGCCTGGACAGGATGAGAAATTTATTTGCCTGACCCACGCCGTTTCCCTTAGAAATATCGCCAACGCAATGGGATTGTTTCTGCAGTTGATCCCACTGTCGGATGCTGAGCAACAGATTGCACATTGTAGTCAGATTGTATCTGAGTCTGATCAAGTGAAAGGATAGTTTTATGGGCTTCTATACCGTATCCCCTCCCCCACCCAGAGCGCAGAGACCGCCTAAGCCTCCATCGCCGGCGATTCCGGACGATGTATCACGGACAGTACATCATGCACAATACATCACTGTTGTTCGCTGCGAGTATTGCGGCTCGAAGAATAAAAGTGATGCCGCCAAGTGTGAGTATTGTGGAGGTAACCTATGACAACTAATACGATTAAGGAAAAAGATACGATGACTAAACATGGGCCAAACATGACAAAATTGATAATCAGGTTTATGACCCGAGAAGCTATTCCACCGGGGGGCGGGATTGCTGATGGATTTGAATTCTTCCAAAATCCAGACCGGCGAAAGCAGGTTATGGCGAAAGCAGAAGCCAATGCAATTGCAGCCATTCAATTAATCAAAGCTGCTCCTGATAATCCCTTTGGCGATAACGACGAAGAAATCGCCGGGATATTGTTGAAAAAGATCGACGAAAGAGCCGGAAGGAGACAGACCGATGAATTACACTCCCGCTGATACCTACGTCTATTGGAACGGAAAACCAGAATCCCCAAAATAGCCCCTCTAACGAAAGGATGCCCTATGCAACCCAAAGAACCACCCGACCAACCCATCGAACCACAAGCCCCGCTGCCGCAATTGGATATCAAGCCTGTGCAGATCCCGCCCGCTCCTCATGCTATCTCGCTCCGCGTGAGGGAGAACGGCAAAGTCGTCAGCCTGATCATCGATGACGGCGCCTACAGCTTCGACCCCGACACCGCCCTCGGCATTGCCAATGCGCTCCGCAATGCTGCCAACAAGATTAAGGCGCTGCAGTTCGCCGGCAGGAAAGGAAAACGCAAATGAACGAAAAGTCTCAGGAAGCATTTGATCAGTGGTGTATTATGGAACTCTTCGGCCGTCAGGTCATCGCCGGCCGGGTCACCGAGCAAGTCATCGGCGGCTGCTCGTTCATCCGGGTCGACGTGCCGGAAAACAACGGCAATGCCGCTTTCACCCGCTTCTACGGCCAGGGAGCGATCTACGCCATGACGCCGGTCAGCGAGGAAGTCGCCCGCCTGGCCCTGAAGCGATTCCAGCCGGCGCCGGTCAATGTCTATGTTCCCGAGCTGCGCCAGCTGGCTGCAACAGCAGACAATGATGCTCTGGACGATGAAGACCCCTTTTCTAAGCAAGACGATTTCTAGGAGATCCCATGAAAAAAACGACTGTTCGCCCTGCTGTTCCTGTTGATCATTCTCCCGCCGATGCTGCGCCCATGGCCAGGCATCCCGTGCCATGATCCGCGCTGCAATCCGCCAGGACAGTTCTGCTCGCCCTGTACGCGGTAATATGCAATCGGTCTGTGAGCATTGTTCAGATGGATATACCGAGTTTTGATCCTCCACTAGACCCAGGAATTGCGAACGCGGTACTTGTATTAAATAAGGCGGGAATAGAGACCTATGAATCGTGCGAAGGTGGCTCTGGGCACGCTTACCCAGAGCCAACCATTCGTTTTCACGGAGATCATAGTGAGGGATTTCGGGCATTAGCTGTGGCACTGCAGAATGGTCTCTCTGTTAGTGAGTTGAGACGTGTATGGAGCATCATTAGCGGTGAGCCCGTTGGGCCAACTTGGGAGCTTACTTTCTTCGTTAAGAGTTAACGCCCTTGTTGATTAAGGTGAGCGCATTCTTGGCAAAGTGGTTTGCCACCGGTGCCCTGCCTTAGGTTTTCAGGTTCGATATTGTTGCCCGTGTTGCAGTTGGTGTTGTTATGATAAACGGGTTGTTTTATAGAGTGCCATGGTGATTTTTGAGGCATCGCAGAGTTCTCCTTTCTAATCAAAGTCCAAGATATAAAGCTGGGCTAATGACGGGCAAGCGCGGCTTGCGTTTAAAAAAGAGATTGACGGCATGATGCTGATGTGCTATCATACATATAGCAGCACGAAGACGCGTCGCCCGCTGCCGTAGCCAAAGCCCTGTACCCGCAGGGCTTTTTATATTCGGGATTCTAGCACAATTACAACAAGCACACAAGATGGGGGAGTTTTGCGCGCAAAACAAAAAAGTGAGAAGGGTAAAAGGCCACTGGAGCTCTACCAGTTGATGGCAGTCCACGATGACCACGAGCTGCGTGACCGCCTGGTCGCCCTTCGTCAGGCCATCGGTCCCGTTGGCGATGATCGCCCCGCCGGCGCTCCCGAACGAAGCGCATCCGAGATCTCCACTATCCTTCAGCAAATCGACGGGTTGGCCCAGACCGCCGCCCAGGACCTGATGGAAAGTCCATCTCGCTTCTCATTGGTAGAATTTTAAAAGCCGCAGGCCGGGGTGAGGCGGGCGCCATGGGCTCTAGCATAGTTATTTCACTTTTATTATTCTATCCGGTTATTGGTGAGCAAATAGTATTCTCGTTTTCTGTAACGAGTTGCAAAGCTTTAAGAAGTTCTTCTTTGTAGTCCGATACCGATTCTATGTCATCAACTATCAATAATTCCGAACTCGAGGGGAAAAAGGTATCTGAAGAATATCCTGTATTGCTTACAGGTGTGAAGTAATGTGAGCAGTATCCGGCCCATTTCCAAGTTTTCAATGCGGTTTGTATTCTTTTGCGTGGCACATTTGCCAGTACTGGCTGCAACAATAGCCGTCTAATTGGTAAAACATCTTGGTTTATAATCTTCGATAATAGCGGCGGAAAGTCACTTTTTCTTGCAAAATGAAGCCAGGCTAGAATTCTGATCTCAAATTGTTCGATTTCTTTTTGAGAAAGGCTTTCTTTACTATTATTCATATAAACGGCCATGACGTATGACGGATATCTCTTAAGATACCAGTCGAGTTTTTTACTTCTGGGATAAATCGCGTTGAGTAATTCCTCCTGGAGTGAAAGTCTCCTTCGCCTCTCTTGCTTCTCTTTAGCTTTTTTAAAGCCGAGTCTTCGCAATTCATCGTTTGTAGCAGCGTTTATATCACACAACCTATTAGCAACAGCTAATTTGCTAAAATTCAACCTTTCCTCCTGTTTTAATATATCATCTGGAGTATTCTCTATTGCTTCGCCTTTTATAAGCCGTTCAATTTCCTCCGGTGTTGCTAAATCCGAAGTAGCACCACGTCGAATCCAAACTTCATTTCGTCTGTAACAAATTTCCTCGGCGTAATTAATAAAATCTTGAGCTAGACGAAATGCTTGACGCCGATGAGGTCCAATTTGGATGATGACAAATTCCTTGTTTTTGTGATTAGTGTGAGCCTTTGACCAAGATTTTCGAATTAATTTAACTTTCGGAGGTGGAAAAATTCTAGTTTTGCAGAAGACCTGGAGATCGTCGTCCTTCAAGTTGGGATTAGCCACCGAAAGAAAATTCTTCCTGTCATTAGACACTCCCAGAATTATATAACTGACAATGTTGCCATTGTTAGACATTGCGCAGATATCTTTGGCTAATTCCGCATTAGAAGAAAGCGATTGTTGAAAGGCATCACATTTGATCTTAAAATCAACATTGCGCTTTTCTCCCCCATTTATCAGTTCAACAAATCTCGAATAATCCATTTATAACCCAACCTTCAGAGTCTTGTTTTGAACCACCGATAGACGGTATTCCGATTTGCCTGACCGATTAAATTTCTGGTAATCCTTGTTGGTTTAGTTTCTATCTATGGTTTACTTTCGATTCGTCCTTCAATCCATGCCACGAAATCTGGAAATTCCATTTTGTTTGAGGCTATATCAACAGCAACGTCGATGGTTTGATTATCCATCTTTAATATATAGCCATTTAGATCAAAAAAGTTACGGCATGCCTCCATACCAGTCCGTTTATTGCCATCATGGAAAACATGCCCCTTAATAATTCGCCAAGCAATAGCGGCTCCCTTTTCAAACAATGTGGGATACAGTTCCTGACCAAACAGCGAACCCTCGATCGCCTCTAGTACATGGTCAAGCGACCCAGGGTTCGCCAAATTGTTATCGTGGCTAAAGAAAACCCCACCAAATCTCCGAATCATCCAATGGTTAATGACTATTATATCTGCTTGGGTTAGAGTTTTGATAGCTCTTCCCATACAGCAGCATTCTCTTCCAGACTGCGTTCGAGGCTTTCTACAACTTCCGGCTGAGGCAACTGATGATACTTCTTTGGCCTGTGGGCAAAAATTATATTACCGGTGTCTAAGGTTCCGATTTCAATAACAATCTCACCTTGTATTATTTGTGGTTTTGTCGATACTGTACCATCGACTGAAATAAGGGGGAACATTTTTCATCCTCTCAAGTAACTAACTAATGCGATTGTCAATTTTCCAGGCTTTTCTATTAATCCATGTGAAATTGTCAGGTGTAATAACGGCAACATCTATTTCGCCTCCACAAAGTGGAGCACCAAGAACAAAACGATATCTTCCGATCACTACATTTACAACATAAACAGCAAAATCTATCGCATCTTGAAGCGGCATACCATCAAATACTATTTGATACTGGAGTGGTTCAAGCAGTTGACGAACTTCTTCTTTCTCTACTTTGAATCGATCAGCAATTATGGCGACTACCTGTTGGTCACGTCCCCAATGCAAACGTGTCATGGCATCTGTCAGCCCAAACCAGTCAGCTCCAAAGTTCGGCTTTCCATTAACATCTTTCCGCAACTCTTTCAAATCTGGAGATTCGGGAATTTGGATCATAAATTGTTCTGGAAAGAACTGGTCTGAAGAATAACCACTTACAAGGATGCCAAGCGGGGAGCGTTTATCTTCGGGTAAATTAGCCTCATAGAATTTTTTAATATGCTGGAACAATCCTTGTGCGATGTCTCTAACCTGATACCTAAACGGATCAACTTCAGCTCGGCCTTCCAGTCTGCAAAGGTGCGCCTTTTCTTGTTCTTCTTGGAGAGATTGAAGGCTGTATTCATATTCTTTTATCAAACTCTCTACACTACGAGGTCCGATCAAGGATAGTCCCCAACTCAAAGTGCCAATTGGGTAATCCTTGACGTGCGAAAGCTTACGAGCATGCTCATAAGTTTTCAATATACCGATTGAAACCTCTCCATTGGGTAAGTGAAGCTCACCATGGATTGTTGCAGCACTATCAGCTGCCAACACCAAACCTTCGCTAACTTTTACAGCAACGCAAATTGTCATAGCATTCCTAATCTATAATGTGGACAAATTAAATTATAGCAAAGATTGTAATAAATATCTATAAAACGAATGTTCTTTATTCGATCAAGCATTTTCGGTTGGTCAACTCTATCTCTTAGAGATCAGACGAGAGTATCATAACACTGGAAATGAACAGTCCGGATTTTTCGTAGTCTTATCTTGTTCTCCTAAATTCCTTCGGCAAGAAAACTATCTGTAAAATTTATCATTCTGCTTCCAAATGGTTTATAATCCTGGGTAGACCACCATCCAGGATTTGCCATGAACCCAAAACCGATAATCAGTAATACCCTCTTCTATGGGGACAATCTCCCCATCCTTCGGGATTACATCCCGTCCGAATCCGTTGACCTGATCTACCTCGACCCCCCGTTCAACTCTAATCGCTCCTATAATGTTCTTTTCAGGGATGAAGGCGGTAAATCTGCCGATGCTCAGATAACCGCCTTTGGTGATTCCTGGCATTGGGGCGATTCCGCCGATAATGCACTGAATGAATTGATTCGTGCCAACCCTGGGAAAGTGGATGATGCAGTCCAGTCCATGCTCGGCATTGTCGGTCACAGCCCGATGGGCGCCTACCTGGTAATGATGGCTGCCCGCCTGGTGGAGCTGCAGCGGGTTCTCAAGCCAACCGGCAGCCTGTATCTGCATTGCGACCCAACGGCCAGCCATTATTTGAAGGTGATTCTGGATACAGTATTCGGGGCGGAAAACTTTAATAGCGAAATCATTTGGAAACGCACAAGCGCTCATAGCGATTCCAAAACACTGGGCAACTCCCATGATGTAATCTTGTTCTATTCAAAATCAGATACACTTTTGTGGAATAAGCAATATCAACCATACAGTAATGAGTACATAAAGAGCCATTACCGCTATCTGGACAAAGCTGGTCGAAAGTTTAGGACCGACAATCTCACAGCTACAAGTCTTTCTGGCGGCGGCTATGAGTATGCATGGAATGGCGTAACAAAGATATGGCGATGCCCAGAGAAAAAGATGCAAGAACTTCACGATCAAGGCAGGCTACACTACACAAAATCGGGAAGCGTTGAGTATATTCGCTACCTGGATGAAATGCAGGGAACGCCCCTTCAAGATATTTGGGATGATGTTCCTCCCATCAACTCTCAGGCCGCCGAACGCCTCGGCTACCCCACCCAGAAGCCCCTTGCCTTGCTCGAACGTATTATCCAGGCCAGCAGCAATCCGGGCGACGTTGTTTTGGACCCGTTTTGTGGCTGTGGGACGGCTGTTGCCGCCTCCGAGAAACTGGGTCGGCGCTGGATCGGTATCGACATCACTCACCTGGCAATCAGCTTGATTCGCTACCGCATGAAAGATATGTTCCCTACCAGCCAGTATCAGGTAGTTGGCGAGCCGCAAGATATGGAATCTGCTCGCCAGCTTGCCCAGGATGATCGCTTTCAGTTCCAATGGTGGGCGCTATCGCTTGTGCGCGCCAGGCCGGAAGGCGGCGATCCGTCCAGCAAGAAAGGTAAAAAGGGCGCCGATCAGGGCATTGATGGCACGATCAATTTTATCGACAACACCAGCGATGCGTTCCAGCGGGTGATCATCCAGGTCAAATCGGGTCACGTCAAATCTAGCGACATCCGGGACCTGCATGGCGTTCTCGAACGTGAAAAAGCTGCCCTGGCCGTGTATATCACCCTGGAGCCGCCCAGCGTCCCGATGCTCAAGGAAGCCCTGGAAGCCGGCAAGTACACTTCCCCGATCTGGCAGAAGGAGTATCCCCGCATCCAGATTCTGACCATCGAGGATCTGCTTTCCGGGAAAGAGATCCAGATGCCGCCCGATGCCGGCACTTTCAAGAAAGCCGAAAAAATCAAGAAGGCTGAAGGGAAGCAATTGGGGTTTTAGAAAATCGATTTAGAACAGGCTTAGGATGAATAATAATACCACGATGATTGGTAGCAATACTGTAGCAATATTCGCCAACCGGGAGCGGCGGGCGATCATAGGTTTATTCAGTTCGAAAACGTTGAGCAGTTGGCTCAACATTTGGCGGTAGAGGGCAATGTTGTCTGGATGGTTGATGTAGGTCTCGAAGAGAACATCCCAATTTGCCTTAACAGGCATGGCAATATTTGTGAGAAACATAGCCCCGATGCAACAGATCACCATGAGAATATAAAGCAGCGAAATGATGACAACCAGGATGGTATAAGGCAACAGGCGAGGTCCGGCATTGAAAATCTGCAGAGCACCAACCAAAGCTACAATCAAGCTGGCCGAGCCGAGAATATTTTGGGCATTGGTCTTGACATTTTCAATGGTTGCCATCTGCGCATTGAACAAACGCTGCATTTCATCTACCGCCAATCGATATCCTAGTTCGGACCCCAAATATTTTTCCTCGTCCATGTAACACCTCCAGGAGAAATCTTATGAATGAAAAGCAATCCCCCACACCCGAACCGAAACAACCCGAGAAAACACCGTTACCGCCTCCAAAGCCACCAGAAACAAGCCTTGTGAAAGGTAGTGGCGGTGGCCCTAAAGAAGGAAAAACTCATTCGGGAACAAAGATCGTTGAACGTGAAGAGTGATGATATTATACCTCTGTAGGGCCTTCGCCAAACCTGGTGGGTTTCTTATTGATGATTGTGCACGGAATGTGTATTGTTATGCTCCCAATGTTTTGCGCGCAAAACTCCCCCTTACGGCCCCTCCCGAGTAATAACAATGTAAACATTGTAAGCCAGGTTCGGAATTGTCAATGAACCGCCCTGATTGTGGAGCGTCGTAAATTGGATGTAATCATCCTGCTACAGAAGTCCTACTCTATAAACCATTATGTAAATCTGAGACGGCACATCCGGTATAGTTAACGTTCCGCCGGCGATGTGGTAAGCCCGTATATCGAAATAGTCATCTTCGTTCAAATAGATCAGTAAGTCTCCTTTCAAAAAGATTGCAAAAAAGCCTGCCGCTTGAGTAAAGGACAAGGCCACACGACGATGATTCACACCGTTTATATAACAATCTAAAAGGCTGTTTTGGTTTGCTGCTGTCCAATCAAACCCGTTATAGCGACAGGCAGCGATGAATGTGAAAAAACCTGCTTTGCCATTCGGACAGGTAAACTTCCAGGCTGCTCCAGTGGTTATAGCACCCCATGGATCATAAATTACGTCGTTGTAGTTTATGATGGTAACTGTATTGTGAGCAACAGTTTGTGTTCCGCTTATTTCAGCGATAGCAATACAGTTTTTCCCTGCACTCTTGATAAACTGGCTTGTGGGTAGCTGCTGATAGCTTTGATCGGTCAATCTCATCTGTTAGCCTCCATGCGATAGCCCAGCCCCCGCCCGGTCTTGAGCCACTTAGCGGCATCGAACTCAACCTCTTCCATGTAGACAATCTTCTGGTCGTCAATGTTGGTCGTGGTCGGAGCGCCCACCACCGAGGGCATATCATCCAAGAACACATAACCGGGTTGAGCCAGCCAGGGATCAATCAATGAGCCGGCGCTATTGTAAAAGCGCCCGTTGCGCAGCCTGGCGATAATGCCCGTCTCGGCCTGTAAATAATGAAGCTTGCGACCCTCGTACACGCCGAGGGTCCAACGGCTATCCAATGCGTCGCCAGATTGCGCAATCTGGCGCATCATGTCCCATACTCGCATGGGGTTAGCCGCTGAGATAGCGAATTGCTGCGTGTTAGCCTGGATCATCCCGGCGGTGATATTGTCGTCGCCGGTCAACAGGTTTGTCACCCAGGAGCTGCAATTGTCCTCGCCATCGGCAATCGAATAGCGTTTGGTCAAGCCGAACACATAGCCGTAAACGACCAGCTTTAGCTTCGCTTTCTCCATCTCCTTCGTGCTGGTATCCTGCAAGGCGCGCGGTGGGTAAGAGCGAGGCCAGAGTCGCTTTGCCAGTTCAGTCTCAGCCAACGCCTGCGCCGCGGCTGCGCTCATTCCCGCCTGCGACAGGATTAGCTCATGTGTGCCGTAGTCGGCAATACTCTGAGCGTTCTTATACCAACTCGTTTCGGCGCGGCTGGGCGCCTCCTGGAGCACCGCGCCATCGGCGTAGATTTCAGCCGTAGTGCCGTAATACTGATAGATTGCAATTCCAACCGTCCACGCCTGGCTGTCCGCAATGGCCAATTCGATTACTTGTGGATCAGTGGTATTCGGGATATCAGCGTAATCGAATACCTCGCTGAAATTATTCATGTTATACAGCGCCACGCGCCAGTAACCGCTGACCACCTTCACCGTCACCTGGAAGTGATAAGACTTGCCCGCGGCGATTGCCTCACCACCGGCGTCGTGGATGTAGCAGCCCTCCCACTTCGCATTGGTCGCAATGTGGCATGAGTACGTGCCGTGGCTGACCCATGCGGTAGACTGTTCCCTGATGGTTGGTGTGCCATAAGCTGCCCACGCCGCGCTTTCTGCGCTTCCGTTTGCCAGCAGGTTCTCCCCGATTCGGGAATACATCACCTTGACTTTGTTGATAAGCTCAGTCCAGGAGCGCGTCAGCTTCATTCGCCCCAACTGTAACTCCATCTCAGCAAGGAAGCCCTCCCAGGTGACAAGCCCGCAAACAGACTCTTGCACCCGTCCCATGAGGCTGTTAGCAAATATGTCCTCCATCTCGGACGCTGGGCCTTCCCACTCTGCCGTACCCAGCCAATAGCCGCCAATGGAGCGAATAGAACGCTTCCAGGTTGAGCCGATCTTCGTGGTAACATCACGAACAAAAGCTCCACCGTTTTGTACACTATCAAACAGTGACAGACCTACAGGTAAAACAGAAGCAAGCTTACCCTGCACCACGTAACTCCAGATAGCGATTCTTTATATAAACACTGGCAAGCACAATCGTATCGGCTTTGACACTTGCCCCGTTACGTTGAGCGCACACGACTAGATAGGTCTTATCTCCAGCTGCCCCACTCGATCTTGGTACATCTCCAAGCATTGCAGCAGTCGGCTTTGCCGGCGAGCTTGCAGATGACCTTGAAGTAACTCCGGTATTGTAGGTGTTCGAAATCGTTATGCCGTATGATTGCCCTGCTGCATCAGCAATGCCTGAAACGTGTACCCATCCCTCACCTATTGGAATAAAAACCAGGATATCCATATTTAGGCTTACGCTACCACTAATGCGTTCTGCTTCGATTTGCAGGCCCTCAAATCGAGAAACGTTAGTAGAATCACCATATCCGCCTAATGGAAATTGCACAACGCCTAGTTCATAAAAACACCAGCCAGTATTCTTTGTTACACTGACACGACCAAGCTTTGCAAAAGGGTCTGTTGTGTTCCATGTATTGTTGACCGCTCCAGTTCCTAGACGCACGTGGCACTCACCAGCGCCAGACAATCCAGCACGTAAAAGAACAAGATACTTGCCAACAGATCCAGGCTCATCTAAAGAGGCATACACGTCTCCAATTGCTATTTTCAAACGTGGTGTCATAGCAGTTGCGGACGCAAATGTGCATTGAGCAACTTGTGTTCCTACACTATCAGCAACGGTTGCCAATGCCGTGTCTGGTCCGTCACAAGCCAGGTCTTCCAGGTTCCACTGAGGGTCAAACTTAGAGCCAAAGCTTGGATACCGTGGATCACTGCCCCATCCAATCCATACTTCGTCAATGTTGAACGGAGACGTGCCTGGAGGAGGAACGGCTAGAGCAATCTGGCGTAATCTGGCATCCGAATCTCCGGCTACTGTTATTTCAGTTGGGCCGCCACAATAGGCGTTATAGGTAACAAATCCGCCCCCTGGTCTTGGGGTCACATCGTTTGCATTTACATCTCTTTCCCAAAGCGGTGCCCGTTTGACAATAAGCGTATACTCAACAATGGCACTTTTTGAGTTTGTTACTTGGTTATATTTGTCATTCTGACTGACATCAATATCGTAAATGTATGCAACTCGATCACCTGTCTCATTTGTCAACTTTGTGCGCAGCCAGACGGTATAGACCGCAACACTGGCTGATTGTGAAAACTTTGCAGCCTGTAGATATTTCGCCATATCCTGCAGCGAAGCCGAAAGAGCATCATGGCTAGCTTCTTTCACCCGTAGCTTTATCTTCTCAATAATTGGCGTATTTTCGTCCTGGGCGACGCCCGGCTCGTAACCGGAGTACGCCAGCTCAAAATCATCGGTATACGTAAGCAAGTTAAGCGTATACGTGGGTGAGCCGCTTTCAAGCGGCTCACCGTTCCACAATTCCAATTGCAATTTAGCGGCCATTCATCAACTCCTCAGCCATGCCACGCGCAGCCATACGCTGCTGCTCTAACAGTAACTCGCCCGCCATCTGATCGTAAACATTGAACTCGTTGTTTACAATCGTTGTCGGCCCGCCTGCGTTCTGATTGCCGCCGCTCAGGTTTTCGTTTCCCTGTATATTTTGCGGTGGGCCTTCTTTCGCCTCGACTTCGATAACGACTTTCTTGTAGCTGGGTAAATCGGCAATCCCTGCCTTGATGTCTTTCAGCAGCTTCAGCACCGCATCGCCGCCGGACTGAGAGAAGCGGACGTTCACGCTCTTTGGCAGCCTGGCGATAGTATCGGCAAGATCATCCACCGGGTCTTTGGCGTCATCGGCTGCGCCCGCCAGTTTATCCATGCTGGTGGCGGCATCTTCCATGCTGCCCTCTGCGTCCTCAGATGCCTTCCCCGCGTCTTCAACGCCTTCGGCTACATCTTTAGCCGCTTCACCCGCATTCTGTGCATCCTCGCTGCCGGCTGCCTTTGCAAGTTCCTCCATCGCTTTCTTGAGGTTCTCAAAGGTGATTTCTGTTCCGGTAGATTGCAGCTTCGCTATGGCCTGCTGCATCAGCAAAATGCTTGAGTTATAACCTCTTGCCGCCTCTTCTGCGCTAATCATCCCGTCCCGGTTCAAGTCGAATTCCTGCCGCAAAAGCTGTACCATCATGGCGGTTGCATAGTCGGATTCTGAAAGAATGCCCATGCTGCGCGCCAGTTCAAGCGCCGCGCCGGCGTCTAAACCCGCTGCTGCCTGCTGGTATATCATCTCTGCCGTAGCAACGCGCAGCGCCTCCCCCGCTTTCAATTGCTCTTCTTCATTCTCTTTAAGAGCGCCGGTCAGTTCTGCAACCTTCTCGCTATTTGCGCCATATAGCCTCTCGGCCTCTGCCAATTCGTCGGTTAGTCTGGTGTGTTCCTCAATTAACTCCCCCATTGTTTCGCTGTAATCATCCAGCGCGTCCTGCAGCTCGCCCGCCAAACCGGCCGCGAGAGCTTCCGTTGTGGCCGTCAATTCATCCTGTGCTTTTGCAAGGCTCTGTAATGCCTCATCCGCTCCATTCATAGCGTCTAGCGCATCTTCCATTGCGTCCTTGCTGAGGTGCATGGAATTCGCCATGCCAGTATTACTCTTGGCAGCATCTGCAGCAGTCTTCGCGAGTTGGATGTTTGTTGCAGTCATCTTATCAGCGGCGCGTGTCGCCTCGCTGGATTCGCTGCGATTGCGGAACATGGACTCGTTCAACAGGTTTAGACTGTCGGTGACTTCAATGAATGTGTTGCCTTGGCGCTCGAATACCTTGATCTCTCCGTCAACCTCTTTGGCAAACAGGCCCGCCGCCTTAGCCGCCCGGATCATCTCTGCGCTGTATTCGTCCCAATTTTTAGCCGATGAAGCGACTGAACTGGCATGCTTTCTAAGCGCCTCCCCAATCAGGTCGGCGCCTTCGAGCATGTAATAGATCGCATCGGCAGCATCGGAAATAGCTGGCGCAAGCATGGCCTTGAAGGCATCGGCGGCATTCTTCGTGGCCGTTTCCATTCGGGCTATGCTATCCGTGGCGCTATCGGTGGAGCCGCCCACCTGCTGTAACATCTGATCGCCGGCTTTTAGCGTCGCTTCCAGCAGCGCCATTTTCAGTTCTTCCGCTGTTAGCTGATCTACTGTCTTTCCGATGCTATCGGCATACTGGCGATTCGCTTCTTCAACCTTTATTGTCAGCCCCAGGTTGTCCAGGATCAGCGGGCTGGATCGCTTGATACCCATTGCCAGGCTTTCATACATGAAAGTCGTATCGCCCAGCGTGGGGTTGAGTTTGTTGGCAGCTTTGGCGATCTCCATCAACTGCGGAGCAGCGCCCATCATCGCACCAGCTAATTCATCGCTTGCACCTGCCGCCAGGGTCAAGGTAGACGACATCAGCTTCATATCATCCACCGTGCCCTTGCTGGCGCTGCGCAGTTGGTCGAGCAGATCAGGAGCTGCTCCAATAGACTCTACCAGGCCTTCGAAGCTCGCTGTAGTCTGGTTTATCTGTTCCCCGGCCTTGCCCAGCTCAAAGACCTTCTCGAATGTCCCAAAGAAAATCTTGGCGGCGTCTTTGGCAACATTCAGTTGGTTGGCAAGCTCGGTAAACTTATGGGATGCCTTCTCGGATTCATCCCCAGCTCCACCGGCGCCATCGCCCGCCTTCTTAAGATCATCTGCGACCTTCTCGAAACCCTCCGAGATGGCCTTGACGATCAGGTCGACTTCGACGTTACCCGCCATACTCGGCCGCCCCGTAATCTTTCAGCAGGCTGGAGCGCAGCCAGCCGGTGAGCGTACGTTTGCCGCCGTTCGCTTGCTCTTCCGGGGTCATTTCTTCCCCGTCTGGAATAACGATCTCCCCCCGCACCTTACACCAGCGGAAGCCGTCCACGATCTGCTGGTCGATCACTATCACGCTATCGCCATGTTTGAAAGCGCCGGCGACGTTATCCTTGATCAGTCCCCCGCCGATCTTCTTCCAGATGAACACCACCGGGCAAACGAGATCACCTTTTGCCTCGCTCTGCGGATCGCGCTCTATGCCATAGATTGTGTCTACTCTGCTTCTAGCCATCTCAACAGCTCCGCTTGTATCGGGGTGAACTTCGCCCAATCACCGCCGCGCTTGATTTCCAGGATATTGTGGATCACTTCTACCGCCTGCGCTGCTGCCGTGTGCCTGAGCGGCGTATCCAGGTAACCTAACTTACCATCCCGCCACGATCGCCACAGGCTGTACAGCGCAGGCGGGGTCAGGTCCAGCGCATCGCCTTCTAATCGCCCGGCTTCATCTCCGGTTCGATAGTTTTCATCGAACCATCCTGCGACGAGCCGGGCCAGACTTTTGGGAAGCGCAGCGCAACGTCCAGATCGGCGAACACGGTTTTGGAAATCCAGTTCAAGAGCGGCCAGGACTTCATCGAGAAATCCCAGTTTTCAGGATTGCCGTCCAGACCTGGAATGCCTCCCCAGTCCTCCAATAAGGATAGTGCTATCGTCCAGGTCTGGAATACATCCGGCAAACCCTCGCTCTTGCGCTGGGCTTCTTCTCTCCGGACGGCGTGCTCGCCAAACCATTCGTCCGGCAGGCCTATCCAGCCGCCTGCCGGGCAATCGATCTTGCGCACTAACTCACCGTACCCCAGGCCGGATCAGCCTGGCCGCTGGCCGGCTTGAATGTGGCGCTGAAGATCCCTTTACCCGACGCGCTCATCTGCCCGCCCAGGTAAACGTACTCGCCCTCCCATTCCGGATCTCCGGTGGAGGGTGCGGCGCCGTTAGAGCCCCATTGGATGGTCAGCGTGCCGATCAATCCAACCATGCCTTTCAGCACGGTGTGAGCGCCGGTCGTGGCCGTATCGTTGAGATAGAACTGTGCAACAACCGTCCCGTCTCCAGGCCCGCCCAGGGCTTTCTTCACTGCGTCGGATGCGCCCGACATATCGACTTCATCCAACACAACGCCGCCGCCCTGCAGCGTGCCAGGCAGCATATCGCCCGATAGTTCGCGGGGGGTCCCACCAGAATCATCGAAGTAGAATCTGATGCCTCTTTCCAGTTTGTTTTTACCAGGTACTCCAGCCATTCAGCCTCCTATTTTCTTGCAAATACGCAAACCACAGACACGGTGCCACCCGTGCGGGTTGCGACAAAGCGTACGTAACGATTGACCGTGCCAGTGAATGTTTTGTATTCACTGGTGATTGCCGAGCCGTTGGCAGTAAACACCGTTCCCAGGGTTGCCCAGGAATTGCCATCTGTCGAATGCTCGATCTTGAACTCGAAATTTCCGCTGGCCGTTGCCAGGATGTGCAGGTTAGCATGTGCGCCATTGGCGGACGACGCGGCGTCATCTACGGTTGAGCCGTTGGTCGTAGCAGCCAGGCTGGTATTCGGCATGAGCACTTTGCCCCACGGCTGCCCGTCCATATAGCCAGGCATAGGCACGAAGTCTCCCCGGATCGCCGGAGCCTTGCCATCCATGACGATGTTTCCGGCGATGTCCACGCCGGTCAGCAGATAAGCCGGGTCGCTCGCTGCGGGAGCTGCGCCGCCGCCGAACAGCACCGACACCTGTTTCTGTGTCACACCGTCCGGCGATTTCAGCAGCGAATGAGCGCCAGAGTTGGCGGTATCGTTCATCAACGCCTGGAAGCCTCGCACGCCAACCGTCATCACCATATCTGCCAGCGACTTCTTCACCTGGTCGCTCCAGCCGCTCATATCCTGGTCGGCGTACATGGCATCCAGGCTATCCACTGTCCGGGCGTCTCCGCTCAGATCGTAGCCGCCCAGATAAATGCGCATGTAACGGGTCAGCTTATTTTTTCCCGCGGTCATGCGTCCTCCTTCCTGACCAGTACACCGATCTTCAGCCAATTATCGATCACCCCTGGCTCGAAGTCCCTGCTGGTTACCGTTTCCCCTGCCTCGTACTGGCGCTCAGTCGCATCGTTGGTAAGCTGCGTCTGAGCGATGAAATATTCGACCCGGCCTTCTTGCTTATCGATCGGGTGTTCTATACCCGCCGGGTGTTCTTTACCCGCTGGTTTAGGTTTCGGCATATTAGAATTCCTCCGTCTCCAGTATGATCCGCTGGCCGATGAACGATGGCGAAGCCTGGCGCAGTTCTTCGTCGGAAATATTCTTGTCGTAGATGTGATAAATCTTCCCATCGTTGCGCACGCGCCGCACGTTGGTCGCTTCCAGGCCGCCCGCCGTGCGCACGGTATCGGAATTGATCTTGTCGAGGATCGCCTGCCGGCGTGTGCGAAAATTATTGAGTGTGGTATCCCAGTCGCTGAAAGCCTCGATCAGATTGATAGGAATATTCCACACCGTTTCCGGCTCCTGGGTATTCTGCTCGCTGTCGAAATCGTCGCTATCCTCGATCAATACGTACGGCGCGTTGGCGCTGGATTTATCGAGGAAGCTCCAATCGTTGATCACCACATCTGCGTCGGTGAACTCGCTCATCGCCTGAATGGCGGCCTGGATACCTAACTGGATCGCATACTCGCTCATGCTTTACCCTTTTCCCTGCACTGCCATCACGTACTTGCGGGAGATGCGCCGCAGCTCGACGTCCGCTTCCGGCATCCAGCGATCGGTGGCTCGTTCGTGGAAAGGATTCGGCTTGGTCCCAGGGTGGGTGACCGAGCGGAAGAAATAGATCCCTGGCCCGTTGAAGCCTTTTTCCCAGAAGAACCTCAACACGCCGAAGGCCCTGCGCGTCCAAATACCATGCGCCGGCGTACCCTCGATGATCCACCGTCCCAGCGGCTTGGCGCTGAAGGTCGAGAAACCTACTGTCTGCCCGCTCTGGTTGGTGCGATAGCCGATCGACTTTCGGAACTTGCCGGTCTTACCCAGCGGCGCTTCTTCCCTGGCAATCGCTACCCAGCGCCGGCCGAGGTTGCGCATGCCTTCACGCTTATCCTCGAGCAGCCCTTTATCTGCCTTGGTGAAGCGCCCCAGAATGTCTCTGAACGGCGGCTTACTGGTAACAGAAATCAAGCTCTTGGCCATCAGTCGGTATCCCAATCTTCGAACACGTTCCCGAACGCCTTGCGCTGGAAGATCGGCTCTACATCATCGCCGGCATCGTCTGTGCCTCGATACCCGATCTGCGCGCCGATGTTGAGGCTGCGTGTCGCCCCGGCCTGTTCGAAGCCGAAAGCGTTACCTTCGATGAACGCTTTCACGTCATCCAGCATCAGGGCAAAACGACCGCGCCCGCCGCCCTTGCCTGTGCTGGGTCCGAAACGCCCGGAACCGTTCACGCCTTCCACCAGTGCCGCTGCTTCCTGCTCAACGAACAGGTCCAGCGCCGGCTTGACCGTCGTATTGGTGATCGGAACGGAAAAGCCTTCCTTCGCCAGCATCGAGTCGACCATGCTGCTGAGTTGCGTCAGCCAGGTGGTCACCGTTGCCAGCTTTGGCGTGGTGGTCGTATCGAATACCCCGCTGGCGTTTGCCGCGCGGGGCGTCAGGGCTGCTACTTCGCTCTCAGATCCGTAAGCCATTACAACTCCAGCATCAACCACACGTCAACGTTGTCGCCAGCATTGGCCTGGTCGATCAATACGTTGATGTAATCATCGATCAGCAGAGGGGTGTATTCGCCGGCAATCTCTACGCCCGCAACGGTATGGATCAGTGCCTGCGGATAACGCCAGCCGTCCGTTGCGCCATTGGCCAATGCCAGCAGGTTGTAAGTCGGTGCGGCCGGCGAAGTGCCCAGCGCTTTGATAACCACATCGGTGGTGGCTGCCGGCGGGCTGTCATTGTATTTGACGTAGATGCCCATGATCTTGCCGCGCAATCTGATCATGCTGTTGGCATTGGCAGTGGCGACGCCATTGTTCCCGACCGCTTCGCCGCTGTTGAACGGACCTGCAATGCTAATCATGTTTGCCTCCGCTCTTGCGCTTCACAGCCGGCTTGGTTTCGAAGTTCACAACCGTTTCGCTGATCGGCTCGCCTTCCAGGATAGGAAGTGATCCGCTTACAACCTTTGTGGGTTCTCTGGTTTCCAGGAACGGGTTGTGCTGCGCCTCCGCCTCGAAGCCAGCCGGAACGTCACGCCATACGCCTTTGACGAACTCACGCCCGCTGCAGCTGGTAATGATCCGCTGTTCGGAATCCTCTCTTACTTTCGCTTGCATAGAACCTCCTGACGCGGCATTGTTTTGCGCGCAAAACTCCGGAGGCGAAAGCTAAACCTTCGCCCCGGAGTTTCATTAACTGTTGGCGAGCAAGAACAACTCGTACCACTCCGTACCAGTGAACACAAAAGCCACAATATCGTATTGGCCGAGTGTCAACGCAGCGCCGGAGGATGTACGTACGATCGTGTCTGCAATTACAATGTTCTGGGCTGCCTTATTGGTGATAACCAGAAGCTGCCCAATGGACGCGCCAGTCGTAGTCAGCGTTAGAGTGATCGTTCCCGTAGGCGTGATGTTGTAATACGTGTAATCCGCCGTAAGGGAGATTGCTCCGGTAGTCGCTGAGAATGTATTTGGCGTCAGGACAATACTCTCGGTAAACGTCACATCGTCGCCCAAAGCAGACGTACCGCCCACGATCAGGTTCTCGCTCAGGGTCAGGCTGTCGAAGTTGGTCACACCTTGCACGACCGGCACATCGAAGGCGATTAGAGCGCCCACCGAAACAGCCAGCGCGACCACGAGAGTGATCACCGCATTGATCAGGTAAAACTTGGTATTGCTTTTCTTGGTATCGCTTTTCATGTCAACCTCGCTTCCTTATCGCCTATCACGCTCCAGTTTTCACCTGCCCCAGCTCGAGCCAGCGCCTCGCCTGCCGACTTGCCTCTCAGGACCGACCACAGCCAGCGTTGCCCAACAGTGCTCGAGGGCCCGATGGCCAGGCGCTTCCCGATGGTCTGCTCGCTGCTGCCGGCTACAGCCAATGCCCCGGCGTCAATAAACGCCTGGGCGAACAGTGCGCCATAGCATCCTTCCAGGAACACCAGCGAACTTGGCAGCCTCACGCTGCGCACCTGGTCGGCCGATAGAGCGGTTAGCCAATTATCTCCATAGAGATAAGGCTGATCCGGTATGCCGTGCAACCGGATGTAGATCAGCCGCTCTACCAGCCTGTTGGTGTCAAAGTTCTCGGCGGTGACCGGTGGACAAGTGAGCGGGACGCTGCCTGTTGTCAGCATCGTGCTCACCCGCCACGACCGGGCGCAATAGACGAACATGCCTAAGTGTTGCCCTGGAAGCAATGCCGCCAGGATGCGTAAGCCACGTTATAGCGGGCGCGCCACACGAAAAAGCGCGCGCCGCCGTCTCCGGCGCTCTCATCGTCCCAGATGACCAGCGTCGGTTCCTGACGAATCTGCAGCAAGAGCGGCTTGACGATATCGTTCGGATCGACGATGTACCAGGCGGTCGTGTCCAGCCATCCGCCTGGGGCCACCAGGTGACGCACCGAACCGGCATACGGGTTCAGATCCCGATTCGCCGTCCCGGACTTCTCCTTGTTGAGGGTGATCTGCGCAGCTTCTTCTTCCAGGTCAGGGGGAACGATCAGCAGGTTGTGGTTCATGCCCACTGGCTGCCCGTCGCCGCCTTTTACCTTGGCGGCTGCGATCTTGACCGTCTTGAAGTTGGCGTTGGACAGCGCCACGGCATACTTATTGTCCTGCCCGGTCTGGTACACCGCACCTGGGTCGATGTGAGAATCGTTGAAGAAACTCAACGCGTCATAGCACGCGCCGTACTTGGTGGTAGCTTCGCCGTTGTTCAAGGCGTCGAAGCACAGGTAATCTTTGTGCTTCTCAAAGGTCACCCGCGCTTGCATGGCCCACTGCACCAGGTTGCCGGCCCGGTCGTCATTGATCGCGTTGTGCGACATGCCGATGCCGATCTCATAGTCCAGGTTGCGCACCTGCAGAGGCAGCTCTCCGCCGCCCCAGATAGTGATCTGGCCGCCGGCGTTGGTGCGCCCTGCCACCGGCGCGCCGGTGCGAGCGTCCGTTCCGCCGCTGCCGCCCTTGCCCGAGTTGAGCACTGGCCATGGGGTGCTGCCCATGTCGACGTATTCTTCGAAGGCGCCATCCGATGGCGCTTCGCGCACAAACGCTGCACGTAGTGACTGGTAGGTGCTCTTGGAAGCCAGGTAACCGCTTCTTGCTGACCGCTCCAGATGAGCGGCAATATCGTTGCGAGTAATCATTCTCTACCTCCTAAGCGATGGCCCGCATGAAATAATCCTCGATATTGATCCACGCGTACGTGTCGTCAATATCCTCGAGGATACCGATAGCCATGGCGTTGGTGCTGGTGGTGGTCACCGCGTCGGTGTCGGTGGCGTAGATCACGGCCCCCAGGTCGGTGATCGCCAGGGATGCTTTCGGGAAGGCCCACACGCCATTCTTCGCCACAGTCAGTTCTACCGAGCCGTCTGCGGTTTCGACGGAAGTGACAGCCTGCTTCTCCATGGCGATACCGCCAAAGAGGTCGCCGGTGGCTGCGCTGAAATCCATCGGGCCGAAATAGCCGTCAGTATCTGAAACGTCGCAAGCGATCACAGCGCCTTTGAAGCACGTGAACGCCACGTTGCCAGCGCCGCGATTCGTGTAACCGGCCAATTGCACCTTCATGGTTTCCAGGCCGCCGGATGGTGCGCGAAATGGGCGATCCTTGTTAACAGTGAGAGCGGTCATTTGACACCTCCAGACCATTTGCTCAGGTCGTATTGGCGCAGGTCGCCAAGCCCGGCTGCCGGATCGCTCAGGTCAGCCAGCTTGATCGTCCCTGCATCCAACTGTTCGGCGAACTCGGATGGCAGCGGCTTCGTGCCTTGCGGCTCACGGCCGTGCCCAACTTCGTCGAATTCGACAAAACCATCTTTCTGGGTCTTACTGAGAAACTCTCCCCAGAATTTGGCTTCATCCGGCGCCATCTTCAGCAGATGCGCTTTGACTTCATCGACCGTCGCCTGGTAACCACGCGGCGCAGCATCGCTTCCACCGACCAGCGTTTGAGCCAATTCCGCCATGCGACTCTCGTGCCGCTCGCGCTGCATCTCGGCCTGGAATTCCAGCTCCGCTTGCTTGCGCACGTACTCGGAAAGCCGGCGCAATTCTTCCTTGCGCGCCTTCTTCGCTTCGTCGCTCAATCCGCCAAATTCCGCTACCAGGCTCTCCAGCTCAACATCGGTATTCCCGTTGCCGGTTTGGACGGGCGGCTTTGGCATGGCGGCAGCGACAGCAGTTTCGACCAGCTTCTGCAACTGGCCCATGTCTACAGCTACTACATTGTCAGGCATGTTTGCCTCCTCCTCATTGGATAGTCCATTCCTGGACAGTTCAACCGGGCGCAGCAGTATGTGCCCGGACTTGTTACGGGTAGCAGGCCAGTTGGTCAGCGTGCCGCCCAGGATAACCTTGTTGGTCAAATCTACGGTTGCCGAAAATCCCCGCTGGATGCTCTTGCTGATCAGCTCGACGCCGATCACCGTCCAGCGCGGCTTGAGCCGGATGCGTTCCCCCTCGAGCTCAGCGCCCACGATCCAGCCGGCTGCATCGCCCCTCTCGTGCCCCCTGGCGTCGATAGGCAGGCCTACGATCTCCCCACTTTCGGCGCGGGTTGCTTCAATGGCTGCCAGAGTATTCTTGAGAAACTCGCCCAGCTCAGCTGCCTTGAATGCCGCCTTGCGCCCCAGCATATCGATGAACTCTCCTGCCGCCAGGCCGTCGAACAATCGCCCTTCGGTCAACGCATCGTTGGAAAGCTCGACTGGCGCAAGTTGCAGCTCACCTTCCATTTCGCCGCCGTCGGAGTCCATCATGCGCTTTGCTACCGCATTTGCCCCGGCCATCGCCTTCCCCTCGCAGTCTTCGCCTTTCTCGGCCATGCACTTTTCGTGCATCGAGTTGAACGTCTTGATCCAGGCTGTACGGACCTTCTCCGGCATCTCTTTCACTTGATCCGGCAAAGTCTCATCGTTTATTCCGCTGTATGGCATAGCACCTCCGGTAGAAACAAAAAAAGCTGGCCTCATAAATACGAGGCCAGCTTTCGCAAGGACGTATGGGAACTTCTTATTCAGTTGATCTAATTATAGCGCAAATGTTCGACAAAATCAAGCATCATGTTTTACTCGCTCTTTTTTCAAAAAGTCGGCCTGCGCCCTTTTTCCATCTCTTCTGTGACTTCTTTCATCCACTCGTCCACAGTGCACTCATACAGTATATTCCCATCCTCGTCTTCGATGACTACCTTCACGGGCGGAACAGGCACTGCATTCATATGGACTTTTTTGCCCATCTTTTCACCTCGGCGATTTCGCTCATCTCTCTAGCTCTACGCTTCTCACCAATTGCCCATCCAGGTCTGTCACAACAGCTCGCCACGTTTCAAGCCGCGTTGATTTCTCTAATTCTACTACATAAGTACCAGGCGGAAGGCGGTCTAAAATGCGCGCCATACTTTCAGCCTGGCGGGTAACGCCATTGATGACAGGACGCTCCAGTCTTTCTAGTGGTTCTGGCTGTGGATTGTTTTGCGCGCAAACAGGCTCGTCGCTCATCCAGCCTCTTTCGTGGTAATCTCACGTTCTGCCGCACGTGCAAGGCGTTGGCAAACGCGCTCTACTGCATTCCGGTACTGAATCCACAGTACTCGCCGCACAGCCTTGCGTTTCTCTTTGTAGATTTCCTCAGCAAGTTCGGTCATTTCGCAGAGCGCAATATGAGCGGCTTCATGATAAAAAGAGCATCGCACTTCGCCTTCGGGAACATTGCCAATGATGATCGTTGCATTCAGATAAGCGCTATCCGGCGTGCATTCCATATAGACCGTCTCTTCGAGTTCTTTTTTGTCATCCGGCTTCGTGTATATGTCCCAGTTTTCGTCTACGCCGAAGCGCTTCAGAGCATCTCTAATATGCGATGTGTCAATATCCATTCTATTCTATGCCTCGATGTAACTCACGTTGCCCTGTTCGTCGATGACTGTCTTGCGGTAGCGCTTATAACACCGACAATTAGTCAAACATTGTGTAGCCCCAATCGCAGGCAAGCTTCCAATTGGCGCCCAGTACCCAGCCAGTGGAGGACAATCTCCACAATGCTCAGCCGGCCCCAGGACTCTCATCTCTTCGCTAAACCCTGCCGCCGTCTTTCCGCTGGTCAAGCCATCGAAATAGCTGGTGCGGGCGCTCTGGGCATACATCTGCGCCCGTCGCATGATCTCGGCGTCGCTGAGCAAGCCGGCCTTGATCTCTGCAGCAAAATCATTCAAATGACGGTACTGCTCGCGCAAGCGTGCACCCACCCGGCCCCAGTCGCTCGGCTCCATCTGGTTACGTCCGCCGCGACCCAAGGAAGCCTCGACAATGGCGGCGTCCTTGATCTCCCTGGCCATGTCTCGCTGCCAATCTCCCAGCGTCTTTTTACCGTCGATCATACGCTGGGTTATATCCCGGATGTTCCGCTCGACCAATCGATCCAGCCACGCCTGGCCCAACTCACGTACCTGGCCTTCGCCAACCAACCGTCCGTTCTCCAGATTGCGATAGCGGGCAATGCCGCCATCCCAGGCAAAGCCCCGGCGCTTAGCCAGGTCGACGATGCGAGCAGTTAGCAGGTCAGCTATTGTCTGCATCTTCTTCGATTGCCTTCGCATCCAATATACTTGCCATCTCGGGATCATTCTCCTCAGCCCAGCGTTTGAACCTGCGCACTGCTTTGGCCGCATCATCGTAAACCGTGTCAGCCTCGTGCATCACGTCTGTCGGCAGCTCATCCTCCGGAACGACGAATGGGCGCTGCGCCAGCTCTGCCTGCTGCGAGCCGCTTAGAGTGAAAGCCTCAACGTCGTCGCTCCACGCCAGCACAATCTCACCCAATTCGAACTCACCGTCCGGGATCTCAAATGCCGGCGTCGGCGCCTCCTTCGGCAGGTAAGCCAGCGTGATATGCGGTTGGTAGCTGTAACTGTTGCCCAGCTTCACACCCGCCTGCTGCAGTGCGACCGCCAGGCGCATCCTGAATTCCTGGATTCCCGGAATGTCTGGCTGCGCCCAGAACGCATTCGTGTGGTCGCCTTCCTCCTGCTTTTTGAAGCGGCCAGCCCCTTCGACTTTGCCCTTCAGCGGCAGGTAGACGCCGGCGATCTGCTGGGTGATCTGGCGCACTGTTTCTCTGGTTTTCTCGCCGAGCTGCTGCACTTCGCCCAGGTACGCCAGGGTGATGTGCATCTCCTTCGCATCGATGCCCTTTGCTCCTTCTGGAAGAGCAGCCTTCACCGCCTGTTGTAGTTTTTTCGCGTACTCCTGCGGGAGATAGAATGCCAACATCGCTCCGGAATGCAGCGCCATTTCTCCCGGATCTGCGCTCCCCGGCTCATCTTCCGGCGTCGGAAGATCGCCCCCCGGCTGTTCTGTAGCCGCCTGCGCCGGAGTCGATCCAGGCTTTTGCTCAGCCTGCGGCGCCTCGGCCGGCTCTTCGGGTAGCTGTTCTGGCAGAAACTCGCTCTTGCGCCGGATAGCAATCAGGTCATCATCGCCAAATCGCATGATTGCGCTGACTGCCGTCAGGAATCCCCCCATCTCGGCCAGCGGGATATCTTTTTGCACCGGAGTCGCCTGCAGGATCGGACGCCTGGTCATCCCTGGGAATGCCGCCTGGTTGATTGGATAATCGAACAGCCGCTTGCCGATTTGCTCGTCTGCCTGTTTGACGATCCCGCCCACCATCGCATTGAACAGCGAGATAAAGAAGTTCGATGCGTCGTTCGATGCCGAATAACTCCCATACGGACTCATCGTGCCTAATGCCATCCATTGCATAGTCAGCAACGCCAGCTTCAGGATGCCGTAATATCGGATAGCGTCCAGGATGACAGTGCCCGCCGCAAAAGGCACGTCGGTCAATTCCCCCTTGATGCCTTGCGGCCAGGCTGCGTAATTGCCCTCCTGCGCGCTCATAATAGCATGGGCGGCTTTGCGGATTGCAGCGTGGTCTGTGCTGTTGAGTTCAGCCCTATCGGATGTGACGTTCAGGAAGCCGGCGGTGTGCTCGCTTCCAATTCCTAAAATCACCTCCAGGCCATATTTGAGTCTCTCCAACCGCCACATGGGCTCCAACGTCGCCAGACCCTCGGGGTTTTCACGGTCTCCGAAAATAATGTGCAGACTACGATCTTTTGGGATCAACACCACCCCGCCCGTGGGGTTGTACACGTCAAGCTGGTTCATTCCCAGAATCCGACGGTTAGACTCATCCCATTCCCAACTGTAGAACGACTTATATTGCCGGAATGCCAGACGCCTGAAACCGATCAATCCGTCGTTATAATTCGAGCGCCAATCATCATCTGGCGCCTTCCAGCCCTCTTTGCGCAAGCAAGCCGGCGCTGCCCACCATCCCCAGCCATAGAATGGCACTCGAGCCAGACACGAGCTGAGCCAGGAAGTGATACCGCCATCCAGATCGCTGAGCACCTGGTTGGCAAATTCCACCGCTCGCTGGTCGTCATCCGTTGGTTTACCTTCCTGTTCTGGCAAAACAAATGATATTGACACCCGCGATGCAAATGCCTGCAGTACATTCCTCCCTATAGCCACTTCCGAATCGCTGCGCCACATGCGGTTATATTCGCTGGCCACCTCGGGCCATTCCAGCTTTTTATTGTACGCCTCGGCGATAATGCCGGCGTACTGCTGCAAACCGCTCGATCCGATCTCTTCAAATCTATCTGCCATTCTTCACTGCCTTTCTTGATGCCATTGGGCTAAGCCCACCGGCTAACGTAGTCTTCTACGTGCCCCAGGTCTTCCACATCATCCCAACTCGCCAGGCCGGTGTTCACTGCTGAAACTGCCAATGCCCATGCCCAGAACTTATCTGCGTGGTGTTTCTCATTTCTGTCATTGTCGAAAGTGTTCTTCTTGCTAGGTGAAACGCTGCGCTTGATCGAATGTATTTGGTACGTCAGGTCTCGATCCAACGGCAGCGGGGTGTTGCCTCTCTCGGCCTGCACCCTGGCCTCGACTGCCCAGACCTCTTTCGATGGGTTAGTGAAATCCACGCCCTCGGCCTTTCCACCGGTCAGCCGGTGCAGATTCTCGGCCAGCTGCGCTCCGATTCCGTTCTGATCAACCAGAACTTTCGTAAATGTCAGCCGATTGATCAACTCAACGAAACAACGCTGCTGGTCGTCGTAGGGCACCCGGTCCAGCGATACGCTGATCCTGAGTGGAAGCTGCCCCGTGGTGCTCTTGCCCAGCGCCACGAACTCGGTCAGGTCCCGCTTGCGCCCCACGTCGATCCCGCCAGCCAGCGCCGCCTCGATCTGGCCGGCCCGGATTGCATCATGGATTTCAGGCAGCATTGCCAGCGCCTCATCTACGCTCCTGGCATGCCACCACAATAAATCCGGCTTCTGATTGCGTTGGATCACCTCCCAGGATATCCAGCTTACCGTTTCGTCCAGCCAGGCGCACTCGTACTCTTGCTGGAAATCTTCCAGGAACATGTTCTCGAAGATCTCCAGCAGCGCATTCGTGCCGAATGCCCGTACACGCTCCTCTGTGGTCATCTCCTGAGCGATCTGGGCAGCCATGGCCACGTCTTTGCATAGCGAGTGTACGGTCCACCAGGGAACGAGATGCCGCACAAACCCCGGCCAGGCTCTCAGGCTCTGTTCGTAGATTTCCCAGAATAGGCCTCGCGCTCCCATGGGGCTTGAGCCAATACGAACGTATCCATCGCCTCGCACCGTCGCCGGCAGGGCCGCCTGGTAGATCAGCCTATCCAGGCCATGCGGGTAATGCGCCATCTCATCCAGGTAAATCCTGGCCCGCGCCTTGCCACGCACCGGCCGGCATGGGTGACTGATTAGCCGGCTGCCATTCTCGAATTCCAGGTGATAAACGCTATCCGCCTTGATCTCCGGCCGCACATCTGGCCGGGTCGCCTCCCAGATTGCTTTCGCATAGCGTTTCTTTTCCGCCGCCTCATCCAGGTTGATCGAGACGAACAGGTGCGGCGTCCCTGGGTTGATGATCGCATCTACCATTGCATCCAATGCCGCAGTGAAGCTCCAGGCTACCTGCCGGCTCTTGAGCGTGATGTCGAAACGACCTGAGTTATTAAGGTGCGATATTTGAAAATCTTCCCAGACTGCGTCCTCTACTTGCGCCGCATCCTGGAGATTGACGAAGTCTCTTGCAAACTGCGCCTTGACCGTTTTCGCTGCCACATCTATTCACCTGTCTCATCGCCGAATTGCCTGGCGTTTTCTCTGGCAATTTTTAGCCATTCATCCAGGTTGATCAGCGGCTCGCCGTCCTTTCCGGTATGCTCGTGCTTCTGCCGCTCGGTCTCCATGCCGGTCGATAATCTGCCCAATCTCGATAACATATCGATAGCCTTGATTAGCAAATGACCATCCAGCGCCATGGTAACGATCTCTGTTCCATCTTTTAGCACTCGGCGCCGGGTCTGCAGGAATTTCGGACCCTCAGCGATAATGGCTTTAGCCAGGTCGAAAAGATCGGAACGCAGTTCCCATTCGCCCTGCCTGTGCTCGGCCATCCGCCTGGCCCACTCGTGCTGATCCTCTCCAGCCAGGAGCGACTCCCAGGTCGATATTCGCTCCTGCCACTGGTATTTGATCGACCAGTCTGACAAGGTTTTGAGTCTGGTCGTTGGTGGATCGGGTGTTGGTGGGCCAGGTGGATGAAGGCCGCTTTTTTCTGTAGGCGCTTTGTAGGCGGTTTGTAGGCGGTATTGCTCCAAAAGCTTGCGCAGGCTGCGCCCGGGCCCTTTGAAGGCGTAATCCCGCAGCGCCTGATTTGCGCGCAAACTTTCGCTTTTGCAGCGCTCCAGAGGGTTTTCGGGATCGAATAAAAAACCTGCCACATCTATTGCCCCTTACCTTGACTTCCGGTGAGTTCCACGTAATATGGAAGTAACTTCACCAAGAAGAAAGGAAAATAACGATGAACATCTACCAGCAGATCAACAGCAAGAAGACGGCACAGGAAGCGCACAACCTGGCGCTTGAAACCAGCGAAGAAATGATCAAACAGGTCAAAGCAAAATTGGTCGATTACAAAAAGATCAAGAATCCGAATTGGGCCAACGTTGGCGACCTGACCCACATCATCGAGTTGCTGAGCGAAACACTCGCTTTTCTGAACAACGAGGAGTAAATCATGAACACCAAACAAATCGACAGAACTGAGATCAAGCATTACAGACATCTTAAGCACTCGCTTTATGCCGGCTGCATAATCACCCTGGAAAATGGCGACGAGGCGATGATCATCCGGCCATTGAACACACAGCGCTCCAAGTTCCTGGTGGAACTGATCGAGCCGAAAGAATTCGATCTGGCAGAATTCCTGGAGGGCGGGCAATAACCCATCGCACAAAGCATCATTCCACCAGCCTTGGCTCCAATTGCATATTTGCGAGCCTCTCCAGCGCCACAGCCACGAACTGGGGCGCTTTGTCCATAGCGTAACAAATCCGCCCTGTCTCTTCCGCAGCAACCAGCTGCGTCCCACTCCCCGAAAACGGCTCATAACATAGATCGCCCGGCAGCGTATGCTGCAACAATGGGATCGTGAATACCTCGACCGGCTTCTGCGTCGGGTGTTCTACCCGCTCGTTTCCCAGTGGGGATTTGAACTGCCAGACCGAAGTCAAGAATTCTTCGGTCATCCGGCGCGGCTTCTTCCCCTTCAGCCACCCAAAGAAGCATGGTTCATGCTGCCACATGTACCAGGAGCGGGTCAGGATGCCCCGGTCTTTGACCCATATGATCTGTTGGTGAACGAACGCCCCGTGCCGCTCCCAAACATCCTCGAGCATCGATTGATTGCGCGATGCATGCCAGCAGTACCAGGCTGCATCCTCCGTGATCGCCCCGGCCAGCGCCGCCTCGACAAAGCCGTCGTAGAGCTCGACACCTTGCTCTGCATTGTCCCAGTCTTTGTAAACCTGAGACCAGTCCTTATTGGTATCTTTCTTATCCGGTGCGTAAGGGTGATTTGTGCCAGTGTAGTTCACCAGATAGGGCGGGTCGGTCGAAAAAAGCGTTGCACGCTCGCCTTTCATCAAGCGAGTCACATCGTCCGGGTTCGTGCTGTCCCCGCACATGAGGCGATGCGATCTCTCCGGTGTGGTCCGGCTGGGAATTTCCCAGATTTGCCCGGGCGAGACATTCCACTTGATGCGCAGCTCCTCCGCCTTGTCTTCCTGGGCGCCTTGGTCTTCTGCGCCGCCATCCGGCGTGGTATTGAGCTCACGCAGCAGCTTCTGCCATTCCTTGTCTTCCCACATCCCTTCAAGAGCCTCGGGAGCAGTCTCTTTCAGCATCGCCAATACGCTGCCATCCCATTCGGCCAATTCGCCGGCGCGATTGTCCAGGATCGCAGCTCGTACGGCTGCCTCGCCGCGCAGATCTGGGCGCCTGACGGCGATCAGCTCGTCGGGAGATGCATCGACGATGCGCACTTTCAATCCCAGCTCCTGGGCCTGCTCGAATACGCCGTTTCCGGCTCGAATGATATCGTCTCCGTCTACGGCGATAGAACGGAATGGACCGACTTCCTCCAGGGATTGGCGAATGACGGCTTTATTTCTATCAGGGTGCCGGCGTGCATTTTGCGGGTCTGAGGTGATCACACATCCTCCATCGTGCTGATTGGCTCCCAAATTGGGATCGGCTCTTGCTGTATCCAGCGGAGTCGTACGAGCGGAATCACACCGCCGGCAGGAACTTCCGGCAAATCTTTATGCCAGATAAGCAGATCCTTATAACCGTCAAAAGCATCCTGGCAACCCAGAATGCTGATGCCATCCGGAAGATCAATCCTGACAGGCTTGGTTTCCACTGGCGCAACCCTTAGCCAGGCTACAGGGCCGGGTAATGTCTCGCTCATTTCGATATCCTCCAATCGGGGCATAGCGCGCAGCCATACGTTCCGAAAGTCCGCCGTGGCGAGATAAGCAAGATGAGCGTAAGCGCGAAGACAACCAGAATTGCTAGACACTTATGGCCTATGCTCATGCGCTTGCCTCCGCCTTTCGGTTACTCCGCTGCCTGATTTTCACTGGCTCCTGGCCGCCCATGCTTTTTACCTGGTGCACCAACCGCTCTGCCCAGTCACGCAAATCGCCGTTCTCTTCTCGAAGGTCGTTATTCTCGGTTTCTAGCACGGCGATTTTCCGGTTAGCGGTTTCAACTTTATTATCTAGTTCACACACCTGGCCCTCGAGCTTAGAAATCTGTTTTGTGAGCGGTTCGATGAGCGCTCTGGCAGCTTCTTGAATAACGTCCGATGCTTCTGCACTGGCCTTCGATGCTTCCGCATCAACTTTGCGTACCTCTGATCCGGCTTTCCGTTTCGATATTGCCCATTGTAAAAACTGGACGAATGCGCCCGATAGCAGCGCAGTAGCTGTAATGACGGCAACGAGGGCCGTGGTGTCTATCATTGCTATTCCCAGGTCATTGTGGAGTGCTGCGAAATTGCTTACTATAATCGTACAATCCACTGGCCGCCAGGCCCAACGCCAGGCCGTACACTACCGCGCTCAGCCATCCTGATAGGTTAGCTGGCATCACCAGTGAAAGCTGGTACAGAATCCCTAAAACCAGCCCCAAACACATCGACAAGATCAGGCTGCCTTTTTCTTTCACACCCAGGCGCTTGGCGAACTCGACTAACCCCAAAATCGCCACGATCAGCGGAATGCCATTGACTACTGCGTCCATACGAACCTCCTCTTTTGGTTAAACAAAAACGCCCGGCGTCCGCGCTCTTCGAGCGCTGAGACGCCAGGCGCAACCTGGCCGGACCGGAAGCGACAACTAACGCTGTCTAGTACTTCCGTTCTATGAATTATTGTACTGACTTTATTACTTTAAGTCAACTGGTTTATGTTGACAATCGACTGGTTTGTGTTAACAGCCAATGGGGAAGTGATAAATGTCACGTCTGCTGGTTGTTTTTTCCCTCGCTCAACCGGCGCCGACGTGAACCGGCGTACTTCGCCGCAATGCGGGCAAACGATCTCGGCTCGCTCAAGCCAGGCCAGGAAACCGAATACAGCCACTTCGATCGTCGTGTGCCCGTTTCGGATCTCGACCTTTGCCAGCCGGCCCTTGCACTTCAAACATTTCAGCCAGTTCTTATTTCGTAGCTCATCCATCGAACGTATGAGCTATTATACACTGAAAGAGTTTTGCACGCAAAACTTTTATGCTGGCTCATCTACTTTCCGCCTGATGATCTCCAACATCCAGCCGCCTTCAGCCCCAAAAAAGATTATGCTAAGTTAAGGCAGGCGCATGCTGCAAGATGCAATCTTATAAGCGCCCTCAGAAGTCGCAGTTTCTTCTAAAACATTGTTTATCCAAATCTCACAGGTGATCTTGCTGTAACTGAGTGAGCTGTCATTCTGCGCAGAAACATATAGGAATTGGTCTGACGAACCTATAAAGCGTTCCTCCCAGGGCAGTCTTACGTCTTTCTGTTCGGTGTTTCCCATATCGTTTTCATATGTCAGCGAGGCAGACGACCCTGTACCAGTCACTTTGTAGATCACTGTATAACTTTTAGGCACTGACTTTTGAGTACCGCCGCTGCTCTTCTTATCCCCGAGGCTCGTCGCAAATATAAGCAGAATCACGATCGAAAGCACCAGCAAAAGAACAACTGCCCCCCGGTTTGATTTTTTAGATTCCGGATTAAATTTCTCTGTGGAAGGCCGATACTGAGGTATCAGGTCGCGCCCACAGTGCTTACATACTATCGCTTCATCTTTAATTTCTTCTGCGCAGTAAGGACACTTCTTCATAGTTAATCTCCTTTTGCCGTTTCGATCTTGACTGTATTTTATTTTCCCCGCTTACTCAATTATATCAACGTTTGTACGCAAAACAATCCCCCTGCCGGTTAGCAGGGGGATAATTTCTCGGGGCGGCACTGGGTGGTTGTCTTTCCAACAGTCAGCGGATTGCGGCGTTTCCGCAATCGTTGCCCAGTCCTACGCCGCCCCTTTCCTCAAAAATTAAAGTATTCCGGGGCTGCCCCCACCCGGCCTGAGGGGGGCAGGCCGAGTGCGGGGCAATTGGAATTATACTACTGATTTGACTTTCTGACATACTCTTGTTTTTCCTTATCGAAGGACAGGAAATGCGCCCATCCGTCCATCCAGCGAGTATTGAGCGGCGCAGCGATCACTCCGTGTCGCACTTTAAAACCTTTCTCCACCAGCCAGTCCTCGATGATTCCCCAGGCCTGCTCAGCCTGCGCCTGGCGCTGCTGGTGATCTGGGTTGAATGGATCTCCGCTGATATAGGTCAGTTCCTGCACCGCCAGCCGGCAGTAATGCACCAGATCGTCTTCCGGCTGGGCAACCATGGCGATCAATTGATCGGTGCGCACACCCATCTGCGTCGTTTTCCCTGGCTCAGTGATCAGTATCGCAAAGACCGGCTTCCTTTTATTCGCCGATACCAGCCACTCTTCCAGAGTCCCATATCCGACGAATAATGCTTGCAAAACTTTGTTGCTCATGATTCGGTTCCTTTCGTGTTGGCAAATCTATACATTCTTGGCAAATCTATACATTCATGGTTTCTTTTGGTTCTTCTTGCGGAAGAAAACCGCTCAGGTCGGTATCGATCTGGGCCTGGGGCTTATAAACCAGGCTGACGAATGGCAGCGGCGCTGTGGTTGCGATAGCTCGAGCGTGTTTCTCGAAAAGCCTGACGTTTAAATCAATGGCGTTGGGCAGATTGGCTTTGCACCATTCGATAGCATCCAGCGCTAGATACTCCAGTTCGCTGATGTTCTTCACCGTGATCGCATCGTGCGGATAGCGATAGCCGGTCGCCTCGAAGATTTCCTGCGCTTCCTGGCGCAGATCGGGCTCCAGGAAGATGACTGCTTTCTGGGCTTCATCCAGGACGGCGCTCCAGAATTTATAATCGTCTGCTTCTTTAACTGCAGCGATCATTGCATCCAGCTTCTCTTTAGCTTTCTTGATGCTGCTCCGGTAACCGGCAAGCTGGCGTATCCGCTCTTCGAACTGCACATTCACTTGATGGACCTGGATTTTACTGCGACCCGCCAGGCGTAAAAGTACCTGCCGGGCGAGCTGCGCATCTGCCAGCGCATTGTGCAGGATCGGCGCCGGAATACACAGGTCTTCGGCTGCCTGGGACAATTTTACAAAGCGGTAATTACCATATCGCTCATTCCAATCGCCGTTATAGGCGGCATAGAGTTGCATGATACAACCGATCGAAAATGCACTTCCATTTTCGTCGGGCCAGAATTTCAGCCCGTAGGCCGTAGAGGTTTGCTTGAGCATGCGCAGGTCGAAATCGATGTTGTAGCTCAGCGCCAGACGGCCATTGAGAATTTCGCCGACCCGGGGATATACCTCCGGCCAGGTGCGAGCGGTAGCAACCAGGTCGTTGGTGATGCCGTGAATGTGGCTGGCTTCGAGCGGGATGGGGATCTGCGGATTGATCAGCTCACTGAACAGGACATTGCCCTGCACGTCGACGATAGCCAGGCTGACAATTCGGGCATCGTCTTCCAGTCCGGTGGTCTCGGTATCGAAGATTAGCGGATCGCGGCTGATCCATTCGTGCGCCTGCTGCAAAGCAGCCTGGGCATCATATTGCACCTGGTCGAGCAATTGTCTTTCTTCGTATTCGTTCATAGTTTCCCTTTCATCACACTATTGATTATTATCCCAATTTTCGCCCGGTCAGGCCGCCGGCCTTGATAGCGATCTTTTCGGGTGAATGCTCTACAACCGAGGCTTGTGTTGCACCCTGGCTGCGTTGGTGCTTTTCGATGGCCCGGTTGCGGGCGCCGGAAACGATGCAGCTCATACACACGCCGCTGCTGGTCAGGCTTACATCCGGCCGGTGACAGATCGAGCATTCGCCGGTGCGCATGCCTGCCTTGCCGCTCGTTAGTTCGCTTTCTGCCGGCCTGCGGTTCTTGAGGTATAAATGCTTCGAGCAATAGCCGGAGGTATTATCCTTGCGCAGTTTCTTGCCGCATTTCAGGCACACCGGACCAGTCGGATGCTTTCGGCGGTATTCTTCGGCGCACGTGATCGAGCAGTATTTCAACGGCTTGCCATTAGCGCCGGTCTCGACCGGCTTTCCGCAGTTTGGGCATGTGCCGGGCGATAATTCAGCAGTTCGCATTTCTTCATCGGCAGGCATTCGCTCCGGCTCTTCCTGCGACTTCGAGCGACTCTTATGGGGGCTCTTGCTCGACTTGCGCCGGTCATGAAATAACGCCCGGATTACATTCGCCTGGCGCTCCCCATCCGCCTGGATTTGCAGCGCCGGCAGTGCAGTGATTCCACCATCTAGCAGATCGTTGGCGTGCTCGATGATGCGCCGGGCAGCTTCCAATTGGCGTTCGCTTTCGAAGACTACGGTCAAGGTGTACATGATCCATCTTCCTCCCCCGCCTCGCTTCGTGCACGCATGAGCTGGTCTGCCACCCATTCGGCGGCAGCTTTACCATTCTCCATGGCTTGTTTGGCAATTGCTGCTTTGATATTCTCTTCACGATCGCCGGCAATATGCAGGGTAAAAGTTGCCTTTTCGGTCTGATAATCCCTGATATAAATTTCCGGATAACCTGAGAGAAACCGGGTAAGCTCCAAGCCATCGACTTTCTTGACCAATTTGTGTACCGTTTTGGACGATACGTTCTCGATCTTGATGAGTGTGCGCTGAGGGGATGCGGGTAAGAAACGTTCGGCTGGATGGGGGCTGAGTGTACAAAAGTTGACCGTATAGCCCGTCTTTTCCTGATATTCCGCCAGGGTCAATGCTGCTGCAACCACCTCGGGCGGCAGCCAGTACAATGGATTACCTTTCAGTTCTGATGCGTTCATGTTTCCTCCACTTTTGTCGTTGGTACACATTGCTCGTCCCTCTCTCTCTCGCTTATCCGGCTGCTGAGCATACAAGCAGCCATAAGCGGGATAACGATCAGAAACGCAAGCATTCCCAGGCAACACATGGCTAGATAAGCATTGGCGGTCATGGCTTTGATGCCTCCGTCAGCTGAATGCTGAACAATTCGGCGCCGTATGTGGCAGTCGCATTGGCCGAACGGGTGGCGATGCCGCCAGGCGAGAGCACCCCGTCGTCCGAGAAGCATGCTATGGCGAGCAAATACAGAACGACGATCAGGATCAGGATAAGCATCGGATTCTTGCGTTTCATCGCTTCGCCTCCTGCCGGCTGTCTCGCACGTCGAAAAGCGCCTGTTCGATGTCGCCCTGGTGCTTCTGCAAGATGTCACGCGCCTCGGTGAACTTCACGATCCCCAGGGCCTTGCACTCTGCGAAATAAGGCACTAACTTCATCGCCGGCGCATAATCTGCCCGTGGGTCTTTTCCGTCGTCTGGAATGCCTGCTATCTGCGCTACCGCCTCGGCTGCCTGGGCGCTCAGGTTGAACTTCTTGCTCACTGCCTGTTTCAGGTAATCCTCCCTGGCCAGCCTGCCATTGCCTGCCGGCGTTTTCTTCGCTGCCGGCGTCTTTACTGGTTGCGCAGAAGTGGCTTCGTTTGATTTCTCTGCCGGCATCTCTGCGGGTTGTGCAGGCTGGGCGTTCTTCACTGGCGCAGCAGCCTCCGGAGCGGCTGTCAGAGTCCTGGCCAGCTTCGCCGGCAGTGGGTCCACATCCTTGATCTCCCGGAAAGTGATCAGCCGCAAATATAGCACATTCCCCTCAGTATCTTTCCCGGCCGACCGGCTGTACCAGATCGCTCCATCAAATTTGTTCTGCGGGGATCGCCGGCTCCACACAAAACCGCCATACTCCAGGTGCGTCGGTCCGTCCGAGTCCTGCCGCACCACCGATGCGCCGATGCTGGCCCAGTCGAAGCGGCGGTACTCTTCGATCGGTCGCACCAGGTTGGGTTCTTCCGGCGCGTTCCCACGCGCCAGCTTCTCCAGCGCATTGGCGATCCGTTCCAATTGTTGTAATACCGCCATATCCACAAATATCTGGTCGTTCATATTGCCTCCTAATACTCGTATGCAAAATCGATGTTCGCCAGCGGCCTGGGATCGGCCTTCAGCAGATAGCGCCTGCCGGTGAAATATTCACGGTAATACTGGATTCCCCAGCGCGTGCGCACCGGCGCCGGATGCCCCAGGAAAGCCCGGGCGCCTCGGTGACCTGGCCCGCTGCCCGGCCATTCCTTCAACGTCCAGCCGCCGGTCTTCAGCCAGGCTACCAATTCGTCCAGGCTCTTCTCCCTATTTTTGTTTGAATAGACCGGATAGCTTCCAGCCGTCCAGCCATAAGCAAACGCTTCCACCATCACGCCGTTGGGGTTTTCGTGCAGATCGATGCGCGTGATGGACTTGCCATTGATCGATAGGCCGCGCTTCTGTCCTACCTGGATAACTTTCATATTGATCGATAGGTCGCGCTTCTGTTCTTCTACCTGGGTAATTCCCATTCCGTCGGTCATAATGCCCCCTTCACCGCCGAGGCGATCTTCTCGAAATCCCGTTCGCCGTGCACCACCAGGTGCAAGATGGTCATCCATCCGCTCTTCTGCGTTTCTTCGCCCTGGTAGAAGAAACTGTCTGGCAAACAGGCCAGCAGCTCGGCGAAATCTTCACTGCTGCACAATGCGTTTGACACTTGCTGTACCACTGGAATAACCATTGCCGGGGCAGTCATGCCTCACCTCCGCTGTAAACTTCCATCACTTCCTGTGCGACCCGCCTGGCAGTGTTCATTGCAGCGCTGTAGCTGTATTCGTCCAGATCGGAGAGCGCTGCGGCGATCCCACGCGCCACGTCTGCCTGCGCCAGATCGCAGCGGTAGACGATCCTGCCGATGGCATCGTACGTGATCTGGTGCATGCTCAGCGGCACGTACTTGCACCATTCCCGGATATCCGCCAGCGCCTCCTTGACCTCGGTTTCGATCTCTAGCAGCGCCAGGCGGTGGTTATGGCAAGAGTCGCAAAGGAAGCGGGAGGCCAGATTGGCAGTCATGGCGTAGGCTTCGTCGGCAAAGTCCCATTTGTGGCCTGCGCCGGCTGGCAAGTGCGTTTTGCATCTTGCACAACGGGTAGCTCGTTTGTTGGTGGTGTCCATAGAGTTGAAAAAAGGCTTGTAAGTCGAAACTGCTGGTATAATCTGTACGCTCATGAGAGATGGTTCCTTTCTGTGGGCCTGGCTGGCCGGGTGACGCCCCGGCCAGCTTTCGTTTTACGGATAAGCTTTACGTTTTTATTTTACGATAAATCGTAAAATCTGTCAAGATAAATCGTAATGAAATATCTTGACAGTTTTTCATAATTTTGTTATTATTATGGCATGGAGGTAAACGTGATTTACGACCCGCTAAATTCAATCCCCCAGGAGGCAGCCATGGGCAAACTCAAGAACCATGTGCCCGAGCTGCTCGTCGAAAAAGGATGGGACATCAAAACCTTTGTGGCCCATTGCATGTTGGCTGGCTTGAGCCAGGACACTGCATATCGGTTATCGCGTGGAGAAACCAATTTCAACACCGAGACTCTTCGAGTCATAGCCGATATCTTTGAATTGTCAAGTCTAGGCAAGGTGATCGATATCGTCGAGCAGTAGGGCAAAAAAGAAACAGCCCCACCAAAAAATGGTGAAGCTGCCTCATTCCCCACATCTCATGCTTAGAGGCGACGGGTGTGGGACTATCAAACACCCTACAGAAAGGGTGCTAGAACCTTAAAAATCGATTGTGTGAGCGTGGCAGGGCTCGAACCTGCAACCAATAGCTTAAAAGACAACTCGCTACAAAAAAGCCGGCCCCATGATCGGGGTCGGCTGAAAGAGGCAACCAATGGACTCATTCGCCATTGGATGGCGATGCCATTGGATGAGATTTACTCCTTTGGATCGCTGACAAAGCGGTCGTAAGCATCCTGGAGTTGGTCGATTGTGAACTGGCCATAATAACGCACAGTGATCGACACGTCTTCGTGCCCCATCAACTGCGAAACCTGGCTCAATCCCATTCCCTCCTGGAGTCGCTTTCTGGCCCAGCGGTGCCGCCATTGATGCGGCGAACAGGAACCTCGCAGATCCAGCCGCTCTTTGTAGCGCCGCAGCACTCCCGAAATGCCATCTTCCCGCATTGGACGCCACGGCATGCCCTGGTGCTCTCGCCCAAGGAACACGTGGTCGTCATCTGGTGAATCGATCTCTAACTTCGAGCGCAATTCCAGCCAGGCCTCCAATGCCTGTAGAGCGCCGGGCGTCAACACAACTGATCGCTCCTTTGCTCCTTTCTCATGCACCGTAGCGCGCCTCCGCAGCCGCTCGTTATCATTATCCAGGTTCAAGTCCCCCAATTGTAGATTGGCGATCCCGCCCCGCCGGCAGCCACTCGCTTCCAGGAAACGCAGCAATGCGTAATCCCGGATATCGTCCTTCGCTGCATGCAAGATCGCCTGTACGTTGCTGTCACTGATCCCCGGCCGCCCAGAACGTGGCAGCTTTGGCAGCTCGAGATGAGCTGCCGGGTTTTCCAGGATCACTCCCCATTGCATCAACCGTTTGAACAGCAGCCTGACTGCCCGCACGTAGCCGTGCAATGTATCCGGCGCCAGCCTCCCCTTTGCAGTCGGCCTGGAGCTGCCTTCCCAACGCACTTGCCGCCTCTCCAGCCTGGCATACCAATCCAGCAAGTCTGCTTCCATTACCATTCCCACGGTCATTTCTTCCCCTAGATCATGCGCCAGTGGCACAAGGTGCTTGCGATACCACTCTACCGTCCGCGGGCTACGCCCGGCCAGTCCTACCTGTAAAAATGTCTCGACTGCCTGCAGCAACGTTGGTTGGCTCGCCATCAACAAAGTTTTGATGCCCGTCTTAGTTTCAAACGAATTTTCCAAATTACACCTCCGGCAACGATAAATTTCGTGCGCACGTCATCAAATGTCCATGCGCACTCCTCGCAGCCGGAGGGTGCGTGAAGCCAGCCCAGGTCGCACACACCCCCCGGCTAATTGTATCATAACCGCCATCTATTGGCAGAAAGGTAACAAAATCATGAGCAAGTCTCTTATCATATCCAATCCATCCGATGCGATGATCGCAACTCTCGCATCACTCGAAGAACTGCTGCAAGGAATCTTGGTGCAGGATGTGATTCAAATTACCTGCACCGATGATCGCACCGCGCACCTCGTCGAACTGTTGCTCGACGAGACCCGAGGGGGGCATCATGGAGATGCGCAGATCGTCGTTATGCAAATCGAGACTCCCGCTCTCACCGATACCCTACCTGGGGGAGTTCATCCTTAAAGAAGTTTTAAAGGAACTTTTTAATGTTGACCGACAATTCGATTCTTAGAGGCGCAAAATGAGTGTACATATCATGGGACTGGTCTGGGATAGCGACCTGGAGCGAGACGAAAAATACGTGCTGCTGGCTTATGCAGATCATGCAGATCACACCGGCCGGAGCATCTACCCGGGTGATCCGCTGGTCGCTTATAAGACCGGATACAGCGAAAAGCAGGTGACACGTATTCGGCTTAAGCTGATCGCTAAGAAGATTTTGATACGTGATGGCTCAAGCCCATTCAAGACGCAGGCATATCGCATCGACGTAGATGCACTACCGAAACGAGATCCATACCAGAGCCAACGGCGTGGCAGGCCGGCCAGCAAACCTCAAGTCAGTGAAAACGAACCGGAGGACCCATCGGAAGAGCAGAAAATAGGGGACGCCATGTCCCCTGATTATCAGAAAATAGAGGACACTATGTCCCCTAATTCTGAAAAACAAGGGACACCATGTCCCCAAATAACGGACATTTCAGAAAAACAGGGGACATTTCCACAGAAAATAGGGGACATAGCTATGTCCGTGAATCCGTCATTAACCGTCCTTAAAGAACCATCAAAATTAACCAATGAGGTTCTTCGGAGAAAAATCGAGAAATGCAACTACTCTCCTACAGAAGCCTGGACCGCAGCGAAAGGCCAGCTCCAGATGGAGATGCCCAAAGCTGCTTTCGATACCTGGGTGCGGGATGTCGATGCCTCCGATTACCAGGATGGTAAGTTTTACCTCCTCTGTGGGAACGCGTATGCCAGAGACTGGCTACAAAGCCGGTTGAAGAGCACTGTTACTAGACTACTCGTTGGTATCTGTAACCAATCAGTCGAGGTATTTTTTGTCGCCCAGGAAGATTTGATCCCCGCATCCGGACCGTAAGGAGGTGCAGCTAGACTTCTAAAATGTTTGCACGCAAAACAATTTTATTCAACCAATCAACCAGAAAGGAACCGACCATGATAATCATTTGCAATATCCCGCTTGACTTGGTCAAGCCAAATCCCTACCAGACCCGATTCGTAGAACCGGACTCCGTCCGTGAGCTGGCAGATGACATCCTTGCCAACGGCCTGCTGCAAATCCCCACCGGCCGCTTGTGCCATGCTGGCAAGCCGGTCATGTACCAGCAAATCAACCAGGTAGCGGTAGAGCAGGCTTTGGCGGATGGCGCTACCGTCGAGCTGGCTTTCGGCCACCGGCGACTCTCCGCCTTCCGCATGTTGGCCAGCGAGCCGGCCAATGAGCATGATTTCGCCGCCATGCCCGTTCACATCGATGTCCTGGATGATCGCTCTATGGCGATCAAAGCCTGGAATGAAAACGAGCAGCGTCTGGCGCATACCCCGGTCGAGCGTGCCCGGGCGATCAGGCATTTCACGGAAGCTTTCGGCTGGAGCCAGGCAGAGATCGCCGATCTGCTCCACCTCTCCCGTCCGGTGATCAGCAACAGCCTGCGATTGCTCGAGCTTCCCGATGATATCCAGGATGCAATGCAAGACAATCGTCTCAGCGAGCGCCAGGGCGTCGCCCTGCTCAGCCTGTACTCCCTGCCCGAGAAGCTGCGCGAGACCGCCGAGAAGGGCTGGAGCGCCAATGCCCGACCGACCGAGATCGTCAAGCAAGCCCTGGCCGGCGCATCCTCCGATTACCTGCGTACCAAGGTCGATGAGCTGATCGACCTCTACGCCCGGGTCATCACCTGGTCGGTGGATCACGAGTTCTACGAGCACGGCCCGCGCTCCATTCGCTGTGTCGACTGCGACCAGCATATTTCCAAAGGTCGCCAGGTCTGCCTCGACTCAATCTGCTTCGAGATCAAACAACGCCTGTGGGAACAGTCCCGACGCGCTCAATCCCAATCCGCAGACGCCGTAGAGTCGCAAGGTTCGCGCCCCGATTCGCGCCCCTTCCAGGCCGTCGATGACGCATTCAAAGCGCAAGAACCGCAGATGCCCGCCGATCCACGCTACGCACATACGCCGGCGGAGGTTCCCGAGCCAGATACGGATAACGACGGTCCGGAATCTTCGCCGGCTTCGCCAGCTCCTGCCACCGAAGCCGCCGCTCCCCTCACCTGGGAACAGTCCACCATAGCAGTCACCGTCACCTGGTTGCCCGCCGATGGCAACCCCAATGGGCGCCAGGTCATGGTCGCCATTCGCGCCAACCAGGGCATTCCTGCCATGCGGTTGTGCCGTGAGAACGAGATCTACTTCGACGGTCCCGTTGGCGAAATGCTGCTCGATCTCAAGAGCAAATTCTAAGGAGATAACCCATGACTACCTATAACATCCTCATCGAAGGCCAGACCATCCCCGTATCCGAGGATATCGGCGCAAACGACGCAACAGTAAAGGCCGCTTTGACTCCCTTTTATCCTGACGCTGCCAATGCCATGATCACCCGCGTCGAGAAAGACGACGTGGTTACCATCAACGTCGTCAAGCGCGCCGGTACCAAAGGTCTCGCCCCTGCGCCTGCGCAGATCGCAGGGCATCCCGGCCCGCTGGCATACCTGGATACCTGCCCGAGCCACAAGAACCCGGCTATCGAGATGTACGAGCAGATCTACACCAGCCCTGCCTTTTCTCCCGAAGAGCTGCTCATCCTGGATGCTCGCCTGCAGGCCGCCATCGAAGAGGGCGTGGCCCAGGGCCGCATGCTCGAAGCTGCCCTGACCCGTCTGAACGATGCCCGCCCTCAACCCGCTCCTGCTGTAATCATTGGGTTCTGACATAATGTTTCCTGATACCTTTGCCGATCTGCCACAGCTCGCCCCATCTCTGGAAGCTGCCTGCCGTGCGCTGCAAGCCCGCCGCCCGGTGAGATTCAAGACGGCTATCGACGAAATGCTCCGGCTGGTTTTCACTACCCAAAGCGCCTGCATCGTCCACCAGTACGCTCCAGAGAAGCTGTTGGATGCATGCAGCGCCCCGGATGGCATCATCCTATCCGATGTGCTGGCGCATCCTTACGAAGTCTACCCGATAGAGAGCGCCGCCTTTCGCATTCTCGAAGGCCTGTTCCCGATCGACAGCTTCAATCTGGAGGAAGGGATGTTCAATCTGGAAGACATCGGAGACATGCCTTGCCTGGTGCCGATGCCTCAGGGCTGGCCATACTCTTTCGACGAGATGAGCGAAAGCGCCTCCAATCCGGAGAATTATTCCCCCAGCGAGAGCCTGCTCGTCTTCGCCGATTACCTGAGCTGGCGCATCGAGCAGGATTATTGGGTGGTTGCCGCTGAGCGCTTTGGTTGGCCCGACCGCATTCCTGAATGCATCCTGCGCAATGAGCATGG
>QZIR01000032.1 GCA_003604975.1 Desulforudis sp. | reverse complement strand
TCCGGCGGGGGCCTTCGCGGCCCACGTTATCCCGGTCATCACACTCCGGGGTGTAGCCCTAGCTCCGGACCCTGTGGCCCGTCATTAAACAGCCCCGCGGGGTAGGGACAGTGTGGCGGGCGTGACAAACCGGGATAACATTGGCGAAGGGCACAATCACTCCGAAACGAGGTGGGCTTCTTGTTAGCCTACGCAATCAACAAAACCCTGTTCAGCCGCGGCGCGGCGCGGATCGCCGATTGGTCAGGGAAGGAACTGTACAGCGGGGCCGGTATCAACCGGCTTCGGAAGACTCAAAATGCCGATTCTCTAATCTGGGAGGTGTAAGCGGCATTTCCTCCCCCGAATGAATTCGGGGGTCTCCACGCCGCAATTGTTATGAAACCGTTTTGATCCTGGACGACGGCGAAACCTTTGGTTTGGGCGTGGTGGAGCGCTGCAAAACCCAAGACCGCGCCAACCTGGCCGCCGAAGGTAAGCCCCGCGGCCGTGAGATCAGCGGCGCGTTAGCGGATCGCAGAGCCCTTCGCGCCTCCCGTCGCAATCGTCGCAACAAGAAACGCGGCAAGCAAGGAGAATCCAAGATAGCCTATCGTCGCGGCCAGGAGTACCCGCCGAGCATACGCGCCGACGTGCAGGCCAAGGTTAACGCTGTAAAAAGCGCGTTGCGCTGGTTTCCGGTGAGCAGAATCATCCTTGAGCCGGTCAAGATCGACCTGGTGAAGGAACGCAGGCCCGGCGTGAAAGGCAAAGGCTACCAAAACGGCCTTTCGTCCGGCATCAGGGCCGATTCGCGGAGCCAGAAACGCCGCTTGGCGATTCTGCGGCGCGACGGTTACCGGTGTCTTTGCTGCGGCGATCCGGTGACCAAAGAAAACGCCTGCATTCACCATTTTAAGGCCCGCAAAAGCGGTGGCACCAATCGCTACGACATCCAGGGAACCCTGTGCGAAAAGTGCCACACGTCGGTGGTGACAGAAAAACTGTCCTTGGTCTTCGATCCGGACCGTTATCCTGATCCCCGTGCGGCTGGCCGTTGCATGCACGGCCGGTACCTGTTGGAACAGAAACTAAGGTCTCTGGGCCTCCCGGTCGAGATTCGCTACGGCCATGAAACCAAAGCCAAGCGCTACGCCCTAAGCCTTCCCAAGAGCCATGCAAACGACGCCGTAGCCTTGGGTGCTCGCGGCACTGTGCCGCTGCGCTTGTCTCCCGTGACTTACCGGGTGGAATACCGGAAGCGGCACTGTAACCGGAAATTGTTCAACGCCAACCCCGGCGTGGCGCATTATCGCGCTGCCGCCGGCCGGCAGCCCGGCGTGGACCCGGAGCGCATGAAAGTCGACGACCACGACCAGGGGGCCAACAAAAAGAACCGGAGTTACCGCCGCCACGTTCGGAGTGAGTACTACAAAAAGCTCAAAGCCGAAAGAGAGTTCAACCATGATCTTCTGCCCGGCAGGAAAGCCTTGAACGAGCCGTTTGCGGTCAACGAAGCGGTGTACGTCGACGAAGCCGGAAACCCGGTGGTGGTGAAGAGCCGGCGCATTTGGCGGGATCAGGACACAAGCAATCTTCCGTACAGGAATAAACTCTTCGAGAAGGGCGACCTGGTATGCACAAAAGAGGGGTGGCTGGTAAAAGTCATCTCACTCATGAGCGACGGCCAGGTAAAAATATTGTTTTGCGAACGAAAGGAGGGGCGAAAGTGCCAGTTTACGCAGCGGCGCCCGGCATCTCTGCGCACAGCGCAGAAGGGGCGGGGGCGGTGCTGGATACCGCAAAAGACGGCACTCCTCCCCTCAATAAATTGAGAGGGTTCCGTACCGTAAAGATTTCCTGAAAAGTGCGGAAAGGGGTTGCGTGGGAAGCCGGTCCCGCCCGGACGCTGGAGTCCGTGCGGGCGGCACGGCCAAGAAGGCCCGAAGGGCCGTCCTTCAGGATTTGGGAAAGGGGGCTATAATGCCATAGGGAACAACCACATGGCAAACTTTGTCTAATAAATGGCTATCTGAAATTCATCAAAGGGGGCTGATAACCTTGAAGAAACTCGCGGTGCTTTTGATCGCGGTGTTTGTCCTCATTCTGGCCGTGCCGGCTTCCGCCGGCTACAACCACAAGGTGGACGTGTTCGTCAACGACAACCCGGTGGTGTTCCCGGATCAGAAGCCCTTCATCGACACCAAGGCCAGCCGGACCTACGTGCCGCTACGGTTTGTGTCCGAAGCCCTGGGTGCCGTGGTGGACTGGGACGACTCGAAGCAGACAGCCATCGTCGTAAGAGGCGGCAAGAAGATCGAAATGCGCATCGGCACCAACATCGTCCTGGTGGACGGCAAGACCGCCACCATCGACGCCCCCGCCATGCTGGTCAACAGCCGAACCGTGGTGCCGTTGCGGTTCGTGTCCGAAGTCCTGGGCGCGGCCGTGGAGTGGGCTGCTCCCGTGGGCAGCGGTAACGGTCGGGTGCTGATCTACGACGGCGTGACTCCCAAGCCGGGCAAGCCCGCGGACGTGGCCAGGCTGGAGCGGATCCACGGCGTGACCATGACTCAGGATCCGGTCGTTAAGACCTGGCATTATATCCCGCCGCGCGAAGAGACTTTCGCCAACAAGGACCGGAGCCACGTCACCTTGAGCTGGACCGAGGGCGGGTCAATCCGGGTCAGCATCGCTTGGGCCAGGATACTGCCTGACATCCGGGAGGTTAAAGTGGACTTGACGCCGATCCAGAAGACGCTGGACGGCTTTTTCCCGGGCCACCCGAAGATCCCGGAGATCATGGCCAAAGCCAAGGAGATGGCCGACATCAGGCGGGCCAGCGGCGGGTCTGAACGGCACGAATCGGTGAACTACCACCTGAACGGCCAGCGCGTTATGCTCCAGTCGGGCGGCGGCAACTTCGTGTCCTTGGCGATCATTTACTAGGAGGTCAGACACAAATGCTCAAAAGAATATTGTGTGTCATCTTTGTCACAGCCCTGTTCGCAGGGCTTTCCCTTTCCCCGGCACACGCCGGTTTGCTGGAGGACCTTTTGGCCGCTGGGAACTTGCCGGCGGAGCGGACTATCCGAGTTGGCGGCGAGTTCATAACGGTTAAGGCCCGCCTGGACCGGAGCAACCAGCTTGTCTACGGCCTGCCGACCCAGGTTCCCGGGAACGACTGGAAGTCCACCAAAACCTGCTGGCAGTCGGACAACGGGGTCAACGTCGGAAGACCCAACCAGGAGCCGCGCTATCTGGGCTACACCGGACAGGGTGACCTGTTCTCCAGCGAATGGTTCCCTATTGACGCGACCCACCACGTGCCTCCGTCGGACCGGAAGATGATCGAAGAGCCGTGGGATCAAGATCTCACAGATACGGAGAATCTGCCCATCTCCGACTATACCTGGGAAGTCATCATGGCCGCCCTGGCCGAGTACCACAAACTCTTGGGCTTCGCCGACCCCGAGTTCCCCGGCCTGAAGGCGTTCTACCACAACCCGGCCTTCGCCGGGGGGAAATTCAACAAAGAGACCTTGAACCGCTACTTCAAGGTCTTGGCCGAACCCAGGCCGGGCGTCGCCGGTGCGGTGCGCCACTGGCACAACCGCTCCGACCTGGGCGGCATCTTCTACGACACCATCGCCATTCAATGGCATGTCCTTCCCGACTTCAAGGTCGTGGATTTCCCGGTCTATCACGGTGAGATCGTGCCGGTCTACCTGGACCCGGGCACGGAACTGGCCAAACCGGGGGAGACCTACCGCGGAACGCTGCGCATCGTGGGCGGGGTGCATGAATCCATCCTGACCGATCCGGCGGCCAGGGATTTTTTCGGGGCCGTGGAGGTCAAAAATCTCACGCTGTCCGAGCAGTATGACGTCCCGGCCGGGATCGCTGTGGACGGCAAGCTGATCCGGCCGGTTGAGTTCCGCCGGGCGGGGTTTGATGGCGAAGCCCTTAACGTCTTCATGGTCCGGATCGGCCAGGGGGAAACCGTCGTCGAGTTCGATTGGAGCCTGCCCGAGGGATACTCCAAATCCGAAATTACTCTGGATGCCGAGGTCAATTCGACCGGCAACATCCTGTTGCCGGACCGGTTCAATAGGTATCGGGATCGGAGTGAATGGTACCTGCTGAACAACTACACCAAGGTTGTTGTTCCGACCAGCATCGTCCTGCCCGACTTCTCCGTGGAACTCATTCCGGACCGCTTCGAAGCCCAGGCGGGCCAAGCGCTCACGGGCACTGTGCGCTACAAGCTCAACGACGACCACCCGCAGGCCGAGACCGCCTGGCTGAGACTGCACCACTTGGCGGGAAGCGAACACGTGATCAACCTACAGCCCGTCGACCCGGCGGACGCGCCGAACGCGCAGGGCCATGTCGTGTTCCAACCCGGGGACGTGAAGGAGTACCGCTACAGCTTCACCGTCCAGGCGAACAGCCAGAAGGTTATCGCCCGAATCAACCCGATCAGCGTATCCCACGACAAAGACTGGTCCAACAACCGGGCGGAAGCTCTGATTGGCCAACCCTGCACCGACGTGCGGATCGCCATGTCCAGGTCCCCGGACGGCGTGAGATACACCGGGGACACCACCAAAGTAGCCGCCGTGGTCACCCGGGCCAACGACGGCCCCGCGGGGAGCATTCCGGTGCGGGTCAGGATCACCGGTCCCGGTTTGAACTACGACCAGACCATCAATCTGGCCCGCGGCGAATCCAGGACCATCAACCAGGTAGTGACGCTGAACGATCCCGGCAGCCACGCCTACCAGGGCAGCGCTTGGCCGGTGGGAATCGAAGACTGTGTTCCGGCGAACAACACCAGGTCGGTCACGATCCCGGTGCAGGCCCCGGTGCAGTACGATGCGGGCGATTCCAAATTGAGTCACGAGATTCGGGGGAGCGAAGGCAAGGTATTCGTCAATCTGATTTCCACAGTTGCAACCCCGACAAGAACTCCAGCTTTCACGGATATCAGCATTGGGGGGGAGCAGGGGGATAGCTGGGGTGTGCATGATCTCGATATTATGCTGAATCAGCATTTTCGTTCCGAGCGGTGGGAGATTGCGACACCGGTGAACATTTGGCTGTGTTCAATGACGAAGGGATTGCGGCTCATTGAGGATGTCCGGCTGCCTTGGTGGCGGGGGGATCGATGGATACCACCTCCGATCTTGCACGTATACGGCGGGGACTTGGCAAGCCGGATGCGGCTGGGGCAGCCAAAAGCGTTTTATTATTACGATCCTAAAACCGGAAACAGCCAAATTACATTGTCCGCCGGGGCTTTCGACTCGCCGGACGTATTTGCGGCGACGCTGGCGCATGAGCTTGGGCACTGGATTTGGTTTGCTGTTCTGACGGATGAAGAGCGGGACCATTATCGAAAACTAACCGGGCTTAAGGACGAGCGTGCAATTTGGGAGCGGTTCGCCGAAGGCGCACGGGAGTTTATCTTCCAGGCTCCGCATGGAGCCGGCGATGAACCGGTGGTCGAAGAATACCGGTTCAACTGGGCAGACGCGGGATACTTCAAAAAGCTGGCCGTCGAGCTAGGGATCAAGACAGCCAATCAGGGGAAGACGGTGGCCTGTGTGCACTAACATCCGGGCCGGCAGGAGATACGCGGGGTGGCGGGAGGGCTGCCCCGCGTTTTGAATTTCAGAAAGACTTCTTGGCATCACTGCTTCCCTGATCGACCGAACATTGGCTGCCTTTGTAGGGCGAAAAAGTCCAGACAAAACGATACCAGAGAGAATTCAACGGAGTTCGTTTTCGGGGTTTGCGGGCGTGTAGGGCCAACGATTTTCGCTGGTTAACCGCCCAAACAACCTGTTTGTGGAGCCGTTTTGGAAGAGCCGTCAACCACCCCTCACTGAAGTGAGGGGCTTGCCCTGGCGGGGGCAGGGGAAACTGGCTGACTAGGCGGCCTGACAGCCCGCAGAGGTCCGCGGGGCTATCCAATCACTTCCGGGTGTTTCGCCAGCCCGGACTATGTGAGGCAGAACCGCTCAATGCCGCGGCTGACCAAGACCAGCCTAAGCCCCGCGGACAACGCCGAGGCGACAATTACTCCGAGAGGAGGCCGTGTATCGGCACCGGCTGATAAACCGGGGAGGATGCAGTGAATTGCCGCATTCCTCCCCCGGCTAAAGCCGGAGGAATCCTGCGGGTAATATCTTGATGGTTGGCAGAAATGTGCGACCGGAGGCGAATCCCAACCAGACCCGGGCGTGACCGCAAGGCACGGAATTCCCGGGAATCCCCCGAATTCATTCGGGGGAGGACGTCAATCAGGGGGAGGTTCAATTCGCCAGAAAGGGATGATACCATGCGCATCGCAAGTAATGAAAACGGTTCCGCCATTCTCGAATTCACCCTCATATTCCCGCTGCTCATCGCCCTATTTCTGGGCATCGTCAACTTCGCGATCCTGCTGAACAACAACATCGTGGCGTCCGCGGCGGCCCGCGAAGCGGCTTATACCGCTGCCACGACTGGAAACGCGGGCGCGGCCAGGGCCAGGGGGGAAGAAATTCTCCGCATCGGTCTTTTGAACGGCACCGCCACGGTCACGGCAAACGCCCCGACCGTCGGCAATCTCCGGGTGGGCTCCAGGGTGAATTACACCACGTCCGTTTCCGCTCCCGGATTCCCCGTTCTGCTGGGGCAGAGCCCCTGGTCTCCGAGCATCTCTCTGACCGAAGAGACCGGCCACTACGTCGAGTACCGGCACCGGAACATTCTTACAACGCCGCCGAACGTCTGCGACTGGTGCGGCTGTCAGGGGGGGTGTCCTTGATGGGCAAGCTCTGTAAAGACGAACGCGGCCCCGTGCTCCTGGAATTTGTCATCAGCTGCATTTTGCTCATCATCATCTGGGCCGGGATCTGCAACCTGGGCCTTGTCTTCAAGGACCGGATGGCTGTAGCGGCCGCCGTGCGCGAAGCGGGAAGAACGGCCGCAATCACCGACAGCGCGCAGTCCGGTATACAAACCGGACATGAAGTCTTGGGCCGCGCCGGGATCGGCGCCGACCGGGCGGCGGTTTCGATCACCGCCGGCGCGAATGTCTACACCGCCACCGTCACCTGCAGGTCGCCCATCGCCCTGCCGTTCGTGGCAGGTATGTTAGGAGGTTCGCCATGGGAAAACCACATCACGATGAGCGACACAAAGCACTTCCGAAGAGAGCCGTCTTGGTAAGTGACGAGAGGGGCTACGCTCTCCTGTTCACCGTCCTGACGGTTTCCGTCCTGCTTCTTTTCGCCGGGTTGGCGACCGACTTTGCCCGGCTGTGGGTCGCCAGGGAGGACCTTCGGACGGCGGTGGACGCCGCCGCTCTCGCCGGCTCGCTTGAGGCGCAGCGCTACGTCACGATCACCGTTCAGGACGGGTACTGTGAGACGTGTTGCGATGAGGACAATTGCTGGTGCTGCTGCGTCTGCAACCCGTCCTATTCGATCACCGGGACGGAAAGGCGCCTTATTGATCAGGGCGGCTGGCGGCGGGGCACCTGCTGCGACGGGTTCTATGGCATCCAGCGGCGCTGGATTGAGTACCCGTCAAGCACGGGGACCGTGGCCCTGCAGACCCTGGACATGAACTGGCCCCGGTTCATGCGCCCGGAGGCCGGAGGGGCCATGACCAGCAGAGAAGTCAACTGGTTCCAGTCCGGCCCTCGCTCACCCTCGGTACAGGTTCGGGCGTCAGGAACAATGGACACGACATTCTTGAAGATTGCGAACATTGAGTCTCTCGCCACCGCAAAGTGCGGGCAGGCGGCGACCTTCTACGAGCGGATCGAAGGCGGTTACCGGCTTGGGAGAAATCCTGCGCCAGCGGACGCCTGCAACTAGGCGGTTAACATTGTGGACCTGCACTTCGTCATCTGGGACGCACTAAACAGTTGGAGGGCCACTGTTTCCTGCGGCGTTTCCGTGCTTGTGCTTTTCCTGTTGCTGGCCAATCTGCGCCTAAATTCCGAGCTTTTCTTGACCATGCTGGGCCTGACCGGACTCATCGCCGGGGCGATGTGGCATCTGGGATACTTTAGCTAAATTTCTGGGGGTGTCTTATTTGCGCTGCGTCTTTCAAAGCCCTGCGCTCTACACAGCCCTCGCCCTCTACGCGGCGGGGCTGTCTTACTTCACGTCTGCGGGCTTGTGCATCACTGATGCCTGTGGGCAAACAGTCCACTACGCATTTCTGGGTTACCCCTGGGGAGTTTGGGGCGCCGTCTTTTATGCGGTGGTGGCTGGCCTTTTCGCCGCAGGGGCGGTCTGGCCGCTGCGGGCGGCCATGCTTGTGGGCGTGGGGGTGCATGCTTATCTCGTCGCAATTCTGATCCGGAACGGGATCTCCTGCCTGCTCTGTCTGCACCTGGCGTTTCTGGCCCTCGGGCTGGCCGTGGCGGCGTTCACGGTGAGACTGTCTCCGCTTGTCGCGCGCCGTTACGCGTTCCTGTTTTCTCTGCCCGCGATTGCGATTGTGCTTGCGCCGGCAATGTTCGGCTATGCGCATACCCAGCGGGAACCGGACCTTGCGGAAGTGTTGGACGCCTTGCGGCAGGAAGCCGCCGGGGAGTTCCGGGCCGGCACTCATTCAGCGCAAACTGCTGCCGATTTCCGGGAGCCTGTGCCCGCGGATGAACCTGCTAAACCAGCCGCACACCCCGAAAAACCTGTCCCTGAGCCGTCGCCAAAACAGGAAGGGCCGGAACCGGTTCTGCTGGCGTTCGACGCCCGCGGAACGGTCGTGCAGTTGAATCTGCGGGAACGGCCGGCGCTGCTCTTCTCCTGGTGGTGTTCTTCATGCGACAGGGCTCTCTCGGAAGCAATCAAGATGCCGCCCGAAAGACGCCCGGTGCCGGTGGCGACGTACTTCAGGGACCGGAACAATCTGCAGGCAGAGATTCAGCGGAGCCAGGAGAAGGCTTCACTGTTGGGTCCAGTGTATCACGTGCTTGAACCGCCGGCGGAAGGTGTGCCTGCCTTGCTCTGGCACGATGGAGAATTGCGTACCGTTGTTGGGGCGGCAAGCGTGCTAGATGCAATGGCACATGTTCCATAAACCACAGTTTATCCTGGGCTGTATTCTATGATCAATAGACCCGAAGGGAGGGAGCGGCGCCCTGTTGCGGTGCCGCGCATTTTATGTGGCCGATTCTTTTTGGCTGTTTGGTGCCAACCGCCGTCATTGCCTACACGGATTATAAGCGCCACTGGGTTCCAAACGTCATCACCATACCAATGTTCTTGACCGGAATCGCTTACGCCGTTTATCAGGACAATGTAGCGGACGCCCTGGCTGGCGCCGGAGTTGCTTTCCTGATCGGATTCGTCTGCTTTGCGATCGGCGGCATGGGCGGCGGCGACGTCAAGTTCCTGGCGGGCTTGGGAGCGTGGTTCGGGCTGTCCGGAGTGTTCCCGGTTATACTGCTCGGTTGTCTGATCGGGGTTTGCTGGGGGCTGGGCAAGCTCGTCAAGGCCGGGCGGCTGCGAGAATGGGCGGCAGACTTGTTCCGGGGGCTTTTTCTCAGGTTCGTGCTCAACGTGCAGGGAGCGGCCAGCGTGTCAAAGCTGCCGGATGACATTGCGGCTCCAATACCAAGGGAAGCCGTTCCGTTCGGCACCTGTCTGGCCCTGGCGGCCTGGGCGGTCTGGGCGCTGGCCACGTTTTCATAGAGGGAGGTAAAAACCGTTGTTAAGATTCTTTGGAAAAAACCGCTTCGAAGAGCGAAAGGTGCCCTGGGTGCCGCTGGTCGCGCTGGCGGTGTCCGCGGTTGTGTTTGCCGTCAGCCTGTACTATTTCCAGCAATCGGCGGATGAGGACGCGCGCTACGTGGAGGTGGTGGTCGCCAAGCGCGCAATTCCCCAGTACGCCCTGGTCTCCGAAGCGGACCTGGCTGTGCAAAAAGTGCGCCCGGGCGGCGACCACCCGGAAACCGCCCGCAATTTTTCGGATGCGGTGGGAAAGGTGGCTCTGTCCACCACTTATGAAGGTGAACAGATACACTTAAAGCGCCTGGGACCCAACCCGCCCGACAGGCAGGAAGTGACCATAACCATGGACGTTACCCGCTCCGGCGGAGTATCCGCCAGCGATTTGGTGGACGTGTACTTCCTGCGCGACGAAACTCCCTGGGCGGGCGCCCGGGCGCCTGTCGCAGTGGACGCCGTGGTGGTCGCGGTTCTGGACGCTCAGGGGAACGAGCTGTCGCGGAAAGGGGCGCTTCAGGCTCCCGGCGCGCCGGCCGCGGTGAAGCTCTCCCTGAAGCCCGGCGAAGTGCCCTGGGTGGTGCGGGGTGCGCTGCCCGACAACCGCGAGTACGTCCTGGTGCGCAAGTTCCGCCCTGGAGGGACTGCGGCTCCTCCGGGTCAATCACCCTCGACTTCAGTCGAAGGGGGGAATGAAGGTGTTTCGGCGGCAGAAGGAGGGCAAACCTGAGACGTTCGGTGAAATCACCGAACACATTCAAAACACGATAACCGCGCCTCACTGGGGCGACGAGGAAGCGCGCCGCCGCCAAGAAGCAATCCGGGACGTTTACAGCGGCAGGCCGGGTGCCAAGGAGCACCTTGTGGGCGTCATCGCGGAGACGCTTGCCGCGGAGGAGTTGTCTCTGGACGGGCACCCCACCGATTTGCTGGCCCGCGACATCTACAAGATGGTGTGGGGACTGGGCATTCTTGAAGACATCTATCACGATCCCGACATGGACGAGATCCGGGTCAACGGTCCCGGCCCCCATGGGGTCTGGGTGGTGCGCCGCGGCCGGAACGAGCGGGCGCCGGTTCACTTTGAAAGCGAGGACCAGATCAGGACCATCGTCCGCCGCCTGTTCCTGCACGACCAGGCGGTGGGGTTGGACCAGAGCAACCCCCTGGCCGAATCCATGCGCAAGGACGGAACACGGGTCACGGCAACCTGTCCGCCGGTGACGGAGCACTGGTCGTTCGTGCTCAGAAAGCACGACACCTTCGAAATGACTCCGGAGAACCTGTGCGCGCGAGGGACCCTGAACATGCCGTTGTGGGAGATGCTGGCCTGCTTCGCCCGGCACGGGGTGAATATATTGATCGCCGGAGGCATGAACAGCGGCAAGTCCCATCTCCTGCGCCGGCTGGTGCGGGAGACCGACCCCAACCGGCGGATCGTAGTGATTGAGACGGACCGGGAGCTTAACCTGCGGCGGCACTACCCGGAGCGGGACATCGTGGAGTTCGAGGAGCACAAAAACACCGGCGCCTCCATGGAGCGCATCTTCATTCACAGTCTCCGGTATTCGGGCGACATGCTGATCGTCGGCGAGTTCCGGGGCCACGGCGAGGCCCGGGAGGCGATCAACGCCGCCTCGCGGGGCTGCGACGGCTCGATGGCCACGGGGCACTTCTCCTCGCCCGAAGCGGCCGTCGAGGGCACGGCCAAAATGGTGATCCAGGAGGGGGCCAACATCCCCCTGCACATCGCCAAGACCATGGTGGCCGGCGCCTTCAACGTGATCGTCCAGATGGTCAACAACCCCACGCGGGGGATCAAGAAAATCGTCCGGGTGACCGAAATCTGGCCGTCCGGGGAAATGGTGGAATTCAGCGACCTGGCGGTGTGGGCGCCCGGGGCGGAAGACTACTTCGCCGGCGGGTGGGTTTTTCCGAACCCGCTGTCGGAGGGCCTGCTGGCCAAGATGCGCAGGCACGGTCTGACCCTGGCCGCAGCCAGAGAAATGGGGTGGGGGCAATCGTAGAGTACGGAATCGCTGCGGGAGCCGCGCTGTTCGTGTTCGCGGCGGTCACCTTGGTCCACCAGTTCGTCTCCGGTCGCAGGGGAAAGGTGCAGGACGTGCGCAGAAAGGCGGCCATAAGGCGCGTCGCCGGCCTGCCCCCGTGGTTCGAGCGGTGGGCCGCGCACGTGGAGGAGGGCCTCGGCCGGAGCCGGGTCCGGTTTAAGTTCATTCACTACTTCGCCCTGGTCGCGGCCCTGATGGCCGTAGCCTTTCTCGTAGGGATCGTGCTGCTCAGAAACCCGGTGGCGTTCGGAATCCTCGCGCTCACCGCCGTGGTGGTGCCGGAGCACTTTTTGCGAAACCGGATCCAGGCCCTCCGGAACAAACTTTTGGCCCAGCTCGGGCCGGCCGTTAGGCTCGTGGCCGCTGAACACGCCGGGACGCCCCAGGTGAACCGGGCCATAATCCACGTCACCGACAAACTTGACCAGCCCCTCAAGGGCGTGTTTGAAAAGGCGGCCAACGGTTTTCTCGCGGGCAAGTCCTACGATCACGTCTTCGGCCAGATGTACAAGGACCTGGACTTCGAGTATGGTCGAATATTCGTTCAAGGTCTGCGCGTGCTGGCCGACGACTCCAGCATGCGCCACATCCTCTGGTGGTTGGCCGAGCACATAACATCACAGCTCGACGACATCAACAGCGAGAAGGCCAGTCTTTCGGGAGAAAGGCTGATGTCGGTCGTTGCGGTCGCCTTCATGATTCCCGTGCTGCTTTTGATGCTGAAGATTGTTCCCGAGACCTACTCTTATCTGGTTCACCATCCCACGGGCCGCCTTGTGGCCTGCATGTGCCTGTCGGCCCCCTTGGTCGGAGTTCTGTTCGACCGGCTCGGCGCCGGGGCGGGGAGGTAATAAAATGCTGATGTCCGTAGGCATCGCGGGGGTGGTCTTCGCCCTGACGTGGCTCTTGCTGGCGCACAAGCGGCCGAAGGCGCCCCGAATCAAAGCGCCGCCGCTGAAAATACGCCCCGCAAGCGACAGCAGGTATGCTCCCTGGGTCGCCGGCGGGGTGGTGGCGGCGACCCTGCTCACTCAAGGACAATACGGGTTTAATACCATCGTTTTTGGAGCCGTTGCCGGGGGGATAGTGGGCCACGTGTTCATTCTGGCCAGCGCCCACGGCCGGAAGATGCGGCGCTTGCGGGAGACGGCGGTGCTGTATCTCCTGGTGGAGCTGGGACTGCGCGCGGGATACACGCTCCCCGCCTCATTGCGCGGGGCCATGCCGATGACGCCCGCGCTCGCGCCGCACGTCGCCCGCTGTTTGGAGATTTGGGATCGAAGCCCAATACAGGCGCTGGAAACGCTGCGGCAGGCCATCAACCTGCCCGAGGCGGACACCTTGGTCTCACTTTTGATGCAGGTGCAGGAGATGGGGTCGGGCAGGCTCGGCGGGGCAATGGAGGAAGGATCGAAGCAACTGCAGAGCCTGCGCCGGGCCTTGGTGCGAAGTCAAGCCGCCAGCCGCCCGTTGGCCTTCGCGGTCTTCCGGATGCTGCCGGTGCTTGGGGTCGTCGGACTGGTGCTCGGGCCGCTGATGATGGTTGTGCTCAGCCGCCTGAGCCAAATGCTCACAGTGTTTTAGGCGGTTCCCGCAAAGCGGCGGCGAAAACCCGGTCCAGTTCTTCAGTGCCCCACAGACTTTCATGAAAGGAGGTGAAACATCCGATGAAGCAAATATTCAAGGCCATTCTCAGGGACGAGCGCGGCGCGTCGATCGTGGAGTCGCTGCTCTACATCACGGTCATCGCCAGCGTGGCGTGGGTGGCCACTACCACCCTCGGAGGCGGCGTGAGAACCGGCGCCAACTCGCTCGGCACCGGTGTACAGACCAGGTTGAACCCCACGTGGACGTAGGAAGGACGGCAATCAGGCCGGGGAAACCCGGTCAGTTCTTCAGTGTCCCGCTGATTTTTTATGAAAGGATGTGAAGCACCCGATGAAGCAGATGTTCAAGGCCATTCTCAGGGACGAGCGCGGCGCGTCGATCGTGGAGTCGCTGCTCTACATCACAGTCATCGCCAGCGTGGCGTGGGTGGCCACTACCACCTTCGGAGGCGGCGTCAGGACCGGCGCCAACTCGATTGGCACCGGCGTACAGACCAGGCTGAACCCCACGTTTACGTAGAAAATGCGGCAATCAGGCCGGGGAAACCCGGCCTGATTGTTTTTCAATCAAAGTAAAAGGAGCTTCGGTAAAGCCATTAGGTTCTAACATTTTGCGTTAACCTGACAGTTTTACTGTGGCTCTGAGACTGAGGGGGCGTGAAAGCGTAAGCCGAATCCCCGGCGACGGGGAAGGTGAGGAGTCCCCCTACGTGCCGGGGTTGCCGGAAGGCGGGCACTCCGGGGTCTTGCTCCAGCCCCGGACGCTGCCGGCCCGCGGGGACGGAACCTGGTCTCTTCGAGACAGTTGGTGAACACCTTGCGGGTCGTCAGAGGCCCCGGCACATTGTCAAGGAGCAGAGAAACCTGAGAGGAGGCTGGCCTTAGATGGCCGTCTTTTTCAATTATCCGAAGATTTTTGTCGTGGACGCGGAAGGAAAGCCGCTCTTGCCCTGCCACCCGGCGCGGGCGCGAAAGCTTCTCAAGTCCGGAAATGCCGTGGTGGAGCGCGGGATGCCGTTCGCGATAAGGCTCAAGTATGCGGTTCCGAATCCCGTCGGCTCTCTGCGAGCTAAGGTGGATGACGGATCGAAGAAAGTCGGAATTGCGCTGGTCAACGAACACACGGGCGAAGTGGTCTTCCGCAGCGTTTTGGTTCAGCGCGGGGACGTGGTACGCCTTCTTACTCTCCGGCGGGGGTACCGCCGGAACCGCCGCTACCGTATCGTGCGCCACCGGTCGTGCCGGAACCGGAACAGGAAGCAAGCGACCCCCTTCCCGAGCATCCGGCAGAAAAAGGAAGCCATATGCCGCGTCCTATCTGACCTGGCGAAGGTAGCGCCCATTTCCGGCGTGGACGTAGAGATTGTTTCGGCAGGGGTGAAGAACCCATCCCTGCCAGGTGAAAGCACCCGGGAGAAAGTGCTGAATCGGGACGGTGCTTGCGTCTTGTGCGGCTCCGCGAAGAAACTGCAGCGGCACCACCTGGTTCCGCGGTCGAAGGGCGGCTCTGATACACCGGTGAACCAGGTTGCGCTGTGTGAGGAGTGTCACCGGAAGCTCCACGCGGGTGACGCCCACCTGGACAGGAAGGGTAAGACCTTCGCTTGGGTGACCCACGCGGCGCAGGGCAAGATGTACCTGCTGGCCCTGCTGTCCCGGTTTGGTGAAGTGCGGACGTGTAAGGGCTGGCAGACGAAGGAGTGGCGGGAGTCGCTGAATCTTCCCAAGTCGCACGTGAGCAACGCGGCATCCCTGTTCCCTCCCAGCAAGCCGCTGAAGTTTTTCGGGCCAGAGCACTTGATCTACCCGCTCCGCAGGCGGAAGTGGGAGGGCAACCCCACGAAGACCTGCGAGGAAAGGAGCGGTTTGCGGCACTGGGACATAGTGCGGGCCGTGCGTGCGGGAAAGGTCGTGTTCGGTTGTGTGAGAAGCCTGAAGGCGCGGGCCGTAACTCTGCGGACGGCGAGTGACAGCAACTTTGAGGTGTCGTACTCGAAGGCGAAGCTTCTGCATCGTCCGCGCGGCTTGGCTTACGTGCTGGTTTGGTAGGTGCTGATAGTGGTTGATAATGACTTGAAAGGGGGGATGATGCGTGTGGCTCAGGTTAATGCGGGACCAGAGAGGCGGGAGCGTCGTCGAGTACCTGATCGGCCTTGCGCTCATGGCCGTTGTGGCCTTCGCGGTCCGGGAGACGCTGGTTCCGGTCCTGCGGAACGCCCACAACAACATGGTGGACAACGTAACCCGCGTTCAGGGTACAGGAGGCTAGGAGAACGGGGAAGCGCCCTGGTGGAGTTCATGATGGTCTTTCTGATCATCGCGTTCCTGGCGTTTGCGGGCACGGACGCGGCGCTCACCATGACGCAACACCAAACTGCCAAGCACCTTCTGAAGCAGACGGCGGACAGGGTGCGCTACGAGGGGCGCCTGTCCACGGCGGACGAAACGGCCATCCGGGACAAGTTCGCCCAGGTGGGGCTGGCGGTCGAGACCTTCGACACGCGGCGCGAGTCGGCCGGGCAGTCCCGCATCTTGAGAACCAACGACCCGTCCGCCAGCATGATCCCGATCCGGATCGTCTGCAAAACAGACTACCGCCCGTTCAGAGTGGGTGGTTTGATAGGGGGGAAAGCCGCCGGTGACTCGTGGCGCATTGCGGTGGAAACCGTGGTTATCAGCGAAAGGGTTAACCCTTGATCAAGGCGGTTGGGCAACGGTGTTCGCGCTGTTCGTGATTCCCGTCTTGGTGATGGTGTGGCTCATGGTTACGGGCGTGACGCAGGCCGTGACCAATGCGGACTATGATCTTAAAGACAGCCTGGAGGCCGCCGTCAAGGCCGCGAACTACCAGGTGGCGCCGGGTTCCCAGGCCGCGGGGGACGCCAGAGTGCACGCCGATAACGCGCACGCGGCGTTTCGGGGGGTTCTCGCGGACACCCTCCGCCTGGACCGGAACACCATGGCGCCCAGCGAAAACTCTCCCCTTAGAAGCAGGCCGCAGTACATCCTGGTGGTCTACAACGGCGACAATGTCTACGCCTCCGGCGGAGCGCCCGGAAGCAGAGCGTACCGTTTTGACGGCGAGACGCTGCAGCAGCACGGCATGATGGACCTCGGGTTTCCCTGCATCTTTTCGATCCGGGGTTACGGGGACATTGACCAGGTGCCCTCCGGGGCGGCGGTGGCCAGGGTGACATTAAGGGGTCCCGGCTGCGTGGCCTGGATCAGGGCCGACTTGAGAAAGGTGATCGGGAGCGGGAACCTGCAGGCCACCCGCTGGATGGCATCTGAAATCGTTTACCGTTGAGGAGGCTCGGATAGGCAAATGCTTTACCTGCCATTTGTGGGCGGAGTTGTCGGGACGGGCGTGTTTTGCGCCCTTACTCAGCAGGCGCCCGATTCGATGCAGCAAACTCTGCAGGCGGCTCACGGCGCGTCCGCGGCCGTTGGGGCCGTGGCGGCCGGGCTCGTCGGATGGGTATCCAAAAAAACAAACCAAAAGGAGGGCGCAAGCATGCGCAGCGCGGAGGAAATGACCAGGGCCTTCAGAACTGAGCATTGGGGAAAGCCTAAAGTTGAAGAGCAATCCACGGGGGACGAACCAATTGCGGAGCCGGCGGCCGGTGAGAAAGCGGAAGGCGTGCTTGCCGACGAGCCTTCGTGGGTTGACGCCGACAAAGAACGAGGAGACGCGGGAGAAGCGTCCGGGGCCGGGGAACATGCCGATGGCAACCCGGAAGAAGCGCTGGGCGTCCAGGAGGGCCTTGATCCGGATGGTCAAAAGGCTGTTGACGAGCGAGCGGGCAACCCGCAAGGAGACCTGGAAGAAGACCACGCCCGGGTTGACCCGGCTTCTCCGGCAGTCGGCCGAAACCTCGAGCAGGTCAGGGAATCGCTTCGGATGGCCCAGATGCTGGTGGAGGAAATCGAAAAAGGCGAACGCTCCTGGCGCGATGTATTGGTGAAATTGCAGGCCGCGGAGGAGACCATGAGAGACTGCGCGACTGCCGCCGACGAGCTTGTCGGCAAATTCGGCAAGGCCCAGTCTCTGCTGAACGAACTGTCCGCGGTTGTTCGGGAGCGGCAGCCGTGAAGCGGTTGTGGTTGTGGGTTTTGCCGGGAGCGTTCCTGTTAACCGCCGTGGGCGTCGCGGCCTGGATTGGGCTTACGCCCCATCCATCCGTGCACGCGGCGGAGCGGTTCCTGACGGCTCTCTGCGCGGGGGATTTGCCCAAGGCAAGGGAGCTTGCTTCGGGGCGCGTGGCGTGGGACCTGGCGCGCCAGCCTTCTCTCCCAAAGGCCGAAGTGGTCGACCTGAACGTATCTGTGGTGGCACGAAGCGACAAGTGGGCAAGAGTTCAGGCGGCCCTCGAAGTGGTGCTGGCCGACGGCACCCATGACGTGGGCTGGTACGACATTGATCTTGTTCGCGCCGAGCGGGGTTGGGTTGTGACACACATGGTGGATGCGGGTTTGCCCGTTTTCGGTTGGGGTTTTCGTAAGTCCGCGGACCTGCGGGAAGTGATGGAATCGTACCTGGCGGCCCTGGCCCGGGGGGATTATGCCGGGGCGGGCCGCTTCCTGGCCGGCCCGGCGCGGAGGGCACACGAACAGGCGGCGCCGGTACTGGGCCACGGCAGTGTGATAAATGCGTTCGAGAAAGTAGATGTTGAGGTTCTGTGGTCGGGCGGCAAGCGGGCCGTGGCCAGGTACTCCTACAAGGCGGACGACCGGGATGCCGCGGTACAGGCGTTTGCATACCGCACCGGAGAGGGCTGGAAATTGGTACTTGTCTACCCGGCCTGATTCATCAGGAAAAAGAGGTGATGTCTGCTGATCACGATTAGATTTATTGTACTGCTTATTCTATTGCTACTAGTCCAGGTTCCGGCCGCGGCCTCGTCATGGGACTACACCATTGGGACATCAGACACACCCACGACTATCAATGCCGCAGCCACCTCAGCTGTGGTTGATACCACTAACAGAGAAATACGGCTGCCCAGGTCCGCGCCCAATACGGTAGCCTTCTGGCCTGACGATAGCCCTGACTTTGCCGTGCTCACTCCCACCGAAGTCAAACACTTTAGCTACACCGGAACGCAGTGGGTTGAGAACACCATCCTTAGAGTCGGTCCCGTATCCAACCCGACGGCGGTCGCCGCCCCCGCTCCTTTCCCGGATGTCGTGGTGGCGGAGGGGGACAGCCTGCGCCGCTATTCCTTCACCGGCTCGGCGATGTTGAACAACCCGGCCCTGGCGGTGGCCGGCCTCGCCGGCGTGGCCGCCCTGGGGGTCAGAGACCTGGACACCGCCGGTATAGTGGGAAGCCAGGTTCACGTGTACACCGGGCAGAGCCGCAACTCGGCGCTGGAGCCCTCGGTGTCCTTCACGAACCCCGTGGCCCTGGCGCTGTTTCAGGACAGTAACAACATGGTGGTGCTGGAGCCGAACCGCGTGCGCTATTTCCTGTCGACGGGCTCTTCCAAGGTTGAAGCGCCGGCGCTGGCGATAACGGGCCTGACGGCGCCCAAGGCCGTCGCGGCGGGGGACGGCTTCGACGTGGCGGTGATCGACGGGAACCAGGTGAAACACTACTCGTTCAGCGGATCGGCCATGGTCTACAACTCATTTCTCTCCATCACCAGCGGCCTTTCGGCGCCGACCAGCGTGGCCCTACGGCCCGGGTCCCACGACCGCCTGGTGGCGGACGGCGATCAGGTCAGGTACTACCGCTGGAACGGGTCGTCGTTTGACGCGCCCGTGACGATCTCTGTTCCGGGCCTGTCTTCGGTGGGCTCCTTTGCGTCCGGCGCCTCGGTGGAGTCGGTCGGCTTCAATCCCGAAAGTCCGGCGTCAAAGGTCCGGGTCAGGGCGGCCCACAGCCTGCCTAATGGAACGACAGTCACCTGGTCCGTGACGGCGGACGGGACGAACTGGGTCAAGCGCTGGCGCGTGCGCGGGACGGCTTCCGGCACCGTCCTGGAGGTCTCTCCCAACAACGGCGGAACCTGGACCAGCATTGGAACGGCTGACAGCGCGGCGCCCGGAGTGAACAATACGCAGCTCTGGACCGACGTGCCGGCCGGTACCAGTGTGCGCTGGCGGGCCGAGCTGTCGAGGACGTCGGCGGACACGCCCAGGATCAGGGCCCTCGTGCCGGGCGGCGTGGCTGTGCGCCTGGACGTGGCCCGCCCGCCGCACTCGCCGGCGGTGAACCCGGGCGGGCCGGCCTGCCACCCGACGACGACGCCCGCGTTGAGCTGGACCTTCTCCGACCCGGACTCCGGCGACTACCAGACCGCCTACCAGGTGCAGATCGTGAGACCCAATTTGACGCTCGTGCTGGATACCGGGAAGGTGCTGTCCGGGTCCACCTCGTACACCGTGCCCACCAGCGCGGCTCCGGACCAGACCGGCCCTTTATGGAGCGCCGGGGAGTATGAATTCAAAGTGCGGGTGAAGGTGTGGGACTCGTCGGATTTGGAGTCCGCCTGGTCGAACTACGCCGACTTCTGCGTGACGGCCTTCGAGCGCCCTAGAATCGCCGAGATAGCCAGCCCGCCCCCGGGTCAAACGTCGCCGGTTCCCGCTAACCCCGCGACCCACATCGTGATCCCGCCGGGCATGGCCGAAGTTAATCTGCCAAAGGCGAAGGCCGGGGCGAAGGTCACCCTGATTGTGGACAGCGTGGGGCCGCTGACGGCGGTGACGCCGAGATTCCCCTACCGGACCTTTCAGGCCAGCACGGGTGACATATCAAACCTCAATCCCTGGGGCAGCAAAGTGAACCGGTTCACCGTGGACTTTTGGACCTCGGCCAGCCTGGAGGACTGCCCCACGGGGACGGTCGTGCAGATGGACTGGTCGGGCACGGCCTCGACACTGAACCCGACGTTCAGGGCGCCGCCTTACGCGGCGGGCGTGGTGCGCACCGAAGGCACGGTGCTGAACGACTACTTTGTGGTCCTAAGGGGAAGGGATTAAGGCCCGGCCAGGCGCCGGGCCTTAATTATTGGAGGGCTTCAGACAAAACAAAGAGGAGGGGTGAGAAATCAAGAAAGACCGCCTGTACTTATTAGTTGCCTGGCTGCTGCTTTTCCTGGTTTTGTTGACCCCGTGGCTGATTCAGCTCGCGGCGACGCCCGAAGACCACGTTCCCACGGGCCACCTGGTGGGTTATGAAGACTACGTGACCTTCATCGCCAAGATGGAGTGGGGAAAGGCAGGGCACTGGACCTACGCCAACCGGTACACTCCGGAGCCGACCGAATCAGTTCCGATCTACGGGTTCTACCTGTTTCTCGGTCATCTCTCCGAGTGGACCGGGCTGTCCACCGTCTGGGTTTTCCACCTGGCCCGCAGCGCCTTGGGAGCGGCGGCGCTGATCTGCTGGTGGCTCTTCTGCCGGAGATATTCCGCGCAGCCGGCCGTTGCCTGCGCCCTGGGCCTGTTCGCATCCTTCGGCTTTTTCAAGCTGTTCGGCGAGGAACTGTGGGTCTACGAGCACTTCGTGCAGGGCCACGCGGCCTACATGGGCATCCTGGGCTTTCCGCACTACCTGGTGGACTTCTTGGCTGTGCTCGCTCTTTTCCACGCCTATCTGTCCGGGCGCAGCGTTCCGCTTTTGGCCGCGCTGGCCGGCGCCGGCCTGGGCCCAGTGCACCCTTTCCTGCTGGCGCTTTTCCCCGTTATTCCGGTGGTCCACGCCGTGTGCTTCGACCGCGCGAAACTGCGGCTTGCCTTGACAATCGCGGCCTGGGCGGGAATCGCGTCCGCGCCCGTGGTCGTCCCCCAGCTGATCGCGTACATCCAGACCCCGTGGCTCCAGGAGTGGCGGGCCCAGACCGGGTACGACGCCTTGTGGTGGGAAGGCCTGATCCGGTTGTGCTTCACCTACGGAATCGCGGGAGTGCTGGCCTGGGGGTCGCTGGCGTGGGTTCTGCGCCGCGGGAGCGAGGTCGAGAAGGTCTGCGCCGCCTGGTTGATGACCGCGGCCGCTCTCCTATTCTTTGCCCCGATCCCCAACAGCCGGGAGTTCGCCTTTTTCATCAGCCTGCCCGTGGGGCTCCTGGCGGCCCCACACGTCGCGCGGTTCGCGGAGCGGGTCGCTCCCGCGCGGCACAAGCTGGCGGCCGTTGCAGCAGTGGTCCTGTGCTGCGCGCACGGCCTGACGATGCTCGGCACGGTCGTGATCCCGCACGCGGACACCTACCACCCCAAGGCGGTGGTCGAGGGCCTGAAATGGCTGGAGGCCGAAAGCGGCCCGGACGACGCGGTGCTGTGCTCGTGGGCGGCGGGGAGCTTTGTTCCGATGTATATCCTTCACCCCCGGCCCTGGGTGGGCCACCCGACCGAGACGCTGGATTTCGCAAATAAAGAGAAATTGGTAAAGCCCGCGTTTGAGGGCAAAGAACCCCCGCCCACCAGGTGGGCGGTCATTGTTAAAAAGATCGACCGGGAGCTGCCGATACCGAACGCCCTGCCGGCCTACGAAAATGACGAGATTGCGATTTGGGAGACGGGAGCGTGGAAAGGTTGATCTACATGTATCTTTTCCTGTCCGTCACCCTGGCCGCCGCGGGGCACCTGCTCGCCAAGGCCGGGGTGACCCGCAGCGGGGCCGGTCTTAATGCCCTGCTTGATCCCTTTGTGGTTTTGGGGATAGGTTGCTTTTTTCTGAGCATGGTCTGCTTCCTGCCGTGGCTGGCTTCGCGCCCGGTGGGGGTGGCGGTGCCGGCGGCCGGGTTGACCTACGCCCTGGTTGCCTTGGCGGCGTGGGCGCTCAAGGGGGACGTTCTGAGCCTGGAGCAATGGGGCGGCATCGCCCTGATCGGCTTCGGCGTGTACTTGGTCAACAATTAAAGAGAAGGAGGGAAAGCTCTTGCGGGACATTTGCGTGAGTATCGTGGCCCCGGCGTTCAGCGAGGAAGAAGTCATTGAGTCTTTTGTCAGGGGCGTCCAAAATGCCATGGAAGGAGCCTTTAAAGACCTGGAAGTGGTCATAGTCGACGACGGCAGCACGGACGGCACTCACGCCATCCTGGAGCGTCTCCGCCAGGAATACGGGAACCTGGTGGTCCTGAAACACCCCATGAACCGGGGACTGGGCGCGGGGCTCGAAACCGGCTTCCGGGCCGCCAAAGGGGACGTGATCGTCACCATGGACGCCGACGGGACGCACGATCCCGGCCTGATCCCCAAGATGGTCGCGGCAATTCAGAATGGGGCCGACGTGGTCGTCGCATCTCGGTACGTCCCGGGAGGGGGCATGGACGGCGTTCCCAGGTGGCGTCAGGCGGCCAGCATTGTCGGCAACCTTGTTTTAGGAAGACTGATGGGCTGGCCGGTGTGCGACGGGACTTCGGGATTTCGGGCCTACAGGAGGGAGGTGATCGGGCGGCTTGAAGGGCTGCCGGCCGGGTTTGAAGTCCAGGGAGAAATCCTGCGCAGGCTCGGGAAGGGGATCTGGGTGGCCGAAGTTCCCCTGCGCCTGACCGCCCGGCAGGGCGGACGGAGCAAAATGCGCTACGCCGGGCTGCTGTACCGGTACCTGCGAATGACCGTCAAAACCGCGCTGGTCTGGCGTGCTGAAGGGATATACGCTGCTCGGCGGCACTAACAAATGCCAACAAGGGGGTGGGCAAAAGACACGGTTTTGAGGCTAGGGGTAATGCCTGAAGTGAAACTAAACCTGTGTACAGTAAAGGTTGGAGTTGCACGGATACTAGGAAGAACGACCATTTTCAGAAGGAGGAACACAGATGCGAAAGGGCATTCTATTAAGCCTTGTGACCTTGCTGTTTGTAATGGTTTTGTTTGCTCCGACAGCCCACGCGGAATACTCTGACGGCGACGTAATCTTCGCCGAGGACCTCCCGGTGGGCGCGATCTTGACCGGCTTCACGGTTAGTGGCAACGGGGCCACCAATGTGGCCCGCGAGGCTGTGGTGGTGCGGTCGGGGCAGTCTCCTCGGTTGGTGCTGACATCTAACCACGGTTCCTATAGCATCTTCGGAGCAAACAACAACTACAACACATCTACCCTGAAATCGAAGATCGACAGTTTGTCCTTTTCGATAGCGGAATTTATCACCAATGTTAGCGCCCCATCTTTAATCGATGTCACGGATGGTTTCTCATATAACTCGGTCGGCTATGTATTTCTAGGGGAGTTGAGAACCGAAATATATTGGACGCGCTCGCCGTTCGAATCCAGCGGCTCCTTCCACTACGCCTTCTACGTTGACTCTAACGGTTACGTCTTTGGCGAGTTCGTTTCCTACTCCTTCGGCGTGCGCCCCGCTTTTAATCTGAAATCTGATACGGTCCTCCGTCGCGAAGTTGGAAAATTCAGGATAACCACAGACCCGGCGGACTATCTGGCTGCTCACTACCGTAAGTACGGGGACCTTTACAGAGCCACGAACGCGGCGAAGACGGCGGCTGTGGACGCGAAAAATGCGGCCGACACCGCCTCCGCCCGGGTCTGGGACTCCGCGGAGAGCAAGTCGGCCGCCACCCTAGCCAAAGAGGCGCGCGACCGGGCCAACCAGGCCCTCACCGAAATCAACAACGTAAAGAACATGGTGAACAACATCCAAGCCTCCGTCGGCCCTCAGATCAACCGTGTTCAAGGCCTAAACGGCGCCACGGCCACCACCACATCATCCTTCACCGTAGTTGTGGACGCCTCCGGCGCCACCGAGTTCCGCGCCCGGCGCGAGGGCGGCACCTGGACGGGGTGGGCATCGGTCGACAACTCCCTTTCCGTGTCCGGACTAACCGTAGGGGTGAACACGATCCAGGTGGAAGTCAGAAATGCTTCCGGGGCCACGGCAACCGGGCGGATGATCGCATTCCGGTTGTAGGCAAACCTTCAACTTCGGAAGCAATCGGCCCGGCTCTCTGAGAGAGCCGGGCCTGCTGTTTTCAGGTGCACAATAACGAAGGAAGGTAGGGCAGATGGGCGCGCCGGAACGGCCGCACGCAGTCCGCGCAACAACGGCCCCATAGGGGTGGCCCAGCGGAAGCGCCGGAGCTACGTAGAGACGGTCAACTACCAGCAGGCGCGCCGGAAAACCCGGCGGGCGGTGAGAAACCAACAGAAAGGAGACATGTGTCATGCTCATTAACGGCGACACGCTGCAGCACTTGTACCGGAACCCCCGCTGGTGGAAGGCGGCCGACCGGATGCGGGAGTGGAGCGAGTGCCTGTTCCAGCACTCCCTGGCGGTTGCGGATCTGGCGCTGCAGATCGGTTTGCAACTGGGCCTTTCGGGTCGGGAATGCCAGGCACTCCAAGCGGGGGGATTCCTTCACGACCTGGGCAAAGTCACGTGGCCCAGGTACCTCGTGAGCAAGAGCGCCCTGGACGACGCCGACTGGCAGATCATCAGGGTGCATCCCCTGGTCGGCGCGAAGCTGGCCGAAGAACGGGGGTGCTGCTGCGACGAAACTGTCCTGCGCATCATACGGGAGCACCATGAGCACGGCAACGGATACCCCACGGGAATCAGGGATGTCCACCCGCTCAGCCGCATCGTGATCGCGGTTGAGGTGTACGTCGCCATGACGGAGAAAAGGCCCTACCGCCCAGTGCCCATGCCTGCGCGTGAAGCGCTTGGTGTGCTGGCCGGAAACGGACATAGCCCGGAGGCGCTCGCAGCCCTGGAGCGGCTCCGCAACTCATCGGAGGTGTTTCGGATTGAATACCCCTATTGTTTATAGCCGCAAAACCATCGCCGTGGACGTGGGCTACTCGCACGTCAAGGCGATGTCGGACGGAGGAGCCAAGGCTTCCTTTCCTTCGGTGGTGGCTCCCGGAGACGAAAGCCCGCTGAACGGCTTGTTCGGACGCGGCGTGGAGCACCGGGTGTCGGTGCGCCCCTTCTTCAGCCAAAAGGAGTCCGCCCGCCGGCATCTGGTCGGCGAAGCCGCTCTGCGGGTCTTGAGCGCAACGGCAACCCTGAGCCGGGAAAAGCCTCCCGAGATCCACGATGTGTTGCTGCTGACCGCCGCATACCTTCTGGGCGCGGACTGCGCCGAGCTTGCTGCGGGGCTGCCCCTGGCCTACTACGCGAGCCAGAGGGACGCGCTTCGCCGCAGGCTCGAAGAGTTGTCCGCGTGGGTGTCGGTGGGCGATGGACCGGAAAGGCACATCACGTTTTCCAGGGTGGTTGTAATCCCGCAAGGGGTGGGCGCCGCCTTCGCCGCGAACGTCAATTTGCCGGCGAACGGGTACGTGGGGCTTCTGGATATAGGGTGCTACACGACCGACTACCTGCTGTTTGAACCCAGGAGCGGGTCCTTGGTGCCGCTCCCCGGGGCCCACGGCAGTTTCGAGCTCGGCACCCACCTGGTGCAGCGCGCTCTGGCCGAGGCATACCAGGCCCGGACGGGAGCGCCTCTTCCGCCCCGGCGTTACGGAGAAGTGTTGTTCGCGGCCGCCAACGGGAAAAGCGTCCTGTACAGAGGCAGGCCGGTGGAGCTGGTGGACGTGCTGGAAGAGGCCAGGGAAAGAGTGGCCCGCCAGATCGCCCGGACGGTCGCCGCCGAGTGGGGCGACCGCGTGGACAACCTGGCGGTGGTGACCCTGACCGGCGGCGGCGCACTGATCTTCGGGGACGTGCTGAAACAAGAGTTGGGGGCCGTGGAGACCGTCTCCGACCCGGTTTACGCCAATGCCGCCGGGTTTCTCCGGATGCTGCAGGGTGCCGGTACGGTCAAAGGCGCTGTACGGACAACAAAAACCCAGGAAACATAAGGCTTGAGCGGCAATTTCAGAAGGGCTTGTCCGTACAACGGGAGTTATTGTTGTACGGACAGCAAAAACCCAGGAAACATAAGGCTTGAGCAGCAATTCTGGAAGGGCTTGTCCGTACAAAGTTGCGCGGCGAAATAAAAATCGGCGAAACTGTCCGTACAGAAGGGGCGAAAATCGTGCGCAAAGGCTTGAGGCGACTGGATTTATGGATACCGGACAACCATCCGGTCTTTGGCCTGCCGCCGAAGACCCGCGCCAACTGGATACGGCAAGCCTTGGATTTGACGGCGGCACTGGAGGAACACATGGAGGCGATTGAAAGCCGCCTGTCGCGGATCGAGGGCCGGTTGGCGGACATTCGGCTTTCAAAAAAAGAAGAGACGGGCCAAGATGGCGGGGCCGGAGGGGAAGGCGGGGACAAGTTTTTGAAGAGCCTCGCCGAGACATTCAACATTGATATTTGATTTTGATGGGGAAGATGCGACATGCACTGGTATGCCGTACAAGTGACTACGCGTCACGAAAACAAAGTTAAGAAATACTTGGAAAAACAGAAAAACAACGGGTTGGCCGGGAAGGTCGGGCAGGTCCTGACCATCCAGGACTCTCTCTCCGGATATGTCTTTATCGAATCCGACATGTGGCCCGAGCCGTATCTGAGGGGGTTGGCCACCTGGCACCGCGTGATAGGACAGGTGTCCTGGGCCGAAATCGCCGGAATGATGGACAGCGCCGGCCAATTCACCCCCTTCAAACAAGGCGACCGGGTGGAAATCCTGGGCGGGCCGTTGATGGGGCTGATTGGTACGGTCAAGCACGCCGGGCCGGAAAGAAGCAAGGTCGTGGTGACTTTCTTTAATGACAAGGTGGCGGTTGAGGTAGAAAACCAAATGCTCCGGTCCGCCTAACCACCGGGGCAAAACTGCAAGGAGGCGAAGGTGTTGGCAATCACCATCGGCTGCACAAAAGAATTCCTGGAGAAAAGCTACGCACAGATCGAGAACTTGCGTCTCCAAATCCTGGAGGAGTTGTACAAGATACAGAGGGAGATGGAGCACTGGGACGTGCTCGACAAGAGCGAGCGTACCAACATAGCCCGGGCTGACTACGACGGAAAAACCCTGAAGATCGTCGTGAACGACGTCCTGCCGCGCCACGTGAGCGGGGTGAAGAACTCGCTGATGAGGGTGGGCTGGTGCCAGTCCATCATAGATGCCATCCAGACCCTGCGGGAAACCAAGGGCGCAAATCCCACATTTGAGAAGGCCCTGTGCCACATCACGGTCTACCACTACCTGGATACCCGCTGGGACATTGACAACCGTGCCTTTAAGTACCTAATCGACGGCCTGGTCTGCGCCCGGGTGATCCCCGACGACAGCTGGCAGTATCTCACATTGATGGTAACCGGGAAGTACGACAAGGAGCGCCCGCGGACCGAGATCGCGCTGGTCCCGTTGCACCAGAAAATAGAAGTCGTGCTAAAAACAGCCAGCAACCCAGCCGACCATCACTGCGGCTTAATATAGTAGAAGGTTTTCGCTCGGATTTGTATCGCAGAAGGGATCTTTGCTGCTTTACAGTTGCGGATGGTGTAATTCATCTCCCGCCCGGATACAAATCCTGGCGGGCGAAAGCCAACGGGGACAAGGCTTTACCCCGGACGCCCAGACGGCAGCCGCGATTATATCGCAGATTTGCGCTGTTTAGGTTAAGCGTCATTCAGTCCGTTTTGAAGGTGGTGACTTATTCTTGGGCAGGCAGAAAGAGTTGACGGACAGGGACATGGAGCTGTTTTCGCTTTTGGTGCGGTGTCGGGTGCTGGAAATTAACGATGTGGCCAGGGTGTACGGGGTGAAAGACTATTACCGGGCGCGGGTCAGGGTACTGAGCGAGAGGGGTTATCTCTTGCGCAGGAAGGGGTATGTGGAGATCGCGCAGAAGGGGTTGCGGGAGGTGATGCCGGGCGCGAAGGTGGTGCCGGTGCGGGACGGTAAGCAACGGAGCAAGCTGGCGGAGTTCGCCAGGATGTATTTTGCTCTGAAGGATAACTGGGAGTTCGTGTTCGCCAGCGAGTACAAGCGACGGGTGCAGGCCGTTTCGTTTGCCCGCTTCGGTGCCGTCATCGCCAGAGACGGCGTGCAGTACGCGGCCTATCTGTTGCCGTCCAATGTCCACGACACGAACGTGATGAAATTGCGCCAGGAAATTGGCGGCCTGCCCCGCTACGGCATCACCCGCGCCGTCGTGTTTCACGCTGCCGAAAAGGTCGCTGCGCAGTTCGGCAGTGACCCCTGCGGACTGGAATCGCTGCTCCTGCTCTCCTACCCGAACGGCCTTGACTTGTTGAACCGCCGGGACGACATTTACGCCCTCATCCGCTCCAGGTATCCGCGCTTCAGCCCCTGCGGCCGCCCCCTCGCCGACCTGGAGCACGGGGACACCTATATCAGTATTTTGGTGGACAACGACTTGGCCAAGCAGAAGCACCTCCAGGATTACCTGGAGCGCGTTCAGGAGTTGGAGGGCCGAACCTGCGTGGGGGTATGCCTGCCCCGCCAAAAGGAACAGCTGGCTGAAACCTTTCCAAAACTCAAACTGGTGGTCATGCCCGAAAAGCTGATTGGCAGGAAGGCGGTGTAGGCCTTGGGTGTCAACGCCCTGCGGCTCAAAGCCGCCTATCACCGTGCCGGGAGAGTGCTTCACCGCCGCCGCCTGCGCCGCCTGGCTGTCGCCCTGTCGCTTTACGTCCTGAGCGCCTGGCTCCCGGGGTCGTTCACGGTCCTCTTTGCGAACTACGAACTGGCCGTGCGTTGCTTTCAAAACCCCCTCCTGGCCGCCGTGACCGTGCCCTTCCAGGGCACGCTGCCCTGGTGGCTGGGCCTGAACCTGGTCTTCGGTTTCTTCGGCTACTGGTACTACCTTCAGCTCCGGGCCAGGTTCCCGGACACCTTCAACCCCAGAGATGATGTGGACTTTATGCGCGACCCATCCTGCGGCACATCCCGTTGGCTTGATAGAAACACTGCCGAAAAAGTCTTGTCTTTTGGTCATGGTCCCGGCTTTCTCTTCGGGACGATGGAAGGCGACCCCGTGCGCCTTCACGATTCCGACCTGAACCGCAACGTCATTGTCTTCGGCTCTCCCGGCTCCCGCAAGACGCGGGGCCTGGTGATCCCGAACATCCTCCAGGCCGTGGTTTCCGGCGAGTCCTGCGTCATCACCGACCCCAAGGGAGAAATCCTGCGCTACGCGCTGGGCTACCTCCAGTCCCGCGGCTACGGGGTGAACGTCTTCAACCTGGTGGAAATGCACCGCTCCGACCGCTGGAACCCCCTGGCGGAAATCCAGACCGGGCTGGACGCGCAGTTGTTCTCTGAGGTGGTTATCGCGAACACCGCCGTCCCCGGCATCCGGAAAATGGGCGGCGACCCCTTTTGGACCAGGGCGGAGCAGAACCTCTTAAAAGCCCTGGCTCTCTACGTGGTCAACGAGATGCCCCCGGAGCACAGGAACCTGGAGTCTCTCTATGGCATCCTTTCCTGTGGGAGCCTGGACCGCCTGGACCTGACCTTCGGCTCCCTTGCGCCCGACCACCCTGCGAAAGCCCCGTACAACGTCTTCTCCCAGGCCGACAAGCCCGTCAAGGGCGGGGTGATCATCGGCCTTGGGACCAGGCTACAGGTCGTCCAGAACACCGAGGTGAAAAGGCTCACTTCCACCAGCGACATAGACTTAAAGCGTCCCGGCCTTGAGAAGTGCGCCTATTTCGGGATCGTTTCGGACACGGACACCACCTTCGACTTTTTGGCCAGCCTGTTCTTCACCTTCCTATTCATCAAGCTGACCCGTCTGGCGGACTCGAAGGGCGGTCCCTGTCCGATGCGGGTGAACTTCATCCTGGACGAGTTTTGCAACATCGGCTCAATCCCCGACTTCAAAAAGCGCATCGCCACCGTCCGCTCCCGGGGCTTGAGCTGCGTTCTGATCACCCAGTCCGTGGCCCAGCTTAAAAACCGCTACCCGGACGACGAGTGGCAGGAGGTCATTTCCTGCTGTGACTCCAGGCTCCTGTTCGGGGCCAACGAGCCCATGACCGCGAGGTACTTTTCTGACCTTTTGGGCGTGGGCACGGTGAACCGCGTGAGTAGGCGGCACAAGGTCACCGCCTTCGACCCCGTGACGCTGGGTCACTCGCCGTCTCCGCGCAATCTTCTCAACCTGGACGAGATCCTGCGCCTGGACCGGGGGAAGGCGATCCTCTGTCTCGCCGGTTTCCCCCCGGCTTTGATCGACAAGCTGGACTTCACCAGGCACCCGGAGGGCGGCTCCCTCCCGGACGCCGCTGCGCTGGGAAGCGTGGTTTACTCCCCGGCCCACCTGGACGAAACGCCCCCGGAAGTCGTGGTGGAGTACCCCGGGTGTCCTGTGCCGCATGTGGAAAAATCTAACAGAAAGACCAAGAAAAAGAAAGAACACTCTGAAGATGACGCCGAATTGGCGGAAGACCCTTTTGATCCCTTCCGGGACCCGTTCGCCCCGGAGTTGGACGACGAGTTCCAGCAGGACCAGAGCGACCGGCCATAGATCCCCTGAGCGGACTTTTCACAACAGACCGGGTATGCGCATACCCGGCTTCTGTTTTTCAGGAGGTGGTTTTTGCAGTGCAGACTGCGCAAATCGTTCAGGTCAAAGCCCTACATCCCCTGGATCTGCGGGAAATTGTCCCCGCGCGATTGGAATCTCTGAAAAACAGCATTCAGAAGCACGGTTACATCCCGGCCTACGCCCTGATCGTGCAGCCCAATGGGAGCGGCTACAACGTCATCGACGGCAACCATCGCCTGAGAGTTCTCCTGGACATCGGCATTCCCGCCGTGCCCGCCCTGGTCGTGGACCGGGATGCCGATCCGGTGGACATCGCCCTCGAGGCGCAGGGCGCCGCTGAAGGGGTCCAGCCCTGGGACTTTCTGGATCGGGCCTTTCTAGTGAAATGGCTGTATAAACAGTTGGGCATGCAGGAAAAAGTGGCGGAAAAGTTGGGCTGGAGCCAGCCAAAAGTGAGTGATTACAGACAAATAGCGGACCTGTTGCCGAGCATTATCACCATAATTCGAAATTCGGTGATAAACGAAACCGAAGACACGGTGATAAACGGGTTATCACCGCGGTGATAAACATATTCTGGATAGGCATTGGTCTGTGCGCTGGTTCCGCCACATCTGCGCCCTGCCTCGGGACGACCTCAAGTTGGACATCGTGTCGGAGATCGCACTCAACCCCGCGAAGTGGAAGGAAAAAGACGCGGCTTCCTGGTGTTCCAGGGCCAGAAACCGCTGGGACCTGAACAGAAAAATCGCCGCTGTGTTTGCCGGCTCAGATGACCCCGTGGACGTTTTTCCTGATGCAGTCAGGGACGTGCCCAAAGAATACCAGGAATTGGTTGAAAAAGTCTGGGCTGGCACCTTTGACAGTCAACCCGACAAGGCCCTCGAGCGCGCCATGGCGATTCTGAAATCCGTCCAACTCACAGATCAAGAACTGATGGCCGACTTCGGTTACGAGCCCCAGGTTTTCACAATCTGGAAGTTCGACCGCCGGGACGAAAGGTTCGGGATTGAGCACCCTGGCAACATCCCGGCAGGCATCGTGTTCAACACCCTGTGCTACTCCACCGACCAGGACGACCTGGTGATCGACCCCATGGCCGGCGGCGGCGGCGCGGTGGGCGTGTGCAGGGCCATGAAGCGCCGCGTCCTGGCCTTCGACGTCGAGCCGGTACGCCCCGACATCAGGCGGCACAACGCCCTGGACGAGTGGCCCATGGAGCCCGGGTTTGCGTCCCTGGTCTTCCTGGACCCTCCCTACTGGAAACAAAAGCGGGGCGAGTACAAAGGGGAGCGCAACTTGGCGAACATGCCCTTGAATGACTTCTATGACGGCATGTTCCAGGTTTTCCGCCGTGCCTTCGACGCCCTGCGGGACGGGGGCCATATAGCGTTCATCGTCGGTCCGACCCAGGAAAACGGGATGGTGCGCGACCATGCCCTGGAGTTTGCCGGAATCCTGAACAAAGCCGGGTTCGCCTACCTGAACCGGGTGATTGTGCCTTACACGACTCAGCAGGTTTCCGGTTTTGACGTTGCCCAGGCCAGGAAGGGGAAGTACTTACTGAAACTCCACCGCGACCTTTTGGTTTACCGGAAGGGGAATGCCTGAGATGCCCGGATTTGCTGAACGCATCAAACAGCACGACAAATTGGCGCTGGAAGCGGTCAGAGCGGTTTTGGCGGGCCGGGGCATCAAGCTCCATCCCTCCGGCGGCGAACTCTCCCCGGTTCTTCATAAAGAACTGCGCTTCATCGGCAACGGCACCAGCAAAATGCTCCGGTACCGTCCGGACCAGGTGGCGGTCATTCCCGGAAAAAAAGCGCTGCTCCTCGAAATCAAGAGTGAAGCGGGCGGCAGCCCAAACTTCTCCGTCGAGCTGGATGCTTGGGAAGCGGCGAAAATCTGGAACCGGAACGGACGGCACGTCCTGTACGTTTTCGCGGACCTGAAATCCGGATCGGTTTTCGGCGCCTGGCCGGAGGAAATATTCCCGTCCAGGATCTTTGTGCCCAGATCCGCCGACCTGAAGAGAGTGGCCGCCTACCCCGGGGTGCCGGTGCGCAGGGTCGCTGTGCGCGGCTCCGGGACGGCGTTCTTTCTGGTCAAAAAGAAAAACCTGTGCTCATTGGAATCCACCCTCGACAACCTTGGCTAAAAACTTGCGAAAGGAGCGATACCCTTGGAGAAAAAAGAGTTTTTCACGAACGTGTGGCCGGAGGTTTACGCCTCCCGCCAGAACCGGAGCGCCCTGAAATGGCCGGTGATCGGCGTCGAGGAGCACGCCCTGCGCTTCCGCGACGGTGAAGAGAAGGTCTTGTGCCTGGTGGTGGGTAAGGAGCGCGTCAAGGGCCTGATCCCTCTCCAGGAGTCGGGGGTTGACCCCGGACCTGGCAAGGCCGCCACCCGTAGTCGCCTTCTGGGCCTTCTTGGCCAGGAGCTTGACTTCGTGGTCACCAACATCGACCTGAACAACGAGTGGTTCCTGGCGTCCCGAAAGGCGGCGCTGGAGCGGCTCTCCTCCCGCACCTGGCCGGAACTCAAAGAAGGGGACGTCAAGACCTGCATCGCCAGGAGGGTCCATGGCAAGGCCGTGGTTGTCGAAATCGGCGGCGTCGAGGGCATTCTTCCCGCGTCCGAAATCTCCTACGGATGGGTGGACGAGATCGTCGACGTCATCCAGCCCGGCGAGAGCTTTGACGTAAAAATCAAAGAGCTGGACCGGGAAAAGCAAAGGCTCATAGTTTCTATCAAGGACCTGATTCCGAACCCCTGGCCGGACGCCACCAGGAGGTACGCCAAAAACGCCTTCTACCGCGGCGTCGTGACCGGCGTCACGAACTTCGGGATCTTCGTTGCGCTTGAGCCTGGCGTCAACGCTTTGCTGCGCCACTTTCGCAGCGAAGTCCCCCGGAAGGGCGACGAGGTTGCTTTTGTCGTCGACAGGATCGACACAAAGGTAGACAGCGGCCGGCCCGCGGGGAGGATCAGGGGCACGCCCATCAGAGTGCTTCGTCGCGCCGTTGGCTGATGCAAAGAGCCCCCGAAAAAACCGGGGGCTCACACTTTCAGAAGGGCCGATTCCCACGTGGTTCTTGTCGGCCACGCGCTGTCTACCATCTCCGCCCTTCGACAACGGTTTCCTTCCGAATGTGCTCGCTTTCGAAATCCGGCTGGGATAAAATGAAAGGGATACAACTTTCCGCCGGAAAGATGTGCTTAGCGCAAATGATACGTAACAGCTTCACCGCAAGAACTTACATTGCCGCCCAAGAGCTTGAAGCTATTGCCTTGGGCAAGTTTTTGCTGGACTGCACCAGCATGCTCCTGCGTCAGAACCGGGACGATGATCCCGACATCCATTCAGGTCCCGGAACAATATCTCAGGATGAACGTGGGAACTTAATGTTCAAGTTGTTTTCAGATAGGGCTCCTGATGTCAAAGCGGTGTTCGACGAATTTAATAAGCCAGATTCACCAGGACAAATTATTCCACCAGAAAGATATTTCACTCTTGAAGCACAAGACCTTTATGGCCGTGTCTGGTCCACCTCCCGTGTCTTGCCGAGTAGGACTCAAGGATCGGGAGTTGTTGTCACTGGTATGCTCCACGAGATCATACAGAGAACCGAGCGTGCCGGCCCGGGCAAGAGGTCTTTTGTGCACTTGCGTTATCCAGGCAAGCATAACGTTCCGTATAACAGTACGACCGAAACGCGTGTTAAGGTGGGTGACAGAGAAGTACGGCGGAGTCATCATTCCAATCGTGCAAGAGTGAGCACCGCGCTCGCCGAGTTTGAGGTTTATAACGACGACACTTGCTTCAATGCAGTGGCTTACTGCGATCACCCATCACTGCCGCCGCATTTTACCGACCGAATCACGGATGCGCTTGAGTTTCTGCTTGCGAAACCACTGCGGAGCATTATTTCCGAAGTTGGAATAGATAATCAACTCGAGATTACCATCAGGAATCCGGCGTTTAAGGGGTTTAGAGACTCAAGTTGTCCACCGCTTTCCGCGCATCTGATCAATGATACAGGGTCCTATTGGCGCTTGTTTGATTCCTACCTTCAGCATATCTGCAAGAAAACAGGCGAAGAAAGGCACCCCCTATCCAGAGCCATACACTCAATCATAGTGTCCCTGGAGTCATCAATCGAAGCACAAGCATTAACCATCGGCGTTGCCGTGGAAGCAATTTTGAAGGCCGAGTACGCACAATATGGGATGCCAGACGAAACGTTCTTAAGCGAGTTGAAGTCCTTGGGAGAACTGATTGAGCAACAGCAATTCAAGTCAAATATTGGGAAACGGGTGAGCGGGGTTCTTGGTAATATGGCTGGCTCATCGGCCGAAGACAAAATGAAGGCGCTGATTCATAGGGGTTTGATTACCGATCACCACAAAGCAGCTTGGAAGAAAATTCGTCATTCCGCAGCGCATGCCGAATACTTGAATCCGGAATCCCTTCAGGAGCATTTCACTCTTTGTAATCAAGTTCTCGCGTTGGCATACCTTTTGATATTCGGGGCAATTGGTTATGAAGGTGAGTACACGGACTACGGGGATGTTGGATGGCCTACCCGTGCCTACAGAAAGGGGATCTTTTTACCCGCTTGATAGCAAGAATTTGCAAACAGTAGGTTGATTTCTCAGGATGGAAGGAAGACACATTGGCTGGCCTTCAATAACCGGGTATGCGCATACCCGGTTATTTTTCTTTCCAGGAGGTGTATTCCGTGAAATCCCCCTTTTCCCTGAGCAACAACTACACTGTCACATCTGTGCCTTTCCGGCCCCGCTTCTTCCCATGCCTCACCCCGCGCGAAATCCTGGCGCAAACGGTGTTAAGCTCTTGCGGCGCCGCCGCCGCCCTCACCCTGGAACGCTTCTGGCCAAAGGGGAAGGGTCAGGCCAGGTTAAAGTCCCTGGCCGCCGCCGGGTTCATGGCCAGGCACGTTTTGGACGGCAACATCAGGCTCAACATTTACAGCACTCACCCCCGCTTCGAACCGGACCAAGGGTTGCGGCAACTGGCCCTGGCCCAGCTCTTCGTCCGGTTGCGGGAGTGCGTCCCGTGTTATCTAACGCCGGCCGAACCCTTTCCTGTACTCACGGTCATGGGCCGGCACTTTCAAGTAATTGTCCTTCGGGACGGGGATTACGCGCCGCTCCTGCACTCCCACCTGCGGCACCCGTCGGTCGTGGTCTGCGAAACCCTCACCCCTCTTCCGGGGTACCCGGTTCGCATGACCGCTGACCATGACCTGATCAACCGGCCCCTGGAAGAGTGCTTCTACCTGCCCGACGGCACTCCGGATCGGGAGAGCTTTCTTGCCCGGCTGTCCTCCGGGGCGAGTTTGTGCGCCAAAAGTACGGCGACAGGGTAATTTTCTCTTGACAGGAGACAGTCGTTGCGGTATTCTCTTGGTAGGCATCGCTTGTAAGTAAAAACCCAAAGGTTTTTCAGTCGCTTTGCCGGTCCCGGAGGGATCGGACGTAAAAGGCTAGTTATTCTGCCGGTCCCGGAGGGATCGGACGCAAGATGCTGGGGCCAAGCCCTGGCTGTTCACCAGACTAAAATCAAGTAGCACCTGACCTTCGGGTCGGGTGAGGATATGCCCAAAAGCCCTCGTTTGACGGAACAAAGCCGTCAGTGTGGGCTTTTTGTGTTTGTCTCCAAAAAAATGTCCAATACTTATCCTCCGCCTGGGTGGGCGGTCACTATTATCCGGTGGCCGTCCAGGCCCCGGTTTAAAGGAGGGATCGAAAGATGCAGATCCGGCAGCAGATGCAGATCCGGCAGCTTCTGGCCGTCCCGGCCACGCTCCGGGCGGCGCAGGGAAACACAAAGTCTCCCCGCCGCGACACCGTGTCGCCGGGGGACGAATGGGCGCACAAACGCGCCCGGGAACTCCAAAAGACTGGAATTGCCACCACCGTGCGGCGCTTCCGGAAAGACGAGCCGCTTTGCGTGGTCTACAGGATCGCGTAGGCGGCTCTCCATTTCCAGCGGAGCAAGTTTCTGCTCCCCACCCCTGCAAGGGGGTACAAAAATCTGCGGCACTTTCCTTCCCATGCCTAAAAGCAGGGGCCCCAGTGCCGCTTGAGGAGGTGATTGCGTGGATTCTAGAACCCTGAACGCCTTGCTGCGCGTTCAGGCCGCCTGGGATGCCGCCGCTTCCCTGGAGGGAAGCGAGAAGGTCTGGGCGCGGGCTGACGTCTGCCTCCAGGTGTGCGATGATGGGCTAGACTGCAGGTTAGTCGCCGCCGTCGTCGGTTCCACGGCCGGAAGGGTACGGGAGTTAGTGGAGACGGCCCGGGTTTACCCCCCGGGGGCCCGGAGCCCGAAACTGTCTTTTGAAGCTCACCGGGTCCTTATGAGAACTCTGGATCCGGTGGCTTTAGTTCGCCGGGCGGACAGAGAAAGTTGGACATCCAGGGACGTCTACCGCGCCGCCTGGGAGTACCGTAAAACCGCGCCCGAGCCACCCCCGGAGGAAGTGAGCTCTGTTGATCCCTACTTCCTGCAGATGGAAGTGGAGCGATTGCAGAGCCAGCTGCGTGTCCTCCGGAAACTGAATCTCTCCCTGCTGGAGAGGCTGTCGGCTGCCAACTGCCGCCTGATGCTTCGTCGGGCGGTTTGTTAACTGAGCATCACAATTCTGCCGCCGCCCCGGCGGCGGAAACCAATCCAAAAAGTCAAGGAGGTAGTCTAGAAATGCTTAATTCGTGCATTCTCATCGGCCGTCTTGTGCGTGACCCGGAAATGAACTACACGGCGCAGGGCACTCCGGTCACCCGTTTCACCATCGCGGTGGACCGCGGGTTCGCGGACACCAGCGGCAAGAAGCAGACCGACTTTGTTGATGTGGTCGTTTGGCGCGACCAGGCGGAAAGCGTCGCCAAGTACTTGGCTAAGGGCCGTCTGGTCACCGTCCAGGGCCGGCTGCAAATCCGGTCCTACGACGACAGCCAGGGAGTGCGGCGCAAGGCCGCTGAGATCGTCGCCCAGCGCGTCGTCTTCATGCCCGATGGCAAAAAGAACGACGCTCCGGGCGGGGTTGAGCCGCCGCCCCTGCCGGAAGACCCTTGGGTTGGCGGGGACGATGAGCCGATTCCGTTCTAGTATGCGCATACCCGTTTTAAGGGGAGCGGTTTTCCGCTCCCCTTAATTTTCAAAAATCCCCGGCAAGCGCCGGGAACAGGAGGGGTATTATGGAAAAATGGTTCGGCCTAGCTTCAGAGCAGGTGGACCTGCTCAAAAAACTGTATCCTGCGGCCCCAGAGGAACAGCTTCGGTTGTTCGTCTACCAGGCCAAGAGAGCGGGCTTGGACCCGCTCACCAACCAGATCCACCTGCTTGAGCGCAAGCGGTGGAACAAAGAGACAGCCCAGTGGGAGTCATCCTGGTCCATCCAGACCGGAATCGATGGCTTCCGGGCCGTGGCGGACCGGACCGGCTTGTACGCGCCCGGGAGAGCCCCGGAAATCGCCGAGCGAGGCGACAAGATCTTCTCGGCCGTCGCCTACGTCATGAAGCGGGTAGGCGACCGCTGGTTCGAAGTGTCGGCTGTGGCGTACTGGAATGAGTACGTCCAGACCAACTCCAAGGAGCAACCGTTACGCATGTGGCAAAAAATGCCCCGAAACCAGCTCTCAAAGTGCGCCGAGGCTCTGGCCCTCCGGAAAGCGTTTCCGGCGGAATTGAGCGGCATCTATACAGACGACGAGATGCAGCAGGCAGATGCAGAGTCCGTGCTGCATGTTCGCCAGCCTGTGGATGTCGCGGAGCCTGTGGTCGCGTCGGAACCGGCACCCGTTCAAGAAGCTCCTGCCCAGGAATCCCCCGGCCCGGCGAGTTCCGGAGCGGACACCGTGCCGGAACCCTCGGAGAAGACCGCAAAGGAACCCGAGCCTCCCGAGCCCTACGAAGGGCAGGTGATCATTGCGGCCGCCCCGGAGAAAAAGTCCCGGGGCTGGGAAGTTCAGGCCTTCGACGTGCTAACCGATACGGGCCTGACCCTGGTCGGCCCGGTAGAGACCCTCCAGGAGGGTCAAGTTCTCCGGATAAATGGTCTCCGGGCCAAAACCAAATCCGGGACCCGGGTTAAGGTGGAGGAGTTTGAAATCATCTCCGAAACCAAACCCGAACCTGCCGCCCAAACCGCCCAGGAGCTGACGGCGAAGGTGACCGTCAAGTCCGCCCCTAAGAGGGGCAAGAAGGACTTCGGCGGCACTCTGAGAGAAATCGTCTGGGTCTACGCCCGGACGAATGACGGCCGCCAGGTGGTGGTCGCCGGCGTGGACGGCGGCCTGGAGACCGTGGCCGGTTTCCAGGATGGCCAGGAGGTCGAAATCCCCGCCCGGATGGTGGAGGAGAACGGCAAGACCGTTCTCTACGTCGACCGGGCGGCCTAACAGTTCCAAAAACCTTAAAAAGGGGCAGGTTCCCTTAAAGCGGGAGCCTGTCCCCTTTTTCTTTCAGGAGGGATCAAAATCATGAAAGTTTGGCCCAAGAACCAGGGCAAGTTCCACGAGAACAAGCCCCTGGTGTCGGGCATCGCCAGAAACCGCTCCCACCTGGTCGTCGAGTACACCTCGAAGACCGGGGGCCATCGGGACCTCGTTATTGCGGACCTGGACCAGTTCCGCATCTGGCACGTCTGTAAAGCCGTGCAGAGCAACAGGCCGTGTTGGCACCTCGCCGCCGCGGTCGAAGCCGCCGGATGGGGTTTCCCCTGGGATGTCGACGTCGTTCCGGACTTTTTCCCTGACACGCTTTCGGGCCTGCGGGACATAACCAATAAGCAACTCGGCCGCCCGGGTGACTTTCAGCTTGTCGCCCTGGGCGGGCCGGAGCCGGAACCTAAAGAAACTCCGCCGGAACTCCCTCCGGCGGAACTCCCTCCGGATGACGCCTGGCTGGCAGAGTACAAACTGCCGCCCAGGGTCCTGGAGAAGGTGCTCCGGTTCCGGGAAGTTCAAAAGGCCCGGCTCGCCCCGGAGCAGGCCGCCCGGGTTCCGCGCCCGCGCTACGTGGCGAGCGGTAGAGAGCTGGTCGCCGCCGTGGCGTCCCTGGTCTACGGGGAAAACGGGGTTCAGTGGGAGGCGCCGCTTCTCATCGGCCCCAAGGGGTCGGGCAAGTCCACCCTGGCCGAGACCCTGGCGGCCGTTCTGCACCTGCCGTTGAGCAAGCTCTTCGGCGGGGTCGACGTCAACGCCGAGTATCTGCTCGGCTCCAAGACGCTCGTCCCTTCCGAGCAGGGTCTGGACCTGGTGACCGAAGCGAAACTCCGGGCCGCGGCCAAGCAGGCCGGTGTGGAGATCGGGGACGTGCTTCAAAGGCTCCGCGGGGCGCAGCTTCGCGTGGCCTTCGAGCCCGGGCTCCTGCTCCAGGCCGTCCAGGCCGGGGAAATGATCGTCGTGGACGAAATAAATATGGTTGTCCCCGAAGTGACCTCGCTCCTTCACGGCCTCCTGGATTGGCAGAAGACGCTTTCCGTCCCGGGGCTAGGTACGGTGAAGGCCCCGGAGTCGTTCCGGCTGGTAGCCTGCATGAACTACGGCTACGCCGGAACCAAAGAGCTGAATGAGGCGTTCCAAGACCGCTTCCGGTCCGTCCAGGTGCCCCATCTTCCGGATGGATCCCTTGCGGACCTCCTGGTCAGGGATACGGGCTGCTCCGCCGACACGGCGCAGCAGCTGGCCGGCCTCTTTCATAAGTTGGCCGCCCGGGTGGAGAACGGGGACCTTTCCGAAAGGGTGCTCTCCGTTCGCGCTCTCATCCGGGCCGTCCGGGAGTACCATGACGGAGTCGGCCCCTTAAAGTCCGCGGCCCAGTCCGTGCTCACCGAAGGATTGGGCGACCGGTACGAGGCCGACCAGATCGGGGACGTCATAGACGCCTGCGTGAAGGGGGTGTCGTAATGTCCGCAATCCTCAAAGAAAGAAAGCGCACGGAAAGAAAGCGCACGCGCCTTCAAACCTTGGCGCGTGCACTCACGGATGCGAACAGCATCCTGGTCCACTTCGGGTCCGGATTTCATACCGACCTGACGGCCATCACGGTCCGCGACTTGGACCAGGATGAGTGCATCGTCCCCGGCGTCCCCGCATCTAAAGCGGAGCGCTGGGTGGCAATAAAAGCGGGGTGCGCCCACGAGGCCGGGCACATCCTGTTCACGGACAAAAGCGCCTGGGAGGAAGCTGTCTCCCGCGGGCCGCTCTTCCAAAACATCGTAAACATTTTGGAAGACGCCCGCGTCGAGCGCGCGACGGCCAACGCCTACCCGGGGACCCTGCTCTGGTTCCGGTTCGTGAATGAGTATATCTCGAAGAACCGGACCGACTGGGACGAGGGCGCAGATGCATTTCTAAAAGGGCTCTGCGCCTATGCGGTCGCTGGGGTTGTGCCGGACGCCCTGGGCCCGGAAGAGAAAAGCCTGATCGAAAAGTGCAGGCCTTTCGTCGACCGGGCAAGGGTTCTTGGAGACACCTGGGGGGTGCTCCGGCAGGCCGAGGAAATTCACAAGCTTGCTGAAGCAACCTACCCCGGGGTGTCCGTTCCGCCGCCTCCTCCAATGCCGGGGACGTCAACGCCCCGGCCTGCTCTGGAAGGCCCGCTGGACCCTCGAAGGGTGAGAGAGCCCGAACCGGGCAAGCCTCCCGAAAAAGCTCCGGAAGGCTCCGAAATGGAACCGGAGGGAAAGCCCGGGGATTCTGAACAGAAAGAGCCTTCCAGCGATCCGAAGACGAAAGAGCCGGAAGCCGATGGACTTGGTCCGGAACCGGAAGGATCCGATCCGGGAGCCGGTGACTCCAGCCCAGAGCCGGAAGAATCCGCTCCGGAGCCGGAAACCGGAGAACGGTCGGATGGCGAGAAACCCGGGGACCCTGAGCAAGAGGAGCCTTCCGGCGAGCCCGGTCCGGAACCGGAAGAATCCGCTCCGGAAGCCGACGGCTCTGGTCTAGAACCGGAAGAGTCCGCTCCGAAACCGGAAGACGGCGCCTCCGGCGATTCCGGCGGGGAACCCGGGGAAGACGGCTCCGATGCTCCGGGTGGCGATCGTCAAGGCGGTCATCCCCGGGGTGACGACTTTGACCCGCCGGAAGAGCCCGACTTGGACCCGGAGCTCGAAGCCCTCCTGGAAAGCGCCGAAGAAGAGCTTGCCAGGGTCGAAAGCGGCGTCGAGCGCGAGGAAAAGCTTCGGGAGCGGGAAGCGGCCCCCGATTTTGACTTCGACCGGGTCGCGAAAGAGCTGGGCCGGGACATCCACCATGGCGTGCGCCTGGTAACCGAAGTTGCGCATCCTGATCCGTCGTACCAGAACCTGGTCCGAAATCAGGCTGGCCTGATCCGCCGCCTGGTGGACGAAATCAGGAAGACGCTGGAGTACCAGCGTTCCGTTCCCAGACGCGCCCTAAAGAAGGGCCGCCTGGATCCCGGGGCGCTGTGGAAGGTCCGGCTTCCGGACTTGGAATTGTTTTGTCGCACAGAGGAGCCGGGCGACGTTCCCGCCCTGGCGGTCTGCCTCCTGATGGACTGCTCAGGATCGATGGAGCGGAGAAGAAAAATAGAGCACGCGCGCAGCGCTACTTGCGCACTGCACGAAATGTGCAACGCGCTGAAGGTGGCGCATTGCGTCGTCGGGTTTTCGGCGATGCCCGACAAAGTGGCGCTGCACCGCCGGGCCGTGGACTGGGCCCGGAGCGACGGCGCCGGGATAGCCGGCCTGAAGGTCAACGGTGCCAACCGGGACGGGTATTCGATTAGAGTGGCCGCCCGGGAGCTGGCGGCGCGCCCGGAGCCCAAAAAGGTTCTGGTCGTGCTGTCCGACGGGCTCCCGAACGACGACTACGACTCCCGGTATCGCGGCGCGGCTGCCTTTACGGACACCGCCCGCGCCGTGCGCGAAGCGGAGAGGGCTGGGGTCGGGGTCATCGGGATCTACTTCGGGGACGAGTGCGACCTTCCCAGGGCCAGGGCGATGTACAATCACCTGGTCTACGTCCACCAAGTCGACCGCCTCCCGGTTGTCTTGGGCCGGGTGTTTAAAAAAGTCATAACGGGCTGATGGTCGCTATCTTCAGCCCGCGTAAAAAGGAGCGTTGTAAATGCAAATCTTCTCTTACAGCCGCCTGGATAAGTTCCGTTGTCCGGCGGCCTTTTATAACCAGTATGTCTTGGGCCACACGGAGCCGCCCACCGAACCTTTGGTTCTGGGCGGCGCTGTCCACGCCGTCATCGAAGCGGCCTTGACCGCCGGCCGGGACGACGAATCGTTCTTCCGGGCCATGTCCGGCGTTGCGGCCGACGTGGCCCCGGTGAAGATCGACCCGGATGAAGTGTTCGGCCTGGCGTGCCAGCCATTGGTGCGCCGGCTGGTGAACTGGGGTGGAAGCGTCGAGGAGCGCTTCCAGATGCCCCTGGACCCGGAAGATCCTTTCGGGCCAGAGATCCAGGGCTACCTGGACTTCTGGCTGGACGGTCTGGAAGTTCTCCTGGTCGACTGGAAGACGAACCGGAAGGCGTACAATCCCCTGGACACACACCAGCTGGGGCTGTACGCCGGTTGGCTCCACGAGAAGACCGGGAAGCCCGTCCGCGGGAAGTTGGTGTTTCTCCGTACCGGCGAGGTCCGGGAGCACCTTTACACCCCGGAAGACGGGATTGCCGCTGCCAGAGATTGGGCTTATGAGACCGCCGTCGACATCCGTGAGCGGCTCTACGCCCTCCAGAACGGGGGCGACCGAAAGGAACTCTTCCCGGCTGCGCCCGGAGCCGCCTGTCTTTACTGCGGCTGGGCGGACAGCTGTACCGGGAAAGAGATCAACGTCCCGGATTTCGTCCGCGGCTACGACGAAGCTGCCACCCTGGGACGTGAAATCCTGCGCCTAGAGACAGCCGCGGATATCTTAAAAGGCCGCCTTCGGGGCTGGGTCGAACGGCACGGCCCCGTGACGGTTGACTCCAGGGAGTTCCGGATCGCTCCTTCCAACTACTGGAAGTGGCCGCAGGAATCACTAAAAAAGGCCGTCGCGGCCATGGAGCATGAGGGGGTTGACCCCTTCAAGATTCTCTCCCTGACCGCCGCCGGGCTCAAGAAGCTCGGCTGGGACGGAGAGAGAATCCGTGCCCTCGGGGCATCTCTCCAGCACAAAGAAGACTTCCGGCACGTAGCTAAAACCGGCTCAAGTTAAACATAAGCCGCCCGACCGGCCTGTAAATCCGGCACGAGGAGGTGTTGGCACAGTAGGCCGCCGGGGGCCTGCTGCGCCCTATCGAATGCACGCACTGCACTGCGTATTGGTGCGGTTTGAAAACATCCAAAAAGGCGAATCCTTCGACGCGGAAGACGTTCAGCTCCTGGTGGAAGACTTCCGCCAGGAAGCCCTCGATGCCACCAAGAACCATGAAGGCCGTGTCTTTGACTGGCGTCGCGAAAATGCCGGCCGGTGGGCCGATGATTACCCTCACTGTGGGGTAATCCTTGGCTACAAAGACCCGGAGCGCTTTCTGAACGCTCTGGAAGAGTGGCGTAACAAGCCGCTCGAAGCAGCTCTGGAAAATTTTGAGTGGTGCATCGGTCGCGATTGGGGCTGGCGCACCAGGCAAGAAATCGAAGCCGGTGGCTATACCATCTTCGATAATCCGCTGAATGGCAGTGTAACAATTGGTGGACAATTCTGGTCCGCTGTTCCGTTGCCGTTGCCGACCATCACTCCGGACAACATTCGAAGAATTTGGGACGGCACTCACGAGCTGGGCCATCTTGTATACCGGCTTGTTGATGCCCTGCGCCCGGCTATCGGAGAGTACACGTTCGACTCGCAGTTCTACAGCGTGCCGGATTATTCATCCCGAATTTCGTCCGAGACGCTAGAAAACGCCAGAAAGCATCCCGAATGGTATGCTCTGGTGTTCTTGAATTACCACTATTAATCTCTTCCGCCCCGCCGCGCCGGGGGGAGACCACAATGTCTCCCGAGGCGCGGCCCGGGAGAAAAGGAGGCGAAGAAAAATGGAGCAACAAACAGAACTTGCCAATCTCCGCCAACAGCTAGCCGCATATGAAGCGGCAGTATAAAGAAGCTATCGAATCTTCCATCCCTTACGTTGGGAGCTTCGGTGCCTTCTTGATCTCCGCCGAAGCTTGGAACAAGCTTGCGGTGTTGGCTTTTCCTCACGTGGCGACTCTCGATGAACTACTCCGGAGGTGCGCCGCCGGGGAAAAGTTGACCGAGGAAGAGATCAAGAAGGCCCTGGGTTAGCTAACCCTTCCGCCCCGGGGAGATTATTAAATCTCCCGGGGCGGCCCGGGGAGATGAGGAGGTTTAAAGATGGTCATATCCGACATCTGCAATACACTCGCCGATGTCAACGGCTACCTGCACCGCGTCTTCGAAGTGCCACGGGGCGTTTACCCGGCTCCGATCCCGAAGGGCTTCTGGCCGTCGGGGACCGGCCTGATGGTCTTCCAGAAGGCCGACCCCATCCCGGGAGCGGTGGAGTGCCTGCGGGGACTATCCGAAAAACTGGGCGGTCTGGCCTACGCCACCTGCCGCCCCCGGGATGCGGAGCTTGTCACCAAACGGTGGCTCAAGCTCCACGGCTTCCCCGATGGTCCGGTCTTTTTCTGCGCCGATGCGCGGGAGAAGCTGGCCGTGGCCCAAAAGTTGGGCGCAGCGCTGGCCTTGGATGACGACCCGGAGGCGATAAGGCTCTATGCCAGGTCCGGGATCGCCGTTCTCTACCCGGACTGGCCGTACAACCGAAGCCTGGACGAGCCCAACGCCGTCCGGGTGGCGGGGGTGATGGAAGTTGGCTACGGCTGTTGATCCTGTCTCCGTCGCTGTTCGGTTGGGGCTTAAATTCACCAAGAACGGCCCCGGCGAAGAAAGGATCTTCCGGTGCCCCTTCTGCGGGGATTCTCGAAAACACCCCGACAAGGGGCACTTCTATCTGAACGCCGCGACGGGGCACTGGAAGTGCCACCGGTGCGGGGAGGAGGGCGGTTTAGTCGGTCTGGCCAGGAGGCTCCGCGGCGTTGACGGCCGGGAGGCCAGACAGATGCTTGGCCTGGACGAACCCGTTCCGGAGCCCCCCAGGGCGTCCCGGAACCCGGACGGCCTGGCGCCGGTCGAGCACCGCAATGAAGTCTACCGGGCTTTTCTTTCTGTTCTATCCCTCTACCCGTCGCACAAGGACGACCTCCTGCGCCGGGGACTGGACGAGGAGTCAATCCGCAGGAACGGGTACCGGTCTGTCCCCGAAGACGCTCGCCACCGGTGGAAGATCTGCCGGTGGCTGGTCCGGGAGCATTCCCTGGAGGGGGTGCCCGGATTCTTTACCAGGAGCGGTCGCTACGGCCCTTACTGGGACTTCTTCGGCCCGGCCGGCTATCTGATTCCGGTCCGCGCTCCCGAGGGCCTGATCCAGGCCCTCAAAGTGCGGTGCGACGACTCCGGAAACGGGAAATATCTCTGGTTTTCAAGCCACGGGAAACCAAACGGCGCCTCCCCCGGCAGCCCGGCGCACTGCGCCGGCAGCGGAACCGGGGTGTGGGTCACGGAGGGCCCCCTGAAGGCCGACGTGGCCGCGCACCTGATGGACAGCCGCTTCGTCGGCTCCGGCGGGGCCGCGGCCTGGAAGGCGGCCCTGGACGTTCTGAACGCGGTCGGCGCGAAGACCCCGGTAATCGCCTTCGACGCGGACCTGCGGAAAAGCGAGGCCGAAAACCAGGCGCGAGAGTTCGTCGCAGAGCTGAAAAAGCAGGGGTTCTCCCCACGGAGGGCCACCTGGCTCCATGCCCAGGGGAAAGGGATAGACGACGTGCTTCTAAAGCTCCACAGAAAAGAAGTGTCGTCGGTGACCCTGCTCCTGGACGGCGTGCCGGTGACCATCACGAGGACGGTTACCATGGAGGTGGCCGTGGGCAGAAAAGAAGCTTAAGGTGGGTGGCCGCCCGCAGAATTTACGCGGGCGGCTGGCCCTCCTGTCGGGCCGGATCATTTCCGGCCCCGGCCCCAGCCGTGGATAATGCCACGGTTGCGGCGGGGGATCCCAAAGAGTTTTCAGTCGCTTTGCCGATCCCGGAGGGACCGGACGTAAAGATTCAACTTGCCGGTCCCGGAGGGACCGGACGTAAACCAGTTAGCTGCTTTGCGTAGTCCTTTAAAAACTTAGTCTGACTGGAGCCATTGGCTCCGGTTTTAATAAAGTTTCGCGCGGGTTCGCGCACCCTCCGCCTGGGCAAGGCGGTCACTATTATCCGGTGGCCGTCCAGGCCCCGGCGAAAGGAGGGATGAAAGTGATCAGCTATCAAACCGCCGCTGCCGTGCTTCGGCAGCACAAAAAGGAAATCTTGAGCCGTCCGTTTGGCCCCCGCCGGCTGACGCGTGCTGGCCGAAGTCGACAGTGACGGAAAATGGCGCGGTGCTGGCCGCGTCACTCCGGGCACTGGTAGCCTGTTGGCCCACGAGGGCCGGGGGCATGCGTTCTACATGAGCGCGGACCCGTTCGCGTCTTACGACGACATCGAAAACGCGATCTACCAGTAGGTCGAGGAGATGGCCGATCGGCAGGGTTAATCGCTCTGCCCGGCCGGTAAAAAGTTTCCAAAGGAGGTGGGCGGCCGCCCGCAGGGATGTGAGCGGGCGGCGGGCCCGCTCCTCCTGTGGCTTGGCCGCATGCCATGAAACAGCAGGTTTTCTGGAGTCACAAACCCTTCAGTTTTCGGGAACTCCCGGAATCCTATCGGCCCGAAACCCGGATCCAAAGAGAAGGCCCACAGACACTCTCCGATGTGGAGCTTGTCGCGCTCATCGTTGGAGAAACGAAAAAACAATCCGCCCAAGACGTCGCGGGCCGGGTCATTGTCCTAGGAGATCGTTTAAGCCAGGCGACGGTTGGGGAACTCGCCGGGATCGTCGGCTCCCGAAGAAGAGCCGTCCGGTTGGCCGCGGCCTTGGAGCTCGGCAGAAGGCTCGCCAAGCGCCGGGCCGGGGCCAAGGTGACCGTCAAAAACTCGGAGGACGCAGCTGAAATCCTGGAACCCCAACTCCGTGGTCTGGATCGGGAACACTTCGTTGCGATGTTTCTAAATACCAAGAACCGCGTTCTCGCCGTGAAAACGGTCAGCGTCGGCACTCTGAACTCGTCCTCAGTCCATCCGCGGGAATTGTTCAAAGCGGCGGTGGCCCACTCCGCGGCGGCGGTGATCGTGGCCCACAACCACCCCTCGGGTGATCCAACGCCCAGCCGGCAGGACATTCAGCTGACCAAAAGGCTGGTGGATGCCGGGGAGTTGATGGGGGTTCCTGTTTTGGACCACATTGTCATCGGCGATGGCCGGTGGGTAAGTCTCAAGGCGGAGGGGTTGATGGACGGCGAGTCAACTACCCCTTCCTAGCTCCGCTAGGAAGGGGCTTATAGGGAAACCTGTAAGCCCGGTTGATTAGCCTCAGCCAGGGCGGGATAATCCCGCCATCGGGCTACGTTACGCCGGAATGACATAGGCACCATGGGATACTCCACACGTCCCATACACTGCGGCCAGTGGCTAAACATCTCTGAGAGGTAGGAGAAGTGTTGCTGGCAAAAACCTGGCGTAACATTGGCGAAGTGGACCTACTGCCGCAAGGCAGACTTATTTCCGAAAGGAGATCATCGTGGTATATGTACTAAACAAAGACGGCAGACCCCTGATGCCGACAGAACGATATGGCAAGGTTCGACGGATGCTAAAAGACGGCAGGGCTATTGTGGTAACCACCATGCCGTTCACCATCAAGCTAACCTATGAGACAACAGGTTACACCCAGTCGGTAACCCTTGGTATAGACTCCGGGTATCAGACTATAGGGTTCTCAGGCGTAACCGCAAAGAAAGAACTAATCGTTGGCGAGTGCCGGCTAATAACTGGTCAAGTAGAGCGTAACACAAAAAGGGTGATGTACCGCCGGCAGCGCCGGAACCAGTTGCGTTACAGAGCGCCACGGTTTGATAACCGAAAGAAACCAGAAGGCTGGCTAGCCCCGAGTATCCGGCACAAACTGGATTCTCACATTCGGTTGATAGAAAAAATCAAAACCATTTTGCCAGTCACAGAAATAGAGGTTCAAGTAGCCGGCTTTGATATTCAGGCAATCAAAAATCCAGGTATCCAAGGAAAAGAATATCAGCAAGGAGAGCAAGCCGGATACTGGAACTTGCGGGAGTATATCTTACATCGGGATGGTCACCAGTGCCAGAACCCTGACTGTAAGAACAAATCGAAAGAAAAAGTATTGGAAGTCCACCATATTGGGTATTGGAAGAGAGACCGCACCGACCGTCCCGGAAATTTGACAACCCTGTGCGACAAATGCCACCGGTCTGAGAACCATAAGGAAGGCAGGTTCCTGTACGGCTGGGAACCGTGTGTGAAGTCTTTCAAACCGGAGACATTCATGACAACCGTCCGGTGGCGACTGGTAAACACCCTGGGATGCAGGCACACTTACGGTTATATTACAAAATCTCGGAGGATAGCTTTGAGGTTGGAGAAAAGCCATATTAATGATGCCTTCTGCATTGCTGGAGGCACCAACCAGGCGAGAACCATACAGTTTGAAGTAAGACAAATGCGCCGTAATAACCGTTCGCTGGAATATTTCTACGCTTCGAAACACATTGACATTCGCACTGGTGAGAGAGCTGGTGGCCAAGAGCTAAACAGCGGCAGACGTACCCGTAACCGGAAATTAGATGGCGAGAACCTTCGGCAGTACCGCGGTGAAAAATTGTCCAGGGGTCGCCGGAGTATACGCAAGCAAAGGTACCCTATCCAGCCTGGCGATGTTGTTAAGTATACCGGAGAAAAGTATATTTCCAAAGGCATACAAAACCTGGGTGCATATATCCGGTTGGGTGGGTTGTCCAAGCCGGTTCGGATTGATCAGATTCAGCCATACCGTTATGCAAAAGGGCTTTTCTTTGGAGCCTGGAACCAGGAAAAACCAGGCCCGCCTTTCATCCCCGCCCTTCGCTCTCGCTTCGCAAACAAGGAAGGCTCAGGACGGGGACTTCCCGGCGGGTGAATTAAATAGTACTCCACTACTCGACCATCAGGAAGGGGCCAAAAGGCCGCTGTTCGCTGGAACGGCCGCACCCCTGACCCGGTAATGTCTCGCCCGTGTCGTTGCGGGTCGGAAAAACTGGTGCACCTGTGCGGTTTCACCGACATCTGCCGCTGAAGCCGGCAGCTTGGCCGGACTAAAAACTTTTCAGAGGAGGTGAAAGGGGCCAGGCCGCCGCGCCCGGCCCCTGCGCCAATGCATGTACTGCACTGCATACTGGTGCGGAAAGAAAACCTTAACGCGGAAGACGTTCAGCTCCTGGCGGAAGACTTCCGTCAGGAAGCTCTGGGTGTCACGGAGCATTATCAGGATCAGGTCTTCGATTGGAGAGCCGAAGACGCCGGTAGATGGGCCGACGAGTATCCCGTGCGACGTGAAGTCGTGTAATTAACTGTCTTAACTGGAAACACCAGGATAAGACCCGATGTCCCCTCATCGGTAGCCTACCGCCACCTGACGGACCAGCAATGGCCCGGTGGGAAGCTGGCGGGACAATGTAGCCCATCCCGCAAGGGCAAGACGAAACCGCAAGGCATAGTCGAATCTGCGAGCAGAACGCGGAAGGGAGCCAGGCTCGGGTGGTACGGCCAACGCAAGTGAACCGTTGATAAACCTCGTGACGTCGAACAAGCCAAATCTGCTGACAGGTTTGAGAAGCGGCAGGGATGACACACTAGGGTATTGTGTCACAGGGGCCAAAACGCCGCCGGGGGATAGACGGGGCCTAACCCATCCTGTTAATTGCGCGGAACACGGTAAGCCCGTACACCCGCCGAAAGGCAAGCGAACCGCAAGGGACGCTGTTGGGCGTGCGGGTAAGGGAACGCGGAGAAAGCGAACGCCGTCTTGTAATGAGACGGATAGGGGCTGATGCCCCGCCCGAAAGGGAGCAGACTTCCGCGTGGTCTTTCATCGCGAGAAAACCTGAAAACTCCAAAGGGGGCAATGCAAGATGGAAGCTGCAGGTCACCGGCTCCGGAGCCGTAACGCTCCGCCCGGCGATACCCAGCAGTTTGTGCGGCTCCCGACACAATGTTAGGAGACTGCAGGCTAGTATCGCGAAGGCGGAGATAGTATCAAAGCCGGATGCACTAAGATGCGTCTTAGAAAGGTCTGAGCCGAGTGAAGGAAAACTTTCACGCTCGGTTCTTAGGGGGATGGGACCAGAAATGGTCTCATCCTACCCGACTCAAACTCAAGTTTGACAGCAAACCCCCGGTTTTAGCCCTTTCGTCGGCGCAAACCCAGTAGAATCAAGGGGTCGTTTTATAAATCGCTCAGAATGTAG
>QZIR01000002.1 GCA_003604975.1 Desulforudis sp. | reverse complement strand
CTATATTAATGAAGGTATGGCTGACGACCCCATCTGAACTTGAACCGCTGCGAGATGCTAGCTTGGAACTGCTGAAGGTTATACCCCGCAGTAATCACTTGGCAATTCATTGGGGGATGGTTATGGCAGTCTACCCGTTCTGGGCGGATGTGGCAACACAGACAGGACGTCTTTTAAGGATACAAGGCTCTGCGGCCGCCGCTCACGTACAGCGTCGTGTCCGTGAGCAGTATGGTGAGCGGGAAACTGTATCTCGCGCTGCTCGTCGTGTTCTGCGATCGTACCTGGACTGGGATGTTCTTGAAGAAATTGGGGAGAAGGGCATATACATTGCCGGCACGCCTCTACTTATCGAAGACCCCAGGTTGACTACCTTGCTACTAGAGGCATCTTTGCGAGCGCGAGGTACCGACTCTGCCACACTTAAGGACCTTTCCGACAGCCCGAGCCTCTTCCCGTTTCAATTTGAGCAGTTTAGGGCTGAGAGCCTACCAGCGACTTCTTCTGGGTTGGATATTATTCGCCAGGGTATGGATGAGGATTTGGTCGTACTGCGAAAGTAGCTAGCACCAGAAGGTGTCTAGTAGCGCGAAAAACTCATGTAGAGTAGTTCCTATAGGTCAGATAACACCGCTGGTCTAGATTATTCCATATTCTCTGTAATTGAGCCTTGCTGCGGCACAATGGCCCCTATCCCTGCCGTTATATTCGATGCCGCAGCTGCGGCAGCACCAGTTGTGGTCCCTCTCGTTGCTGTGGCACAGGCATCCGCCGAGATGGATCTCATCTCTACTTGCTGCCGCATCCATCTCCTGTGAGGTATATCCGAATACGAGTGGTAAGGAATCTGGCAATTCACAGTGGGAACAGATGTGCAGCTCTTCTTCTGCCCATCTAATCCTCCAGGGGGTATATAGTATTTGTTCATGTTTAATTCTCATTACTCCCGTACAAGGAATTTAGGCTGGAATATTTCAAATTGATTTTAAAAGCGCCATTGCATGCCGCTACCGATACGCTCACATTATCAGCCTGTAGAAAAGCCTCTTATTAAGCGCATCAAGTTGGAAGTGCACTAACAGAGCCAATCGGTATTAGCACGAGCCCATCATTACCGCGACCGGCTCTAGCGGCCGACACCACCGCTGCCTCCTTTTCCGCCCTTGCGCAAAGCCTTGGCGCGCTTTTGCTGGGCCGACTCCGCCAGAAACGATGTAACCTGCCGGTCTGCAATCTCTCTCTGCAGAGCTGCCTTCACATCGATGGACTTCTTCCTGCCCGACTGCACGCCAAGAGCCGCCTTGAGCCGACGGTATTCCTCGACTGCCTCCTTCTCTTTGGCTGAGGCAAAGACTTCCTCGCCGTTGAGCAGCACGTGGAACTTGCCGTCGTCAGCTACCGCTGGTGTTCCACGTTCTATTGATAATCCCAGTTCAGGAATGCTTTGTCGATACATCGCGTTGTCCTCTCAACCCCTTACTTGCTTTTCCTCAATTAAGAACAACGATATATTTCACGCGAACCCCTAAGTATAAATTATAGTGCTTCTCCAAATATCTTATAATGGGACCGAAGTCACGTTATATCCAAGTTGTAGCCTGATAGAATAGTGTGATCCCGAGCCTAGCAACTCCTATGTATCAAGCATATCCCAATCTTCTCCCATAACCCATCTGAGTGCAGATAGTTTGCCGTTTATCATCCCCCACTCAAAATCGTCATAGGGGCCTAGCTTATCAGCACCATACTTTTTTTCAACCTGTATCCTGGCTATCTTCATGCCCGTAGCTACATCCTCTGAGACTGTTTTCTTCCCCTCCTTGATAAGCTTTTCAAGGAGTCTATTTCGGTCATACCATACTCGGTCGAAGAACTCTTCCTCAGTGGCGAGAATCTCACTATAGCTTCTGGGGAGATCACCGAAAAATCTTCGTAGGAAGTTTTCATTACCTGTGGCCAATCTCTCAAGTACTGGCCGCTCACAATATTTAATAAGAAAAGGCGGGCGGTTGTTCAGCTCGTAGTCTCGGAGATAGTCCTTGGACGGGTTCGACAAGAAGCCACTCACAATGAATAGCGCAACAGTAGGTCGTTCAGCGTTTGCCCAGGAAAGGAGGTTCTGCAATTCTTTGGGTGGCACCCCTTTTTGCTGGTGTTTGCAGTCAACGAACCATGTCTCTAATCTCTTTGTCCCATCAAAATCTTCGCGCTCTAGATTAGCGACGATATCGCGGCCGCTATCAGACGGACTAGATGAGAGATTCGTGCCCTTTCGCCAGTCGACATTCACGAACCCAACATGCTGAAGAAGCTCAAAACAGAACTCCTCGAATTGAGTTTCGTTGAATAAGTTAAAATCAATCTGCCCGAGCCAGGATTCTGCGTTGTTTCCCATATGTACCTCCTGACATCTATATTACAGTTTCTCCCCAAACATCTCCTAGTACATCTCTTCTTTATACTCGCGCACCAGCTCCTTAGCTTCTTCGCCGGTGATCAACATCGCCAGGCCAGGAGGATCAAAGTCGTCCTCGCAGCGGAAGAGGGGCTCCCAGCTCCTTTTCTTGCTCTTTACGCTTGATACGGCTTTGAATCTACAACACCTAGGTCGACATCCGTTCTATATAGACCTTATTTAATGTATCTAATTGGTTGGTGAAACCTAGTTCCAGGATACGGTCCAACAAAATCAATGATTCATATAGCGCTTGGAATCCGTTCGCCAAGGCTGTCGCAGCAGCATCTTCTGAATTAGGTAAGAATCCAGCAAGATCACCTTCGCGGTGGATTGCAGTACCAAGACCTCGTGGCGTCCAGTGGATCCATTGAGACGTTTCCCTATAGATTATCTCGTAATGAGGCGTTGCGTTGATTTCTTCACAAACTTCGCGCACGCTTTCCCGTAGCCATTTTCCGCGATACGGGAACTCTCCCTCTTTATATTTCTTCTTCTCGAAGCTGTGCCCATAAATACTTAGCTGTTCGATTATTTGGGATTTTGACACGGGGTCAATCTCTTCTCCCGCCTTTTCCTTATCTTGCATAAGCTGGAAGTCCTGCACGTAAGCATATGATCTCCATAGCAAGGGACGATCCTCAGGGTCCTTGGCAGCCCACAAGAGAAGACACATTCCCTCGATCATGATTCTTGCTATAATTTCAGCGTCCTTATATTGTCTCGCAGCAACTAGAATGTTGATCGTTGTGAGATGCTCGACTTGCGCACCCACGAAGCACAAGGCCATGAAAGCAAGGTGATCTGATTCTTGATAGCGAATTGGAGACTTAAGAATCTCACTGGAAAGATCAAGCAAACGGCAAACAAATGATCGCAATATTGGGATATCCCGCTCTGCTTTTGACAAGCCCTCCGAATTCCCCATTTGCTTCAATATCTTCCTAATTGGCCCGATTCCCAGTTGCGAATTACGGGCCTCTTATAGTTCTGTCACCCGGTATATTTATAATACTTGGTAATGACATAAAGGAGGTGAGATCATGTCGAAACAACCGAGTAATCACGGGAAGCAATGGACGAAGAATGATGTAAATAAGCTGAGCGGGTTGGCAAAGCAGAACACACCTACGCGTGTAGTTGGAATTAAACTTGGGAGAACAGAAGACGCCATCCGCTCAAAGGCAAGCGACGAGGGTATTTCTCTCAAGCCGACGAACCAATCGCCATATAACCGCCGTAAGAAGTAGGATATGGGGTAGATCATTCGGGTTCACCTCCGAACATCTCCTCATATATCTCTGCCTTGTGCTCTCGCACCAGCTCCCTTGCTTCCTCCTCGGTGATCACCACCGCCAGGGCAGGGGGGCCGAAGTCGTCCGGGCAGCGGGAGAGGGCCTCCCAGGTGCCGTCGTCTCTCTTGCGTCTGACGATGCCCTCGGGCCAGTCGCTGGAATAGCAGGCGTAATACCGGCCGTCATCCAGCTTGCCCACCCCCAGGTGGCAGCCGGTCCTTTGAAAACGCCACCTCATGCCATCCCAGGTGTCTAGGTTGGTTACGAGCGGGGCGGAGCCTATGTTCTGGTCGCCGTCGTAGAGGGGCACGATTTCATAGGGATATTATATATAGAGAAACGGGGGGGAGGGGCGAGGCATAATCATTTCGTAGAAACATCAGCTAGCTCGATGGGTGGTAGAATATTGGCATTAGGAGGTGCATATGGGGAAATGTCATATTAGATAGAATAGTGGAGGTAGAAGATGGAAGGTAGGCCCATATCCGTGGTCGAACAAATCAAAGAGATCGCTGATAAGTCTAGGGAACGGATAGAGCAGGTACAGTATGGGGAGATCGTTTCGTGATCCAGGATGGGAAAGTACTTAGGGTGCAGCGGAACGATGGGTGGAAAGAGCAGGATCTTGGATAGATGGATTGGCTGTTTGATCTCCTTTGTTTGCTGTGCCAGCCAGTGCCTTTATACAATAAGGAATTTTGCTTTTTTCAGTACACCAAGATAGGAAGGAAAAGTATTTACGATAATAGATAATATATGTCATGGATATCGTGGTCGCTTTCATGGGCTGTGATAAGTGCCTACACAAGCTCGATGTCCGGAGGACAGAAGGAACATAAGGAATGGATATTCAGAAAGCATTCTACGAGCAAAAATTTGAGAATGAATTTATCAAGGCGAAGGGAACTGCTTTCCAGGATCTTTTTAATAAATTGATGGGAATTGCGTATAAGGGTGATTTTATTGCCTGCCGGCCTTGGGGAAACAGGGGCGACAGGAAGAACGACGGTTTCTTAAGAACCGAGCGTCGGTTATTCCAAGTTTATGCACCGTATGAAATGAGCGAAAGTAAAGCAATCAAAAAAATTGAAGAGGACTTTGAGGGCGCGAAAGAGCACTGGGGTGTTCTATTTGACAAATGGGTTTTTGCCCATAATGCGATAGAAGGATTACCGCCGCATGTACATAAAACGTTACTTGAATTTCAACAAGATAATCCTGATATTGTCTTGGAGACTTGGGGATGGGAAGAGTTCCTCATCGTTTTTAAACGCCTTAAGTTGGAGGACTTACAGTCATGGTTTGGTAATGCTCCCACAGAGGAGGCAAAAGATAAGTTAGGCTTCAAAGACTTACAGGTGATTCTTGAGGCTATTGAAGATCGAGGTACGCCTGATATAAGCCAGGTTAAAGAGGTGCCTAAAGGGAAAATTGAAGCAAATAGTCTATCGGATAACGTTGCGATATTACTGAAAGAGGGTATGGTAAAAGCACCTCTAGTGGAAGAATTCTTTTCAAAGTGGCATGACCCAATGTTTGGAGAAAGAATTGCTGAATCTTTTCGTGTCCAATATGAGTTATTGCGCGATAATCATACACCGAATCAGATCTTTTCTGAGCTTCAGGCTTGGATCGGTGGTTCTGCACTGGGTACACCCGAACATCAACTGGCGGTCCTTACAATAATGGCTTACTACTTTGAGAGTTGCGAAATTTATGAGGAACCGAGGGAGGATATATTGTGATCCTTCCATCCAAGCATCTTCCGCAAGACCGGGCACTTCTCACAATAGGAGGACAGATATTGCGAAGCCTTGATCGACCGATGACGTTATCCGCGCTCTGGGAAGAAGTGCCGCGCCAAACTGTGGAGAAGGGCCATATGAGCTCATCGGCTTTAAGCTATGATACGTTTGTTCTCGCTCTAGACTTTCTGTTTCTCATTGGTTCAGTTGAATTGGAGGACGGGCTTATGGCCCGCAAGTCATTATGATTTATAACATATACAGCACTCTCCCAACTTTTAAAACTCTTGAGGTTAAGGCTGGGCTTAATGTGCTTATCGCTGAAAAGGAACAAGGTGCGAGCATCTACCAGACTCGGAATCGGGCTGGGAAAACAAGCCTGATTGAAATCATTCATTTTCTCATGGGTGCTGATGCGGGTATGGGATCGCTTTTCCGCATGGATGCACTGGTTGATTCGATCTTTGGTATTGAGTTTGACCTTGGCGGAAATAGGATAAAGGCAGAACGCAGTGGAATAGAGAAATCAAAGGTTCACGTTTTTAATAATAACCTCTTTGGGGGCAATGGGAAAGTTTCAATTCCTGAATGGCACGAGATACTCGGAGATGCAATGTTTAATTTAAGCAGTCTTCAGGATTTCCCTCGGCGTTCTCCGACTTTCCGCTCGCTCTTTGCATACTTTGTCCGCAGACAACAAAGCGGCGCTTTCATTAAGCCAGAAGAGCAGTCTCGAAGCCAGCAAGTTGGCGACTATCAGATGGCTCTCATGTATCTTTTAGGTCTTGACTGGGAGATAGCGAGTGATTGGATACTTGTAAGAGATGACGAAAAGAACTTAAGGGAACTGAAAAAGGCAGCTGGTTCAGGAACTCTCGGGAATATTATTGGCAAAGTTGCTGACCTTCGAACCAAACTAGCCGTATCAGAGGATCAACTTAATAAACTCAAGTCGCAATTAGATCAATTTCAAGTATTCCCGAAATACTCAGACCTGGAGACAGAGGCTGACGAGATCACATTCAAACTGAATTCCTTGGCAAATGATCAGACTATTGATGCTGCAAGGATTCGTGATTTAGAGAAGGCGCTAGGGGAGGAAACCCCACCAGTATTAACTGATCTAGAATCACTTTATGCTGAAGCTGGCGTCCTGCTGCCTGGAGTAGTATTAGAAACTTACGAAGATGTTCTTAACTTCCATAGATCAATAATTCGTAACCGTAAGGATTATCTGGAAGACGAGCTCAATTCTGCTAGACAGCGAATGATAAAACGTGATCAACTGAGCAAAGATCTGGATGATCGCAGATCAGTAATTATGGAGATCCTCCAAAGCCATGGTGCACTCGAACAGTTTTTCAAACTTCAAGCCGAGGTGGGGAGACAAGAAGCAGAGGTGGCAACCCTTCGAAATCGATTTAGGTCAGCGGAGAAACTCGAAAGTTCCAGAGACGAGTTTAAAATCAGGAGAAATCAACTTACCCAACGTTTGCGGAGGGATTTTCTGGAACAAGATAAACGTGTTACAGAAGCGATTCTTGCATTTGAGGAGACTTCCAAACGACTATATGAATCGGCGGGATCCATGACGATTGAAATAACTTCTAATGGCCCTAGTTTTCACTTTCCCATTCAGGGGTCACGAAGCAAAGGCATACAGCAAATGCAGATTTTCTGTTTTGATCTTATGCTCATGCGTATTTGTGCAAATAGAGGTATTGGGCCGGGCTTCCTGATTCATGACAGCCATCTTTTTGATTCAGTAGATGGTCGCCAGTTTATCAGTGCAATGAAGGTCGGTGCAGAAACTGCTAACGAACTTGGCTTCCAATACATAGTCACCATGAATGAAGATGATGCTTTCAAGGAGAAGATAGATGGATTCGACCTCCATGATTATGTATTGCCTGTTACGTTAACGGATGCTACTGAAAATGGCGGATTGTTTGGGTTTCGTTTTTAGTGTGAATTTTGCAGAGGATTCAACAGGAATTCCACCCCCTTGCTCTTGAGGTTAAGGTAGAGCTGATCGAGGTTGAAGGCCTTGAGGCCCAGCTCCAGGTAGCCGATGTCGCCCCACTGTACCGGCTGCGGCGAATCCACGGGACGCGTGGAGGTATGCTCTATATAGGCTCTGCGGTGGGGGAGGGGAGAGTACCTTGAGAATGCCAACCAGCCTACGAGATGGTAGAATGCTGGCATCAGGAGGTGCATATGGGGAAACACTCGCTAAGCCTTCCTAAAATGCCCAGCAGCTACTTTTTATGGAGGTCTACCATGTCATTATTTGATGTCTTCAAAAAGAACCCAGCCAGTGGTCAGAAATCCTTTCGACAAGCTAGAGTTGGAGCATCTCCGGAAACGGTGAAGTCAAATGTTACCGCTCCAACCATCAATGTACCGGCTGAAACAGTCACATATCAGACAAATGAAGTCATTCCTGCGGAAAAAATGATTAAAAGTGCCGTTCCGAGCAAACATGGATTATACCCTCACGAGGTGCTAATGCTTGATTATGCAAAATCCTTTTACACAGAAAGTAATTCCCTTCCAGGCTTTTGGTGGTACAGCTATGGAGTGAGGGATGTTGATAATGGGCTTCGCTCTTTGCTTGATAGAGGGTTCCTGCAGATTGGGGACCTGCAGAGTGCCATCGAGAAAGAGAAGGCTACAGTTATAAAGGACGAATTGAAGAACCGCGGGCTAAAAACAAGTGGAAAAAAGGCGGAATTAGTGAAACGTCTGTTAGAGGAAGCTCCCCACGAAGAGCTTAGTGTTCGATTTGCAAAGAGAACATATCAGTTGACCGATCTCGGAAAACAAGCCCTGGACGAAGAGAGCTACGTGCCATACATCCATCGCCATCAATTCGAGGATCTGGATATATGGTCCTTAAATAAAATCGTACATACGCCCCCATATATGCCCTGGCGCGATAAGATTTGGGGATATCTAAATAAACGCAGTATAAAGCATGCTAAAGCCGGGGATTTTGGTTTATACCGAAACTGCCGCTATCAGATGCATTTGTTCTTGATGGAGGAAAAACGGATAAAGGATGCTCTGGCTATGCTGGCAGAAGTTGTGTTTTATGATTTGAGCGGTCTCGACAACGGTTATGATCCCCGATTTATGGACATTAGCGCGAAATATTTCTTCCCCTACAAAGAATCGAACGCAACGACAGCCCCTGGCGTAATCAGCGCTATCATGAAATGCAAAGAGGAGCTCGGATTTACTGACGAAGAGCTGAAGGAGGCACTGCTCGATCGAATGAACAAACTGAGTGTGCCATTTCACCTTTTCACGCCTGAAGAATGCGTTGATATTGTGTTTATGGAAAACCGCCAGGATGAAGAAGCTTTGGCCAAGATATATGCAGAAGCAAGACGACGGTTCAAGCAACAATATCCGAACATCAAGTGTTGAAATTATGAAGGGCCTTTCTCTTGTTTGGGGTGTTCCAGAAAACCGCCTGTTTTCTAAACTGCCTTCTGCGCCGGCACTTCTATATCCTGCAATCCCTCCTATCCGGGAAAGCCCACAGCATCCAGTTTAGAATATCGCCTCTATTCATGCATAACTTCGGGGGCACACCCCGTTATCCTGCATCTTTCGGGGCCGCAGCCCCGCGATTGTCGCACTTTTAAGTTATGAATATATATTAGGGGGGCTCTTCCGGACTCTTTTCTAAAGAAATTGAGCGTGCGGCTGCGGCCGCAGGTGAGAGCCCCGGGCCCGCAAGGCCCGGCTGCTGCTGCCGGCGGGGGGGCTACCGCCGGCGCCATGATAAAATAGCCATACTACCCTCAAAGACCCATATGCCCATATGAGAAACGAGAGGTAGTGCAAGCAGGGGGCCCGTGCTGGGGCCCCCACCTATTGCCCCGCCAGGGGAGGGGAGCGTGCCCTGCTCATGCCGGTCCCTTAAAGGACCGGATGCTATTGCCGGCGGGGGAGGGGAGCGTGGGAACCTGGCGACCCCCGCCGGGTGAGGACCCCCGAGCATGCCGGCGCTGCGGCGCCTGGCGAGGGGGGAGGCGCGGGCGTGAGGCCCAGGTTGGGGGTTTTTGGCCCGGGTTGGGGCGTTAGACGGGGGGGGCAGCCCGAAACCCTATAAATCAGCGCGTCAGCCATACTTACTGAAGGTAAGGGAAAAACGACGCTCTGAGAGGCCTTCTAAGGGCCGTTCCGGGTCGCGTAAGAGGTTTTGCCTAGGCCTATTTCTTGTAGGTATCTTCTGCCCGACGCTTCACGGCGATTATGGCAACCGCCAGCTCGCCATCGTCGATATCGTAGAGTATACGGTAGGATCCCACCCGCACCCGGTACTCGCCCAGATCCTTTGTCTTCAGTTTCACACATCCGGGAGGCCTGGGATCCGAAGCAAGGGATTCCAAGGTACCGAAAAGCCGGGCAATATCACCGCGGGGTAGTTTCTTCAGGTCCCGGGCCACGCTCTTGGGGACGATCACCCGGTATTTCTCAGAGGCCAAGGTAATCCTTAAGCTCTGAGAGCTCCATGACCTCACCCTTCTCGATCTCGCGGCGAGATCTCTTGACCATGGAGATGAGCTCCGGGTCCCGCAGGTCTTCCAGGAGCTCTATGAAAGCCTCGTATTCCTCGACCGGCATGAGGACGGCGTCGGGCTTTCCTCTGTCGGTTATGAACACCAGGGACTTCTTTTTGCGGGCAGCCTCCAGTATCTCCGGAAGCCTCTCCCGGAAATCCCTTCTTCCTACGAATTCGTCATCTCGGTGGACGGGGTAGGGCATATCTCTCCTTTCGTCTTTCTTCCTCTATGCTTATAGTAGCATATGTTTAACAAATGATAAACATTAGGGACATGGCCGATAGGGGAGAGGAGGGGAGATCTCGCTTGCGGGGCCTGCGTCTCGCGGTCAGAATATGCTGGCGAACAGTTTAGGATGTCCACTTTTCAGCAGTGAGGCTTGCGCCGGATCCGCAGGCGAGCCCGGGCAAGGGCCCAAGCCTGCGATGAACTTACAGAAGCTTCCGGCGCCAGGCGGACCTAAGTAGATCTCATCCACTGGCACCTGATGATAGCCATTTATCATCATAATCCCAGCAAAGCAAGCAAGCCGATAATATATGTTCTGTAAAGTTGATCTATGGCCTGCAGCAGATCGCAGATATTCGTACAGCCTTACAGCTATCTCTCCCCTATATTTACGGGCAAGTTCCAGTCTTGCTGTTTGCGGGTTTTTGCGAAAACCCGTTTCCTGCTTTGTGCTTCCGTAAAAATGCTCGCTTCCATTCTCACTTCCGGTCTTGAACAGACCGGCATGCGGCGGCCTCGCTGCGGCGAGGCCCTGCGGACGCCCCGCGGGGCGCAAGTGCGGAGGGCATTTTTATATAGGGGGGGCATCCGGAGATTTAAAGAAATATGAATATGGAGAAGAGGGGCGCCGGGAAGAGTTAGCCACCCTGCGGGGTGGTAGAATGGTGGCGTCGGGGAGGTGGATATGGGGAAAGGCCAGGCTGCAATAGTAGAGATGGTGTCGAGGGAATAACGAGAGGAGGTGTAGAGATGCCGAAAGGAGTGCCGAAGAAAGATGGCAGTGGTAGAGGAACTCGTGCCAATCAGGGCAGGGGAGGATGTTCACCCCCTCGCCCCAAAAGACAGGAGAAGGGCCGTCCCAAAGGACAGGGTAAGAGCAAATGATTGCTGGGGTATCGGATACAGTCGATAGTTTGGTATCCAGACCAGAGAGGGTTTTCTCAGAAGTCTTGCGGATAAGTGGAGGCTTTGATTGTCAGCAGGACAGGGGCGGTCAAGCGCAGCTTACGCATGTCTTCTGAATCGCCCCGGGTTTACCGGAGACTCGGTTGCTTGAGTCCTTCCGTCTCTTCCTGACCCTCCTTTCTCCAATAATAGGCCTCGAACTCCGCCGGCGGGATATTGCCGATGGGTTCGAGGATGCGGCGGTGATTGAACCAGTCGACCCACTCCAATGTAGCGTATTCTACCTCGTCCAAGTTCCTCCATGGTCCCCGGTTGCGGATGAGCTCGGTCTTGTAGAGGCCGATGACCGTCTCGGCAAGGGCGTTGTCGTAAGCGTCGCCCCGGGATCCGACGGATGAGACGGCACCCGCATCCTCTAAGCGTTCAGTATAACGGATAGACAGGTACTGGCTTCCCCTATCGCTGTGATGCACAAGCTCCGGGAGGCTGCCGCGCCTGCGTGCCCAGATGGCCATCTCCAAAGCATCCAGGACCAGGTCGGTGCGGAGCGATGTGGAGGCCCGCCAGCCCACGATGAAGCGGCTGAAGACATCGATTACGAAGGCGACATAGGCGAATCCCGACCAGGTCGCCACATACGAAAGATCTGCAACCCAGAGGCGGTTGGGCCCGGGGGCCGTGAAGTCGCGGTTGACCAGGTCAGCCGGCCTTATCGCTTCTTCGTCGGGGATGGTGGTACGCTTCTTTTTCCCACGTCTCACGCCCTCCAGGCCCAGCTCACGCATGAGCCGCTCCACCGTGCAGCGGGCCACACGGAAGCCCTCGCGTTTCATCTGCCGCCAGACCTTGCGGGCGCCGTAGACGCCGAAGTTCTCCGCGTGCACCCGCTCTATCTCTGCCTTCAGCTCCTCGTCCCGCACCGCCCTGGCCGAGGGCGGGCGCGACTTGGCGTCGTAGTAGGTGGACGGGGCGACCTGTAGATGCTTGCAGATCGGCTCGACCCCGAAGCGCTCTTTTTCCTCGTCGATGTAGGCGATCATCTCTTCTGTTGGCGGTCGAGCTCCGCCCCGAAGAAAGCCGCGGCGCTCTTTAAAATCTCGTTGGCCCGCTTGAGCTCGCGATTCTCGCGCTCCAACTCACGGATGCGTTCGCGTTCCTCGGTCGTTAGCCCCTCGCGCAGGCCGGCGTCACGTTCGGCCTGTCTCACCCAGGTGCGCAGCGTCTCGGCTGTCATGCCGAACTTCTCCGAGATCGAGCGCATCGCCGCCCACTCAGACTCGTACTCCGGTGCGTGGTCGAAGACCATGCGCACCGCCCGTTCTTTCAGCTCCGGTGGATATCTCTTTTGTGTATTCATGGCTCCATCCTCTCAGACTATGGAGCCTCCAGGAAAGTCGGGGCGATTCACCGGATGTTGATAGCAATTGCCTGTTCATCAATTTGAGCAACGGTGAGCCCATGACAACCTTCGGGTTCAGGGCTCTCTTCATGAAATATGCGCGGATGGCGGGTCTGGACGTGGACAACAGAAAGATATCCCCTCACACCTTCCGGCATAGCTTCGCTACCCACCTGGCCCGAGAGAAGTGGCCCATCAAGCACGTACAGGACCTCCTAGGCCATTCCTGCATACAGAACACCGAGATATACCTCCACCTGGCTAAAGAGGACCTGGTGGAGGCCGTAGACAGTCTGTCCTCGAGGAAGCGGCGAAGCGGCTCTGAAATCTTGGGCTGATAGTGCTGCTAGGCTATCAACCTACACTGCTTGGTCGTAATATCGCATTTGTGAAGTGCTCTAGACTACTTTATTGAATCCAAACGCCCAGCTTATTTGCTTTCGCCCGAGAGCACATAGATTGCCGTTAGGTGATGGGTTCAAGTATCGAGATTACCAGGCAGCAGGTTTGTGAAAAGCCCCCTTTGCGTCTTCAATCGAAGATGGGAATTGGCTTATTCCCAATACTCCCGGCCTTATATATCGCTTCGAGACCCCATAATAAGCAGAGGCCGACTTTTTAAGGCCGGCCCCGCACCCTGACCCCGAAGGGTACAGGGGGAGTTCTTTGTTCTTTTTATCCTCTATATCGGAATATAGCAGCTCTTGTTTCAGCCCTCAAATACAAATACCTTTCTCCCCTGAGGGAGGATGTTCTTGAGGTGGGGGCAGCCCTCTCTTTCGTGTTCGCCGGTCAACGTCCTGCAGAAGGGACATTCTGAGATATAGGACCTGCCCCAGAGAAACGCCGGCGCATCCTTCTTGCTCACTGGATCTCCTTCCCTTCGTATCTAGGATAGGAAAAGCATATCGCTCGAACCTTTATCCCTATTCCCCAACCAGGTCGCAGGACCACTCCCCCTCTATAAGGCCGTTCTCCGTCCATATGCGCATGATGGCCCGCAAGTATTCCTCCGCGCTCTCGCAGTTTTCGTACTCCCTATCCAGGCTCCTCGCCACCTTCTTATATTTGACCTTTTTCATTTACGCTTTCTAGTAGACGCTGATCGTTATGGAGGCCGATGCGCTCTTTCCCTCGCGATCCGTCACCGTAACCGATATAGTCACGCTTCCCGGGACAACGTTGGATACCATCTCCCTGCTGGTGGATGGCCCTGAGCCCCCGCATGACCAGCTGTAGTTAAGCGGCCCCCCGTCGGGGTCGTATGAGCCCGATGCCGAAAGCGAGACGATCGACCCCGAGGGAACACTGGTCGAAGAGGCCGAAATCCTCGCCACCGGCACTTCTCCATAAGCAGGCACTGGTGCCGGGGCCGGCGCGGGGGCATAGGTAGGAAGAGGAGCGGGAGAGTGACTGAGATCATCGGGTGGGGCGTCAGCCATGAGGGCTCCCCCGCTCTCCACTTCCCCAGATATGCTTTGGCCGTCGCTCTCGCCCTCGCCGGAAGGGCTTTCTGCCTCTGTCTCTTCATCCACCGGTTCCGACACAACGAGAGCAACTTTATCAAGATTCTCTATAGGGGTGCCGGCAGGTGGGTACTGGCAGAGTATCTTGCCCGATTGAACTTCGGAGGGAGCATACTCCACCTCGCACCCCAGCCCATAGGAAGACGCCAGGCTCTCGGCCTCCTCCAGGCTCATGTCGTAGAAGTTGGGAAACTCTCTTGTGGATGGGGCTTGCCTGTTGCCCAAAGCGGAGTATCCCATTATGGAGATCAAAAGGACGCATACTCCCAAGACCGCTGAGAACGCCAGGCGGTATGCCTTGTTGCCTTCTTTATGGTTTGTTCCCGCCTGGGTATCTTGAGACGAGCGGGCCGGCGCAGTCACCTCATGCGCTGGCCCGCTCGTCATCTTCTCCTTATCTGCCATGGGCGAGGGCTCTTCCCTCTTGGGATCTTCTCTTGGACCTGTTCCCTCCTCGGGCTTGTCCGCGGGCGGTGTTTCCCCTTCCCTGGGCCTCTCCCCCACCGGACCCTCCGGGATGCCCACCAGGTCCAGCAGCTTCTTGGAGTTAAGAGGGGCCTCCACGAAGCCGGTGATGCCGAAATACTCAGGGTCTATGGCCCCAATGATATCGGGGTTGACCACCAGGTATATGTCCTTGTCCTCCCCGCCCTCCTGCAGGCCTATCTTCAGGGCCTTGGCGAAGAACTGGGCCCCTTTTAAGCCGTTGTCGACGACGATGGCGTCAGGGACGTTCGAGTTCTTCTTCAGCGCTTTGTCGATAATCTTCTGGCCCTTCTCGATGGAGCGCGGGGTTATCACCTTGTGGCCCACGTCACGGAGCAGCTTGGCGTCCTCGTCGGGAAAAACCTCGCTTACGATAACCAGATACATGCTTTGCGCGCGATATGCCCCCCAGAAGTCCTGCGGGGCAGGGACGCAATCACCCCCATCTATCCTAGGATTCTGAACACTGGGTTAGGATTGAATATCACCTGCCAGGGCTCTATGAGCCCGTTCTCGAGCAGAATCTGGACGAAGCGGAAGGCAAAAAGATTGCTCGGGATCCCCGAGAGCCTTTCTATATCCTTGTAAACCTTCGTATTTATCATCAGCATCACCTGATGATATCTTATATTACTTTATATATACGTGTCAACGTGTAACTGTGTAGATATGATGCCTATTCTCTCGGATTATTTAAAGGGGGCCGCTTGCGCGGCCCCCCGGAGGCTAGTGCGAAGGTACTCGCACTAAACCCTGTTCACTCCAACCTTAAAGCGGCTCTTATCTCTCGAAGGTATAGGCATTGAGACTATCCGCACTCGGCCATTCACCGCGATACAGGCTGTACATGGGCCTTTCGACTATGATCGGCTTGTCGCTCTGTACCTCCGTGGACACATCGTGGTCAGGGCCCACGAAGTCGTTCACACGTACGGTGAGACGGCTCCTCGGCGCCACGTTTACTACCTGCTCCGGGCAACTTGCGTTCTCGAGCATGTAGGTGAGCCTCACCGTGGCGACCTCGTCATTCGGGTTCTGCAGGCAGATCCACTCCTCGAACCCTGCCCGGGTGCATCCCTCCGCCAGGTACCAGGTAGAACAGGCCTTATTCGCGCCGATCGCACAGGACCCCTCGTCGAAGCCTCCCATGTTTCCATACCAGAAGTACATTGGTCGCTCGACGATGATTGGTTGGTCGGAGGTGAGCTTGGTGCTGACGTCGTGCTCCCGGGCCACGTCCACGTTGGCATTGATGGTGTGCCGGGAATGAGGCTGTACGATGGCCTGTTTGACGATCTGGGTGCCGTCCTCGGTCATGTAGGTTATGTCCACCGTGGCGAGCTCTTCCCCCGGATTCTGGATGCACAGCCATTGGTTGAATCCGGCCCGGGTGCACCCCTCGGCGAAATACCACTCGGTACTGGCCGAGTTTACGGCCATCGTGTTGTGTCCGCCGTCCCAGACCCCCTGGTACATGAAGTACATGGGGCGCTCGACCACGATATTCTGGTCCGAGGTGACCTTCACGGACACGTCCTGGTCCGGGCCTATCTCCCGGTTCACGGAGATGGTGAACCTCTGCCAGGCGGCGACGCTGTAGCTCTTCCGTATAACCTGGCCGCTTCCGAGCATGTAGTCAACGCTCACGTTGGCGGCCTTGTCCCCCGGGTTCTGGATGCACAGCCACTCCTCGAACCCTGCCCGGGTGCACCCCTCGGCGAGATACCATTCCTGCCCCGGCACCGAGACCCCTTGGGCGGTGTGGCCGCCTTTCCAGCTGTGTCCTCCGAGTCCAGAGTAGTTGAAGTACATCGGCCTCTCCGACACCACGGGCTTTGTGGACGTACATTGTATGGATACGTCCTTATCAGGGCCCACGTCAGAGTTCACATTCACTGTCATTCTGCTGTGCGGAGGTACCGCGTAGTTGCGCGCCGCTGCCTGGCCCTGGCCGGGGCCGAGCATATAGTTGACGGTCACGTCGGCCATCTCATCGCCCGGATTCTGGATGCAGAGCCAGGTGTCGAAGCCGGACCTGGTGCATCCCTCGGCGAAGCAGTTGGTCTCGGAGATGTTGTTGCCAATAAACTGCTCCACCTGTGCCTTGCCGCCTTCGGCGTTCTCGTTCCCGGCTTTATCCCAAGCTTTCACGGATATGGTGTGCCATTCGTTTGACCAGGCGGTCGTATCTAAGCTCCCCATCCAGGGCGCCGAGGTCCTGGAGTCGAAGAGCTCGCCGTCGATGTACCAGTCGACCTTGGCGATCTCGCCTGGCGCGTCGTCGGTCACGTTGGCCTTGCAGGTCACCATGCCGCGGATCCACTCCTCCCCCACCGGCTCTGTGATCTCAACGGCCGGAGCCTTCGTATCCTTTTTAATAGCCAGCTTGGTGGTCCAAGCCGAGCGCCCGGCTTGGTCGTAGATCCTCGCCTGCACCTCCCTCTCCCCGTCGGCATAGCCGCTTATATCACAGCCTTTGGTGAAGGGGGCTGTATCGTCGGATGCAAAGAGGTCGCTGGCGAAGTAGAAGTCGACCCGCGCAACCCCGCTCAAGGCGTCATCCGCGCTAACCGACATAGAGAAGTTGGTCCTGAAGAATTCCCCACCCCCAGGAGTGATTATGGTTCCCGTAGGATCGGTGAAGTCCGCCTGGTAGATGAAATCCTCTACCTCCGAAGAGTTCCCGGCATTGTCTTCTGCGTAGTAATGGATGACGTGCTCGCCCTCAAGGAAGGCGAAGGGCGTGCTGAAGACGGTCCAGTCCACAGCATCGTCATACTTGTAATAGGTGGCCTTGATCCCCGAGGTCAAGTCCAGCGCCACGATGCTCGGCCCCATGCCCGGTTGGGATATGTACCAGCCGTTGCTGCCGTCAGGGGCTGAAACCTGGAGGTCCACATTGGTGGGCGGGGCGCTGTCCATGATTATGCCGTCGGTCGCACCGCCTCCGCCCAGGTAGTCCTCGGTCCAGCGGCCCGCCGTATCGTAGGCCCTGATGCGGAAATCGTACTCGCCGTCGCCCTTGCCCGGCCCGTCGAACCATGCCCCCCAGGGGGACTCCGGGTCTGTATATAACGCCTGCCAGGGCCCGTTGTTCTTGCGATACGTGAATTCCGCGTAGGCAATGCCGGCCTCATAGGCTTGATCAAAGGGGCTGGGTCCGAGCATAAACGTACCTGCGTGATTGAAATCGTCAGCGATGCTGGCATCCACCCACCAGCTTGAGTTGTGATACTTGCCAGGATCGACAAAGGCGGCATTAGGGTCAGTATTATCCTCCCGTTTGGTGAGGACCTCGATGTGGCTTCCCCAGCTGCAGGAAGAGGCATAGAAGCGGGAGCCATCGGAGCAGCAGTCCATGGCCCCGCAGCCGTTATAAGGCATCTGGTCGTAGAAAAGGTTGTCGATAAAGCTCCAGGTGCCTTCCCCGGAGTTGGGGTTTATCCTTCCCTGGCCTTCGTTGCCGGTGGAACCACCCGATCCCCGGTAGACGACCAAGAGGTCGTTATCACGGGATGAGATTTGTGGGTAGGAGGGCTCAGTACCGAGGTCGCAAAGACCCGTGCTACCCTGCCAGCCAATGTTGTAATACCTGTTGTAATAAATAAAGTGAAACCCTGTAGTGATGTTTCTGCCGTCTGCTACCACCATTTTCCTGCGATCCGCCCCCTCCCAAAAAACCGCCACCTCCGGCCAAGCGAAGTCTATGCCTCCGCCAGTGGGGATGATGTCGGGAGTGATATTCCAGGAGGATCCCCAGTTGTTGGTCCAGGACTCGTAGATAGGGTGAGGGCTGGAACTGCCATGCTGGTAATAGACGTTGGCGAACGAAGCGCCTGTTGACTCGATGCAGGGAAAGGAGGCAGCTACGCCATCGGAGTTGTTGGAGACGCAGCTCAGGTGCTCCATATTCAGTGCGAGGTCGAAGCGTCGGTAATAAACCTCGCTCCTCCCGCCGTAGTCCGATACGTAGGCGCAGTGTATCTTCCCCCCGGAAATATCCACGTGGGCCTCGTAGTTGTTCCAGCCGGGATTGGAGTCCGTCCACTTCACCCAGCTGGCACCCCAATTGGGGGAGACAGCTACCACTAGACCCCAGGTGGAGCCGTTATGCTCCTTCCAGGAAGCGACCACGTAGCTGCCTTCAGCATCGATGTAGGGATCGGCAGCGTATGTGGGTTCACTGGTGTCCATGAGTCCCGCGTACGTCCAGTTGAGGGTGTTCGTATCCGAAGCCTTCCAAAGCCCAACACCGCCGTTGCCGGGGGCTTCCGCGATCATATATATGTAACTGTCTCCCTTGGCCAGCTGTGCGTGATAGCCGTAGTAGGCGTTCGGGGCGGTAGCTTCTGCCGTCCAACCATTGAAGCCCGTCCCCGCTGGTGGATATGACTCCGCTGGTTGCATCGATACCAGGGGAAGCATCAGGGCTATGCCTAAGATAGAAAGTACGTAGATAGTCAGCCTTCTTCTTGTTGCCATTCTTATCACCCCTTACTCGTTGGCCCCTTCCTGGTAGCCGAGTATTTGGCTTCCGCCTGTCCATTTACCTTTGTAGTCAAAATACAAAGCCCTCTCGCATATAAATGGTGAGGGACTTGTAGCAACAATTGATACGTCACCCGAGTATCCTACCCTGGCCACTACATCGTTAATATAGAGCGTGCCCCTCTGACCAGGCTTTAGCGGGCCTATGCCACCGATCGCTACAAGACCGTTTGGCCCATACACCAGAATGTTTACAGCCATCTCTTGGCCAGAACCACCGGCATCTGCGGGTGGATTATATGCAAGTATCCATTCCTCAAACCCCGGGCCGGTGTAGCCCTCGGCGAAGTACCAACGCTTTGCCCCCACGCCGGCAGCTCCATAAGCCTCCGCGGGCTCTCCCCGAAAAACGCCCCAAAGCGCCAGGGCCCCCAAGACGGTTCCCGAGATGAGTATGCATGCTATAACTCCCGCCGCAAGGACCTTCCATGGATTTAGCACTACTACCTTCATTCCTAGCCTCCTTTACGGTCGATGGTCGTTACCGACAGAAACAAGCCCCACCCGTATTTATTCTTCCTGCAAGTTTTGCATGCCCGCCTTATTTACCCCTTACAAGCCCCTGTTAACTGCAAATACCGGTCAGTATGTTCTGCTTAATCAACGGTCTCCCCCATTAACTCGCCCTATAGGCTTGCACCCCCATTCTTATCTTCCGCTAGAAGAGGTGCGGAGGCCCCGGTCACATTCCCGGGGCCAATGTAGATACCTCACTCGCTGCCGTTGCTCTTGACCTCCGCCTCTCGGTACCTCAGATCCGGGCCGGCGTGGGAGGCTACGAGGTAGGTGCGGTTGCGCTTGATGTCGTCGACCTCGTACTGATCGTAGCGCAGCTTGCCGATCACGCAGACAGGATCGCCCTTGCTGAGCGAACGGGCTATGTTCGCGGCCAGGGTCCCCCAGGCCTCGACCTCGTAGAACTCGCTTACGCGCTCGTCGCTATCAGCCTTCTTGCGGCTGCGGCCCACGCCGAAGGAAACCACCTGATTCTCGCCGTCGTTGATATCCTTCAGCACGGGGTCCCGAGTGAGATTACCTGTAATCGCTACGTTATTCAGCCCATTCACCCCCTTTCGTTATTCTCCCACCCTCTTGAAGGGATGATCGCTCTTCTTTATGCGGAAATTGTCCTTTATGTCCTCGTCGATATCGGGCACCAACATCCCGATGGCCATGCCATTGCTTAAGATGACCATCCTCTCCCCCTGCAGCAGCGCCCTCTCGATGTCGGAGGTCTTCGTGCGCAGGTCGGTCTTGGTGACGATAAGCATTACTTCCTCTTCTTGGCCGCTTCTATCTTTATCTCGCTCTCCTTCGCCTTGGCCTCCTCGTACCACTCCTCGTACATCTCCTTGGCCCGCTTCGGCATATACTGGGAGGCCAGGCCCATGGGGTGCTTGTAGATGGTGAAGATGAAGGTCTTTCCCTCGCCGATCTCGTCTATGAACTCCTCCCTGCTCTCGTTGCGCAAGGAGAAGAGGCCCATGATGCCGTCCACCCCGGGGGGGAGCTCCCTTGCCTCCTCCCACCTCTGCCGCTCCTCGGGCGTGAGGTGGCGGATGTAGCACAGGGCCCGCTTGTTCCAGGTCACGATGAAGTCCTCGCCCTGTTTGAGCTTGTTCCTTATCTCGATGGGTTTCTTGTTGAAGTCGGAGATGGTTATGATGTTGATCTCCTGATCTTCTTTTGGCCGGTACCTCTCCGGCCTCACCTCGTCTGATCTACTCATGCTGACGCCCTCCTCGTCGAAGCTAGAATAGTACCGCCCTTCCATGCCCCTACTTTACATTAAAGCGTGAAAGTGTGTCAATAAGCTTCTGTGTACCTGTAATGGAGGCACCGGCGCGTGCGTCAATAAAGATGCACGCTCTTGGTTACGGAGCTGGACTGCCCCTCGTCGTCTGTGACCGTGAGGGTCACCGCTACGTCCGCCGGCGCCACTGCGGAGGTGAACTCCCGTGACGCCGTCGTCCCCGATGCCCCGAAAGACCAGGAATAGGAGACGATGCTCCCGCCGTCGGGGTCATAGCTCGCGGAGGCGTCGAAGCTTACGAAAACGCCGCTCGAGGGGCCGCTGGAAGGGCTCATGGAGAAGGAGGCCACCGGCCTCTGGCCTGACTGTGGCGTCGGGGTGGGGGCCGGTTGGGCCTCCCCCGAGGGCTGCGTGGTGCCGGTGGTCTGGCCTTGGTCTGTTGGGGGTTGGCCCGTGGCCGCCGGCTGCCCCTCCGCCTGCGGCTCCTGCCCCTTGCTCACCACGAGCTTCACGGCCAGGGCCCCGGAGACCTCTGCACCCTCCGCGGGATCCTGGGAGATCACCATCCCAGGCGGCACCTCGCCGGAGTAGGCCTCCTCCCTTTCGGCCTCGCATCCCATCTCCGCCAACTTCGCCTGGGCATCTTCGTATGACATGCCTACCAGGGAGGGAAGCGATGATATCTCTGGCTCCCCCACCACCTTTGCTGTGCCGTCGGAGCCGAAGAGTACGGGCACGGCCAGCGAGACCACCACGAGCAAGGCAAAAGACAACACCACGGCCGCACATATCCCCACGTAGCGCCAGTTTACCCTGCGGCTCAGTCCTAACCCGCTCTTTGCCGTTCTTTCTATAATGCCTACGGTGGCTGCCTTAATCCTCGGCAAAGCGGGTTCCCGCTGCTTCCTTTCCCTCTTGGGCCTCTCCTTTTTCTCTTTCCTTCGGGGGACCGCCGCAGGGGCGACAACTGTGCCTTCTGCCTCCTGGGCCTGGACGCTTTTCTCTGCGTCCCCGCTCCCGGCTGCAGGCATCTCCAGGACCGGCTCGACCTTCATCACCGGCACGAACCTGCCTGAGTCGAAGGCAATGACCGCCTCCTTCCAGCTCCCGATTCTCCTCTCCGGGTCCTCGGAGAGGAAATAAGGGAGGAGGGCAGCGAGCGGTCCGGGCAGCTCCACCTCGGAGAGCTTAAATTTGATCTCCCATTCCCCGGTGACGAGGAAAGCCGCCAAAAGCCCCAGGGAGTAGATGTCCGAGGTATATCCCTGCGGGTTGAGGCCCAGCACCTCGGGCGCTTGGAAGTAGTAGGGCTCGGTTAGGTCTGCGAAGAGCGGCAGCCACTTTTCCTCCACCAACCAGTCCTTTATCTTCACCGTGCCGTCTTTGATCACAAACACGTTCCTGGGGTTGAGCGCCATGTGCACTATCTCATGCCCCTCGGCGGTGTCGAATACCACCGCGATCCTCTTGCAGACCTCGAGGGCTTCCTCCGTGGTGAAGGGCCGGTTGAAGATGACGTCCTTGTACAGACTCTGGGTAGCCAGGTATTCGAACGCTATCCAGTTCTGCTTCGCGGTGATTATCCGCAGGGCCCCTTTTAGGTCGACGTCGCTAAGATAGACGTGGGCCAGCAGGAACTCTAAGATGTCTTCCTTCAGCTCATGCTCGGGGGGGAAATACTTGATGATCGCCAGGTTGTTCTTTGAGTTCTTGGCCTTAAGATCCCGGGCCAGGATGGTGGTCTCGGGCGGGTTGTGGCCGTTGATGTTGAGCACCTGAAAGCGGTTGTCGACGAACTCAGGTACTTTTAGCTCTGGCATGTCAACCCCATTCCGTTGACGCCATCCGTTTGATACCCTATTTTTATAAAGCGTCTGAGTGACGTTTTATAACCCTAAGCAATGGCTTGTTCGTTATTCTAACAAGTTAACTCTTTGTAAGGAAGCAAGGAATGGCAATCGCGCAGAAGCGCAACGGCAACGGAAGATCCACCAGCCGCTTCGGGAAAGAGACCTCGGCTGCGATAGGGGCCCGCCTGAGGGAGCTGCGTGAGGGGCGGGGCCTCACCGCCAAGGAGGTGGGCGAGGCCATAGAAATATCGCCGGCCTCCATCCTGGCCTACGAGCGTGGCACCAGGCGCATCACCGCCGACGCCATAAAGTTGATCGCGGACTTCTACGGGGTTGGGTCTGCGGAGATCTGGCGAGGTATATAGGGCTAGCTATTTCTTATTCTCGGGATCTCGATTTTGTATTCATCTCGCATGACTTTTCTAAGGAGCGAGTTAAAATACCGCTTCTCGTTCTTCACGGCGCCGGCGGTCCTCTCATACTTAAAGAGGCTCTTGGCCCTCCATATCACCTCGCAATATTCCTTGCCGTTGTCGTAGCAGAGATCGGCTAAGAAGACGTAGTTGTTTAGACTGGCGTGGTCGTCTAGGAAGTCGCATATCTCTTCCTTCACGAACTCTCTTATCTCCCCCACCACCGCCTCAGGGATCTCGTGTTTGAAATAACCCTTTCCTGCCGTTCTCCTCTGAAAATTTTTAGTACCGTTATCAACACTCTCTGTGGCAGCCGTTTCTTTTTCTATAACGTTATTTAATATAGGTTCTTCGATATAACGGTTATTCATGGGGGGGTCTATTTGGGACACGGGGGTAGCACTATGCGGGACACCCATGCGCGCATTTTTGTCCCCGGGGGCACCATATGGGACACCCCTCTTTCTACCACTAGATATCGGGGGGGCACTATATGGGACACCATCGCTGTATTCGTTGGGAGGGGGGGCACTATATGGGACACTCACCGCAACAGAGCTGGTAGAAGCACTTATTAGGCCATCTATTATTTTGTCGACGCTGTGGTCACCGAAGATCTGATGCAGGACATGTCCCGGTATATCCTCGATGATCTTACTCAGCGCCTGGACGTACTTTATATCCCGTTTGCAGTATTCGAGTATGAGCTCGAGACTCGGGTATTTGTGGAGGATGGTCCTCTGCGTCCCCCGCTTCTTCTCTATCATCTCGACCAAGCCGGTGGCCTCTATCTCGTCCAGGTCCCTGTATATTTTGGACTTGCTGACCCCGCGGATATTGGCGAGGTCGTATCCGGAGAAATAATAGATGCGCATCTTATGAAGGACGATGAGCAAGCACAGGGTGATGAAGGCGCTGGGGCTGAGGACGCCGGCGTAATGTATGAGCACGAGGTTGTCGATCCCAATCGAGTCGTAGGTCGATTGATGGTCCTCGTGCTTGGAGTGGAACTCCTTTATCTTCGTGGTCTTGCCGGCGACGCCTGTGATCTTCTGGTTGAAGTCCTCCACCCACCCTTTATCCAGACGCCGCAGCTTGGTTACATTGGAGGTCTGCGACCCGTCTTCATTGAACCTCTCGTTCCTCGCTATGAGGGCGAAGTCGTTGTCGAGATCTCGCACGATCTTTTTTGTGTAATCCTGCTTCTGGCAAAGAATCTTGGAGAGCGTCTTGTTCGAGGGGAAGCAGTAGTCCTTGCCGTAGGCGTACAGCCTCAGGATGATGAGCGCCGACCGGTGTATATCTCGCAGCCTCCTCTGCTCGCCTCTCGCATGCCCCTTCTTCGCATAATAGGGGCCGCTCAGGATAGGTGCCGGTATGGGTGTGAAACCGAAGAGGTACAGCAGCTCCCTCTTGATGTCCTTGAGGTATTGCTTAGCCTCCCCTTCATCCACGAAGGTGAGCTGGCCGCCCCCTGCTGCGGGTGCGTCTAGCGCGCGGGCAGGCTCACTCGCCTTCTTCCTCTGCCCGCGCCTCTGCGCTAGCTCTGTTTCCCGGCCTTTTCTCTCTTGCAATCATTCCTCCGGTCTGCTAGGTTAATAGCAAGGAGTATCCTCCTAATCCGGTAAGCGGGCCCCTCAACCTGAAACCGGATTTTTACTTTTTACCTGTTCTTTTTTCCTGTCGTCCTCCTGTCATTTGGTATCCACGTATCATCCGCTCAGGGATGATAGTCACGAAACACGCCGGGCGCCCCTGGCCTCAACGTCCGACCAGCTCTATCTCCCTGGCTTTGTTCTCGAGATACTTCTTCAATGCTTCTTCCGGGATGCGCCAGAACTTACCGATCTTGATGCCCGGCATGGTCCCGCTCCTCATCCAGTGCCTGACCGTTGACTCCTTGACCGCGAGTATCTCCGCGACTTCTTCGGGCGTATAGAGCCTTATCACCCGCATCACCTCCATACTGCCCTTTTCTTCGCCATTCCACGGCTCTATACCTTTAACATTCCGTAGATACGCTTACTCTTGTTGTCTCTGTGTCAGTTCTATTAGCCGTTGTCACCATCACTGCTGACCCTCGCAGCCTCCCCTAGCGCGCTCTTGGCCGCGCTTATCTTGGCGTCCTCCATGTTCACGATCACCGACAGGCGCTTGCTCCATACGTCGAGGCGGTCTAAGTCATCTGTACCCAACCCCCCGCACTCGACCTTGCACAGCAGCTCGGTGATCACCGTGATCAGGTGGTCCATCTCGACGGGGTCAGGCTGGATATAGGTGTTGATGCCATACTTCTGGTAGTAGGCATATATCTCGCAGTACAGCTGGCACCTTTTCCTCCTATCCAGATAGGAAGCGAGGTCACCCGTCTCCCTCTCGTATCCCTCGTCGCGCTCGCAGACCAGGCAGGGGCAAGCGGTTGCGGTCGGCTTGATCTCTATCCCCATAGACTTCTCCTCTTTAGGCTGGTGACCCCATGTCAATTTATCAATACATTAAACTGTGTTAGTGTGTCAAGTTGTTTATTGCCTGCAGCCAAGACATACGAAACTAGAATAATCCGGAGAGATGACAATCAAAAAAGAGAAATGACTTTAAGGGTCAGGAGAGAGATACCGGTGGGTCTAATGAATAGAAGCACTGCTCCAGCTTACTGCAAGCTAGCCGAAGCACAGTTATAAATAGCCAACATGCTAGGAAGTACACAAGGAAACCCAAGCTGCATATGCTTGCGCTAAAGCCCCTTCAGCCACGGGTGTTTCTCTGCCAGGAGGGCGAAGTAATGCAGTCCCCGGAACTCCTCGGGCGTGAATCCCTCACTTCTCAGATGGCTGCGAAAACCGTCCAGGTCTTTCGTGCGGGATAGGATACGGTCCCAGTGGACGACCTTGATCCAGTCCTCGTTGATGGGATCTGCATCAAGGCAGATGGTAAGCGGGCTGCTGCCGGACCCTTCCCCTGGCGAGCCTTCTGGCATGATTCCATATTTGTCTTTGAGGAATATGAGTAGTTCTTCATACCTGCCCGTAGAGCCCAGGAGACCGGCAAGGGACTGCCAGGATGCGGAGCATAGCAGAGATGGGTCACGGAGCAGTTCCTGAGTGCTGCGCAGGATGTCGGGAGTACCCTGGGCAGCCTTGAAGCATGGATTTCTTGCATCGTAGAGGAGGAGCGCGGTTCCTTGGCTGTCCACCCTCTCCGCCACTGGGTCCACGACAGCGGCCATCACGTTCCTTGCGAGCTGGTACGACTTATATAGAGGGCAGCGTTCCGGGCAAAAGAAGGGGAAGGGCGTATTAGATATCTCCGGCAAGAATTCCCAGTATCTCGCCCCGTTATATCTCACTCGATTGCAGACCTCGAACGCCGGAAGGCGCGAGTAAGCTCTTATTGCTTCTCCTTTAGCGGTAGGATCACAGATACCGATATCCTTCTCGGTCAGCTTGCACTCAACCGCTATCCTTGTGGTATTGCTTACAAGGTAGAAGTCTATTTGAGACTTCCGCTCCCCCTTCTCCAGCCACCAGGGGGTGAACTCAAAACAATGGAACCAAGGGTCCAATCCCGGCGTGAGGAGTGGACGGGAATTGTCGCAGATAAGACCACCTAGAAGGCCGAGGTCACCCCTTCGGGCTATCGTATCCAGGACAGATAAGGTGAGTGCCTGCGAGCTTGCCATCGAGTGAAACCATTGGTGCCTCCGCTCGGGAGGAATGTAAAAGGCTAGGTGCGGGTCGAAAATATTTAGAAGTTCATGTTGCTTTGTAAATACATACCCCTCCCCCTTCTTTAAATCTATGGCATACGGCGGGAAGCGCTCTTGTAGGTACTCACGGAAGGTTGACCTGAGGCCATTTAGGTAAACGGCATATTCTGGCGGTGTCTGCATCGCGGGCTCCCTAGCGAAATCCCTGTCTTAATATTATCCAAAAGCAAGATATCGCTTACGTGTCCTTTTGTAGATTAATTAGCTGGGGGGGCTTCAATTACCTTCCGGATAAGAAAAGGGACACGCAGAAACATGGTGAAGAATGGATAGAAAGGTAAACGAACGGAAATATGTTAAGAATACACGGAAGCGATAAGAGCGCTCATGTGGGGATATAGGGATGAATGGCGGGATGAACCAGCACTGGGAAGTAGGAACGGCACAGAAGTAACGAGAAGCGCGCTGAGAGGCAATGATTACGGGGATGATAGATGCAAATCGGGAAAAAGAACGATACAGCCTAATTTCAAGGAGGATAGATATATGGCTAGCCAGCAATATAGCTATATATGAGGATAGTAATATAGCATAATATAAGGCTAGCATTATATATAGCATATAAGAAATATATAAAGATGGATATATATAAGGCTTGCTATACAGCTAGCATTATATTAAGATATATAGGCAGCTGCATATCTATTGACGGGGGAGGTGTGGGTTGAAGGTACTGGCATTCACCAACGAGAAGGGAGGGGTGGCGAAGACCACCACTTCTATAAACATCGGAGCGGCCCTGGCCAAGGCGGGGAAGAGCACCCTCCTGATAGACTGCGACCCCCAGATATCTTTAACGAACGCCCTGAGAATGGAGAGCACAAAAGCAGGACTTGCAGAACTTCTCGTAGGGAAGAGGGAGGTAAAGGAGGCGATATATCGTTGGACCCCCACCAACGCATGGTGGAGCGAGAAACTGAGGGACTTACCTCTATATATCATCGCCGGCTCAGATAATTTAGGAGACACCATAGAGAGCCTGGGCGCGCAGCGTGCACCGGAGAGATACCAGAACTTAAAGAAGATCATAAAGCAGGTAGGGGAGATGGGCTTCTTCGACTACGTGATACTGGATTCACCGCCCGGTAGGTCCACAATGGCGGAGAACGTGATCACGGCTTCGGACTACCTGGTCATACCGGTAGAGCCGGAATATCTCACCATTTACGCCACCAAGAGGCTCCTCTCCTGGATATTCAAGGTGGAGAAGGCATCGAAAACCCAACAGAACATCTTGGGGTTCATAGTCGTTAAGTATGATATGAGGCTGGGAGATCACGCCAAGGCCATCGAGTTTCTGAAAGGACAGAAGACCTACAAGGTATACGAGCCGTTTATAAAGAACCTCTCGGTCTTCAAGAACTCGAACGCCGAGGGGATCCCGGCCGTCCTTTGGAGAGCGACCCATGAGGGGAGTATGCAATATCAGAAGGTGGCGAAGGAGGTGATGAAGGATGCCGAGCGCCGCTGATGAAAAGGGACTTGGATATATGCCAGGTGGGTTCCCGACGCGGGAAGAAGCTGCAGAGGAACGCATCCCAGCGAAGGAGCCCAAGAAGACGGAAGGGGAAGCGAGCAAGCCCAAGAATCCGACAGCAAAGGAGGAAAAGGTCCTTCCGGAAATGAAGTGGGACCGCTACAGCATGGTCATGATCTCGGCGCGGATACCGCGGGAGATAGAAGATAAGCTCAAGGAGGCGGACCGCCAGATCAAGGAGAAGATGGGGGTTCCGAGATACGGGTATAACAAGGTGATCGCGGAGCTGGTGGCCTTCGGCCTGGACGATTACCTGAAGCTGAAGCTGAAGAGCATCTGATCGAGACATTGGCCGGGGTTCTTTATATCTGATTAGGCATGAAGAAGAACGATAGCAGGATCTATTCCCTGCTGGACCAGCCCACCGGGCCTCCGGCAGGGTTTTTCTTAATATAGCCCCACAATACCGGCTGAGTTCTCTGCAAGGTAGTCTTTAGCGTCCGCTATTCCCATAATCGCTTTCGTAGATGCATGAGCGTGAGGGGATGAAGGCGTTTGAAGCCAAGACAATCCCGCAATCGTGCAACCTTTGCAGGTACCTAACAACTGCCCCGAGTTCCTACCCGGAGGCCTTGGGGCCCCTTTATGTCAGGTAATCGCCCTATCTTAACACACATACATATTGACACAGTTACACGTTTCAATATAATATCGTGTTATCTGGTAATCCGAGTAAAGGTGGTTGTGATGACGGAATTGAGCATTCTGAAGAGAAGGAAGAGAGATCTCACCTGGTCGATGCTGCTCAACACCCCCAGCGCCTTCTTTAGAGAAGGCACCCTGGAAGAAAGCATCGAGCTCGACCGCGTGACAGCCCGCATCAACGCCCTCACAGGGAGGGCTTGAACATGGGTGCGGCCTATGCCTTCCCCCTCGACCGCTCAACATTCAGCCCCGGCTCTTATAAACTCGCTGCCTCTGTGGTCAGGGCCGCCCGGGTGGCGGGGGATTGCCGGGCGTGCAGGATCGGGGTGCTCGGGCTCGAGCACCTCTGCCATTCCATGATCAAGGGCGGTGTCTGCTGCCGGGGCAGTGCCGGCGCAGCCGCCCGAGCAAGCGCTTAAGGAGGTAGAAAGTGCAATATATTTTCGTGAGCGACAAGTACAGGAACCCGAAGACCCTCCTACGCACCCTCCTCGGGCTGGGCGGCAAGGAGCCCGAGGGCGGGGTGGAGGAGGAGGGGGAGGACGCCGCGTGAGACCCCCCGCGGGCGGCTACCTCGAGAAAAAAGCCAGGGGCGAGAGGAGGCACCTTCCCATGCGCGGACCCTTGAGCCCCTATCCGCTTAAGGCTCAATCCATTTAGAAGGCCAAGATCCCAGGAGGTGATGGTATGTTGCTAAGAGACCTTAAGAGACAGAGGATGATCCTCTGCCTGTTCTGCGCGGCCACCTTCTTCATCCTCTTCGTTGCGCAGTTGGCAAGCGCAAACGTCGCTCTAGCCCAGGGAGATGGCGATCCCATCAACATGGAGAGGACGGCGGAGAACATCTTCAAGGAAGTGCAGAAGCCCCTCTACTTCGTGGCCGGCGCCGCGCTCGCCGTGGGAGCGATCATCTATATGTTCGCGCGCGGCAACGCGGAGAAACACCACCAGGCCCGGCTGGGACTGGGCGTGGCCATCGCCGGCTTCCTGATCGGGACCTTCGCCCTAGGCGTGCTCAACTTCGCCAAGGGCCTCATCTCATAGGGCCGGGAGCGCCGCTGAGATGGGAGATGGTAAAGGGGGGAAATGCGTAAGGAGGTATACCGTCTTCTTCGTGCTCCTATCCGTCCTCCTCGTCTTTTTGGCCATGCCGGGCAGGGCATGCGCGGACTTCGCCTCCAAGCTGGCGAAGGTCTACCCGCAGACCGAGGAGCCTCAGGAGGGGGAGGGCTTAGATGAGGATCCCATAGACGGCCTCGCCGAATACAGCGGGGATAACGACTACGTATCTGATCCCACCCCCACCCTCGACCGCCTCAAGCAAGAGGTGGAGGACTCCTCCAAGGGGACCCCCTGGTATTACGTCTGGGACTGGCCCAAAAAGATCGCCGGCTGGGTGGGCTCGGGGTTCAAGAACTTCCTGGGCAACCTCGTTAATGGCATATCGTTCTTCCTGCTGCAGACGGTCCTGGTCGGGCTGCACTGGATCATGGAGCTGGTGGTGCCGGAGATAAACTCCCGCGTCGAGCTCATGGGCAGGCAGGAGGTGATGGACAAGACCGATACCGCCATAAGGCCCGGGAGCACCGGGGCCGATGGCAAGAACAACTATGACGTCAAGGACGCCCGCTATATCGGGGACAAGTACCGCATGGCCAGGGCCATATCCTTATGGCTCATCCTGATATTGATAGTCATAGCGGCCTTTAAGGCCATAGCGGGATCGGTGGGGGGCCACGGCCTCTACACCGCGCGCTCCATCGTCCCCCGCACCATCTTCGCCGTGGTGGGGGGCTACTTCTCGCTCTTTGTCTGCCAGAAGATATTGGACCTGAGCTTCGTCATGTCCTGGGATATGATAAAGACCACCAACCTAGCCAGCACTTCCGCCTTCGGCACCTTCTACCAGACTTTGACCGACAACGCCGCCCTGGGATCCGCCTTCGTGGTCCTCATCGGGGCCATCGTGCTCATCCTCATGCTGTGCATCCTCTATATCATCTATCAGCTCCGCCTGGCCACCATCCTGATCATGGTGGTGCTCTCGCCAGTGGCCTTCGCCTGCTACATCCTAGACGACACGCAGTATATAACCTACGAGTGGCTCAAGGGTTTTATCGCCGTGGTCTTCATGCAGTTCATCCACGTGATCATCCTCGCCGTCTTCGAGGCGACCATGCTCTCGGGCACGGAGGTCCTCTCCGCCTGCCTCATGTGCATATGCATGATCTATCTGATGATCAAGGTGCCCTCCATGATGCTGCGCTCAGGTACCGCGAGCGGGGTTTCATCCGGGGGGAGGGCCGCCGCCTACTTCATCGGCAGGCGCCTCGGCAGCGCCGCGGGCGCATAAAGGAAAGACGGGAGATAAGGAAATGGAAGAGGACTACGCGGTTCCACCCGATTTCAAATACTCCCCCCATATATGGAGGGACTTCTCGCTCAAGACCTTCTCCTATTTCCTCCTGCTCTGCTACCCGGCGTTTCTGCTTCTGAAATCGCAGGCATCCGCGGGGCTGCGGCTGTTTTTGGCCATCCCCCTGGTGGCCTGCGCCTGGATGCTGGCGAGGTACGAGAAATACGGCCAGGGGCTGGACAGGATGCTCTTCAACTGGGCCTGCTTCCGCATCTCCCCGCGCAGCTTCCGCCAATTTTCCTCCGGCTCAGGGAGGAAGGCTCCCTCCACCCGGGACCTCCTTCCCATCGGGCGCCTCGAGCCCGACATGGTGGAGCTCGCGGGCGGCACGGCGATAAAGATCTTAAGAGTCTCCTCGCTCAACTTCGGGCTCCTGTCTGAGCAGGAGAAGAGGTCCACGGAGAAGGCCTTCCGCGGCCTGTGCCACTCCCTCTCCCGCGGCTTTCCGGTCCAGGTGTTCATGCGCTCCCGCAAGATCACCCGCGAGGACATCATCTCAGGGCTCGAGCGCCCCCACGCAGGGGCGGGATACGAGAAGGCGCAGAGGCAGTATATAGAGTTCTTGAGGGGCCTGGCGGAGGAGGGAAACGTCCACCAGAAGGAGTTCTTCCTCGTCATCTCCTATAACATCTACTCGCTCCCCGCCCGCAAGTACCGCGCCACCGACTATCTAGATACCGCTAAGGGCCTTCTCTCCCAGAGGGGGAAGGAGGTCAAGATAAAGGACGCGCGGGAGCAGCTCAAGATGCGGGAGGAGATCATAAGGAGCGGGCTCAAAAGGTGCGGCATCGAGGCGGAGACCCTGGACCGAGCGGGGATCGCCCAGCTCCTCTACGAGGTGCTGAACCCGGACCTGGAAGGGGACCTCAGCCGCCGGCAGGACATCCGGCCCTTTCTGGCCCAGGGGATAGGGGAGGGCAACTTAGCCGAGGTCGTGGCCCCCCCGTCGGTCGAGCTCGCCCCGGGCCACATCAGGGTGGGGAAGCTCTACATAAGGATACTCGCGATCATGGAGTGGCCCGCCTGCCTGTGGTCGGGCTGGGTGCAGGACCTAAACGATCTGGCTGACGACATGGATATAAGCATCCACATCAGCCCGCGCGACATGGGCTCAGACATGCGCTACATCGCCGCGAGCCTGCGCAAGATGCATGGGGCCACCATGGCGGACAAGCTCGGCAACATGCCCACCGACCAGCTCACCGAGGTGAAGAAGGAGAAGACCGAAAAGCTCATGCGCTCCTTCGCCTCCGGCGAGGAGAAGCTCTTCGACTACCTGTGCCTGCTCGCGGTCAAGGCCTATTCCACTGAGGAGCTTGAGGAAAAGACCGAGATGGTGGTATCCAAGATGGCCGCGAGGGAGATCACCGTAGACGTCCCCAGGCACCTCGCAAAAGACGCGTTCTTATCCTATGTCCCACTGGGGCTCATCGCCCTGCCGTTTACGCGGGGGTTCACCTCTTCGCTCATCGGCGCCTCCTTCCCCCTCTCGAGCACGGACATGAGCTCGGGGGGAGGGGTGCTCTATGGGACCTCCGAGGACGGGTCCTCCTTGGTCATGCTGGACCGCTTTGCGCCCCAGATGCCCAACCACTCCATGGCCATCGTGGGCCAGTCGGGCCAGGGGAAGAGTTTTTTCGCCAAGGCCCTCCTCACCCGCGAGCTCGCCCGGGGGGTGAGCGTGGTGTGCATCGACCCCGAGCGCGAGTACCGGGCCATGTGCGAGGCCCTGGGGGGCCAGTACATCGCCTTCGAGCCGCGCTCAGGCCACTCCATAAACCCGCTCGACCGCAGCTTTCGCCTCGAGGACTCGTCCCTCTCGGGCACGGACAACCTGGTGCGCGAGAACATGATATTTCTAAAGCTCATCCTCGCCGACGCCAAGATGGACTACCGGCCGCTCGAGGCGGAGGACCTTCTATACGAGGTCTACCGCAGGTACGAAAGACCCTTGCTCGCGGACTTAAAAGAGGTGGCCGCTGAGATGGGGCTGCAGGACATCCACCATGCGCTGCGCCCCTGGACAGAGGGGACACTGAGAGGGCTTTTCGACCGCGAGACCAACGTGGACCTCTCCTCCCCCTTCGTGGCCTTCGACCTCTCCGGCATCAAGCGGGAGCACCGAGGCCTGGCCATCGCCGTCATCGACGGCTGGTTCTGGCGCAAGATCAGAGACGACCGCACCATGCGGATATTCCAGGTGGACGAGGCCTCGTGGCTGCTCAGGGATTACGAGTGCGCCGAGGCCTTCGAGAACCTGGCCCGCAGGGGCCGCAAGTACGGGGTCTCCTTCGTCATCATTGACCAGCAGCTGGACCAGCTGTTCGCGAACGACAAGTCGCGCGCCATCGTCTCCAACTGCGCCATTAAATGCCTCTTCGGCATGGACAAGGGGCTCATAGACAACTACGTGAGCAAAGCCATCACCTTGACCGAGCGCGAGCAGGAGATGATGGCCACCCTGACCAAAGGGGAGTGCATCATCCATGCCGGCGTGCAGCGCGCGCTCACCCGCGTGGTAGCCTCGCGCGAGGAGACGCGCCTCTTTTCGACCAGCTTAGGGGAGGCGGTCTGAGATGCTGCGGGGAATTGCGGCCGTTCTGGTTGCGTGCGTGGTCGGGATCCCGCTCCTTGCGGGCGGGGCTATAACCGAGGCCGGCGGGAGCACCTCCTCATCCGGGGCGGCCAGGGGCTGGGACGGAAGCCTCTGCTTCGTGCGTTTCGACCCGGAGCGCTTAGATGAGTTCATGCTCAACCGCTGCCCCGCATCCCCCATGGTCGGCACCATGGGGGCCCTGGTGGCGGCCTGCGAGACCTACGATCTAAATCCCGCTCTCCTCGTCGCGATGGCGGGACACGAGACGCACTTCGCCACCGCGCCGGGCTCCTCCGGCACCAATAACAACAATCCCTTCGGCCTCAACTCACCCGGCGGGGACGGGAACGACTACGTCACCTACGCGAAGGTGGAGGACTCCTACGAAGACGCCGCCCGCACCGTGCGCGAGAAACACATGGAGGGGATCGGGGTGAAGACCCTGCGCGAGCTCAGCGCCACCTGGACCTGGGGGGAGGAGCATTTCGGGGAGGTGAACCCCGCCTGGGCAAGCGGGGTGGAGAATATCATGAAGGAGATCTACGCTTTTTGCGCCCCTCCCCTGGGCGAGATAGGGGACTTGCGGGAGCGGGTCATCGCCATCGCTAAGGGGGAGCTCGGCAAGCCCTACCTTTTCGAGGACACCGCCTATCCATTGGACCCCGCGGCGCATAACTGCTCGACGCTGGTGCAATACGTGACCCACCAGGCGGGCATCATCGCGGCGGACGGGACCTCGGTGCTCCCGGCCCCCTCGCAGGTGCAGTGGGCCATCTTCTCAAAGCGCGGCGGTGCCGTGAGGGCGGTGAGCTATTTCGACGCCGCCCAGAGGGGCATAGAGCCCGGGGATGTGGTCTTTTTCGTCGGGGGCCTGGCGCAGGTGGGGTCCCAGATGCCGCCGGCCCATGTCGGCATCTACGTAGGCGATGGCGTATATATCCATGCCCCGAGAACCGGCCTTCCCGTCATGGAGTCGCGTCTTTCCGACCGCGCCGACCTGTGGGGATACGGGGACCTGGACTGCTTGGCCGGCGGGGGTGGTGGCCTATGAGCAGGGCAGGCGAGGGCAGACTCTATCTCGGCCTCAGCCTCTTCGTGCTTCTGGTATGCATCCTCGCATCCGTTCCGCTATTTAGCGGGTCGCAAACGGGGACGCCCCCAGGGGAGGGCATGGGCGGAGGCGCCGCACCGGGCGCGCAGGAAGAAGGCGATATCTCCGAGTTCTGCACGGAGTGGCTCAAAAAATTCTACGCAACGGAGCAGGGCACAGAGCTCTGGACCTCTTCGCTGGAGCCCGTGACCGGAAGCGATTATCTCTCCTTCGTGAAGGGTTATTTGGATGGCCAGGTGGACTGGAGAGAGGTGGACGACTACCTCATAAACACCAAGACCTTCCTCGATCACGCCAAGGCCCAGGAGGTGGAGGTTGCCTGCCTGGGGGTCTCGGCCGCAGGCGGGGTATGGAAGGCGCACCTCAGCGCGCTGGAGAGCTACTCCGACCCCAGCCTGGGGCACGGCTACGAGATCGAGCGGTCCTTTTACTTAATCGTCTCCGAGGAGGATGGCAGCAGAAGGGTAGTGGACGTCTCCTCCTCCTATTGAGGCGGGGGCAGAAGAGAGAGCGGGAGGAAGTCATGCTAAAGAAGGCAGCGGAGAAGGGCGCCTCCTTCTACGCGTGGGCGGTGAGGCACAAGCTCGTATCCGTTGGGGTGTTCATAGCCGCGGTGGTCATGCTCATAAACATATTTTCGGGGGCTAGCGAGAGCCTTAAGGGTCAGGGGGAGAGCGGCATCGAGCGTTCGGAGCTCGATGCCCTCGAGAGCACCATCTTGGGGTTCGCGGACGAGTACGGTTGCTTCTCATATATCGATTGCCTGGATACCTCCGGCCTCGAGATATACGCGCATAAAGACTTAGCGGTCGCTCTCGCGCGGGAGAGGATATCGCCCTACCTGCTGCCCGAGGAGGCCGCCTCCCCCGAGGGCGCGCAGGCCATAGCCGCCGCGCGCATGCAGCAGCTGGGGGTAGTGAGGGTCACGAGGGTGGGGGAGGTGGAGGTGCTTTCCCACGAGGGGGAGAGCTTCCAGATAGGGCTCTCGGTCACCGCATTTTACTTCTCAAACCAAGAGGGCCTCTCGGAGAGGGAGGAGAGATACACCCTGGATTTGGAGAAGGCGTCAGGCGCCGGCATCTCCTCGCCCTACATAGTGGTGAGGTTCCTAAAAGATTAGCACCTTGAAAAGAACATAGGGTTTTGGCCTTCGGGCACCTCCCAGCTGGGCTGGGCCGGGATAAAGATTCCTCGGCCACGCGCCGGCTAGCGTGAGGTGCGAGCTGCCAGGTTCGCCCAGTGGCCGACGGTGGCTATGCGAGGTCCCCCACAGAGAACACCCCGAAGGTCCGCTCGGACCGGCACCCTGGATACGCCGGTCCGCCCGGGCTGGCGTTCCTCACTTAAAGAGAGCGAGAAGGAGGACTAAAAAATGGCGAGGGAAGCGCACGTGAGGAAGAGGGACGCGGGAAAGATCGGGGTATCTGACTTCCCCGACGTCGCCCTGCACAAGCTCCACCAGGGCCTTTATCTGGCCATAGAGGTGGAGGAGAGGTTCAGCTTAGAGGACTTGGACGTCTACCAGCAGGTCCGCATGGAGCTAGACCGCAGGGGATATGCGATGGTAGACAACTACCCGTTCATGCTCACGGTGATGGATGCGAGAGACGGGATGGTCGAGTAGGCCCTGGGGAGCTGCGCGGCCGCCTATACGGAAGAAGCTAGAAGGCCAAACGGGCGCGGAGAGACTGGCTCTTTTTGCGCCCACCCCCAAAAGATAGGCCGCATGCGGCTTATATAGCACATTGAGAAAGGAATAGAGAGATCTCGGGCTGACCGCCTCTAAGCATAAAAGATCTGATGCGCGGAGGCCGAGCCTCCTCCGCCGGTGCATCGGATAAGCGCCGCCGGGGGGCGGCATTTAAAAGTTGGCCCGGTTAGGGTCCCGGCTCGGCGGACCGGGTGACCCGCGCCGTTTATATACCACTGTAAGAAGGGGCGGCGCGGGGCAACCTGGCCGCCCCCCTTTCATCCCGAAAGGGGGTGCAAGCATGGCTCTCTTCAGTGTGAAGAAGGAAAGGGTCGAGCGGGAGACGGAGAAGGGGATACTGGCCGAGGTGGACGTGCCCATAATCGTCCCCAAGGACGGCGCCTACGAGGTGCAGGTGGTCCAGCGTAAAGGCTGGATACCCAAATCCAAGATAGGGGAGTACGGCAGGATCGACCAGGAATGGCTGCGGCAACAGTACGATAACCCCCTCTTCAACCCCGCCAACCGCAAGAAAACCAAGGAAGAGACCAAAGAAGCCGAGCCCACCGAGTACGTCGAGTTCTAGGTTAAGGGCTGGCTTTTCGGGTCGGGGCTCTATGGAGGTATGTGGGCTGCTAGCGGTATTTATTATCGCTCAGCCCACTGCCTCCACTCCCTAAAGAGAGCGGGAGATAACGGTATTTAAAGTCTGGATATACGCACCTTGAAAAGTCCATAGAGTTTGATTGACCGCCTATGCCTCCGGCTGGGCCGGGGCTGGAACAGAGATGTTGCCGGCCCCCGGGCCAGCGCGTCTCGCGAGAGATGAAAGGAGGGAAGATGAAGACCTGTCCTCGCTGCGGGGAGCGGAAGCTCGACCCGGAGAAGGTGCGCAACGCCTTGTCCCGCCGTGACAACGAGACCTACGTGTGCAACGACTGCGGAACGGATGAGGCCATGTACGACCTTGTGCTCGCCGGCCTTTGCGGGCGCCGGGACCCGTTCCTGTTAGGTGCGGTCAGAGACCAGGAGAGGCGATGGCCCACAGAAGGGAGACCTTTGAGCGAGATCCTGGGCTCGCCGTATGTCCCGCTGATGGCACGCAAGTAGCCAGTCGCTAAACCTCCGGCTGGACCGGAGGACCGGAAGAGAGAACCGGCCCTCCGGGGCCGGCGCATCTCTTATGAGATGAAAGGAGGAAAGCCGATGGCCACGATGTCATGGGCGCTGGTAGTGCAGGATGAACCGGGTTTTCCCGTCCTGCTGGCGATATTCGAGACAAAAGAAGAGGCGAGGGAATATGCCACGGGGATGGGGTGCATGGAGCTGGATGGCGGAGACGGGTTCTTAGGAGTCGACGGCAGGGTGCTCTCGGTGCGCCTGGCGAGGTTTGCTCAGGAACTGGACCTTGATGAGCCCGGTATATTCGGGCTCTCTGCCGGCCGTGGGGAGTGCAGCCCCTCAGAGGGCCGCCTCCACCTGGGAGGGCTCACAAGAGGGGAGTGGTCCAATTGAAACTCCTCACGGCTGAGCTCCTATCCCGCTTCCGCGCCTTGGGTGATCAGGAGGAGTCAGAGGACCCGGTGGTGGTAGCGAAATACTTCCACCCCATGTCCAGCTGGACGTTCTTCGCGATCTCCTATCACTCCGAGGATCGGGTGTTCTTCGGTTTCGCTTCCATCACCGGACCGCCCTGCGATGAGCTGGGATACACATCCCTTACGGAGATGGAGAGCACCGAGGTCCTAGGCCTGGGTATAGAGAGAGATCTCTACTGGGTTGAGAAGCCGCTCTCTGAGGCCAAAAAAGAGCTCCCTTGGTACGCATAGGAGGCCTGGAAATGGGAAAAGGCGAGCAGATCGAGATCTGTATGGAGGAAGAGGCACCATCGGCCGCAGAGCCCAGAAGGCCCGCTCCTCCGGGCCGCTTCGTTTGCCACAACTGTCAGGACGAGGGCAAATCACCGCTCGTAGTGTTGGTTGAATACGCAGCAAGAGTGGAGCACCTGCTCGAGTTCGACGAGCAGAGCGGCGAATACCGACTGTTCAAGACCATAGGGCATCTGGACGACGACGTGACGATCTATTGCTGCGGTTGCGATTTCGACGTTGACATCGACCTCAAGGAGGAGAATCGCATCGCCAAAGCAGCCGGTGTCTTGAGCATCGAGGGTCGCGTGAAGATCGAGTGCGAGCACGCAACCGGCGCAACCGAGATTATCTTCTAGACGGTCGATCAAGGGCGAGAGGAGAAATCCACTCGCCCACTCCCTAACAATAACCGCGCAGCGGTTTTGTATCGGACCTTGATAACTCCATAGTGTCGATAGCGAGAGGAAAGGGGCCGCCGGCCCCACAGAACGAGGTGTGCCGGCGGTCCCGGGGATACCCCGCGGCCCATCGGTGCACCTCCTTACATGTAAGGAGGTAGGCATGGCAAAGCACGATGGCAACGAGGTGAGATGGCTGATCGCGGAAGCGATACAGCAGCTCGCCGAGGAGGCTGACGAGGCCGTGAAGGATGAGCGCGTCCGGGAATACCTGGACTTCTGCTCACGCTTCCACCAGTACAGCTTCCAGAACCGGGTCTGGCTCATGTACCAAGCCAAAGAGCAGGGAATAGTGCCCACCAGGTTCGCGGGTACCAAGACCTGGAACAGCCTGAACCGGATCGTGAAGAAGGGTTCCGAGGCATTCTGGGTGCTCGCTCCCAAGCAGAAAAAGCACCTGCAGGTGGTCCCGGCGAAGGACCCCGAGACAGGGGAGATCCTCTACGACCCCGATTCGGGAGAGCCGCTCACAGAAGAGGTCGCGGTCAGCCGCACCTTCTTCGACCCCGTGTGGGTGTTCGACGTCTCCCAGACGCAGGTCATGGCCGACAGAGAGACGGGCGAGCCGCTCAAAGACGGCTACCTCACCCTGGAGTGGGCCATAGCCGCGCAAGGCGACGCGGAGGAGCTGGTCCCGCTGGTGAAGAAGCTCGCGGATACGGTGAGATTCCTCGTGGAGGTCGCGGAGATAGAGGGCAGCGCCCTCGGATATACCGACTACGAGAAGATCGTCTGCCGCGAGGACCTGGACGCCCCCACCAAGGTGGAGGTGCTCCTGCACGAGATCGCCCACAACATCCTCGCCCATAACCACAGGGATATCGGGCGCGAAACGAGGGAGGCAGAAGCAGCCACCACCGCCTATGTGGTGGCGAAATGGCTCGGGATCGAGCCGGGAGGGGCGAGGTACCTGGCCCTCTGGGAACAGGACGGCAAGTCCATCCTGGCCTGCATGGACAGGGCCTTGGACGCCTCGGGCAAGATGATCCAGGACCTGGTGCGCATCTCCGTAAAGGAGGACCCCGGAGCCCGCGCGGAAGAGCCAACGGGGGAGGTGAGAGGCGGTATCCCTAACACATCTGAGGACGAATGTCCCGAGACTCGGGAGGAAACCCCTCCCGCAACCGACTACGCGCCCCCCGAGGCCGAAGAGGATGGAGAGCCGGTTGCGGGCGAGGAGGAGGTATCTGGCGAAGATTATCCCCCTTGCGAGATCGAGCCGGGAGGAAAGGAAGACCCGGAAGGCGAGGAGGATGGCGGACCCACCTCCTATATTGACGTCTCAAAGAAGGAGCTCAAGAACCTGATCGACGTCGTCTCCATGTTCGCCGGTACCAAGGGAGATCTGGAGATTCTTGGCTCCATCCGCTTCGAGGGCTCCTCCGGTATGCTCGAGGCCAGGGCCACCGACCTGGATACCACGGTCGAGATGGCCATCTCAGGCATGGGTGAGGGCATATTCGCCTTCGCCGCCCCCGCGAGGGAGCTCAAGGGCTTCCTCAAGAGGCTCGGCGACAGCATCCGGATCAGCAAGGCCGAGAGGTCCGAGGACATCACGTTCACGGACTTCGACGTGGAACTGCAGGTGCGGAGCCAGCCGCTCGAGGACTTCCCGCAGATGCCCTCTTTTTCCTTCAGCTTCGTAGCGGAGCACGACTTCGAGGAGCTCCGCGAGACCATGAAGAGGGTGTCCGTGGCGAGCAGCAAGGACGAAAAGAGGCCCGCGCTGTGCTCGCTCCTGCTCAGCTACAAAGACGGCAACATGGCGGCTACGGACAGCTACCGCATGGCCGTCTACGAGGCGGGATGGCGGGGCACCGAGGAGGTGGAGATACTCCTCTGTGCCAAGGTCGTGCGGGAGATCCTCAAGCTGAAAGCGGCGGGTCCGGCCCGGGTCCTCTACGATGGGGACCACAACGTCGCCCAGATCTGCACAGACGGCATCCGCTTGACCACCAAGTGCTGCGAGGGCAAGTTCCCTAAGTACGTATCCTTCGTAGAGGACGGCAAGGGGAACCCCATCAGGGTGCGGGTATCCGCCAAGGAGTTCGCCGACGCGGTGGCCAAGGTGGGCTTTGGAAACGTCACCCTACACGTCGAGGGGCAGGACTTACACCTGTCCTCGGATGACAGAGAGAGCGGGATCAGGGCCAAGGCCAAGCTCGGCGTGCTCGTCTCGGTGGAGAGCGAGGAGGAGGCTTATAACCAGCCGCTGAACATAGCGTTCAACCCCTCCTTTCTCTCCGACGTCGGGAGCATCTTTGAGAAAGAACCTCTGGACATACGTTTCAAGGAACCTCTCAAGCCGGCTATGTTCAGCCAGGGAAAGATGCGCTACGTGATCATGCCGATAAGGTTGTAGCAAGTTCGCTAGCAGTCATCGCTTTTACCTATAGACCGTTGAACCTTTATGGTGTCGGCGGTACGGTGAGGGTGGTTAAAAAGAGCTCTTGAGAGAAATCTTGAGAGCTCTTTTCTATTATCCCGGGGTTGATATATGGTTAATAGGGAAGGGGGTTGCTATGGCGAAGAGCGATATATCCTCTCTCTTTTATAAGCTGGCTAGGATGTCGAGGGATGTGAAAGTGCTTTCGAGTGGCAGTCCCAAGCGCATCGGCCGGCGCGCCAAGAACAAGTTCTTGGGTCGCAAGATCAGCAAGATCTGGAAATGGCCTTGATTATCTCCATGGCGGATTAGCCAATAACCTTCATATATAGCCGATCTGAGGAACGGCTAAAATCCGGCTTCATGAGAGCCCCCAAGAGGCCCGAACGCGCCTTACCGTAGGGTTATAAATACGCCGCTATCCAGGAGCTTTACCCCAATAGAATACTTGTATAATATGTATTAGTTATAATATATGTAATAGAAAGGAGAGCATATGTCAACATACATGGTGAATGCCTCAGAGATGCGGCAGAAGACAGCGCTCATCACTCAGGAACTGCGTACCGGCGATAGCTTCATCATTGTCCATTATAAATCCCCGGTAGGCTATCTCACGCAAAGATCCCGAGGAAACTGCTCAAAGAGCTGGGTCTTAAAAGTCAGGGCGAGTTCCCCGAGGTAGAGTAGTATATCCAGGAGTGGGGCAGGCTTTCAAGCACCTGTATCATAGAAAAATCGTCGGAAAGAAACCTAGTCGGTCGTCTTTAATTAGAGGGGGTCCTTCGCCTGCCTCAACGGCTTTGTACACAATCATTCCGCCCCGGTATCCCCAGCTTTTATCGTTCCACTTGCTATAATATATGAGAAACGCATGCGGGGAAGGAATGCCTTAGCTGTTCTCGGCCTCAAGCCAACGATGTAAGAGCTTTACCTGCCAAGATTACGTATCAATCGTTGAGAGGGCATACATGTCAGAGGCGCTTGCTGACAAAGTGATAAGAAGAATTGACCAGGCAGCCGAATCGTACTATCGTCTTATTATCCTGGTAGCACCGGCTGGCTCAGGCAAAACTGCCACACTTCGAAATGTTCAGGAACGAACGGATGCCCTACTGCTAAACGTCAACCTCGAGCTCTCCCGGCGCATGCTCGAGCTCACCGAGCGCCAACGCACGCTCCAGCTACCTCGTTTATTGTCCGATGTAGTAAAAGAATCCCAGGTAGATGTGATACTGCTCGACAATATCGAAATGCTCTTTGATATCTCTCTCCAGCAGGACCCGATGCGACTCCTGCAGGGGCTCTCTCGGGACAAGACCGTAGTCGTAGCTTGGAGCGGGACCATCGATAGCGAATATTTAGCCTATGCGACGCCGGACCACTCAGAATATAGACGCTATCCATTTAAAGACATACTGGTTGTTAGATCTGAGGTCTCAGCATGAAGAAGAATAAAACCAGTTGGGGGTAGATGCAATGAAATACGGAGAACTGATTCAATTCGAACCCATAGAGACGGTGGTTCAGCTGCGGGATGCCGACGAGGCCGCTGCTGCTCGGCAGCTTGTCCAGACCTACGTCATCTCCGAGGAGATGGCCGAAAAGCTGACTAGTCTAGCCATCCCCCAGCTTCAGTTTGACCTGCCTATGGACAATAAAGGCTTGCTGGTTGTCGGTAACTACGGCACCGGTAAGTCCCATCTCATGTCCGTTATCTCATCCCTGGCGGAAAACAGCGAGTTATCATCTTTTCTCAATAACAAAAGCGTGGTAGACGCAGCCGGCAAGATCGCCGGTCGTTTCAAGGTGGTCAGGACGGAGATCGGCTCGACCACAATGTCCTTGCGTGACATCCTCGTAGCAGAGCTGGAGGAGCACCTAGAAGCCATCGGCGTATCCTATACGTTCCCTTCCTCGGACAAGGTATCTAACAACAAGAAGGCCTTTGAGGAGATGATGGCCGCCTTCCACCAGGAATATCCTGACCTAGGCTTGCTTCTGGTGGTAGACGAGTTGCTCGACTATCTGCGTGCGCGCAAGGACCAAGAGCTCATCCTTGACCTGAACTTCCTACGCGAGATAGGTGAGGTCTGCAAGGACCTGCGCTTCCGGTTCATGGCCGGCGTCCAGGAAGCCATCTTCGACAGCCCTCGCTTCTCTTTTGTAGCCGATAGCATCCGCCGGGTGAAGGACCGCTTTGAACAGGTTCTCATCGCACGAAAGGATGTTAAATTCGTAGTTGCGGAGCGCCTGCTCAAGAAGACTGTCGAACAGCAGGTGAAGATACGTGACTACCTGATGCCCTTCGCCATGTTCTACGGTCGCATGAACGAGCGCATGGACGAATTCGTACGCCTTTTCCCGGTGCACCCGGATTATATTGATACCTTCGAACGGGTCACTGCGGTAGAAAAGCGTGAGGTGCTCAAGACCCTGTCAGTGGCCATGAAGAAGTTACTTGCAAAGGCTGTCCCGGAAGACCGCCCAGGACTTATCGCTTACGACAGCTACTGGCCTACCTTACGCGAGAACCCGTCTTTTCGTACTATTCCGGAAATCAAGGCGGTCATTGATTGCAGCCAGGTGCTCGAGTCGCGTGTTCAACAGGCTTTTTCGCGACCGCCTTACAAGCCCATGGCTCTTCAGATTATCCATGCACTCTCGATTAACCGGCTTACCACAGGGGATATTTATGTTCCCCTGGGCGCTACGGCTGAGGAGCTGCGTGACAGCCTTTGCCTGTTTCAGCCTGGAATCGAGGAGTTGGGAGGCGAGCCGGCCGACGACCTGCTCTCCCAGGTGGAGACCGTCCTGCGGGAAATACACAAAACGGTAAGCGGGCAGTTCATCTCCTCCAATCCGGATAACCACCAGTATTACCTCGACCTCAAGAAGACAGACGACTTCGACGCTTTAATCGAGAAGCGAGCCGAGAGCCTGGATTCCTCGCAACTCGATCGCTACTACTACGAGGCCTTGAAAAGAGTAATGGAGTGCACCGACCAGACCTATGTAACCGACTATAAAATCTGGCAGCATGAGCTTGAATGGCTCGAGCGCAAGGCCTCACGCCAGGGATATCTCTTCTTTGGCGCGCCTAATGAGCGGTCAACCGCCGTGCCGCCGCGCGACTTCTACCTCTACTTCATCCAGCCTCATGACGCGCCGCATTTCAAAGACGAAAAGAAGCCGGACGAGGTATTTTTTCGCTTAAAGAATGCTGACGAGGAGTTCCGTACAGCGCTTGAGAACTATGCAGCGGCCCTAGACCTTGCATCCACCTCGTCCGGAAATGCTAAGAATACCTATGAAGCTAAGGCTGGCAACTTTCTCCGCGACCTGGTGCAATGGTTGCAGAAGAACATGATTACCGCTTTTGAGGTAACCTACCAGGGTCGTTCCAAGGCGTTCCTTGAATGGGCTAAAGGCAAGTCCATCCGGGAGTTCTCCGGTATCGGACCCCATGAACGCATCAACTTCCGCGACCTGGTAAACACCATCGCCGGAATCTGCCTCGACACGCACTTTAAGGAGCAGGCACCCGAGTACCCGTTCTTCTCCGTACTCATCACGGGAGCCAACCAGGCTCAGGCTGCACAGGACGCCATGCGAGTCATCGCCGGACAGAACCGGACCAAGCAGGCGATTGCGGTGCTCGATGCACTAGAATTGCTCGATGGCGAGCGGCTCGACCCGAATAAATCAAAGTATGCCCAATACATATTGAATGTAGCCAAAAAGAAAGGACACGGCCAGGTGGTCAACCGTTCCGAACTGGTCCAGGATATTCTTGGCGTAGAGTATCTGGCTCCGCAGTCGCTAAGGCTCGAACCTGAATGGACCGTGGTGGTTTTAGCAGCGCTCGTCTATGCCGGAGAATTGGTTTTGGCGATCCCCGGGAACAAGTTCGACGCCACGGGTCTTCCGCAACTGGCCGGGACCAGTGTCGATGAACTCGCGCAGTTCAAACACGTCGAGCGCCCCAAGGACTGGAATCTTCCGGCGCTTAAAGCCCTTTTTGAACTGCTTGGTCTTACTCCTGGCATGGCCCAACTGGTTACTCAGAGTAAGGATGAACCGGTTCATGAGCTTCAGAAGAAAGTCACTTCAACGGTAGAACGGCTGGTGTTGGCGCAGCAAAGCTTGCAGAACGGATTGTTCTTCTGGGGCCGGAGCTTGCTTGCCGATGACGAGACACAAAAGATAAAGTCTAAACTGGATGAGACCAAGGCATTCCTCGAAACACTGCAAGCCTATACGACACCCGGTAAGCTGAAGAATTTTCGTTACAGCGCGCGAGAGGTACAGGGCCACGGAAACGGCTTGCAGGCGCTTAAGAAAATCGAGGCATTAAAGGAGCTGGTGGGAGACCTCGGTTCCATGGCCTCGTATCTCTCCAATGCCGAAGCGGTCTTACCCACTGGCCATGACATGATAGACAAGATGAAGGAGGCACGAGACGAGGTCCTCGCCCAAATCGGTGACTCGGTCAAGCGAGGAGATGCCAGCTTCCGGCAGCAGACCCAGCGAAAGTTCAGCGAGCTGAAGAAAGCCTACATGCAGATTTACCTTGCGATGCACTCCAAGGCTCGCCTCGGTGTTAACGAGGATAAACGCAAGTCGAAGCTTACAGGGGATAAGCGACTCAAGGTCCTGCAGCAGCTCATCACCATTGACCTGATGCCGCTCCAGCACCTTTCCGACTTCCAGAACCGGCTGGCTTCCTTAAAGAGCTGTTTTGCCCTCACTGAGCATGAACTCGATGCTTCGCCTGAGTGTCCACATTGCATCTTCAGACCCGCCATCGAGACGGCAACCGTACCAGCTGCCGTGATGCTTGACGGATTGGATGACGAACTCGATAAGTTGGTAGAAAACTGGACCCAGACACTGCTGAACAACCTCGAAGACCCGACCACCAAAGGAAACCTCAGCCTGCTCAAACCAAAGCAGCGTAAGCTAGTTGATGGTTTCATCAAGGAGCAAGTATTGCCGGATGACCTGGGTCAGGATTTCATCAATGCCCTGAAAGAAGTCCTCTCCGGGCTCATAAAGGTATCAATCAAAGCCGGGGATTTGCGTTCCGTGCTTATCGAGGGTGGAGCGCCGGCTACTCCGGAGGAAATGAAGAAGCGATTTGAAAAATACTTGGATGGGCTCACCAAAGGCAAGGAACCTGGCAAGGTAAGGATCGTAATAGAGTAGGAGCGACCTTATGGCTAGGAAAATATCCGACCAGGGCCATTTTGATATACACGCAGCTTCCACCCCCGAGGGGCCGGTTGAATGTCTGGGTATAACATTCCCGAACGACGAGGAACGAAGGAAATATTTTGTGGAGAAGCTACGGGAGAGGCTGAAAGATCCCGAATTCCGCAAGATTGAAGGTTTCCCCATTGGCTCAGACGAAGACATCCTTGCCCTATCCGACCCACCATACTATACAGCTTGCCCCAACCCCTTTATCGCGAATTTTATCAAGCTCCGTGGAAAACCATACGACCCAAACGAACCATATAAGCGAGAACCATTTGCCGCGGACGTAAGCGAAGGAAAGAATGACCCGATATATAGCGCACATTCTTACCACACCAAAGTTCCGCATAAGGCAATAATGCGATACATCCTTCACTACACTGAGCCGGGAGATATAGTCTTTGACGGATTCTGTGGAACTGGCATGGCAGGCGTTGCTGCACAGATGTGTGCGGACAGAGCAACAGTGGAATCGCTCGAGCTGAGGGTGCAGAAAGACGGAACTGCTCTGGACACGGAAGGTAAGCGAATTGGGAAAATAGGTATTCGACACGCTATTCTTTGTGATCTCTCGCCAATTGCATCGTTTGTGGCTGCTCGATACAATGATTTCCACTCCTTGAAATACTCGTCCATCTCTGTTAAAAAGTTTATCGACACACTGAAGGCAGAATTTGTAGATTGCTACACCACAAGAGATCCAGAATCTCAATCCCTTGGTATTGCGAAATTCTATGTGTGGTCAGAAGTTTTCGCCTGTCCTCATTGCACATATTCGGCTCCCTTGTTTACTTTTGCTGTTGATTCACTAACATACAGTCTAAAAAACACTTTTCTTTGCCCATCCTGTAACGCAGATCTGACAAAGGATAGCCTGGATAGGGTATGGACGGCTTCCATCGATGCGGCTTATGGTCAAGTTCGAAAAGAAGCGAGGTGCGAGCTCGTCGAAGTTTCTGCTCGGGTGGGGAACCGAACTTATAGGTTTCCTGTGACCATGTACGATCAGGAAAGAATTGAGAAAATTAGCCGACAGTCGTTAGCATGGGTGCCACCTGAGGAGTTCCCCCATGGTCGACAGACCCGCAAAGTGAAATCTGGCTCAGGGATATCGACGATTCCACAGATGTATACTCAGAGGGCGTTAGCAATTGTGAGCCGTGCATTTGAGTTAATAAACTCAGAGGAGTTTCGCGGATGCAAGCCTGAATTGCTCTTTCTCTGGTCATCTGTCTTAACACTGCTATCGAGGCGTGAACGTTATAGGGACGGAACCGGTAAAGGTGCGCAATCAGGCACGTTGTATGTTCCTTCTCTTCAGATTGAAAAGAATGCATTCGATGTGATTGAACGGAAGAATAAGTCATTTGTATCCCTTTGCCTAATCACAGAGTCGGCAGAGGCTATCGTTACTTGCCAATCTCACACCTACCTCACCAACATTCCGAACAACTCAATTGACTACATATTCACCGATCCGCCTTTCGGTGAATCTTTGCAGTATGCGGAACTTAACTTCTTCCACGAGGCTTGGATAAAGGTGCATACACAGCTAGAACAGGACTGCGTATTGAATTACGTACACGATAAGGACCTGTCATTCTATCAAGGCCTGATGATTGGAGCGTTTACACATGCATATAGAATCCTGAAGCCTGGCCGATGGATAACAGTTGAGTTCCACAATTCGCAGAACAGTGTATGGATGGCAATTCAAGAGGCTCTATGGAGAGCGGGGTTCACCGTTGCAGATGTCCGTGTTCTGGACAAGAAGCAAGGGACATTCAATGTGGTCAATAGAGCGGGGGCGGTTAAACAAGATCTTGTCATCTCAGCCTACAAGCCCAACGGCGGCTTTGAGGAGCGCTTCAAACTTGAAGCTGGCACGGAGGACGGTGTGTGGGACTTCATCCGCACCCACCTGAAGCAGCTCCCAGTCTTTGTCTCCAAGGACGACCAGGCTGAAATAATCGCCGAGCGACAGAACTACCTACTTTTCGACCGCATGGTGGCTTTTCACGTCCAAAGGGGAGTGACAGTGCCATTATCTGCAAGTGATTTCTACGCAGGGTTAGCCCAACGCTTCTCGGAGAGGGATGGAATGTACTTCCTTTCCGAGCAGGCGGCCGAATACGATAAAAAGCGTATGAATGTCCGGGAAGTCATGCAACTCCAACTTTTCGTGCTCGATGAGTCATCAGCTATCCAATGGCTCAAGCAGCAGCTTGAAAAGAAGCCCCAGACTTTTCAAGAAATGCACCCGCAATTTCTTAGGGAGATTGGCGGATGGCAAAAGCACGAAAAGCCCCTCGAACTCTTAGAGCTCCTTGAGCAGAACTTCCTGCGTTATGACGGAAAAGGTGAGGTTCCTACCCAGATCCATAGTTACCAATCCACAAACTTCAAGGAACTTCGCAACCTTCCCAAGGATGACGAAAGCCTTCGTGCTAAAGGCAAGGATCGATGGTATGTACCAGAACCTACCAAGGCTGGCGATTTGGAGAAGCTGCGAGAGAGATCCTTGCTAAAGGAGTTTGAGGATTATCGAACATCCAGTCAAAATCGGTTGAAGGTCTTTCGTCTTGAAGCAGTTCGTACTGGTTTCAAGAAAGCATGGCAGGAACACGACTATGAGACAATTCTTATGGTGGCCCGTAAGATACCTGAAAGCGTACTGCAAGAGGATCCCAAGCTCCTCATGTGGTACGACCAAGCTCTCACTCGCTCAGGAGAGGACTCATGATTAACTTTTATGAAGGGAATCCTAAATAATGCATTTCTATTATCTTGATGAAGCTGGTTGTACCGGCAAAGATCTTGGAAATACCGAGCAACCAATCTTTGTTCTTGGCGGCATAAGCGTTAGAGACGAGGGTTGGAACAGCACTCAAGAGTCGATGGCTAAGATTATCGAAAAGTATTTCAGTGGCGCAATACCTCAGAACTTTGAATTGCATGCCGAACATCTTCTATCCCCGGATGGCGACGGCCCATTCTCTGGCCATGCTAGAGAGAGGCGTAACAATTTGGCAAAGAGTGTCCTTGGCTTGCTGGAGGAGCGTAGCCATGATGTCCACCTGTACGCAATCGACAAAGCGAAGCTGAAGTCCAGTTCTTGTTGTGTAGCAATCCCTTACGACACCATGACGCCATACCATATTGCGTATGATTACCTCATCACCTACATCAATTGGTTTGTAAGAAACCAACTTGGCTCATCAGCTAGAGGCATGCTCATCATTGATGCGAAGGAACAGTTTCAAGCTGACATAGAGCGTATAACTCGAGCGCGGCGATTTGAAGGGGCAGCTGCCCATCGCATCAAGTGGATTGTCGAGTTCAGTTACCCTATTGACTCGCAGAAGAATCCAATGGTCCAGCTATCGGATCTTGTCGTATTTTGTGCAAAGAAGTTTTTAGAAATTGATAATGGTTATCGCGAATCTTATTCGGAAGAAATCAAGAAGTTCTATGCTGAATGCTACCTATCAATCCATAATCGGATACGAAGGAAGGAGTTGATTGATCGACAAGGACGCGGGATGAACGAAATAAACAGAATTCTTAGGGAAGTACGGTCGAAACCCAATGGCCATTGGAAAAGGAGATATGGTTATTGATAAACGGCTCATGGTACTGCAGCCTAGACTACGGGCAGCCCTGCCAAATCATCGAGACCCAAACGCTTTGGGGAGAGGCGATTTGCCGCGTCTGGCTACCTGGTCGAGACACTGTAATCCGTGTTTCAGCCTTGAGGTTGGGGCCTATGGAAAATGCCTTGACAGGTTCGCCAGAGGGCATTTCCTATATTGCTGCTGCTGCACGGGTGGCCGATGCCCTTACCCGGGATGTGATGCTTGCGCCCATTGAATCCTCTGTGATTCCCTTGCCGCATCAGATACGAGCCCTTTCCCGTGCCATCTCCAACGACCGAGTACGCTATCTCCTGGCGGACGAGGTAGGCTTGGGCAAGACCATCGAGGCCGGACTCATCATGAAGGAACTAAAACTCCGAGGGCTAGTCAAGCGTACATTAGTCATTGTTCCGAAAGGGCTAGTAACTCAATGGGTTAGCGAGATGCGCTTCCATTTCGGAGAAACATTTCAGCTTGTTCTCCCGGATGATTTGAAAACATTAAGAAGAATCCCACATAGTCTCGGCTCAAGGAGCGAGGTCATGGGAATTGATGACCAGGAAATCATGCCCAACAATGCCTGGCAGGTGTTGTCCCAGGTTGTTGTACCGATGGACTCGGTAAAGCCTCTGGATAAACGCCGGGGATGGTCCGCAGCGCAGGTGGACGAGTACAATCGCGAACGGTTTGAAGACCTGATTTCCGCCGGCTGGGATTTGGTCATCGTAGACGAGGCGCACCGGCTCGGCGGCAGTACAGACCAGGTGGCCCGCTTCAAGCTGGGGCAAGGACTCTCCGAGGCATCGCCATACATACTTCTGCTCTCTGCAACTCCGCACCAAGGAAAAACTGATGCCTTCCACCGACTAGTCTCCTTGATAGACGCCCAAGAGTTCCCGGATGTCGATAGCGTCACCCGGGAAAGGGTTCAACCGCACGTCATACGCACCGAAAAGCGGCACACCATAGACGCAGAGGGTAGTCCGTTGTTCAAGCCACGCCGCACGCAACTCATACCCGTTTCATGGGGTGAGCACCACCGAGATCAGCAGGTTCTCTACGATGCTGTCACGGAATATGTGCGCGAGGGCTATAACCAGGCTATGCGGGAGAAGCGCAGCTACATCGGCTTTCTGATGATCCTTATGCAGCGCTTGGTAGTCTCCAGTACCCGTGCTATCCACATTACACTAGAGAGGAGATTGGAAGCACTTGATGCTCCCCGGGAGCAACTGTCAATGTTCTCAGCCTCCGATGATGACTGGGCAGACCTGGATGGTCAGGAACAGGTTGATATATTGCTTGGCACACGCCTCAAGGCACTTAAGAACGAGCGCGCCGAGGTCAAACTTCTGATGGAAGCCGCGACCAGATGCATGCAGAAGGCGCCGGACGCCAAAGCTGAGGCTTTGCTGGACTGGCTCTATCGTCTCCAGGCAGAAGAGGGAGACCCGGAGTTAAAAGTGTTAGTATTTACCGAGTTCGTTCCAACCCAGGAGATGCTGAGCAATTTCCTCACCGAGCGGGGCTTTTCGGTCGTCTGTCTTAATGGCTCCATGGATATTGAGGAACGCGAACAAGCCCAGAAGACATTCGCAGAAGATGCTCGCATTCTTGTTTCTACGGATGCCGGGGGAGAGGGATTGAACCTCCAGTTCTGCCACGTGGTGATTAACTATGATATTCCCTGGAATCCGATGCGACTCGAACAGCGTATTGGCCGTGTGGATCGCATTGGTCAGACCCACACCGTTCAAGCGGTTAACTTCGTCTTCGAGGGATCAGTCGAGCATCGGGTCCGGGAGGTACTAGAGCAGAAACTCGCAGTGATTCTCGAGGAATTCGGGGTCGACAAGACCGGCGATGTGCTGGATTCCGCCCAGGCAGGTCGCATGTTCGATGCGATGTACGTAGAAGCTATCCTCAACCCGGATAGGGTGGAAGACTCCGTGGACAATGTAATCACTCTTCTGCAGGAGCAGGCTAGAGATGCGCGCACGACCTCGTCCATACTTGGAGAAACCGGAGACCTGGAACCGGGTGAAGCTCAGCGGCTGCTTGCCCACCCATTCCCGTATTGGGTCGAGAACATGACCGTGAGCTACCTGAAAGCTCACGGAGGGTCGGCGGAGCATAAGGGAACAAGCTGGCACCTTACCTGGCCTGATGGCCATGTTTATTCGAATGTAGTGTTCACCAGCAAGGAAGCGGAGAGGTTGCCAGCTGCCAAGCACCTCACACTGGAAGACCCAAGGGTAAGAGGATTGGCAATGCGAATTCCTTACTTTGCACCAGGCCAGCAGGTTCCGGTTGTTTCAATCTCCGACGTGACTGAAGAGGCCCGGGGATTCTGGTCCCTGTGGCGAATCGCTATCTCCACAGCCGAATGGAACCGTCGGAGGGTCATGCCGCTATTCCTGGCCGACAATGGCAAGGTCTTCATGCCAACGGCTAGGCATATTTGGGATCAGTTGCTTTCAACCGGACCCGAGGTCCGCTTCCTTCTTGACAGCGAGGATTCTCAGAACGTCTTCGCACAACTGCAGATGGCCGCCGAGGAATATGGGAAGCCCGTATACGAAGCGTTGGTAGCCGAGCACCGGGAACACCTGGTGCGAGAACGGGAGAAGGCTGCTGATGCTTTCGCTGCACGTAGCAAAGCAATCGAACGCATAGGTCTGCCTCAGGTTCGCAGCCACCGCTTAAAACTATTGGGGCAAGAAAAGCAAGCCATGCAGGAGCAACTAGTCAAGAATGAGCAGGTCTTTCCGGAGATGACGCCCTTACTCGTGATTAGAGTGGAGGGTATACATGAGTAGTTGGCGTGACCAAATCCTAAAGGAGTTAACCCCTAAGGTCGCCCGGCTCACCTTGGTGGCAGATCCGGACGGCCTCCTACTCGAAGAAGGTATCCTCGAAGGAATTCACGAGCGTGGCTTCGAGCTAATTCCCTTCGAAGACCATATTGCGTTCCGCTACGCTTATGAATCTGGATTCCGTTCACGCTGGGACCTGGGAGAACAAACTGAACTGATTGTGGTTATGCGTTCTCCAGCTAGTGACCTCGGCGAGTTGCCTTATGATTTGCTCCAGGCCGGGCGTAAGCTCTCCTTTAACCTCGGTGACATCTTCCCAAATTTGAGTTATCCGGTGGTGGCCGCATTGGACAGGGGGGACCTTGCTGCCTTGTATGATGCTCAGAAGCGGCATACACCTGGACGGCTGGGGGATAACGCAACTAAGGATTTTATCCTTCTCCACGTCTTTCAGATAGCTCCGGAGCTTTACAAAGAAACCTCGGATTTGTTGTTAATGCTAATAAGGCGCCATTATCATGACCAGCAAATCCCTCCGAGCTTGGATGAGCGGCTAATTCAACTACTAGGCCAGAACGATACCTTTGATGACTGGCCGCTTGAAGTTCTCATTTCCGATCGCGAAGTTTTCTTCACGTTTCTTCAGGAGCGTTGGCCATACTTTCTGGACCGTATGACTGCTGATGGAGAAGCCAGCGATCGAGAAGGAGGCGAACCATACAAGCCTGCCGTTAAAGGCCCCATTGATTTGCCCTTCGACCATCACGACATCCGGGTTTACATCGATAATTTGTTTCTTGAGGGGCTACTTCGTTCTGTTCCTCATGCATATTCCGATGCTCTGTCCAAGACTTGGGTGAACGTTGGTGTTTTATCCGACCCTGTTGAGGACCGCTCCCGCCGTTTGGGCAGGCTTCTCGATAATCTCGAAGAATCCGTTCCGGTTGAGGATGCTAAGTATACTGATTGGTTCAGCTTCGCCCGAGGATGGGCAGAGTTATCTCTGATTGTAAGTGGGCAGCCCGGAGTTGCTCTTGCTGAGATCGGGGAACGTGTAAAGAGTTTGCAGGCCAAACTGGGCAGCGCTTTTAGTGCATGGCTTTTAAAAAGGTACGCAGGGCTCGTCAATCTGCCTCCGGCTCCTCCGGTCATGCTGCATCATATTCCGCGATTCCTGGCTCGACAAATTGAGGAAGGGCGCAGCGCCAAGGTTGCTATGCTCCTGGTTGACGGCCTTTCCCTGGGGCAATGGATGGTAATCCGCGATGCGCTTCCATTTAGGGAAGCAGGCCTTCGCTTTAAGGAGCGAGCGGTATTCGCCTGGATCCCTTCGCTCACATCGGTTTCGCGCCAGGCTGCCTTTGCCGGCAAAGCCCCCCTCTTTTTCCCAAACAGTATCAATGGCACTGAGAAGGAGCCATCGCTCTGGACACAATTCTGGGCTGACCAAGGGCACGCACCCAACGAGGTTATATACATGAAGGGGCTGGGGGAGGGCAATCTCGATGCCGTTTCGGAAGCACTATCTCATCCCAAGGTAAAAATAGCCGGGCTGGTCGTAGACAAGGTCGACAAGATAATGCACGGGATGCAACTGGGTGCTGCAGGGATGTACAACCAAGTGCGCCAGTGGGCCACGCAACCTTATCTGAATTCACTTATCAATCTACTCCTTGACCATGGCTTTCATATCTATCTCACTTCTGATCATGGCAATATCGAGGCTGAGGGCTGTGGTAAACCAGCCGAGGGAGCTGTAGCGGACCTGCGAGGAGAAAGAGTCCGGATTTATTCCGATGAAGGCCTTCGTGGCACAGTAAAAGAAGGCTTTCCTTCCGCACTGGCCTGGGAGCCCATTGGCCTCCCTAAAGACTATCTTGCTCTCTTGGCACCGGTCGGACAGGCATTCGTTCAAGAGGGAAAAAACACGGTATGTCATGGAGGTATCTCAATCGAAGAACTCATCGTTCCCCTTGTACAGATTACGAGGAGGAGCGGATGAAGAACCTTACACAACAAGTTGGTTTCAGCCAGCGGGTACGCTTGGAGTGGCTCGAGAAGACAGCAAACCTTATCTTAGCAGGAAACGACAAGCAGTCGATTAATGATGCCCTGCAGGGTATCCTAGAAAATAAAGTCTCCATCGGCGGTAGCGCTGTGCGTGGCAACCGAGAGAAGATTATTACTATATTAATGAAGGTATGGCTGACGACCCCATCTGAACTTGAACCGCTGCGAGATGCTAGCTTGGAACTGCTGAAGGTTATACCCCGCAGTAATCACT
>QZIR01000016.1 GCA_003604975.1 Desulforudis sp. | reverse complement strand
ATAGGTATGTACGATGTGCATGTGACGTACGCCCCTGACGGTGACTGTACGAATGAACATGGCTGTTTAATCCATCATATCACGGTTGAAGAAGTCTAATCCTCGGAGGGTTGGCCTGTCTGTTCTTCAGGAACCCAGACAAGGTTAATTTTCTGTCAACCGAATGTCTGCCAGTGAACAAAAAAAGGTCGGCCGCCCAAAGGCACGGTTTAATAGGGAAACTTACTGAACCATACCCCAAACCGATACGGAAAAAGGAAGAGAGGCATTTTCCCGCAAGGGATAGTGCCTCTCCTGTATGCCGGTGTAGTCCACTTTTTTAACAATTCACAGCCCTTTTATTGCATTTATAATTGAACTTGCTTGCCAAGCGACGATAACGTCGGCGGCGTTTTTCACAACAGTGGACGTCTTTTCAGCACCCCACGGTTGTATAGCGATAATCTTTTTCGGAGTATAAAATTCGTTTTTTGCAAGGTCAAGTTCAATATTTATCCACTTGCTATACGTCGCATATACTCCGGCCAACACTAAAACACAACTTGTGGGTGCCATCTGATTACTGATAGCATTTCTTAATGGTGTTTGGTTTGGAGCGTTATGTATGGGGTCGTCCTTGGGCACCGAATAATTTTTATACGAAAACTACGGGGCACTGTTGAGAAGTCCGATAAGCTTTTCATAAGCATCCGAGTATGTCCATGAATGGCTAATAAACAGATTGTACGTCATAACGATTCCCTCCTAAAATTTTATAATATTGAATATACTCAGTACCGCATAAAGACCAATGAAAATGAATGGAACGGTACATTCAACATGAGAAAGCGGCCAATATTTTTTGAATGATTTACCTTTGCCAAGGACTTCCCATTCATATTCAAAAAGGCGAAGTGGCAGCGCCTTCTCTATCTCGTGAATCACTTTGAACTTCCCCGAATTAAGTTGCTTATAACTTCTGATGCAGAAAAACCAAAACAGGGAGATTATTATTCCTACAACGGATATAAGATACATGTATTTGCCAAAATCGTCCTTGAACCACGAAGCTACTGTCAATAATGCCGCATTAGCGGTTACGAAAAATGTATTAGCCGTTGTCCTGCGCTGGCTTATTCTATCTGTCATTTCAACATATAGCTTATACTGGTCAAAGAGCTGACTTTTGTAACTGACCTCGTCTTTTTGACTTGTCGAAAATAAATCAATGCCCATATCCACACCTACCCCCCTCCAATCAAAGATTAGATCAACTCATCACCTTATCCAATAACGCTGCATAACTGTCCACCACGTCATACACAACTGAATCGGTGCTGATAGCCTTGAAGTGCTCACGAGCGCAGTGGATTTTCGCTTCTTCCACCATGCGGAGCTGCATGGTGGACATGGAACCTTTCGTCTCGGCAACGAAGTAGATATGCTTCACCTTACCATCATGAAAAGCTATCGCCCAGTCGGGATTATATTTTCCGACCGGCGTACTGATGTAAAAACCATTCGGAAGCTTCACATAGACCGCCACCTCATTGCTGGTATCAACGCTTTCCGCAAAGGCTCTCTCATTTGCGGAATCATAGAGAATGTGGTCATATAAATGCTTGTTCGCTGCCATTGCGTTCACACCAAGCTGTCCCTTTAGCGTCGGCTCGGTGAAAATGGTGGTATCATAAACGGCATCCAGCTTATTGTAGGTAATGTGCTGAATAATCGTTGTTGCTTTTTGCTCGTTAATGATCTGTGCCGCCTTGATAATGAATTCCTCCGGATTGTTCGCAAACTGGTCAAAGACAGTCTTTTCAATTCCACGCAGAATGTTCACAACTGCTTTTCTGGTAAGCCCCGTTTCGGTGACTACTTTACCGACAAGGTCATATTTTACCGCAGCACTGGAGGAAATTTCAGCTTTGTAAACCTCGTTTTCCTCCTTCACAAAGGCGGTTCCCTGCTGCAGTTGTTCCCGAGATTGTATGTCTCTCATCGTGCCGCTTTCAACCTTGAAAAATATCTTGGAGACACGAAGTTCGCGGTTTAACGCTGATATTGCTTTTTGAATCAGCTCCTCCTGGTCGAATTCCACCACATATACGGACTTGGCGTTTATCTGGGACCAGAGCTTCTGGAATTCCGGCAAGCCCAGCCTGGATTTGTCCAGTTTCAATTCGACGTTGTTTTTCCGTGCGTTCTCCGGCTGCATTGCGCGGCTGTCATAGATGGAGTCGAGAATCGCGATGACAGACTCTTTGCAATCTGCGGCTTCTTCGGCAATCTCAATCTTGCCGTTTTTCTTGTCCTCATAATATTTGCCGGTGAGAACGCCTTTCTTTACATATCCGCTGGTGATAAGCCCCTCATAAATGCTTTGGGCAAGGTCAATATCCACCACCTGCTCAGTTCCATTGGCATCTTTAATGACCTTGTTCCTGAATAGATCTGCCGTTACCATACGAGGCCGGTCAGCTACAGCCTCGGCAAGTTCGGTTTGAAGCCCTTTGGCGAAACTGTCATAGCTTTCATTTGCCACAACGGTGAGGACATTCACATTATGGACATCCTCACCCAGCAAATTCGTATCCATACGCTCGCCATTCTGGTTTACAGACAATCTTAAGCCCCGCCCGACTTCCTGACGCTTGCGGACATCGCTGCCGCTCTGCTTGAGGGTGCATATTTGAAACACATTCGGATTGTCCCAGCCTTCGCGGAGAGCAGAGTGAGAGAAAATAAACCTCACCGGCTCACGGCGATCCAGCAGACGCTCTTTGTTTTTCATAATCAGGTCATATGCATCCGCATCATCGGATGTGCGCGCTTGTCTGTCGCCTAATTTGCTGTCTATCATACGATGGCTTTTTTTGTCTATGGAAAAATACCCGGCATGGGTTTCTTCGGCGGTTATGCCACCAAGATATTTGAGATATTCATCGCCGTCATCGATTTTAAGCTGAAGATTACTGACAACCTGCCTGTATTCTTCCTCAAACATATCGGCATAGAGACCATTAAAGGCTTGTCCGGCGGTATCGTACCGCTTGTACTTTGCCACCTCGTCGATGAAGAAAAGCGACAGCACCTTGATGCCTTTATAAAACAACTGTCGTTCCCGCTCTATATGAGAAAGGATCGTTTCCCGGATTTGGATACGCCGAAGCTGCTCTTCACTGACTGCGCCGACAACATCACCGGCAAAGAGCCTGATGCCGTTGGTGAACTCGATGGAGCTGTCCCGACCGTCAATCCGCAATACGGTATATCCATTCTTGTATTCGGCAAGCTCACCGGAATTGGGGAACAGGTTATACCCCTCACCGACAATGCGTGTCGCCTTGCGGACACCGGTCGTGCCCTTCACGTCAAATTCAATGGTGGCAGTGGGGTTGCCTTTGGAGAGATTGATGCTTTCCAGATACACATACCCTTCTGTAGCTGTGCTGCCCGTAACAGAAATGCCCTTAACGGCAATCTTTTTGACCAGCTTCTTGTTGTAGGCTTCCATTGCGTCCAGGCGGTAAATCATATTGTAAACACTGTCCTTTTTGTGTGTTGCAGAATAACGCAAGGTGAACAGCGGATTGAACTCTTTTAAGCGTTCCTTTGCGGCCGCGCCTTCCACCGACTGAGGCTCGTCGATAATAAGAATGGGGTTTGTTTTCGCAAGGATATCAATAGGTTTGCGGCTTCTGAATTCATCCAGCTTCATATAGATGCGTCGTGCATCCTTGCCGCGGGCGTTAAATGCCTGAGAATTGATAATCATCACGTTGATGGCGCTGTCCGAAGCAAAGCGGTCAATCTCGGTAAGCTGCGCCGAATTGTAGATGAAATACCGGATTTTCTTGCCGTATTCCTCCGCAAAATGCTCCTCGGTAATCTGTAACGACTTATATACGCCTTCCCGTATGGCAACGCTTGGCACAACGATAATGAACTTGCTCCAGCCGTAGCGCTTGTTGAGCTCGTACATGGTCTTGATGTATGTGTATGTTTTACCGACGCCGGTTTCCATTTCCACGGTCAGGTTATATCTCCCCTCCAATTGCCTGGATGGCTCAATCTGATTGCCGCGCTGGATTTTATTGATGTTTTCAAGGATAACGCCATCATTCAATTCCGGCACAAGCCGCGAGTTGCCAAAACCGGTAAAGCGTTCCACTTCATCAAGAGCTATCTGTTCATTTTTTACATAACCCTTGTCCATCATATAGCTGGGCGTGAGGTAAGGTTGTCCGGCAAACACATCACACACCGCTTTCGCTGCGTCTGCCTGGAATTTCTGGTGCTTGAACTGCAGTTTCATTCGTCCTTGCCTCCTTCGCCCCTTAAGTATTTTGCCATCTCTTTATCGAATTGCGAAATGTAGTCCCTGTCCTGCTGAATGCGGAACTGCTCATAAATATCCTCCGCCTTTTTTACCGCATCTTCATGGGAAACCGTGCCTTTGCCTTCAAGGACTTTACGACGGTTATTCTGCAGAAAATTATCCGTTTCGCGCAGCCAGTCCGCCATGCTCATCGGCACTTCGTCCTCTGCCATTAGCTCGGCGTAGTCAATAAACATGGTCACGATGCGGTTCAGGCGCGAAAGCTCCTTTTCATTGAGGTAGTTTTTCGCAATTACCACATCCCGTTTGAGGATTTTGCCATCAGGCGCCGCTTTCCATGTAGTCAGCCCCATTGTTGGATGCTCAAGGCTGACCCGCTCGGCAATCAACTCGGCAGCGGTCTTTCCGGTTATGGCATAATGGAGCTTATTCTGTACAAAAGCGTAAAACTCCCTTGTCAAGTTGCTGTTTTTGTCATAGTCATAGCTGCATTGCTCGAACACATCGGCAATCTTCTGATATGCCCTCCGCTCACTGGCGCGTATTTCGCGGATGCGCTCCAGCAGCTCGTCAAAGTAGTCCTTGCCGAAAGGCTTGCCGTTTTTCAGCAGTTCGTCATTCAGGACAAAGCCTTTTTGGATGTATTCGTGCAGCGTTTTGGTCGCCCATTGACGGAAGCGCGTCGCTTTTTTCGAGTTAACGCGGTATCCAACAGCGATAATCATGTCCAGGCTGTAGAACTGTACCTTGCGGCTGACCTCGCGTTTGCCCTCGGTTTGAACTATTAAAAAATCCTTAATAGTTGAATCGGCATCCAACTCCTGGTCATCCAGAATGTTCTTAATATGGATGTTGATATTTGCCGTCGTTGTCTCAAACAGCTCCGCAATCGCTTTTTGCGTCATCCAAAAGTTTTCGTCTTCAAATCGTACCGAAACGCTCACATTGCCGCTGTCTGTCGTGTATAAAATGATTTTATCTTCCTGTTTCATATCAGATCACCCTCACGCTCGTGTTCGGAGCCAATAATTTAAAAATCTCCTCCACATTGATTTTTTCGGGTGAGCTGGCAAAGCTGCTGTCGCGGAACACAGCGCGCAGCGGCTGGCGCTTGGCGATTTCCTTAACCACTGCATCGCTGATGTGTTTATCAAAGCAGGCGATAAGGTCACCGTCATTGTAGGTATGAACGGTGAATAATTCGGAATTCGGAATGCGTAATTCGGAATTAGCGACAATCTCGCCGCTTGCATTCAATACTTCGGTTTTGTGAGGCATGGAGAGGGGCAGTCCCCAATCTAACAAGCACGCGTAGAGTAAATCCATATCGGTGCGGTCGTCTTTGATGTTGTCTTCCATCATTGAGAGCAAATCCTGGGTGTATTCGCCCGCCGCATAGTACACGTCCCGCATATTGGTGGAATCCAGCTTGAGGACGCGGAAGCCGATGTCTAATTCGGAATTCGTAATGCGTAATTCGGAATTGCCGCCTAATTCGGAATTCGTAATGCGTAATTCGGAATTATCTTGCTCCCTCAATTCCGCATTCCGAATTCTTAATTCCGAATTAATCTTCTCCCCGGCACGGCGGATTCGCTCCTTGCCGATTTCGCAGATGTTTTTATAACCAGTCTTTGCAGCTTCGCTTTCAGGGGAGCAGGGTTCGGGTAACTGCACCATGATGAATTTGCGTTTGCCGCCGTCCTCGGCATTGAGCTGCATTACCGCGTGGGCGGTGGTGGCAGAGCCAGAGAAGAAGTCGAGAATGATAGAATCGTTTGATGTTGCCAGCTTTAAGCAACGATTTATCGTTCCAATAGGTTTCGGTTTCGGGAATATCCTTTTATCAAATCCCAAAGAGATAAATTCTTCACTACCTCTTTCACTATTTACATCTTTAAAAGTCCACGAGCTGGTTGGTTTTATCAATGTGCGCTTCTCTAAATAATCTTTCTCTATTACTCCCCACACTTTTCGTGCAGGCATAAATTTAGGGATCAGGTTCGATATTTTATTAAGAGCAGTATCCATTCCCCATCTCCAATTGCCCTCTTTTCCATCCTCACGCTGTGGCTTTATTTGAATGTATCCGTCAACGGCTTTATCATTTTTTGAAGGATAAAAATCGCCTGATTCTTCATTAAAGTAAAAGTAGTAAAATAAATTCGGACGGTCCTCTCTAAGGTCATTTTCACCAGTTTTTCGCAAGTCTATCTCTCTATACCTTTTTCCATTAGTGTCCACTTTGTTATATCGTTTAATAATTTCTTCCGTTGGCTCAAACCCATACCAATCAAGCATGATTATGGATTTAGCATAAATCATCACATATTCATGTGCAGTTGCTACATATTTATCATCAGAGCGCCCTTTTGGATTATTGGTGTTTGAGATCTGTGCTATAAAATTACCCTCCCCAAACACCTCATCGCTAATTTTTCTTAATTGCGCCACTTCATTATCATCAATACTGATAAAAATAACCCCATCATCACGCAGTAAATTCCGCGCTAACACAAGCCGTGGATACATCATGCTGCACCAGTCGGAATGAAACCGTCCGTTGCTTTCAGTGTTGCGGAACAGGCGGTCGCCATCCTCGTTATACACTCCCGCTTCTTCGTCATATTCATCCTTGTCCCGCGTGAAGTTATCGCGGTAAACAAAATCGTTGCCCGTATTATAAGGTGGGTCGATGTAGATCATCTTAACCTTGCCGAGATAGCTTTCCTGCAGCAGCTTCAGTACGTCGAGATTGTCGCCCTCAATGTAAAGATTTTCGGTGGTGTCCCAGTTCTTGCTTTCCTCCATGCAGGGACGCAGTGTCTTGCGGATAGGTCTGCCGGCCTCGGCAATGGCAGCCCTTTTGCCTACCCAAGTAAACTCATTATGCTTCATCGCCGTGTACCTCGTCACCCAGCAGGGAGCGAAGCAGGTCGAAATTCACTTTTCCTTCAGTAACAACGCCGGGAAACATTTTAGCAATTTTTTCAATGTTTCCGGTGGTTAAGTTCGCCGATTCAAATCGCAATTTATCCATGTTATTGTTCCTCCCTAAAGATTACTTACAAAAGTCACTATGTCAGTTCTTTGCCGAGAGCTTGGTCTGTTATATCAATCGCCGGCTGGAAGATGCTTAAATTCCCCTCAAAATGGTTAAATTCGTTTATCAAAGTCTTTTTCGAGGTTAGTCTGATACGATTCCGAATCTGTGCAATATCATTTTCATCAGGGTAAGCTGCCGAAATTATCTGACCTAACTGCTTGTTTCTGTCGGTATCAATACCAAACTTCGCGACGAGTGCCTTTTCCACCAGTAGTCGAAGAAACAGGTAAGTAAAAGAGTGCCGCAATGTTTTATCTAATAAGGGATACTGAGTGTTATCGAGGATGTGTACTCCATCCACTGTCTTACTTAAAATATCTGAAACGGATATTTCGTAAGAAGCTGGTATTTTATTATCTTTGTTCCCGAACAGAGTGATGTATATTTGAGCTACATCAACTTTTTCAGTTTTATACCCATGCATTAATTGTGTCAGTTTATCCGATATATCGGTGTTGTTAATGATGTTGGAGTACCCACGCATAAACGGTACCATAGAAATCAAGAACAGGTCTGTGTCCTGAATGTGCGGAAATATACTTTTCCTAAAGGTTGAAAGGAGTTTTTCAAGGCTTATTAGCATATCTTGCTCTTTGTGGTTTATTGGAATAAAGCCGTTTTCTTCACCTTCAGTATTGTTGAGCAGATATAATTTGTAGCAATTTTTATACTGGCTTTCAAGCAAGCGAAGTAAATCTGTATTGTGTGTCAAGACTATCCGCTTCTTATGATGTAACATCTTAACGATAGCGTAAACGACCTTATTCTTATAGATTGAGTCAAAACTTGAAATAGGGTCATCAATTACAACGACAGGGCAAGCTGAATTCTTGGCTTTCAAAAACTCGAAAGTCAAGGAAAGGAAGTTCTGTTCACCTGTACTCAAGGGCAATTCTTCGCGCGATTTCCCCAAAAACTCTTGGCTTGAAAGGTAAATCCGAAGATTCTTTTTCTCATCTCTTTCCAAAGTGAGTTTTTTACTCATGCTGTTACTGATTATCTCTTCAATGTAAAGCATATCCTCTTCGGTTATTTCAGGCTTCTCATCTAAAAGTTTCAGATACTCCTCCATTTTTACCGGCAACTCGCTGCTTGCAAACAGACCAGCCAAATCATTAAGAACAAGGTGGCAATAGAGCGTCTTATACGCTTGGAATTCCGTAATCAAAACAATAATATTTGCTTTGTCCCCCTTGCTAATTGCGTCCACCAGAAGCGGTTTGATTTGGAACGGGTCAGTAGCTGGCACTAATTCAATAATTTTTTCAATAAGTGCTTTAACGTTCTCGTCTAATGCTTCAAAAACAGAAGTGCGGTTTTGGGTTTTTGCTGCAAGCAATGCCGCCCAGTCAATGCCCTGTGTATCACAAACAATGCACTGGTCTTTATGAAAGCGATTAAGAATGCTGATAGCCTCGGTATTCTCCTCAATCTCATGAATGTGTGGATTCGATGCCAGCGTCTGGGCATCAAGTTGCTCTATTTTACGAATGATAGAGGCTTTATCTGCAAAGTTATCTTTAAGGAATTTTAACTTTGCAATATCATATTCGGGAATCTCAACAACACTGATTGCTCTCATTTTTGCAATCAAATCCTCAGTTGAGTATTTTTCTCCTTTAGATTTATTGTTCGCTATATCCTTAATAATCGCAGCAATTTCAGGCACAGTTACGAATTCAATCAGGGGGCTACTAGCTGCAGAAATCCCATGATTGGATTTTAGCATTGAGATAATAGCTCCGATAATTTTGGTACGTTCAGAAATTATAAATTCCTGCAACTCGAATTCTCGTTTTATATTATCGCCAAGAAAGAAGTCCTTTGTTTCGCCTGCAATTATGTTACGGTTATTTTGGTCGTTGATGATATGAAAAACGTCTTGCCCCGAAGTGTAGGTCTGTCCCTCATGCTGAAACTCGACCTTTGTATTTTTCCCATTAGACAACACCTTGATAAGGCTGGTTTTACCCGTCCCATTGGGGCCATATATTACAGCGATTTCCTCGCCTGTCGGGAAGCCTATCTCATTGTTTTTTACAAGAGGTCTGAAATCTCTTGTGAAAATCTCAGCATTTTCAATCTTGTTAAACTTAATCATAGCGCATTAAGCTCCTTTCTCAATCTCTTCAACTCACCGTTGAGTGCGACCTGTATATTGAACTGCTTTTCACGGCGCACCTTGTTCTCCAGCGCAGTGATTTCCTTTTGCAGCTTTTGCCGCCGTTCATCACGGGCGACCGCATCTTTCAAATCGCCTCCGGTTTTGTCCTCCAGCCTTTCCCCGGCAATCTGCCGGATAAAGCCTTCATATACGGCATCCATGCTGAGTCCGTCTATCCGCAGCGATATCTCATTCACAGGCTGCCATTCGGTGTTATAATAAGTTCCCGGTTTGAAAGCCGTCGTACCGCCCTGGCTCTGTTCCTTGTAGCCGATCCATGCCTGCATTTGCTCTTCATACACAAGCAGAAAGAGGATATGGTAGGGGATCTCCCTGTCAATCAGCTGCAGTACTCGCTTGTCAAGGCCGGGCTGGTTCAGGCGTATTTCTATGACCTCAATTTCCGCGACTGTTTCCCCAGCGGCAATGTTCACTGTAGTAGGGGAGATTTTATTCCTCCAGTAAATCACATTAATCTGTTCTACAAATATCCGCTTAAGCTCCGCAGTCACGGACAGGTTTTCATAGAACTTCTGCTTCGGTATTCGCCGGTTGAATACCGTACTTCTTGGTAAATCAATCATACAAGGCACCTCCCGTCAGCGTATTACAAGAAAGCATATCAGCTCGAAGTCATCCAGCCCCGTAATATTTGTGTTCAGAGCTGAGGTACCCCCGCTTTTGAACAGGCTGTCTATATCGCTTTCTTCCTTTACGTCAATAATGGAGTTGATAGCATCGCTCAACAATTCAGAAAGACGGCGCATATCCCTGCCGTCCTTGGTTTCCTGATTAAAAGCGCGGCACAGTTCTGCAAAAGGTTTTGCCTTTCCCTTACAAAGATATCTCATCTTATCCAACATTTCTTTTGGGGACAGATGGTCACAGATGACCTCGCCGTCATCCGCAATATATACCATATAGAACGGGTGGAGGCGGTTCTGGTTGTCGATATTCACACTGCCGTTGATGTTTTTCAATACAAATATCGCGCCGGGAGGCGCATCGTCCTTCGCGGGAACAACCGCATGGAGGCCGAAAGGGGTCTTGTCCAAATCACCGTTATTCTTGATGTAATCAAGCAGGTCAAGGCGAAATTCATTCAATCCTAAGTCCATAATGGAAATACCTGTGGACATATCCTCGATGTCGACGACTTCCTCTTGCAGGCGCTTGAGCTGTGCCTTGCGGTATTCAAGGTCGCCCTTTTCCTCCGCATTGATAAGGTCGTCATCTCCGGTGGAAGTCATGACGGATATTTTCATGCGGGTTTCCACACGGCTTTTTAGGTTGATATAATCGTCCAGCGTCAAATCCGGCCAGAAGTTCACAAGCTGTATCCGCGCATTCCGGCTGCCGATACGGTCAATACGTCCGAACCGCTGGATGATGCGGACAGGATTCCAGTGAATATCGTAGTTAACGAGGTAATCACAATCCTGGAGGTTTTGACCTTCGGAAATGCAATCTGTGGCTATGAGGATGTCAATACGGTCGGTTGAATCGGGCATAAGCAGCGCTTTATCTTTAGAAACAGGTGAAAAACAAGTCAGAACATTATTGAAGGTCGCCCTGAATTTCGGGATCGTTGTCTTCCCATCCACCGTGCCGGTTATCATAGCGGTGTTAAGCCCATATTTGTCCTTTATAAACCCGCTCACATTCTGGTACAGGTATTCGGCAGTATCAGAAAATGCTGAAAATACGAGAACTTTTTTATTGTCCTCGTTAATGGGATGGTCTATTTTATCCGAGATCAGACGCAGCAGGGTCTGCAGCTTGGTATCATGCTCCGGCGTGATGTCGGCGACCATAAGCGTCAGCAGCTCCAATACGTCTGAGTCTTGTTGAAGAGTGGCACGCCAGGTAACATAGTCCATGTCGTTAAGGTTGATTTTTACTCGTCTGCCGGAGGTGAAAAAGTCGGTATTCTGATCATCATAATCGAAATCGGTATCCTCGCTGAAATCAGACATCTCGATATCAGCATCATCACCAGCCTCAAATCTATCAATTTCAGCAATTGTATCATCAATCAGCTTCTTTATGCGTTGGAGAGTCAGGCGGAAGGAATAGACGGAGCTTTCCAACCGTTTCAAAAGGTTGATGCTCATCAGCCGGCGGATACCCTGCTCACGCCCGGCACGGTTGATATTGACGTCGGGGTCGACATACTTGTCCCGTCTGCTCTCAAAGACGAAGTCTGTTGGTATGTAAACCGAGAGATTCAACTTCATAAGCTCATCATATATCTGGTTATAATTGATGGCATTGCTCAAATCGGTCAGGCTCGGCCGCAGAGACAGAGGCTTGAGCCTTTCGGGGAATTTACCGATTTCGTCCATGTTGTAATACTTTTCAATATGCTTACGTGAACGCGCAATGGTCACACTGTCCAGTACTTCAAAGAAGTCAAAATCCAGCATTTTCAATAGTGTCGCCGTTGTTCTTTTTTCCGGCTCCATATTACTCCAGATATTAAACGCTCTTTGCGCATTACGGAAAATCTCATCAATTGGTTTCGATGTGTTCAACTTTTCATTTATCAGGCTGGAATTGCCCTCATAGGCAAGTGCAAGCTGGTTGCGCAAGTCTACAAAGCGGTTATTTACCGGCGTTGCAGACAGCATGAGCACCTTTGTCTTTACACCCGGACGAATCACCTTGTTTAAAAGCCGGAGATAACGGTTTTCCCGTGCATCATCCCCGTAAACCTCGCCGCCATTGCGAAAATTGTGCGATTCATCGATAACGATGAGGTCATAATTGCCCCAGTTCAGACGGTCTAAGTCCAGTCCGTTTGACTTGCCGTGGTTTCTGGACAGGTCAGTGTGATAGAGAACATCATAGCGCAGCCGGTCTGCGGCAATGGGGTTGTTTATATAGTTATCTTTGTATGTATTCCAGTTGTCAGTGAGTTTTTTGGGGCATAACACAAGAACAGATTTATTCCTGTTTTCGTAGTACTTGACAACAGAAAGAGCAGTAAAGGTCTTTCCAAGTCCTACGCTATCTGCAAGGATGCAACCGTTGTATTTTTCGAGCTTATTGATAACAGCAAGTGCCGCATCCTTTTGGAAATCATATAACATACTCCAGATTTTACTCTCTTTAAATCCGGTCGCTTCGTTGGGAAGCACATCCTCGGATATGTCTTCGAGGAATTCATTGAATATATTGTAAAGAGCCACGAAATAAAGAAACTCCGCTGAGTTTTCATTATAGGCGGCGGTGATGCTGTCTATGACCTCTTCTGTCACATCCTGTAATTTCGTTTTGTCGTTCCAGACACTCTCAAACAACCGGGTGAATTCCTGGCTATGTGGTGCTGGAAACTTGGTAACCATGTTGTAGCTGTTATTTCCCCGTTCGCATCCAATATCAACAGTGGTAAAACCGCCGAGCGGCATATATGTAATCTGTTCACTGCCGGACTCTATGTTGAGGAAGCCCCCCATATTTTCCGGCGTGGTATTTGATTTAAACGCAACCTTTTTACGAATCCAATCAGCGCATTCGCGGGCAATCGCTTTTTGAGTCAGTTCGTTACGCAGCTTTACTTCAAACTCCGTTCCGTAAAGGCTGCGCTCGCGGTTGAGACGCGGGATATAAAATTCACGTTTTTCTTTAGGCGCTTTTTCGGAAACAAATGCAGGCGATGTAAAGATAAAACGCAACTCATCCACGTAATCGAGTTGCTTTTTTAACACCTGATAAGCATATATAGAAAAACAGGCAGCAGCTATTGAAAGGCGGCTGCCCTTTTTGATTGTGGCTGCTAAATCATCTTTGACGATTCTTGTTACATTATCGAATATCTCCATACCTCGCTCCTCTATGGTTACAAGCTGTCAGACTTATTGTTATCTGTCTGATCCGGCACCAACTCCATAATATCGCCGAAGTCAACACTAAGAGTGGTACATACCTTTTTCAGAACCTCCATACTGACATTTTCATGATTTGAAAGTTTGGCAATGGTCGTAGAGCTTAACCCTGCTGCCAGTTGCAAATCCTTTTTCTTCATATCTCTGTCAATAAGGAGCTTCCATAGTTTTTTATAACTTACTTTCATTGCCGCCACCCGTTTTTCCAAGTTTCACTTTATTATATCAAAATTCATCTGCATTTTCCAAGAAATTTTACGCATATATAAAGATTTGGTTTATATTTATTTAATATTTGAGTAGATTTTATCGAAATATTGATAGCTATTTCCACAAGACTCTGGTAATGTATGTCGCTGAAGGGAGGTAGTTAAATGAAGAAGCAAATTAGCATCGGAATAGCCATTATCGCCTGTGTCGCCCTGTGTGCCGCTGTGTGGCCTCGAAGCGTCGAGGGCGGGAAAGTACCCGCCGAACCGGTAAAACCCGCCGTAATCGCCGAAATTGAGGTGAAGCTGGAGGAAACGTCGCCAATTACTCTTTCTGCTGATAATCGTACTTCCGAACCGGAGCTTGTCGCAGAAATTGAACCGCCGATATTTGAAGAAACAACGACAGAAGAAAAAACAGAACCAACGCCGCCCGCCAAGCCTGCACAGCAGCCAGCAACGGCAGCGGCACCAGCACAGTCCTCTCCCGATCCCAAGCCGGGGACGATAAAGATTGTCCATGGTGAGCGGTGCATGTGGATTCCGGGATTCGGATGGGTCAAGGATGAAGGCGGAGGAAGCATTGCAATTCCTGTTGACGGAGAAGGAGATATCAATAAGCAAGTCGGCGTCATGGGAGGCGGTTCGGGAACAACGGTCGGGAATCCCGACGATGAGCTCACCGGACACAAGGTAGGTATCATGAGCACGGACAGTACACCGCCTTCCGAAAAACATGATCCAGCGCCAGGAACGAAAGCTGTCATCGACGACAAGCCAAGCATATGGATTCCAGGATTCGGATGGATAGAGGACAACAATGCCCCCAATGTCGGTACAGTCGCCGAGGATATGTACGAAAACGGCCACAAAATCAGAATTATGGATTAAGATAGAAAAGAAAAAACACAGCGGTCTGCCGGAGTGTTCCGCAGGCCGCTGTTGTCACATTTTATCGAATATTTCCTTCAACTCAAAATCGGATATCTCTCCGGCTTCGGCTTTGTCCTTATACTCAAGTGCCAGAACGGCGGCGGCGTTCCATTCGTCGGCGGTCAGCTTACCCCTCGCCCTACGCGTCTTTAATCGGTTATACACCTTCCTGTACTCGATCTGCGCAGGCGTTGCATAGGTAAGATCCTGAGCTTTCCTGTGTGCGCCGACCTTGCGGCAGGTCTTTTCTGTTTCGCCGGGCGCGATGTTGTTGCAATAGCAGGTATCATAGCCTCTGTTCAAGAGGAAAAAACGCCCGCAGTTATGACAGCGGCGCGGAGCGTTCCCTGCGATGAGTCCCCGGTAAAAATCCGTATACAGGAAATGTGAGAAAGCAGAGAACTCAGTTTCCTCCGCCAGTATGTTCTTCCCGTTATTTGCCGGATGCCGCATCGGCGTGAATTTGACCTGAACAGGAAAACTTTGCTCAAACAGTGTATCGCCGAACAACAACGCACCGGCAGCCGCCATGTCCAGAAAGTACCTCGCATAGGCTTCGGCGTATGCCGTGCTGTTACGGCGTTTCAATTTTTCAAAATAGAACTCCAGCATCCCCGCTATTTGCCCTCTGAAATTGCGGATGCTTTCCGCAAAGTATTCCATGCGGGAGAGAAACTCCCGAAACATCTTGTTCCCTTCGGAACCGTCCTCAAACGTCTCCTCCCATTTCTCTTTGTCTGCAAGCAGCCTGGGAAACAGATTCCGCGAGGTGTGCTTGTCCATCGGCAGATCGCGGTAGAACGGCAAACCGAATACAACGTCCCAGACGGCGTTCAGCTTTTCCTGCACGGGAAGAACAGCGCCGTCATTTTTATGTATAAAGAGCGCGCGCATTTCCTTCAAGCATGTGATTTCCTTTCTGTCATGAGTGCGCTTCATCCGATGACCTCCGACATGGTAGCAAAGCGAAGATTCTCCGGCGCATCGTCAGTGAGAAGTCGTTGTCGCCGTAGAGGCTGTCCACGTTGTTGTTGACGGCGATGAAGCGGAAATCAGATCGAGGATTTCCTGAAAACGTATCCGGACACGGTGCTGATAGTCATCGACACGCTCCAAAGAATACGAAAGGTTTCCGCTGACGCTAATCCATACGCCAGTGACTACCGGGACATCGGTATTCTCAAGCAGCTGGCGGACAAGCACCGGATCGCTATACTGCTTATCCATCATCTGCGTAAGATGAACGACGACGATCCGATGTTCCGGCACAACCGGCATCAGCGGTTTTCGACGGCTTGTTTTTGCTTCACGACCACGTCCTACAAAAACAAGAAGCGGATCGAGCGTCCTAAATCTGAACAGCTGCGGTTCGAAAACACCCATGAGCCGCTGGTAACAAAGGAAACCTGGGACATCGTGTGTCTGGCACGGGGGCACCTCCGGTGACCCCGTGCCTTTAACCTGCATGGTTTTCGACCCCATGGTTCACCCCATATATGGGTGTCAGACTCGCCGCTCCGGCTTTTTGCGTCGATAGGAGGCAAGCATGCATGAATAAAAGAGTCATCCGGGAAAGCCAGCTGGCGGCAATCGTTCTGGACGATCTGCGGAGAGTCACTCACTTCGCCAGACAGCAGGAGGCTCTGTTCGTGCAGCACATCAACCAAAGAAACAGCGCCGAAACCAAACGAGAGATCGACCGTCTCCAGCGTGAACTGGACGCCATGCGCCGCAGGGACATGGAACTGACCGCCTTATTCAAACGGCTGTATGAGGACAACGTGCTGGGGCGTATCTCGGTGTACTGTCCGACCAGCAAGTAGTTTCTCCCTAACCGGGACAACTTCAAATGCGCCGGTGTTACCGCCAGACCGGATTCTCACGCCCGGCAATTATTATTACCAGCTTCATGAGTTCGTTCCATGCCGGACGGTCAAAATCGGTGCCGCTGAGAAAGCCAAACGCTATACTGAGATTCCGGAACTGACCGGTGAGCTCCTGCACCTGTTTATTGAGCGTATTGAAGTAGGCGAACGTGAAGAACGCTATTCCAGAACGGCGGAGCAGAAAATCATAATTCACTATCGAGACATTGGCGTCCTCGGCGCATTTGCGGAAGAAGCACAGAAAATTGCCGTATAACGGTAAAGGCAGACAGCCAAATCTGCTGTCTGCCTTCCCAAAAAACCACGGTTCACATTATGTCCCTATGGACACGGGCATAAGGCGCCCGGCCTTTTTTATGGTCATCAATGCAGATGGTTATTGGCAGTCTCGTAGCCGTTCCGGATTCAATATACGAATCTCCCGCCCTTTCAATTCAATGGCACCATGCTTGCGGAAGGTGTTCAAGATGGATGTCACGTTGGAACGCGAGGTACCGATCATATGGGCTAGTTCCTCGTGGGTCAGGCGCAAGTCCAGGCGTACGCCCGGTTCTCTATCAGTTACTCCACACCGCTCCACCAGTTTAAGGAGAAAGAGTGCTACCCGGCCCGGAACGTGGTGACAGGTCAGGTCACTGATCATGGTGTGGGCTTCCCGGAGGCGTGCCCCAAGGATCTCCGCTACCCGCAGGGTGAACCCCGGGCGACTTCGGAGCAGTTCAATGAACCGTCCCTTGCTGATCACCACCACGCTGGCGTCAGTCACTACTTCGGCACAGCAGGTCCGTTCGCCGCCGTAAAGCGCCTCGGCAATCCCCATCAATTCCCCCTGGTAACGCAGGGCCACCGTCTGCCTCTGACCGTCTCCGGTCAGGCGGTAGACCTTGATCACACCCGCCTTCAAGAAGTAGACCCGATCCGGCATCTCACCTGAAGTGAAGATCAGCTGACCCTTCGGATAGTCTATGCTCGGACCCGCGCCGTCCAATAGGTCAATCTCGGCGCTGTCCAGAGTAATCGCCGGACCCATCCTGCACCACCTCGCCTCCCTGTTTCCTTTTTCATTACTATAGCACATCGGCCCACAAAAAAACCGGCGTACGGTCTACTCAACCGCCGGCCGGCCGGTGCTGCCTCTACAATTCCCGTATCCTACACAGATCCCCTTCCGGCTCACTGAGCGGCACTTTCTAGTTCACCCGCCACGCTAGTACTGTTCCACCGTTTTCTCAAGGAAATCCAACGTCTGCGTGCGTTGGTCCGCCAGTTGGTGGGGCCGGTGGCCGGCACCTGAGCTGGTTTTCCAGAGCCGACCGACCCTTTAAAGACCGCTTACGGCCACTGGATAGGGTGCTTTTTTTTCCTCAGTCAACACACAGGTTAGTCCGGCTATTCGGGGTCTTTGGGGTCGGTGAGTAGAGAAGCGGGAAAGGTTGTTCCGGTCCAGAGCTATCGGTAAGTCCTTCCATGGAACAGACCAAAGATCCACTAGCGTGACACTAGTCGGCACAGCCCCAAGCGCTCAAATTTTCGAACTTTTCTTCTCTCGATCCCTGAACTGGTGTGCCCGATCAGTCCCCGGGTCTCGCGGCCGACCGCGCCCGCCTCGGCGCGGAAGCAGGCTCTCTGCACCGGAAGGCAGGTTCAATCTTTCATCGAGAAGACGAGTAACATTTCCACACCACGTGCACCGGTAGGTTGCTCTCCCAATTCTCACCTCGCCGACCAGGGTCACATATGTCTTACCCTCATCCTTCATATATTTCGCACGATTCCCACAGGAACAGGGACGCCTGCTCCCTTCATAACCGGTCTCATTAAAAACTACCTGGGCTATGGCCGAAAGCAATATATTGCGTAGCTTGACTAAGGCCGCCTCCTTGGCGTCATAAGGCTTTGGCCGTCAACCACCTGCGTTAAGATCCATGTACCTTCCTCGCCTCTCAATACAGCTTCACATTCCTCAACTATGCGTTCTCTTAAGGCTCTCACAGCCTCAAAATTAGAAGAACACTCTCTTTTCTCTGTTCTAATCCTTTCTCCTGCATCAGCAACGCTGTATCGCTTTCTTACATCCTAACACTAACACAATCGTCCTATTACCAATTATTAGTACCTGGATTTTTTGCGTAGTCCTAAACGGGGGCAGGCAGCTTTTTCGCGACGTAATCTACCCTACCACCGATTGTCTTGAATCATAGAAGACTTAGAACGGGGATGTGTCTTACATACGAGATAAACCAGCCTGTCCCCGTTTCCCGCCAGCCAAAAGTTATCCCACAAAAGGGGTCAGACACCAATTAAAGAAATTAAAGCCTCGACCCCGCAAGGAAGTAGGCGTGTAGGCGATTATCTGCGGTCAACTCGGGGTGGAAAGCGGCGGCGAGCAGGTGCCCCTGACGGACTAAAACCACCTTGTCGTGGTACACCGCCAGGACCTCCACGCCCGGGCCGACAGAGACGACCTGGGGGGCTCGGATAAAGACACCGCGTACCGGCTCGGAGCCCAGTACGGGCACATCCAGGTCGGACTCAAAGCTCTCCACCTGCCGGCCGAAAGCGTTCCGCGAAACGCCGATGCTCATCAGGCCCAGACGCGGCTGGTCGGAGCCCTCGATCTCGCGGGCCAGCATGATCATCCCCGCGCAGGTGCCGAAGATCGGTACCCCCTGCTCCCCCATTCGCCGGACCGGTTCGAAGAGGTTATACTGGTCCATGAGTTTGCCGATCGTGGTACTCTCCCCGCCCGGAATAATCAAGGCCCGGCAGCCTTCCAGCTGCGCGGGCTTGCGTACTTCCACCGGCTCGGCCCCCAGGCGGGCCAGCGCCAGGCAGTGTTCCCGAAAGGCCCCCTGCAGGGCTAAAACCCCAATTTTCATCTTACCATCCGCGCTCCTGCATTCGTTCATGCGGGGCAATGGTGGAGATGTCCATCCCAGGCATCGCCTCGCCCAGCTCCCGTGACACCTCGGCCAGTACCTGCGGGTCGTTGAAATGAGTGGTGGCCGCCACAATGGCCCGGGCCCGCGCCGCCGGGCTTTGGGACTTGAAGACGCCCGAGCCGACGAAGATCCCATCACAACCGAGCTGCATCATCAGCGCGGCGTCCGCCGGGGTAGCGATGCCGCCTGCGGCAAAGTTCACCACGGGCAAGCGGCCGGTCTCGGCCACCTGCACCACCAAATCGTACGGCGCTCCCATCTCCTTGGCCGCACTCATCAGTTCTTCCTTGGGGAGAATGGTCAGCCGGCGAAGCTCACCGCTCACCATACGCATGTGCCGTACCGCCTCCACCACGTTACCCGTACCAGGCTCGCCCTTGGTACGGATCATCGCGGCGCCCTCACCGATCCGCCGCAGCGCCTCCCCCAGGTTCCGCGCACCACAGACAAAAGGCACTTTGAAAAGGTGCTTGTTAATATGGTGCTGCTCGTCGGCCGGGGTGAGCACCTCGCTCTCGTCGATATAGTCAACACCCAGGTATTCCAGGACCTGGGCTTCAACAAAATGACCGATCCGAACCTTGGCCATTACTGGGATGGTTACGGCCTCCATAATCCTGGTGATCACGGTCAGATCCGCCATCCTGGCGATACCGCCCGCAGCCCGGATGTCCGCCGGTACCCGCTCCAGAGCCATCACCGCACAGGCGCCCGCTTCCTCGGCAATCTTGGCCTGCTCCGGCGTGGTGACGTCCATGATCACGCCGCCCTTAAGCATCTCGGCCAGTCCCTTCTTTACCGTCCAGGTTCCCTTTTCTGTCATCTTGGTGTGCCTCCGCGTTCTTAAGGAGATTGTTGCGAAACCCGGAGACCTGAAGTCTCCCGGAGTATTTCCTGAGATTATCTTACATTAATTGCAGTAGAAAAACAACCCATGCGCCGGGTTGTCGCCCGTATGCTCCCGCTTACAACGCAGGCTGTTTGAGATGTGGGATGTGAGAGGTCAGAGGTGCAAAAGGAACCGGGGGCTACTTGACGAGCATCAAAGGCACGTCAGCCAGATGCACCAGCTTGTGCGCCACGCTGCCGAGGATCAGGTTGTCCAGGTTTCGCCTTCCGCGCGTGCCGGCAATAATCAGGTCGTACTTGTTGCGGGCCGCGTAGTCGACGATGCTTTCCGCAGGACTGCCCATCAGCAGTTCAACCTTGATTTCAAAACCCTGCTCACGAAAGAATTCCCGGTATTCGTCCGTGATCTGCCGCATGTGTTCAAGGATGGTCTCCTTGAGCTTCTCGTTTAAGACCAGGGAAAACTCCTCTTCCCCGCTCGGATAGACCATCAGTGCGGTAAGTTCGACCGCGGGATCCATCCGGAGGAGGTTCAGGGAGTACTCGGCCGCCCGATAGGAAGCCTGGGATCCGTCCGCTGCCAGTAGAACCTTAAACATCTTACGCCTTCTCCCTCCCTACTTGACCAGAATCACCGGGCAGGACGCCAACTGGATCACCTTGTGGCTGACGCTGCCCATCAGGAGTCCCTGCAGCCCACCGGCGCCACGGTGCCCCATAACAATTAGGTCAATCCCGTGGTCATTGGCATAACGTACGATTTCCTCGGCGGGATTGCCCCTGCCGTGGTCGGTACGAACCGGAAAACCGGCCTCGTCGAAAACCGCCTTCGTCCGGGCCAGGATGCGGGCGCGGCTCTCGGTATAGGGATCCTCAACCCGGTCGCTGTCGTCCGGCCTGCCGCGCTCCGGGATGATCCAGAAGAACTTGCGCTTCGCCAGGCGTCGGGGGATATTGTCAACCGTGAAGACGGTTACGTCTACATTGTTGCCAAGCTGTATCAACCGTACCGCGTGTTTCGCGGCACGCAGGGACCAATCTGAACCGTCGGTCGGAACCAGGATTTGTTTTATCAAGCGCCATCGCCCCTTTAAACTCCTAGTCGTCCGGGGTGACCTGGGCCACCGCCACCACTTCGTCCCCTTCGCCCAGGCGCATCAACAGCACCCCACGCGCCGGGCGTCCGAAAGGCAGTACCTCCTTGGTCTTCAGGCGGATCAGCACGCCGGCCTTGCTCACCAGCATTATTTCTTCGCCTTTCTCCCGCTTGACCACCTGCGTAGCCACCACTTCCCCGCTCACCGCGCTGATCTTGGTGGCAATCAGGCCTTTGCCGCCCCTGGCCTGAGGACGAAACTCCTCCAGCGCCGTCAGTTTACCGTGTCCCTGGGCGGTGATCACCATGAGCCACGCCCCTTCCAGGACCTTGTGCATGCCCAGGACCTGGTCCTTCTTACCGAGGGTAATCCCACGCATTCCGCGGGCCGTCCGGCCCATCGGGCGCACGTCCGTTTCGTTAAAACGGATCGCCATGCCGCGCCGCGTGGTGATCATCACATCCTGCGCGCCATCGGTGATCTCGACGTCAACCAGTTCATCTCCGCTGTCCAGGGACAGGGCGATCAGGCCGTCCCGGCGTACAGTGTCGAACTCTTCCAAACGGGTCTTCTTAACCACGCCCCGTCTGGTGGCCATAAAGAGAAAACTGTTTTCGGTAAAGTTCGTGACCGGAATCACGGCGGTAATCCGTTCTTCGCCCGAAATCATGATTAGGTTGACCAGGGCGGTTCCGCGAGCGTGCCTTCCGGCCTCGGGAATCTCGTAGACCTTTAGTTTGTAGACCTTGCCCCGGTCGGTAAAAAACAGCAGGTAGTCGTGGGTCTTGGCCACGAACAGGTCCCGTACGAAGTCTTTGATCTTAGGCTCAACACCGGTAATACCACGCCCCCCGCGTCTCTGGCTGCGGTAGACGTCGGTGGCCATCCGCTTCACGTAGGCTTCGTTGGTGATGGTGATCACCACGTCCTCCTGTGGAATCAAATCCTCCGGACGAAAGGCCGTCTCGTCCCGGGCAATCTCCGTACGGCGCCCGTCGGCGTATTTCTTACGGATGGCGGCCAGTTCTTCCTTGATAATCCCCAGGATCTTCTGCTCATCAGCCAGCACCGACTCCAGGTAAGCAATCCGTTCGACCAGTTCATTATACTCCGCTTCCAGCTTTTCACGTTCGAGCGCGGTCAGCCTTTGCAGGCGCATGTCCAGGATGGCTTGGGCCTGCTTCTCGCTTAACCCGAAGTTGTCCATCAGGGCCTGCCGGGCCTCGTTCGCATCCCTGCTGCGCCGGATGGTCCGGATCACCTCGTCCAGGCGCTGCAGGGCAATGCGCAGACCTTCCACGATGTGCAGGCGGGCCTGGGCCTGCTCAAGCTGGTACCGGGTGCGGCGAACCACAACCTCCTTCTGGTGGTCAAGGTAGTGTCTTAGCAGCGACACCAGCGGCAGTACCACGGCCTGCCCATTCACCAGGGCGCGCATATTCACGCCGAAGCTTTCTTGCAGCTGGGTCTGCTTGTACAGGTGGTTCAGGACCACCTGGGCGTTGGCGTCCCGCCGCAGTTCTACGACGACCCGCATTCCCGTCCGATCCGACTCGTCACGCAGGTCGCTGATCCCGTCAATCTTCTTCTCCCGCACCAGAGTGGCAATCTTCTCCACCATGCGGGCCTTATTCACCATGTAGGGGATCTCGGTGATAATGATCTGCTGGCGGTTTTTGACCTCTTCGACCACCGCCCGGCCGCGTACCTTGATACTGCCGCGCCCGGTCGTGTAGGCCGACCTGATCCCCTCCCTGCCCATGATCCGGCCCCCGGTAGGAAAATCCGGCCCCGGGATGAACTGCATCAGATCCTCTACCCTGGCTTCGGGGTGTTCGATGAAATAGACCAGCCCGTCAATCACCTCGCCCAGGTTATGCGGTGGGATGTTCGTCGCCATTCCCACGGCGATACCGGACGAGCCGTTTACCAGCAGGTTTGGGAAACGCGCCGGCAGGACGACCGGCTCCTTGTTCGTGCCGTCGTAGTTGGGGATGAAGTCGACGGTTTCCTTGTCGATATCGGCCAGCATCTCGGCCGCGATTTTGGCCATCCGGACCTCGGTGTACCGCATCGCCGCGGCGGCGTCCCCGTCCACGGAGCCGAAGTTGCCGTGCCCGTCCACCAGCGGATAGCGTGTCGAAAAGTCCTGCGCCAGCCGTACTAAGGCGTCGTAGACGGCGGCGTCACCATGCGGGTGGTACTTCGCCAGCACCTCGCCGACTACGTAGGCCGATTTTCGGTGTGGCTTCTCGGCGATCACCCCGAGGTTGTGCATAGCGTAAAGGATACGCCGGTGCACCGGCTTCAGACCATCCCGGACATCAGGGAGGGCTCTCCCTACAATGACACTCATCGCGTAGTCCAGGTAGGATTGCTTCATTTCCTCGTTGATATCAATCGGGATTATGCGACCGGGGTTTATAGACAATCAGGTCACCCTTCCTCATTACTCGTCACAAGCATTTGGGCACACATGCTACCAGTTTAGCCCACTACTAATAGTATACCTAATTCGGATGGTCAGGCAAACGATTAGTTTCCAGAAAAGCATCAAAGCCGGGAATCCGATGATTCCCGGCCTGAATCTAACGATAAGGGTACCGTTTTGCACATTGTGACAGCAGGATTAGAGGCGACCTGAACGCCTCCTCGGTTTGCTGCGCCCGGTCTCTTCTGGTACATCCTCCCGCAAGCGGCGGAAACCCAGAAGTCCCACGGCGCCGATTACGGCCCCAACGCCTATCCACAACGCCGGTCCGCCGGCGGACGTGATCACCGGGGCAACGGTCTGGAACACCGGGTTGGTCAGACTCAACCAGCGTTCCACGAGGGATCCGGCCACAAAGGAAACCAAGAGGACGGCCACCATCCCCCTCCTACTCATTTCCACCAAGGGTTTTTCACCGTCCTTCTCATAACTAATTTTGTGTCAGCCGGGTTGCAGATGCCTTGCGCTACTTTCGCCGGCCAACCCGACCCCTATTCAGGTTAAGCGTACCATTTTCTGGAAATATATTATCATACCCTACCAAGTATTGGCATTGGTCAAGCCGGGCGATCTATTATAAATAGCCCACTCAGTCAGCACCGTGCTCACCATGGCGTCTTCTTACATAAATTTACAGATATGGCTTGTGTCGGATCACGAATTGTTCGTAATCTGTGGACTACAGGGGATAACTCTGTGGATTATTGCATATAAATCGGCGCTAATCGCATTTTTCGATGGTACATATTAAGAATATGTAAAATGTCATCAGAATTTTTGTGTGGATGAGGAGGATAAATCTGTGGAAAAAAAGACCTGCCCTCTTTGTGTAGTGGCAGGTCTCTTTGATCTATGATTCAAGAAGTCAGTGGTATTATTGAATTATTACACGTCCAGGTTCCGGACATCGGCAGCGTAGCGCTCGATGAACTCGCGGCGGGGATCAACCTGATCCCCCATCAGGGTCGAGAAGAGCTCCTCGGCGGCCAGGGCGTCGTCCAGGCTGACCTGTAAAACCGTGCGCTTCTCCGGGTCCATGGTGGTGTCCCACAACTGGACGGGGTTCATCTCACCCAAGCCTTTGTAACGCTGGATGGCTACATCCCGGCCTATTTCCCGCAGCTTCCTTTCGAGTTCCCGGTCGCTGTACAGATACCACTCCTTCTTCCCCTTTTTAACCTTGTAGAGCGGGGGCTGGGCGATGTAGATGTAGCCGGCGTCGATCAGCTGCTTCATGTACCGGTAAAAGAAAGTCAGGAGCAGGGTACGGATGTGCGCCCCGTCCACGTCGGCGTCGGTCATGATCACCACCCGATGGTAGCGGGTTTTCTCAATGTTGAAATCCTCGCCGATACCGGTTCCAATCGCCGTGATCAGCGCCCGGATCTCCTCGTTGGCGAATATCTTGTCCTTACGGGCCTTCTCCACGTTTAGAATCTTGCCCCGGAGCGGCAGGATGGCCTGAAAGGCGCGGTCGCGGCCCTGTTTAGCTGAGCCACCCGCAGAATCACCCTCGACCAGGTAGAGCTCAGTGACACGGGGGTCACGTTCGGCACAGTCCGCCAACTTCCCGGGCAGGGTCGAGTTCTCCAGGAGACTCTTGCGCTTGGTCAGCTCGCGGGCCCGCCGGGCGGCTTCCCGAGCGCGGGCGGCCACCACGGCGCGGTCGATCAGTTTCCGGCCAAACGACGGGTTCTCCTCCAGGAAGATAGCCAGCTGCTGGGCTACTACCCAGTCCACCACGCCGCGCACCTCGCTGTTGCCCAGCTTGGTCTTGGTCTGTCCCTCAAACTGAGGTTCAGGCACCTTGACACTGATGACCGCGGTCAAGCCTTCGCGGATGTCTTCCCCGTCAAAGGAGCCGTTCTTGATCAGGTTGTTCTTCTTGGCGTAATCGTTGATCACCCGGGTCAGCGCAGACTTGAATCCCGCTTCGTGCGTCCCGCCGTCCACGGTGTGGATGGTATTGACGTAGGAATAGATCACCTCGCGGTCGGTGTCCACGTACTGGAGAGCGACCTCGACCGAAACATCATGCCGGCTGGCCTCCAGGTAGAGCGGCTGTTCGGGCAGGGTTTCCTTGTGCCTGGTCAGGTGGCGTACAAAATCACGGATCCCGCCCTCAAACTTGTACACCGCTTCCTTGCCGTTGCGTTCATCCCGCAGGACCAGGGTAACCCCGGCATTCAGGTAGGAAAGCTCCCGCAGCCGCTTGTTGACCACGTCGTACTGGAAGTTGACCTCTTCAAAGATTTCGGAGTCCGGCCGGAAGGTCACCCGCGTTCCGGTTTTTTCGGCCTCACCCAATTGTTCCAGATCGCCGATCGGGGCGCCACGCTCCAAGCGCATCCGGTAGAGATATCCCTCACGCTTGATTTCTACCTCCATCCACTCGGACAGTGCATTCACGACCGAGATACCGACCCCGTGCAGGCCTCCCGAAATCTTGTACTGTCCCCCACCGAACTTTCCGCCGGCGTGGAGTTTGGTGAGTACCACCTCCACCGCTGGTCGTCCCGCCTGGGGGTGTATTTCCACCGGGATGCCACGGCCGTTATCGGTTACCGTCACGGAGTTGTCTTCGTGAATGACCACCTCGATGTGATCGCAATAACCGGCCAGGGCCTCGTCAATACTGTTGTCTACGACCTCATAAACCAGGTGGTGCAGTCCACGCGGTCCGGTCGAGCCGATATACATTCCGGGACGCTTACGGACGGCCTCCAGACCATCCAGGATCTGAATGTCCTCGGCCCCGTACCCGTTACCGTTCAGGTTCTTTTCCAAACGCCTGTTCACTCCTCAATTCTCGCTCCCGAAACCTGCCTGTTTATAATGTGCCCAATATAGGGCCTTGAGCTTACTCCTGGGCCCAGGCCAAGCCCGCTCTTTTCTTAAGCGTGCCGCAGGAAATCGGTGAGAGATAGACCCGGTCGGTGGTGATTACGTAGGACCGGAACTTTTCGCCTTCGGTAATCGATTGCAGAAGCCCGTGGTCGCGGGCAATCTTCAGAAAGTCTCGGGTGGTGCTCGCGGTCCGGGTCTCCAGATCCAGGACGGCGACAATATCCTGTTTTAAAACCATCACGTCGGCTCCAAGATGCAGAAACATGACTATCCCTCCTCGCGCAAATTACCATCCGTCACATAAAAACTCTTGTGTTCACTAACTGACTCAAAGACCGCATCTCCCACGGTCAGAAAAACCTGGGCCTCACCCTCCAGTGCCTCCAGTACCGCCTGGCGACGTGGCGCGTCTAATTCAAACAGCACGTCGTCCAGCAGGATCACCGGTTGCTTTCCCGTACGTAACTGCCAAAATCGAACTTGGGCCAGTTTTAGGGCCAGGATAATCGCCCGTTGCCGCCCCTGGGACGCGAAGGACCGGGCGTCGCGGCCGTTGATCAAAAACTGCAGGTCATCGCGGTGTGGCCCGGAGAGGGTCTGTCCAACCCGAAGCTCCTCTTCCTTCCGATGCTGAGTGGCCTTAGCCAAGTTACTCTCCAGCAGACCGGCGTCGGCCCCGTTAACGACCACCGAACTCTGATAGCGGATATTCAGGTCTTCCCCCACCCAACGATTAAAGAGGCGGCAGGCCAGGGGGACATAATCACGAAGTAATTTCAGCCTGGCAGATAATATTCGCGCTCCGTACCGGCATACCTGCTCGGTCCAGAGTTCATTTTCCGCCCGACTCCCTCCTCCCTGCCGCAACAAAGCGTTGCGCTGGGTCAGGGCGCGCCGGCACTGCTGAAGATCCTCCAGGTATCCGGCGCTAAAAACTCCCAGTTCCCGGTCGAGAAAACGGCGGCGTCCCTCTGGTCCCCCTTTAATCAGCCATAAGTCCTCGGGGGTAAAGAGCACGACCCCCGTCCGGTTCACCAACTCCCCACGCCTGACCGGACGCCCGTTAAGTTGGATCTCTTTGCGGTCTGGTTTAACAACCGTTCGAATGTTAAGGTCGGGGTCGCCCTCCACCAGTCTCCAGATACTCTTGATCAACGCGCTCTCTTTTTCCCAGCGGATCAGTTCGACTTCCCGGGCGGCCCGGTAGGAAAAGCCGCGCAGGCTGTAATAGAGCGCTTCGATGAAATTGCTTTTACCCTGCGCGTTTTGCCCCCGAACGATGTTCAGGGAAGGGTGCGGCTCGAAATGGAGCTCCCGATAATTGCGAAAGTCACGGGCCTCCAGGTGTAATAGAAACACTCAGGCCACTCCCCGGTCAGGACAGACGGACAGGTAAAATAAGCGCCAGATAGTCCCCGTTGGCATGCGGTCTGATCACCAGGGGCCCAAGTGCACCGTGAAATTCGAGGGCCACCGCTTCGTCCTTCTGCGAGGAGGCGGCCCCGCGCAGGGCCTCGAGGATGTAGGTTGTATTAAACGTAATCTCGACCTGGTCGCCGTCACATTCCGCCGGGATTTCTTCGAGCACCGAACCGGCCTGTGAATTAGCCGAAATCAACAGGCGGTTACCTTGAAGATTAAAACTCACAATCGGGGAATCATCCCGGGAAAGGATACCCGCCCTTTCCACAGCCTGCGCCAACATCTGGGAGTCAATGCGCGAGATGCGTGACTTGTGGGAAGTGGGTATCACCTGCCGGTAGTCCGGGTACTGCCCGTCAATTAACCGGCTCAGAAGCTGAACGCGCCCAACCATGAAGGAGACGTAGTTTTCGGCCATTACAATCTGCACGTTCCCGGTCTCCGCGGTGGTCAGAATCCGGGCCAGTTCTCCAAGTGCTTTGGCAGGTACAATGATGTTCGTAAGCTGCGCCTCCAACTCCGGCACTTCGGCTCGCCGCATGGTCAGGCGATGCGTGTCGGTAGCCACCGTCCGCAGTTCATGGTCCACAATCTCAAGCAGCACGCCCGTAAAGAGTGGCCTGAGGTCGTCCTGGCCGGCAGCGTAGACTACCTGGCGAATGGAATCCCGGAACATGGCCGCGTCCAGTTCCAGTTCCACCTTCGGGGTCAGGGACGGCAGCACCTGAAAGTCACCGGGATTCATCCCGTTCAGCTTGGCCTGGTTCCGTCCGCCAGAATTCGGAGCGCCGTAGCGCAACGAGGCGGTGTAGGAAGAAAGGTCGGCCAGGAAATGGACCGGACCGTCCGGCAGACGCCGGACAATCTCGGAAAGATAGCGGGCCGGTAAGACGATGCTCCCGGGCTGCGACTGGGTCTGGTCGACGGTGACCTCACAGGTGATACAGAGATCGAGGTTCGTACCGGTAAGCTTGAGTCCCGCTTCAGTCAACTCCAGAAGAATGCCGGAGAGCGTTGGAAGCGGGCTCTTTAAGGCTACCGCACGCTGTACGGTGCTGATTCCGTTTAAGAGGTTGTCCTTGGTGGTGGTAAAACGCATGTCTGACTGCCTCCTTGCAGGGTCAGAATTGGAACTGTTGGAGTGTTTATTAATTAGTAACATGCTAGTAGTAATAACCGTAGGGGCTGAGGAAATGTGTATAGGCATCCCGAAGCCAAGCCATTCGTGGTCTGCGTATGTGGGTAAGGCTGTTTATGGTTTGTTCACGCGACTGATTAACTCGTTGATAATTTCCTGAACCATTGGATCCTCGCGCAACTCCTGCGCGATCTTATCACAGGCGTGGATAACCGTGGTGTGATCACGGCCGCCAAACTCTTCACCGATTTGCGGCAGGGAAAGGTCGGTGAGTTCACGAGTCAGGTACATGGCGATCTGCCGCGGATAGGCAACGGCCCGGGTTCTTTTCTTAGCCTTAAAATCCTCAAGGCGCATGCTAAAATACTGGCCGACGATATCCTGGATCAGCCGGCAGTCAATCTGCCGGGGTTTGACCGGCTGGATGATGTTTTTTAAGACTTCGGCCGCCATTTCCGGATTGATCTCACAGTTGGTCAGGGAAGCGTAAGCGGCCACGCGGATAAAGGCCCCCTCCAATTCACGGATGTTTGAGGGGATGCGGTCAGCGATGTAGAACAGGGTTTCATCAGGAACATTGGTATTCTCAAGCTGCGCTTTTTTGCGCAGGATAGCGATTCTGGTTTCGAGGTCAGGCGGTTGGATATCGGAAATCAGGCCCCACTCGAAACGGGAGCGGAGTCTTTCCTCCAGGGTGGGGATTTCCTTGGGCGGCCGGTCGCTGGAGATCACGATCTGCTTGGCGGCCTCGTACAGGGTGTTGAAAGTGTGGAAAAACTCTTCCTGGGTCCGTTCCTTTCCGGCCAGGAACTGGATGTCGTCGATCAGCAGGATGTCGATGTTCCGGTATCGATACCTGAACTGCACCATCTGGTCGTCTTTAATGGAGTTGATCAGCTCATTCGTAAACTTTTCGGACGTGACGTAGGCCACCTTCAGGCCGGGGTTGTTGGCCAGGGTCAGGTGGCCGATGGCGTGCATCAGATGCGTCTTGCCCAGTCCCACACCGCCGTATAGAAACAGGGGGTTGTAGGCCTTGGCCGGTGCCTCGGCCACAGCGTACGATGCGGCGTGCGCAAAGCGGTTGGAGTTGCCCACGACGAATGAGTCAAACACGTACTTGGGATTGAGGTTCCTGACCGTATCCCCAGATTTTTCAACAGGCCTTTGGGATAAGTAGGCCATTATTTCCGGCACTTCGCGCGATAAAAGGAAACGAAGCGCAGTGTCCTTTCTACTCAACTGGCTGAAGGACTGCTTAATCAGCGGGGCGTAACGGTCAGACAACCAGTCCCGGGAAAAATGATTCGGGACTTCGATCAGGAGGGTCCCGTTATGATAGGCGATCGGTTTTAAAGGTTTGAGCCAGTGATCAAAGGATTGTTTGGTCATTTGGCGTTCCAGATGCGCCAGAACCTGGCTCCATACCTCGCTTATTTCTGATGGGACCATAGTCTCCTCCTGCGGAAAAATTGTCACTCATCAACATGGATATCAACAGAGTTATCCACAGGGTGTGAAAAAGTGGTTGGATAAGGACAAGTAAATAGTACCAGATTATTCAGAAGTTATCAACATAATCCGGCACGTAAAATAGGGTATTCACCAGCGCATGCATCTTGACTCGTTTTGCTGAAATAATATATAATCTACTGTGGTGCCTGCACATTTCCAGATATTGTGTGAGAGAAAAAGTTGAAGAATCAGGGGACTCTAACGGTCGCCAGGGTCCTCTGGGAGGTGACAGCGTTTGAAAAGAACATACCAACCGAAGAAGCGTAAGAGAAAGAGAGTCCACGGATTTCTGAAAAGGATGAGCAAGAAATCCGGGCGCCGAGTACTCCAGCGCAGACGTGCAAAAGGGAGAAAGCGTCTCTCAGCCTAAGGCCGCTCAAGTGGCCTTAGATTGTTATGGCGCTTCTTTTTGCCGGACTAGCTTGGATAGATTATGGGAATAGTAACCATTAAGAAGAACCCGGAATTTAGGCACGTTTTTGCCCGTGGTCGTTCCCGGGCCTCCCGGTACGTGGTGCTGTATCATCTCGCTAGCGAAGAGACCGGGCGACGTTTCGGGTTTGTAGTGTCCCGGAAGGTGGGACACGCCGTGGAGCGCAACCGATTGCGGCGAATGTTGAAAGAAATCACGCGCCTTAATGAGGGCGCCTTTAAGCCCGGGTTTGATTACGTGATTGTCGTAAGACCCGCCGCGTTTGGAGTGGACTATTCCCGGCTGGAGCAGAGTTTATTGAGACTTGCGAGGGATTTGGGTTGAAAGAATCAGCCAAGGTCGTGGTTGGGATAATCCGTGTTTACCAGATGTGCATTTCGCCTTATCTGCCCTCTTCCTGCCGGTTTTATCCAACCTGTTCCGAATACGCGATCCAGGCGATTCGCAAATATGGCCTAATTCGTGGTGGTTTTATGGCCAGTCGGCGCATTTGCAGGTGCCATCCGTTTTCCCCTGGGGGGTACGATCCGGTGTTATAGGCCGGAAAATAGGGGGGTTTGAACCTAATTGTCATTGTTTGGTACGTTAATTGATGGCATGACAGCCCTGATCAATTCGCTGTACGGGTTTACCCTGTCGCTCGGGATTCCGAGTTACGCGCTGGCCATCATCATGCTTACGGTCCTGATCAAGCTGGTGCTCTACCCGTTAACGCGGATCCAGATGCGTTCCATGATGTCGATGCAGCTACTGCAGCCCGAGATCCAGGAACTACAAAAGAAGTACGCGAAAGACAAGCAGATGCTCCAGGTCAAGATGATGGAGCTGTATAAGGAACGGAAAGTCAACCCGATGGCCGGTTGTCTTCTGCTCCTGGCGCAGATGCCTTTTCTGATTGCCCTGTACCGGGCCCTCTGGGACTTCAACTACGTGGATACGGCGCATGCTGGTTTCTTCTGGTTGGAGACCCTGAGCATGCAGGATCCCACTTACATCCTGCCGATTCTGGCGGGTGTAACCACCTACTTCCAGTCGAAGATGACGATGCCGAGTATGCCCACCAGCGGCGAACCTAATCCGGCCCAGCAGACCCAAAAGATGATGCTGGTCTTCCTGCCCTTTTTCATCGGCTGGATCAGCAGTACCCTCCCAGCCGGTCTCTCGGTTTACTGGGTAACCTTTAACCTGATGGGTATCTTTCAGCAGTACTTTATCAACAAGCAGATGATCCCGGTACGGCAGGCAGCCCTGGCGGGGCCGGCCGGCAACACGGAACTGGGAGAAATAAATCAGGCTGAAATCGAGGCCGAGCCGGCCAAGCGTGAACAGAAGGAGTCTAAAAAGACAGGAGCCGGTCAGCAGCCAAAGTCCGCCAAGGGCAAGGGCAAGGGTAAAGGGCGGACAAAGGAGGAGGCAGCAAAGCGTGAAGGTTTTGGAAAAAAACGGCAAAACCGTTGAAGCAGCGGTGGGTGCTGCGTTACAGGAACTGCAGGTCGATGCCGACAGCGTTACCGTCGAAATCATTGATCAGCCCAGTAAGGGGTTGTTTGGGATCCTGGGGGGCCGGCCGGCACTGGTGCGGGTAACGGTCAAGGAGTCCAGGTTCGACCAAGCCGTTGAACTCTTGAACCAGATATTGAAAGCCATGGGCGTGGAGGCGGAACTCAACTGTGAGGAGAACGACGATCAAATCGTCATCAACATTGAAGGAAAACAACTGGGGATCCTGATCGGGCGCCGGGGAGAGACCCTCAACTCCCTGCAGTACCTGGTGAACCTCGGGGTCAATAAAAATGCCGAAGAGCGGAAGAAGATTATTCTGGACGTGGAAGGTTACCGGAGAAAACGTGAGGATACCCTGATGCGCCTGGCCATGAGATTGGCCGATAAGGCCAAGAGACGGGGCCGGAACGTGATTCTGGAGCCGATGAATCCGCAGGAACGGCGGATCATCCACACCACCCTGCGCGGGCGTAATGATATTTATACTTTCAGTGAAGGGGAGGAACCATTCCGAAAGATCGTGATTGCCCCCCGAAAGTAGGTTAGGCTTCAAATGCTTGGGGATACAATAGCGGCCTTGGCCACCCCTCTCGGTGAGGGCGGGGTGGGCATTGTACGCTTAAGCGGGCCGGCGGCGCTTGAGGTCGCCGCAGGATTATTCAAGGCGAAACACGCCCAAGACTTGCGGGCAGGCCGGAATTACCACCTGGTTTACGGGCACATCGTGGATCCCGAAACCGGGGATACGGTTGATGAGGTACTGCTTGCCGTGATGCGTGCCCCACACAGCTATACCCGTGAGGACGTCGTCGAGGTTCATGCGCACGGCGGGATCGTGCCGCTGAGGCGGATTCTGGAGTTGTGTATCGCAGGCGGCGCCCGGTTGGCGGAGGCTGGCGAGTTTACGAAGCGCGCCTTCTTGAACGGGAGGCTCGACCTAGCCCAGGCCGAGGCGGTGCTGGACGTAATCCGGTCCAAGACCGGGGACGGGCTGAGATTGGCCGTTGACCAGCTTGGGGGCAGGCTTTCACGCAAGATAGCGTCATTTAGAGAGGACCTTGTGCAAATGCTGGCCGAGATCGAGGCCAGCATTGACTTTCCCGAGGAGGAAATTCCGGAATCCACCATGCTTGAAATAAACGGACGCTTGCGGCGCTTGGCCGAAGCGTCCGGGGAACTGCTTGCCGGAGCCGAAGCGGGCCGTATTTACCGCGAGGGCCTGGCTACGGTGATTGTGGGCAAGCCCAACGTGGGCAAGTCCTCCCTGCTCAACGCCCTCCTACGGGAAAACCGTGCGATCGTGACCGAAATCCCGGGAACGACCCGGGACGTGATCGAGGAGATCGTGAACATCCGGGGGATCCCCATCCGCCTTCTGGACACGGCCGGTCTGCGGGAGACCGAGGACATTATCGAGCAGATCGGGGTGGAGCGTTCCCGGCAGGCTGTGGCCCTGGCGGATCTGGTGATCCTGGTCCTGGATGCCGATACCGGTATTGAGGATGAGGATCGTCGCGTGGTGGAATTGGTGGCCGGTAAGCAGGTCCTGGCCGTGGTCAACAAAACCGACCTGGCTCCGGAGGACCTCGATAAGGCTCAGGTAAAGGAATTCACCGGGGCCGAGGCCGTAGTCCGTACGGCTGTGACCGACAATCAGGGGCTTGAGGCGTTGGAAAGTGCGATTGCGGACTTGGTGCTGGGGGGCAGGGTTAGCCGGGGGGATACCCTGCTGATTACGAATGAGCGCCACAAGGCGGCCCTGATCAAGGCGCGGAAGCACCTGCTGGAGGCGTCGGACACACTAAGACAGGAGCTGCCCCTGGAGATGACCGCGATCGACATCAGGTCGGCGTTGGAAGCGTTTGGGGAAATCACCGGATCCACGGTGACTGAAGACATATTGGACCGCATCTTTGCGGATTTTTGCATTGGAAAATAAGTTGGTTTGATTTTTCTGAGTTCGTTTTAGCAAGGAGGTGAACGAGGTGGAATACTCCGCTGGAACTTACGATGTAATTGTGATCGGCGCCGGGCACGCCGGGTGTGAGGCCGCATTGGCCGCGGCCCGCATGGGCTGCCGGACGCTGCTTTTGACCCTCAGTATCGACTACGTGGCCCTGATGCCGTGCAACCCGGCCGTGGGGGGGCCGGCCAAGGGTCATTTGGTGCGGGAGGTTGACGCGCTCGGGGGCGAGATGGGGCGCAATACCGACCGGGCGGCGATTCAGATGCGGATGCTGAACACGGCAAAGGGTCCCGCGGTACGTGCCCTGCGCGCCCAGACCGACAAGGTGGTCTATCAGACGTCGATGCGCCGGGTACTGGAACTGCAGCCGTTGCTGGACCTGAAACAGGCTATGGTTGAACGGCTGGTGATCAACGGGGGGCACATCGAGGGCGTGGTTACCCGGACAGGGGCCCGCTTTACGGCCCCGAACGTGATTGTGACCACCGGTACCTACCTGAAGAGCCGGATTATTGTCGGAGATGTTAACTACGAGGGCGCCCCCCACGGGCAGTTTCCCTCGGTGGGGCTCGCGGAAAGCATCAGGGAACTGGGCTTTACCATGGGCCGTTTTAAGACGGGCACACCACCGCGGGTGGACGCCCGAACCGTTGACTTTGACCGGATGACCGCCCAACCCGGGGACGAGGTGCACTGGAACTTCTCATTTGTCTCTCCGGTCCAGGCGCGTGAGCAGGTGCCCTGCTGGCTGACGTATACCACCCCGGTCACCCACGCGATTATCCAGGAAAACCTGCACCGTTCGCCGCTTTACAGCGGGGTGATCCAGGGGACGGGGCCACGTTACTGCCCCTCTATTGAGGACAAGGTGGTCCGGTTTGCGGACCGGGACCGTCACCAGGTGTTTGTGGAGCCCGAAGGTCGGGAGACCAATGAGATGTACGTGCAGGGTATGTCCACCAGCCTGCCCGAGGATGTACAGTTGGCGATACTGCGGAGCATCCCCGGCCTGGAGAAGGTGGAGATCGTGCGCAGCGGCTATGCGATCGAATACGACTATGTTGTGCCTACACAACTGCGGCCGACGCTGGAGACCCGGGCCTTGCCCGGACTGTTCCTGGCCGGTCAAATCAACGGCACCTCCGGGTACGAGGAGGCCGCCGCCCAGGGGCTCGTGGCGGGAGTGAACGCAGCTTGCCGGAGCCGCGGGCTGGACCAGTTCCTGGTCAGTCGGGCGGAAGGCTACATCGGGGTCCTGATCGACGATCTGGTGACCAAGGGAACCCCCGAACCCTACCGGATGTTCACCTCGCGGGCGGAGTACCGCCTGCTTCTGCGCATGGACAACGCCGACCGGCGCCTGACCGAACGCGCCTACCGCTTGGGCTTGGTGGATGACAAGCGCTACCGTCACTTTGAAAACAAGCGGGAGATGATCACCGGGGAAAGAGAACGCCTGGAGAAGACGCTGGTCCCGGTGCACGAGGATGTCCAGCGGATCCTTACCGAGCACGGTTCGGCTCAACTGCAGCGACCGGTGCATCTGGCCGAATTGCTACGCCGGCCCGAGATCAGGTACGACCACCTGCTCCTTCTACCGGGAGAGCACCCCTCCCTGCCGGAGGAGGTACGCTCCGAGGTGGAGAGTGAGGTCAAGTACGAGGGGTATATCAAGAAGCAGACTGCCCAGGTATCGCGGCTGTCGAAGCTCGAGGCCAGGCGGCTACCCGAGGATATCGTCTACCGTGAGGTCAGGGGTTTATCCAACGAGGCGGCTCAGAAGCTTGAAGCGATCCGCCCGCTTTCGGTCGGACAGGCATCCCGGATATCCGGGGTTTCACCGGCTGACATTACCGTTTTGCTGATCTATCTCGAGCAGCGTAACCGTAAACAGGAGGACCACGCTGGTGCCGAACTTGAGGGAAATCCTCCAGCAGGAAGCAGGGCCGCTGGGTCTTGATCTGGACGAGGCGGCCCTGTCCGGTTTTGATAAATTCTACGAATTGCTGGTCGAAGCGAACAGGCAGTTCAACCTGACCAGCTTGGTCTCCGTTGAGGATGTGGCGGTTAAGCATTTCCTGGACAGCCTCCTTGGCCTGCCGGTTATCCGCGAAAAGACCGGGGCCCGTTTGATTGACGTGGGCAGTGGGGCCGGCCTTCCCGGGCTCGCGCTGAAGCTGGTGTTGCCGGACCTCCGGCTGGTGCTGTTGGAATCGGCACGGAAGAAATGCAACTTCATGAAGGACACCGCCCGTACTCTTGGATTGAACGGAGTAGAGGTCGTCTGGGGACGGGCGGAAGACCTCGCCCGGGAGCCCTGGCACCGGGGAGCCTACGACTTTGTCGTGGCGCGGGCGGTGGCGGAGATTAGGGTGCTGGCCGAGTACTGTCTGCCCTTTTTGGCCGTGGGCGGTCTGTTCATAGCCTACAAGGGACCGTCGGCCCGTGAGGAAATCGAGGCGGCGGCGGATGCCCTGCGATTATTGGGGGGCACAGTGGAGGACATTCCGGAGTACCAGCTCCCCCGAGGGGGCAGACGGCGCTCCCTGGTTTGCATCCGCAAGACAGGCAGGACTCCGGAGACCTACCCTCGACGACCGGGAACGCCAAAAAAGAAACCGCTGTAAACTAACAAAACAACGATGCCGATATTTAGTTAGGCCTTCCATGATTGTCGATGGAAGGATTTTTTTTGCTGGTGTGGAAATCCAATGGTAAGGTACAGTGCATGTGTACAAACGGGGCAGGTTCCTGGAATGCTCACAGTGTCATGCTCGGATGCCGTAAGGAGCAGGTGAATTATTTGGGACGGGTTATCGCGATTACCAACCAGAAGGGCGGTGTCGCCAAAACAACAACCGCGGTTAATCTGGGGGCGGCCCTGGCGCTTGACGGCAAGCGGGTTTTGCTGGTCGACATCGACCCACAGGGTAACGCCAGCAGCGGGGTCGGGTTCGACCGTAATAAGATTGAAGAGTGTATTTATGATGTTCTGATCGGAAAGCGGGATTTGCCCGCCGTACTTCGCCCCTGTGAATGTGTACCCGGTATGAATGTGATTCCTGCCACCCTCCGGCTGGCCGGCGCCGAGATTGAGATGGTCGGCATTCCCGGGCGGGAATCTATTCTCAAGCGGGCCCTGGCCCCGGTGCGGGACAAGTATGACTACGTCCTGATGGACTGCCCCCCCTCCCTCGGGCTGCTCACAGTAAACGCACTGACAGCGGCCGATTCCGTGATTGTCCCTCTGCAGTGTGAATACTATGCACTGGAAGGACTAGGCCACCTGATGAACGCGATCCAACTGGTGCAGCGCCAGCTCAATCCCGGCCTGGAGATCGAGGGAGTGCTGCTTACGATGTTCGACGGACGTACCAACCTTTCCATCCAGGTAGTGGATGAGGTCAAACGGCATTTTAAGAAACTGGTTTATGGAACGGTTATCCCCCGCAACGTGCGTCTCGGGGAGGCTCCCAGTTACGGTAAACCGGTTGTCGTATATGATCCAAGGTGTCGTGGGGCGGAGGTGTACCGCGAACTGGCAAAGGAAGTGGCAGCGAATGAGTAAGAAACGTGCGCTGGGCAGGGGGCTGGGTGCCCTGTTACCGACCGGTGAGGATAAGGAAATCCTTAAGGAAATTCCCGTAAAGGATATCCGGCCGAACTCCCGCCAGGCCAGGCTAGTCTTTGAACAGGGAGCACTGGATGAGCTGGCGGCCTCTATCGAAGAGGTCGGACTGGTGCAACCCGTGGTAGTGCGTAAGGTGGGACGGGGTTATGAACTGGTGTCCGGCGAACGCAGGCTCAGGGCCTTTAAACAGCTTGGCCGTACGTTGATCCCCGCCCTGATCAGGGATATGAAAGACCAGGAAGTGGCTGCTGCCGTCCTTATCGAAAACATCCAGCGCGAAGACCTCAACCCGCTGGAGGAAGCCACCGCCTATCGCCGCCTGATTGAGGAGCATGAGATTACTCAGGAAGACGTCGCCCGGCGGGTGGGCAAGAGCCGGTCCGCGGTTACGAATGCCCTGCGTCTGCTCTCCCTTCCCCTCCAGGTCCAGGAGATGGTCGGGGGAGGGCTGCTTACCGCCGGACACGCCCGAACTCTGGCCGGACTGGAGAATGCCGCCAAGCAGGTGGAACTGGCGCAGAAGACGGTTGCCGCCGGACTTTCGGTACGGGGTCTGGAGGAGGCGGTCAGGCTTGCGGGCGAGAAGGATCCTGCAGCAGGGGGTTCCAAGCGGACCCGGGCAGCGATTGACCAGCACCTCAACGGGCTGGCTAAAGAGGCAGCCAGGTTTCTAGGGACGAAGGTAGCGATTAAAGGCACTCCGGAAAAGGGCCGTATTGAGATCCGCTACCGCAGCGCCGAAGACCTTGAGCGACTTATACGCGCCCTGCTGGATAAGTAGGTTGCAGAGGCCGATAGATTACACAGATGCTTCACGTCCGGGATCCGAGGTTTCACGTGATACTTGACGGTGAAACATTTGTTCCAGCAGAGCGTCAAGGAAAGCATATGTTTCACGTGTCACCTAACGGTGTAACAACCGTGCGCAGAGCGGTCATCTCTTCTGGAGATGCCTTCCTTTCACGGGTAAGCGGTGCAAGTAGTTCAGCTGGTTAAAGTATGGTTATGGTTCCGCTTGGGCGACGCGACTAGGAATGAGGGAGTAGTGTTTCACGTGTATCCTCACGGTGAAACAATAGGAGTGCTGTAGTGTGACCGATTTTGAAAAAGGATTGCTGGTTGGGGTACTGATTGGAGAAGGGCATTTTGGAGGCGACGGCAAGCAACCTTATGTTACGGTACGTATGCACTCCCGCAATGAAGCCCTTTTCCGTTGGCTGCTGGAAATGGTGCCCGGATCGCGCCTGTACGGACCCTATTATCACGGCGGGCGGGACTACTGCCAGTGGATGGCCCGGGGACCGGCCCTGAAGTCCCTGGTCTCGCTTCTGGATGAGACGCCTCTTTTTATACTAAGCCCCCCAACCTATCAACGCTACATCAAAATGAAGGAAGGCTACAGGCTTTAGGTTCAATAAAAAGTCCCCAAATCGGCGCATTCCGCTGCATTCCCAGTCTTCTTTTTGCAGCCAAGTATTTCATCGTCATTGACCGGCAGACTAATCGGCTGTTCAGGGTTAACATTGCAGATGGCTCAGAACGATAACTTATCGTTGGAAATCCAGAGAGGGCCCAGTTCAAGCAGCAAGCGCTCCGCTTCTCTCTGAGCGACGGCAGTGACGGTGCGCAGGGGGACGCCGGCGGCAGCGGCGAGATTACGGCAGTCCTCAAACTCAGGCTTGGCCTGCAGTTGGCCGGGGCCGAGGCGGGCGACCTTGATGCGAACCGGTCCGAACGGGGTTTCGACTTTGAAAAACTGGCGGGGGATGGTGATCCGTTCCTCACGGCGGATGCGTATCCCCAGGGTTCCGGTCTCCTGTATCAGGAGATCGGTGATCCTGGGGACGTCTTTTTCTTCGGTGAGGACGGTGAGCTTGATGCCGGTCCGCCCCTTTTTCATGACCACCGGGTTGTAGAAGGCCTCCCTCACCCCGCTGACGAGGAGACGCTCGATGAAGTAGGGGTAGAACTCGGGGTTGACGTCGTCGATGTTGGTTTCCAGGACGATGAGGGTTTCGGCGCCGCGATTTGTGGACGCGTCCAGATCGCCCAGGATGGCTCTCAACATGTTGGGGAAAGGGAAGACCCTGGTCCCTGCCCCGTAACCGGCTCCTGCGGGACGCATGGGCGGCATAGGGCCGTGTTCGGCCGCCAGGACAGCCACCAGCGCGGCGCCGGTGGGGGTGACCATTTCCCCCTCGACCGCGGCGGGCCTGGTCGGCAGGGCCTTGACCAGCTCTAGCACGGCGGGTGCGGGTACGGGCAGCAGACCGTGGGCGCACTGCACGAATCCGGTGCTCATCGGCAGGGCTGAGGCGTAGACCCGTTCTACTCCCAGCATTTCCAGCGCAGCGGCCACCCCCACGATTTCCACAATCGCGTCAAGCGCCCCGACCTCATGAAAGTGGATCTCTTCCGGTGAGACGCCGTGGACAGCGGCCTCAGCCCGGGCCAGGCGGTGAAACACGGCTTTAGCCTGGTTGCGGACACGGTCGGACGCGGGCATGGTGTCGATAATCACGAGGACATCCGAAAGGTGGCGGTGCGGCTGGCCGGTTTCGGCGATCACCCGGACCGAGGTGCCGGCGATTCCGTGACTCCTGGCGGGGCTGATCTCCAACCGGCAACCGGTGATGGGCAGGGCGGCAAACAGCGCTTGCAGGGCGCCTGTATCGGCTCCCAGGTCGATGAGCGAACCGAGCGCCATATCCCCGCTGATCCCGGCAAAGCAGTCCCAGTAGAGGACGCGCATTAGGCTTCCCTCCCCGTACGGATGATGGCGTCGGCCATTGCGGCCGCTCCGTACCCGTTGTCGATGTTCACGACCGCCACGCCCGGGGCGCAGCTGTTCAGCATGGCCAGCAGGGCGGCGATTCCACTCAGGCTGGCGCCGTAACCGATACTCGTTGGAACGGCGATTACGGGACGTGCGGTCAACCCGGCTACGACGGACGGCAGAGCCCCTTCCATACCGGCCACGGCGATGATCACCCGGGATTGCCGTAGTAATTCACCCTGGTCGAGCAGGCGGTGAATCCCGGATACTCCCACGTCAGGCACCAAATCTACCTGGTGGCCCATTACCCGCGCACACACGGCGGCCTCCTCGGCCACAGGCAGGTCCGCGGTGCCGGCGCTGAACACCGTCACCCCGGGGCCGGAATTCTGTACCGGCGTCGGTTCTCCCAGGACGATGCAGCGGGCGGCGGCGTGGTAGACGGCCTTGGGAAGGACGCGCCGGACGGCCCGGAAGTCTTCAGGTGTGGCCCGCGTGGCCAGCACCGGTGTGCTTTGCCGTGCCAGGTGGAAGAAGATCCGGGCAATCTGGGCCGGGGTCTTGCCCTGGCCGAAGATGACCTCCGGAAAACCCTGCCGCAGGTGCCGGTGGTGATCTAGACGGGCGCAGCCGATGTTCTCGTATGGGAAGCCGTACAGGCTCTCTAGGGCTTTGTCGGGGTTCATCCGGCCACCGGCCACGTCACGGAGCAGTTTGCGGAGCTTGTCTTTATCCACAGCATGCCCTCCAAGATTACGGAATTAAACTAGTATCGCAAACGGACATTGCGAAAATCAGTGTCAGGCAGTATCATTTTTTAAGGGTCCAATGAACCCGTACGGTATCCACCGAGATCAACGGTAACGAAGCGAAAACCCTGTGCACGAAGGTACCGGTCGATGAGTTGGGCGGCAGGTCGTTCGACCAGGCGGCCAAGAGCCTCGGTTTCGGTCTCGATGCGGACGGTATCCCCGTGATGCCGTACCCGTACTACCCGGAGCCCAAGCAGTTGCCGGAGGAAGTCCTCGGCCAGGGCCACCTGCTTCAAGTCCTCTAAGGTGATGGATCGGCCGAAAGGGATGCGGGTGCAGAAGCAGCTTTCAGACGGCTGGTCCCAGTGCGGGATGTTGTATTGCCGGGCCGCTTCCCGGATCTCGGCCTTGGTCAGGCCCGCCTTGCACAGAGGACTGACCACCCCGGACTCCTTCGCGGCGCGGAGGCCAGGACGGTGGGTTTTTGCGTCGTCCGCGTTCGTGCCGTCCAGGATTACGGACAGGCCCTGGGATTCTGCGAGACCAGAGAGGGCTGTAAATAGTATCGACTTGCAGTGGTAGCACCGATCCGGCCTGTTGGCCATAAACTCAGGATCGTCCATCTGGCCGGTTCGGACGGTCAGGTGTGGCACGCCCAGTGCGTCTCCCCATTCTGTGGCACGTACCATGTCTCCCGGTACGGAGAACGGGGTTAAGGCAGTCACGGCGGTCACGCGGTCACCGAGTGTTTCGGCGGCGAGCTTCAGCAAGAGCCCCGAGTCCACACCGCCCGAACAGGCGACGAGGGCGCTGTCATATCTGCTCAGCAGGTTCCGTACACGGTCGATCTTATGAGACATTCCCAATAGTCCTCCCGTCCAGAAGTCTAGAGTACGGGTTTCCGGTTGTCAACAAAATCCACTTCTTAAGAGAAAAGAGGCTATGCCAATGCCAGCAATGGACTTCCTGAGCTACCTTAATGAAATTATCCTGGCCGGCCTGGGTATTCTACTGATAATCAGTATTGTTCAGGTAGTCGTTTACCGGAGGATGCTCCGTCAGCAGCAGCGGTTGCTGAATTTCATGCGCATGCATGGCGGAGACGGTATCGGGCAGGGTCTGGAGAACTGCACCACGCGCCTCGAGGGGATCGAGGCCCAGCTTGAGGAGTTCCGTAACTGGCAGTGCACTATGGAGGAAAAGCTGGACGGCTGTGTACGTACCCCGCCGGTTCTCCGTTACAACGCCTTTGATGACATCGGCAGCGACCTGAGCTTCTCCGTCGCACTCCTGGATGCCCACGGAGAGGGCGCGGTCGTCACCGGGCTCTACTCGCGCACGGAGTCGCGTACCTACTGCAAGCCGGTTCAGGATGGTACCTCAACGTACCCCTTGACCGAGGAAGAGCAGTCCGCGATCAACCAGTCCAGGCGGGATCGGTCGTCTGTTCCCAAACCCTAGAAAAACGGTTACCAACCCTTGATTTGAAGGTGGTTAGTAGTGTTTGTTGACCGGATCGATGCGGGTCGCCGTTTAGCGGAAAGAATGGCCGGTGAATCCTTTAACGACGGTCTGGTTCTGGGTATTCCCCGGGGCGGTGTGGTGGTGGCCGCCCAAGTTGCCGAAAAGCTTGACCTGCCGCTGGACATTATCATTCCGCGCAAGATCGGAGTGCCGTACAATCCCGAGGTGGCCATCGGAGCCGTAACCCAGGACGGGACGGTGATCCTGGACGAACACCTGATGGCGCTGACCGGCCTGGATGAGGCCGATCTAAAGCCTCAGATCGAGCACGAGATCGCGGAAATCGCCCGCCGTACGCGACTGTACCGGGGTGATCGTCCGGAGCCCGATTACGCAAACAGGACGGTGATCCTGGTTGATGACGGGATCGCTACCGGGAGTACGACCCTGGCAGCGTTGCGCTCGATCCGGAAGGCAAACCCCCGGGTGGTGGTCCTGGCCGTGCCGGTGGCCCCACCCGAAACGCTGCGTCGTCTTGCCAAGGATGTGGATCGGGTTGTCTGCCTGGAGTCACCGAGCGCGTTTTACGCGGTAGGCCAGTTCTTCCTTCATTTTGACCAGACGACTGACGATCAGGTAATCGCCCTGTTGAAGCCGGGAAAGGACTAGGCTGGGCGCCTACTGCATAAAACCCTGACGCCTCCCCGATACTATTGCTGAGGGAGGTGATTGTTTTTGAAGAGGGTGGCGATCAGTGAGGGCCTGGGTGACCTCGGGGACTTCTTTCAGAAACGGGGATATACCGTGGTGCCGCCGGACGAGGCCGATCACTCCGCGGCCCTGGTGGTGTCCGGCATGACCGAAGACTTCACCGGGGTCCAGAAAAGGGCGCTCAGGGTACCGGTGGTAAGCGCCGAGGGCAAGACGCCCCAGGAAATTTTTGAGCAGGTCGAGAGGGCTGCGGATGCCCGGTAATAAAAGAACAAACCCCGAGGGAAAGTCCCCGGGGTTTCGTTTCGATTAACGTCTTTGATAACCGGTTACGCCCGGCGGTCGAGAGCGGCCGCGGCCTGCTTGTGGTTGTAAATGGTCTGTTTCAGGCCATCCGCGATTACGTTCGCGATCTGCATCACGATGTTCAATCGTGTACTCTGTAGAATCATGTATTCCATGAAGCCGCCGACGTTGACGACGCCGGTGATGTGCATCTCACCCACAGCGGGCAGCGTCTTCTTCACTCCGGCCCCCGGTTTCAGCGGGCCGTTGACGATGTTGACGTAGCCGATGTTCTCGGGGTTGCCCAGGCAAGCGTCGACCGCGATAATGTATGGGTTTTGATACTTCACCTGGATCTCAGTGATGACCTGCTCAAGGTTAGTGGCGTGGACCGGTTCCTCCAGGGTGCCGTAAACACTAAACAGGTTCTGGCCCACACGCCTCAGCTGGCTGCCCACCAGAGGGCCCAGGGCATCTCCCGTGGAACGGTCGGTGCCGATACAGAGCAAAACAATCGGTCTCCGGCCGGCCTCGAGATCCGCTTCGGATAGCCGCTGGTACAGTTCGGTAGCCAGTTTCATTGCTGCTAACGAATCGTCTATATGAATCCGCGAAATCGCGGGTCTATCAGTTCTGCAGTTAAGAGCGAGTTCAGTCATCTTCTGTTCCTAGCCTCCGTTCGATATGGCATATCAGGACATTTTCTTAGCTGGTATAGTTATTGCCACTAAACAAACCCGTTATTCCCTGACGGAGTGGTCTTCTGGCCGTTTTGGGCATACAAATCAAGGAGGCTGATTAAGTGAAGCGCTGAGGTGAAAAACAGCTTGCGTCAGACAGGAGCGCTGAAAGTAGCTCTGCTCTATGTCGGAGCGGTTATCGGGGCGGGCTTTGCGTCCGGCCAGGAAATACTGCAGTTTTTTGGTGTTTACGGCGCAATGGGCGTCTGGGGGGTAGCGTTGGCGGCCCTGATGTTTGCCTATCTCGGCGCCGTCGTCCAGACCACGGCGGTTAAGCTGAGGGCAACCAGCTACCGTGAAGTGTTAAATTATTTACTCGGGCGGCGGTTGGCCGGGGTTATGGATTATGTGAGCATGGGCATGCTTGTTGCCGGCTTGGGGGTGATGCTGGCGGGGAGCGGCGCCGTGTTTCAGGAGCAGTTTGGCCTTCCGGCGTCCTGCGGCGTGTTGGTCCTGGCCGTCTTTGTGGCGGCGGTGATCTACACCGGACTGAACGGCCTGGTGGTCGTAAACGCGGTACTGGTGCCGCTAAAGATCATCCTGGTGGTTGTCGTCTGTTTGGTGGCGCTCATTGTGGGTGGCGGAGCTCCGGAAGTCATTGAGGAAGCGGTGAGCGAGCGGATGATGGGCAACTGGCTTTTATCCGCCTTTCTCTACGTGTCCTATAATATGGTGGTACCGGTGGCCGTGCTGTCTTCGCTTGGCCGGCACCTGAACCGGGAGCAGGCCGTGCTGGGGGCGGTTTCGGGTGGCCTGGCGCTCGGGCTTGCGGCGAGTATCGTCACCCTGGCTGTAGTCACCTTCTATTCCGAACTGGCGCTTTATCAGGTTCCAATGCTGTACCTCGCGGGCATTCTGCACCCGGTGGTCCGTACGATGATCTCGGTAGTGATTTGGATGGCGGTGTTTACCACGGCCATTGCCAATGCCCACGGCTTTGCCAGCCGCTGGGCCTTACCGGGTACGGTGCGCTACCGGGTAGCCGGGGTGGGCGCCACGATCCTGGTCATACCGTTGGCTTTTATCGATTTTGTGTCTCTGATCGGCTTTTTTTACCCCCTTTTCGGCTATGCCGGGCTGGTGCTGATACTGGCGCTGTTGGTAAGGCCGCTAGGCAGGGTTTTTAGGGCCGGACGCGAAAAACATGTCTAAGTACCCGGAACCGGGCATATTGAGCGTTGGGCTTTCTTTAGGAGGGATCGTTCTGAACTGGGTGGACTACCTGCTTATTGTCATCCTGGCGGTGACGGCCTGGGGCGGTCTGATGCGGGGACTGGTGCGCAGTGTCCTTGGACTGGCCTCCCTCGCCCTGGGAGTTGTCCTGGCCCTTAAGTATTACGCGCCCTTTGGGCAATATGTAGACGAGCGGTTGGGACTGACTTCAGCCCTAGCTACCTACTATGTCCATAAGTTCCCCATGTCTAAACCGGTAGCAGGTTTTCCGGTGGTGACCGGAGGGGAGGGGGAGTGGCCACTTCCGGCCAGCTTTGAAGAGTTGATCAGCAGTTTTGACCTTTTCCTGGCGGGTGAGGTCTCGGTCTTTGGGCAGGGTTTTCCGGATACACTCGCGACCGCCACGGTCAATGCGGCAGCCTTTTTGTTGGTCTTTTTGATTACCGCGCATATTGCCGGGCGGCTCTTGTCGGTGGTTCCGCGGCTCCCCTTGCTGATGCCGCTCGACCGGGCCGGGGGATTCTGTTTCGGCTTGGCCAAGGGTTTCGTATTGGGGGCACTGGCCGTCGGTGCCCTGAAACTGGCCAGTCTGTCCAGCGTGTTCATGGGTCCCAACGTGGTGTCCGAGGGGCTGGTGCAGTCCCAGGTAGCCCCGTCCTACATGCGTTTTATAGATTACTTGTGGGCGTTTGTAATGCCCGTGGCTAAATAGGATGCATCCCCGAGGTGTTTTGATCATCGGAGGTAAAAAGCAGGGTGAACGTTGATTATCGGGTGGGGGACATTGTGCAGATGAAAAAGACACATCCCTGCGGCTCCGACCGCTGGGAGGTGTTACGCACCGGCGTGGACTTCCGAATCCGTTGTATGGGCTGTGGACGGGTCGTATTGTTGCCGAGGCCAAAGTTTCTCAAGGGAGTGCGCAAAAAACAGGCCGCGGCCGATTCTCCCGAAGAGGTTTGATGGACTCGGGGGGGGCAACGCCCAGAGAACGGCAGTCAAATGGATTCGGTGAAACAGGGACGTCACCTTAAAAGGCGGCGTCCTTATTCTATGTGGGAATCTATGGAAATGGGAGTAATTGGAAGCAATAGGGGGTAATGGTTGTCCAATGCCCGTCAAGCGCCGCACAGCGGGTTTGCGCCGCTGTGCTATCATTAGGGCAAAAATGCTGAAGACGCCGTAACAATCGGCAATTCACCTCAGGCGCCCTCCACTTGGGTGGGTTGGCAGACGCACCCGGACTGGCGGTTGGGGAGATAGACAACTTACTCAAGAAAAGGAGTAAAAGAGGTGACGGGTATGGGTTCCATCCGATCCGATCCGTCAAATCGGGGATCCCCCGGGAGTTAGCGAGTGAGAGGGTTTTGGAACAAGGGTCAGACTGCTGTGCAGCCTTAGATCCTGTTGGCGGATACGTTACGCCAATATGGGGAAAGGAGCCGGGACAGTGGCGGCGATAAGCAGGAAACAGGGGTTTAACCAGACAGGCAGCCGGTCGCGGTTCGGCGATTCCGGTGAACATATGGCTTACCCCCGCCTATGGGTCTTTTCCCGCAGGTGGGGAAACAACGCAGAGCGGTATTGCGCTCTGGGCTAAAAACAACATTATACCGGTCACCAGCCGGTTTCCTGGTCCAGGGTCGACCAGGGTAGGATCGTGGACAGACTTTGTGGGGAACAAGAAGCATAGCCTAGAAAGAATAATCTGACCAAGGTATTAAGGCCGGGTAGCAGGCCCAGCACCAGTACCCAATGTATGATCCCATCTCTTTTGGAAGGTTGGTGAGGCTATGCCTGGAACGACCGAAGGCGGCAGCCGGAATACCTCCCGCAGGTACGTGCGCAAGAAGCTGTCGTCCGCAGATGCATCCAATGCGCGGTACGTTCTGGAGGAACGGCAGGCGGTGAACGAGTGGGCCTGTGTTCCCAAGTCCAGACGACGAATCGATATTCTGGACGAACCCGAACCACGGGTGTCGGAAACAAAGAGATCCAGGTGTGTACGGGAAATGCGTCAGGACTACGACCACGGGGACTACTATGAGTCGGACATCGATCCGGACGATGATTATGAGGCCGACGTACCGAGACGTCGAGCCCGGTTACTCCGATTCAGTTGGTGGGATCTGGTAGGTGCGATCAACTTCAGACCGTTGGTGACCCCTGTTCTGGTTATTCTCGCGGCGATAGCTGCCGGGATGGCGGTGGAAAGCCAGTTTGGGCTGATTGGCCCCGTAGTTGTAGCGCTGACTGCGACGGCAACCGCCTTGATCGAATGGTTTGGACAGGCCAACCTAACCACGCTGGTTGGCGGGGGAGCGGTGCTCCTGATCGCCTTGTGGATGGCAGCCAAGGCGATGCGCCTTAACGGGAGCCGGTATGAGGCTCCGACACGCCGGCGGACGATGGTCTCAAAAGAAACCCTGGACCGCTATTTTTAGGGGTTCGTGTGCGTAAGTTACCGTGAACCGATTTCGGGTTTTCCTGAGTAAATGGACCGTGTGAAAGTCTCATGGCTTGGACGCAAGCCGGGCACTTTCCACTTCTCATACGGAGGCATCGATACATGTAAACCGATTGTCTTTTCGATAATTGGCGACCACTCCTCACCTTTTTGTTGGAGCTCCTTCCTATGGCCATAAGACCCCGCTATGGCCACAGGCCTTCGCCCTCCGAAAACCCTCGGAGGGCTTTTTCATTATCTGACACAAAATGCCAGCATTGCTTGACGCCGGGCCGATAAATGGGTTATGATGTCTTGAGTCTGCCCTGTTGTCCACCCTGCCCTGTGTGTTTATCAGGGCCGCTAGTCCAGAGGGAGGAGGTGAATCTGTGCGGCAGTACGAGGTAATGTACATCCTGAATTCGGGTCTGGAAGAAGAAGCTAACACCGCACTGGTCAACAAGTTCAGTGATCTGATTGCGAATCAAGGCGGCGAAATTACCAAGACTGATATTTGGGGTAAGAGACGCTTGGCCTATGAAGTTGACGACGTACGTGATGGGTTTTACGTCGTTCTCAAGTTCAAGGGCGAACCGGCGGCAGCCGAAGAGCTTGATCGCATATTCAAGATCACTGATGGTGTTCTCCGGCACATCATCATACGCGAGGACGAGTAGTCTTCGCCTTGAAGGCGGTGTTTTAAAATGCTCAATAAGGTGATCTTAATCGGCCGGCTGACCCGCGACCCGGAATTACGCTATACACCCGGCGGCGTGGCTACGGCCAAGTTCAATCTGGCCGTTGATCGGCCGTTTACCGACAGCCAGGGACAACGCGGAACCGACTTCATCGATATCGTGACCTGGCGAAAGCTTGCGGAGACGTGCGCCAACAACCTGAAGAAGGGCAGACTGGTGGCGGTTGACGGACGGCTCCAGGTTCGTTCCTATGACGACAACCAGGGTGTGCGGCGGAAAGCGGCCGAAGTGGTGGCCGATACCGTGCGTTTTTTGGACTGGCCCAAGGACGGCGGGCGTGAGGACCGGCCGTTGGGGAGCGAGATCGATTTTTCGGACGAGAATGAGAATATTCCTTTTTAAGGGGGAAACCGGATGAGACGCGAGAGGGGACGTCGCCGGAAGCGCATCTGCAGCTTCTGTGTGGATAAGATTCCCGTGATCGATTTCAAGGACGTAAACAGGCTTAAGAAATACGTCAGTGAGCGCGGCAAGATCCTGCCGAGACGAATCTCAGGGAACTGTGCCGGACACCAGCGGATGCTGACGGTCGCTATCAAGCGGGCCCGTAATATGGCTTTGCTGCCGTATTCGACCGACTAGTCTGGTAGACACGAAAATGACCTTGGATGCTAAGAGGACTAAACCCTGGGTTTTCAATAAGCCCGGGGTTTTTCTTACCCACACTTAGCCCGGCCTTTAGAGAAACGGGAGACGCTATGTCTAAACCGGTCTGGCAGGAATAGGTCGTAGCCTTGACGAATAACAGCAAGAATCGCCTTCTAAAAGTAAAGTGAGGCGAGAGGGCTAGGGGTGACCCTAAGGTGAGGTGAGTTGCTTGCCGGCGGGAACAATTAGAGAAGGGGCCCTGTTCACGTCGGTCCTGATCTTTCTCGCGGTACTCGGGGTGGTCGTAGTCTTTTTGTCGGTGGTCGTCGGCCTGATTATTACCCTGATCACCGCGGCGATTACACACCGTAGTACGGCTGTACCTGCCCTGAGCTACGTGGTCCTGGCCTCCCTGGTTGCCGGCCTCGCGCTGCGGGCACCGGAACCGGCCTTGCTATTGGTTGAGTTTGGCCTGCTGGGTGTCTTCTACGGCCTCTGTTTGAAGAATCGGGTAGCCTATGGCAGGACGTTGAGTATCGGTGTGATCCTGGCGGTAATCCTGGTTTTTGCGAGCCTGGGTTTGAGCTATCTCCTGACTGGTCAGGATCCTTTTGACATCAACACCCTGATGGCGCCTGCCGAACCGCTGCCCGAGGCGGTGGAACAGGCTATGGGCATAATGGCCGTGCTGATGCCGGGCGGCTTGGTGGCCTGGGCCGTGGCCGTGGCCTTCGCGGGCTTTTTCCTGACCGCCGGCCTGTTGCACCGGTTGGGTTTCATCGGGGAACCCCTGCCGGAGTTTTCGGCCTGGCGCCTGCCCTGGTATGCTATTTGGGGACTGATCGGCGGTTTGATACTCCTTCTGATCGGAGACCGCTGGGCGGTTGAATGGGCGGACGCCATCGCCAAGAACCTGCTCTTTGTCACCGTCTTTGGTTTATTCCTGGCAGGACTTTCGCTCAGTGTGTTCCTCTATCGTTTTTACCCGCCCCCGCGGTGGATGAAGTTCGCTCTGGCACTTACGATCCTGCTTTACTTCCCGGTGGCGGCACTCCTGATGGCAAATATTGGTTTTGTGGATACCCTGGTTGATGTCCGTTCCCGCATGGAGAGGAGGAATCGAGAATCGTGAAAGTAGTACTTTTAAAAGATGTGTCCGGCGTCGGTAAACGCGGTGAGATTGTGAATGTGGCCGAGGGTTACGGCCGCAACTTCCTGATCCCCAGGGGGATTGCCCAGGAGGCGACCGAGGGGCGGATCAAGGAGATTGCCCAGAATCGGCAGGCCAAGGCCACCAAGGAGGAGCGGATGGAGGCCGAGGCCCGGAAACTGGCGGCAAGGATTAAGGGGCTCAGCGTACGGGTGGAGGCCCGGGCCGGGGAAGGCGGCAAACTCTTTGGGTCGGTGGGCAACAAGGACGTGGCCCAGGCCCTGGCCGCCCAAGCCGGGATCAAACTGGACAAGAAGAAGATCGAGTTGAAGGAGACCGTGAAGGCCCTTGGCTCCTATTCGGCGTTGGCCCGCCTGCATCCCGGGGTACAGGCCGAGTTTACGGTGGAGGTTGTCAACAGCAATGCTTGACCGGATTCCCCCGCAAAACCTGGACGCCGAGCAAGCGGTGCTCGGCGCCTTGCTTTTGGACCCGGACGTCATCTACCGGGTGGTCTCCATCCTCAAACCGGATAATTTTTACCACTCTGCTAACCGGTTGATATACGAAGCCGCCCTTCGCCTACAGGATGCCGGGCAGCCCGTGGACCTGGTCACGGTAACCGACCAGTTGCGGCGGGAAGGCCTGCTTGAAAAGGCGGGCGGGGCGACCTATATTGCCTCGCTGACCGACCTGGTACCCACGACGGCCAACGTAGAACAATACGCCCGGATTGTGGAAGAGAAGGCGCTGTTGCGTACCCTCATTCTGGTGGCCGGCCGGATCGCGGAAATGAGTTACGAGGAGAACGATGAAGCGCCCCGCCTGCTCGACCAGGCCGAACAGATGATCCTGGAACTGAGTACCCGGCGTGGTTCGGCGGCCTTTGTGCAACTAAGGGAAGTACTATTGAAGACGTGGGGTGCGATCGAACAGGCATACGCCAACAAGGGTCGCCTGTCGGGGGTACCCACCGGTTTCATCGACCTGGATAACCTCTGTGCCGGACTGCAGCCTTCGGATCTGGTGATCGTGGCCGCCCGCCCGAGCATGGGCAAGACGGCCCTCGCCCTTTGCATCGCCCACCAGGTGGCCAGTTCGGAGGATCGGACGCCGGTGGCCGTCTTCAGCCTGGAGATGGCCAAGGAGCAGCTTGTCCAGCGGTTGTTGAGCATTGAGGCCAAAGTGGACCAGTACCGCCTGCGGACCGGGAATCTGCGGGAGGAGGACTGGGAGTGCCTGCACGACGCGGCGGCCAACCTGAGTGATCTGCCCATCTACATTGACGATACCGCGGGGGCCTCGGTACGCGAGATCCGCGCCAAGGCGAAGCGCCTGCAGGGGGAAAAGGGACTGGGCCTGGTGATCATCGACTACATCCAGCTGATGCAGTCCGGCACCCGCGTGGAGAACCGGCAACAGGAAATTGCCCAGATCTCCCGGGCTCTCAAGGGTCTGGCCAAGGAACTGTACGTTCCAGTGGTGGCCCTCTCCCAGCTCAGTCGGGCCGTGGAGTCCCGCCCCAATAAGCGACCCCAGATGTCCGACCTGCGTGAGAGCGGCAGCCTGGAGCAGGACGCCGATGTGGTCGTCTTCATTTACCGCGAGGATTACTACAACGCGGATACAGAGGAAAAGGGGATTGCCGAACTGGTGGTGGCCAAGCAGCGGAACGGTCCCACCGGAACGGTCAAGCTGGCCTTCCTAAAGGAGTTCACGCGGTTCGTGAACCTCGCCCGCCATTGACAAAGCAACCCCCTTCTGCTACAGTTTTACCGGCGGAGTGATGGTAATGCAAAGTAAATATGATGTTATCATTATTGGAGCGGGGCCGGCGGGGATATTCGCGGCCCTTGAACTTGTAAACGATAAGAACAACATCCGGATTCTGATGATCGAGAAGGGACGCGACATCAAGCGGCGGGTCTGCCCTTCCCGGGAGAAGCACAACCGCTGCGTAAACTGTGCACCCTGTGCCACCGTTTGCGGTTGGGGCGGCGCCGGGGCCTTCAGTGACGGAAAACTGACGCTTTCCTCCGAAGTGGGGGGGCATCTCGATCAGTATATCGGAGAAGAAGCCCTCCATGCCATGATCTCTTACGTGGATGGGATCTACCTGCGATACGGGGCGCCGGAGGAAGTGTACGGCGTCAAGTGCGCCGACAAGCTCGAGGAGATCCGCAAGCAGGCCACCCTGGCGGGACTGCGGTTGGTGCCGCTGCCGATCAGACACCTGGGTACGGGACGTTGTGCTCAGATTCTCCAGAAGATGTTTGAGGACCTGTCCGCCCAGACCGACATCCGTACGGACCTACAGGTGACCGGGATCATCACCAAGGATAACGCGGTTTTAGGTGTGGAAACGGGCGACGGCCAGGTTTTTACGGCCGATTACGTGATTGCGGCGCCCGGGCGCGAGGGTTCGGAATGGCTGACCGCCCAAGCGCACCGGTTGGGCCTTAGCACCACCGTGAATCCGGTGGACATCGGCGTTCGCGTGGAACTGCCGGCCGTGGTCATGGAGAACCTGACTTCCTTGTTTTACGAACTGAAGTGCACCTATGTTTCCCAGACCTTCGAGGACCGGGTGCGGACCTTTTGCATGAATCCCTACGGTGAAGTCGTGATGGAAAACAACAACGGGGTGATCACGGTTAACGGGCACAGCCATGCCTATAATAAGACCGAGAACACCAACTTTGCCCTGCTGGTAAGCAAGAACTTCACCGAACCGTTCCGCGAGCCGATTACCTACGGGCGTTCGATCGCCAAACTCGCGAACCTACTAGGCGGTGGGGTGCTGGTGCAGCGCGTGGGCGACCTTGTCAACGGGAGGCGGAGTACCAGGGAGAAAATAGAACGGGGGCTGGTGAGGGCCACGCTGAGCGAGGCCACGCCCGGCGACCTTAGCCTGGTGTTCCCGTACCGGCACCTGATGGGCATCGTGGAAATGCTCAAGGCGCTCGACCACATTGCGCCGGGAGTCTTCTCACGGGATACCCTGCTGTACGGTGCAGAGGTGAAGTTCTATTCATCCCGGCTCACCCTGAACCAGGGACTGGAGACCAAGATCAAAAACCTGTTCGCCGCCGGTGACGGCGCCGGCGTGACGCGGGGCCTGGTGCAGGCCTCGGCGGCCGGGGTCGTGGCGGCCAGAGAGATACTGAGGAGAGTTTAGGAGGGATTTTGCCCGATGGCGTTAGTCGTATTGGTCGGCGCCCAGTGGGGTGACGAGGGCAAGGGGAAGATTACTGACTTCCTGGCCGAACAGGCCCGGATTGTTGTCCGTTTTCAAGGCGGGAACAACGCCGGACACACCGTGGTGGTGGGACAGGAAGAGTTTCGCCTGCACCTTCTGCCTTCAGGCATCCTGCATCCGGACAAGGAATGCTTGATCGGTAATGGGGTCGTTATTGACCCGGCCGTGCTGCGAGAGGAGATTGAGGCTCTGGCCGCCCGCAACGTGACGATCGGGCGACTCTATATCAGCGAACGGGCCCACCTGATCATGCCCTACCACCGCTATCTGGATAAGCTCCAGGAGGAGCGCAAGGGTGAGGCGAAAATCGGGACCACCTGCCGGGGCATCGGGCCTTGCTACGCCGACAAGATCAGCCGGGAAGGGATCCGGGTCGTAGACCTGCTGGACCGAGAGCACTTTGCCGAAAAACTACGGCGTAATGTGGATCTCAAGAATGAATACATTGAAAAGATCTTCGGGGCGCCGGGCCTGGACTACGAAAGCATCTTGGCGGAGTTCAAGTCCCATGCCGAATTCCTGCGACCTTATACGGCCGACGCCTCGATGATCCTGAGCCAGGCCGTGTATCAGGGCAAGAACGTCCTTTTCGAGGGGGCGCAGGGAACCTTGCTGGATATCGACCACGGGACCTATCCCTTTGTGACCTCTTCCAACCCCACGGCCTCCGAAGCGGCGGCGGGCAGCGGTATCGGGCCCACCGCGCTGGACCTGGTACTGGGGGTGTCTAAGGCCTATACCACACGGGTCGGCGAGGGCCCGTTCCCAACGGAACTGGACGGTCCGGCCGGGGAAGAGATCCGGAGCAAAGGACGCGAGTTTGGTACGACCACCGGGCGTCCGCGGCGCTGCGGCTGGTTTGACGCTGTTATCGGGCGCTACGCGGCGCGGGTAAACGGCCTGGACTACCTGGCCGTGACCAAGCTGGACGTACTCAGCGGCCTCGACACGTTGAAGATCTGCAATGCCTACCGCTGGCGTGGTGAGCTCCTGACCGAGTTCCCGGCCAATGTCGAGGTACTCGCCGAATGCGAACCCGTATACGAGGAGTTGCCGGGCTGGAGTGAGGACATCACCGGGGCGCGCCGGCTGAAGGACCTTCCGAAGGCGGCCCGCCGGTACCTGGAGCGTATCACCGAACTGGTCGAAGTGCCGGTAGCCATGGTCGGGGTGGGTGTCCGCCGGTCGCAGACAATTGTGATCCAGGACGTGTTCGCGGACGTCTTTGAGGAATAGCTCCTGTACAGCCAGCAATTACCCTTGACAGCCGTTCGGCCGTATAGTATCATACCCCTTGCGAGGTTTTCATGGCCCCATGGTCAAGTGGACTAAGACACCGGCCTTTCACGCCGGTAACCCGGGTTCGAATCCCGGTGGGGTCACCAAAAATAGAAGTCAGTCGTCGTCATCAGACGTCGGTAAGACCAAAGAAATCCGGCTGGTACTGAGAGGACGATTGATCATAGAGTGGTTTCCCAAGGTTACCACTGATGTGTAGGGCGGATTCCGCCCGTTCTTTGTTTCTAGGTAACAGCGGCGCTTGCGCGCGTCCCTGTAAAGTAGTATAATCCTGACTTTGACAGCAAAAGAGGAGAAAAAGAGGCTGCAACCCTTGCAAATAAAGGGGTTGCGGCCTTTAGATGTTTTCAGAAATATGTAGGGGAAT
>QZIR01000067.1 GCA_003604975.1 Desulforudis sp. | reverse complement strand
CCGTTACCAGTGACGCCCTTGCTTACGGGTTGTCTTCCCGCTGGTTAGGCGACAGGGTTTCTTTCAACCCATCGGCGCGGCAGACATGCCGGGCGTACTAAAAGGCGGCAAGCCTAGCCGGCTAGCCGCGATTTTTTCTTTATTCTTGATGCTTGTGAGCCGTTTAGCGGGGATTCTCACGCCTGATGCGGCCCACCACTTCACAAAGTGCTTCCAGGGTAAAGTCGACCTCGTCCAGGGTATTGTCCTTGCTTAGGGTAAACCGGACCGCGGACAGGGCCAATGCCAGGGGCAGGCCGATGGCCGTCAGCACGTGAGACGCCGTGCAGGCTCCGCTCGAACAAGCCGACGCGCCCGAAGCGCAAATGCCTCTTTGGTCCAGTTCCGCCAGCAGGTCCCGGCTCGGTACGCCTTTGAAGGAAAAGTGCACGTTTCCGGGGATACGCCGGACTCGGTCGCCGTTTAAACTGCTTCCGGAAATACCGTTCAATACACCGTCAACCAACCGTTCTCGTAAAAGGCGGACCCTTTCGGCATCCTCTTCCAGCCGTCGTACGGCCATCTCTGCAGCCGCCCCGAGCCCCACCACCCCGGGGACGTTTTCGGTTCCCGGGCGCCGGGTGGCTTCCTGACCGCCGCCAAAGTTGATCGGCTCCCAGGGTGTTCCCTCCCGGATGTACAGTGCGCCGGCACCTTTTGGACCGTGAATCTTATGGGAGGAGACCGTCAAAAGGTCGACTCCGAGTTCATTAACGTCAACCGGGATCTTACCAAAACTCTGTACCGCATCGGTGTGCGCTACGATACCGTGTTTATGGGCCAAGACGGCGATCTCACGCACCGGCTGTACCGTCCCGATCTCGTTGTTGGCGTGCATTACTGACAGGAGAAAGGTCTCCGGGCGCATCTCCCGCTCTACGACGCCCGGGTCAATGATCCCATCTTCCCCGATTTCCGCCAGAGTTATTATAAAGCCTTCGCGCTCAAGCGCAAGGCAGGTATCCAGCACCGCGTGATGCTCAAAGGCCGAAATGATGATGTGACCCTGCTGTCTGCCCAGTGCCTTTACCGTGCCGCGGATGGCCAGGTAGTCTGCTTCACTGCCCCCGCTAGTAAATACGATCTCCTGAGGTTTGGCGCCAAGCGCCGCGGCTACCCTCTGCCGGGCCAGTTCCACCCCGGCCCTGGCTTCCCTGCCTACCTGGTGACCGCTGGAGGGATTACCATAGTAGTCCGTGAGGTAACGGACCATTTCCTCAATGACCAGCGGATCCGGGGCCGTAGTGGCTCCGTTATCAAAGTAAATCGTACGCATGACCAATCATCCCCTGACCATCTTATTTTACCCCAATGGTTCGGGTGCAACAATCCATAATTATCCACAAATAATCGAGTAGGGTAACGCCGTAACAATGTCTTGCGGCGCTATCCCTCTCACAGAACCGTACGTACGGACTCGTATACGGCTCCTGGTAAACCTCAGTTTAAGATGCGTCTTTTCTTTGTTGACCACCAGCTTCAACTCGCCTTCGAGGAGGTGGGAGCGATCTTCGGCCTGGAAATCTCCCGCCTGGCCCGCTCCTCGGCCGATTTATTACGTTTGTTGGAGCTGTGTGCGCTGTTCGATACTATTGTCGTGGACGAGGATGGTATTTATGATCTGTCCGATTTTAACGACCGGCTAATCCTCGGCTTCAAGGGGACGATGAGCGAGGCGGAGTTACACTTTTTGCGTTCCCGCCTGATAGGCGGCAACAAGAACAAGGCCCGCAAAGGGGAACTGCGTTTCCCCCTGCCGGTCGGCTATGGTTACGATGAGGACGGTATTACCGTCTTTGACCCGGACGAAGCGGTGCAAACGAATGAGAAAACCCCACCGTAGCCGTCACCCCTATGAAGTCCCCCGAACCCTGCGCAAAACAGGGGGGTGCCCTCCTGCATACTTTTCGCTTCCCCACCAGGGGGGCCTGCGAGCCATACCCAGAGCCGGGCTCCCAATGTATCGGTGTTGGTTCGGAACTTCATTGAAGGTCACGGGCCCAGTAGGGTTTACTGATCTTTACACATACTAACATAGGGCCTCTGATTGTGCAAGTGCACACCAGGATATGTCAATCACTGCCGACATACGCCGGACTATTTGTCTACTTTCTGGATATCCAGCCCGATATGCAGTTCTCGGAGCTGCCGGCGGGAGACCTTGTCCGGAGCATCGGTCATAAGATCAGAAGCGCTTTGGGTCTTCGGAAAGGCCATGACGTCGCGAATGGTTCCCCGCCCCGCCAACAGCATCACCAGACGATCAAAACCGAAGGCGATCCCGCCATGGGGCGGTGTACCATAGTCAAAGGCTTCCAGCAAAAACCCAAACTTTTCCAGGGCTTCGTCCGGGGTCAGCCCGATCACCTCGAACACCTTCTCCTGAAGGTCGCGACGGTGGATTCTGATACTGCCCCCGCCCAGTTCCACCCCGTTCAGGACGAGGTCGTAAGCCTGAGCACGGACTCTTCCCGGTTCACTTGCCAGAAGGAGGATATCCTCCTCACGTGGGGCGGTGAACGGGTGGTGCACGGCCACAAACCGCCCCTCCTCGTCATTAAACTCCAGGAGGGGAAAATCCACCACCCAGGTGAAGCGGTAGCCCGCATCCTTCGTCAGGTCTAGTCTCTCCCCCAGCAGCCGTCTTAATGCGCCCAGGGTGGCATAGACGACAGTGGGCTGGTCGGCGACAAACAGGATCAGGTCGCCCGGCCGGGCCCCGAAACGGGTCCGGATGGCGACCAGTTCGTCCTCACTGAAAAACTTGGCGATGGGCGCCTTCAGCCCGTCCTCGGTAACGATAAAATAGGCCAGACCCTTCGCCTTATAAGTCAGTGCAAACTGGGTCAGTTCGTCGATCTCCTTGCGGGAGTATCCACCGCATCCGGGCGCCAGAATTCCCTTGACCAAACCCCCGGCCTGAACGGCGCTCCGAAACACCTTGAAGCCACAGCCGGCGGCCACATCACTGATGTCTACCAGTTCAAGCCCAAAGCGCAAATCCGGCTTGTCCGTGCCAAAACGGTCCAGTGCTTCCTGGTAAGTCAGGCGCGGGAAGGGGACCTTGACCTCGAGCCCCGTCGCCTGCCGACAGATCTCCGCGATCATCGACTCCGTCACTTCCATCACATCCTCGGCGGAAACAAAAGACATCTCCATGTCGATCTGGGTAAACTCCGGCTGACGGTCGGCGCGCAGGTCCTCATCACGGAAACAGCGTACGATTTGAAAATATCGGTCGATCCCCGACACCATCAGGATCTGCTTAAACAACTGCGGCGACTGCGGCAGGGCGTAGAAACTCCCCGGATTGACCCGGCTCGGCACTAGGTAGTCGCGGGCTCCCTCGGGAGTGCTCTTGGTGAGCATTGGGGTCTCCACCTCGATAAACCCCCGCCCGTCCAGGAAATCCCGCGTCGTCTTGGCGGCCTTGTGCCGTAGTTCCAGGGCCCGCTGCATCTCTGGACGGCGTAAATCCAGATAGCGATAGCGAAGGCGGATGTTCTCGTCGACCTCAACCCCGTCCTCGATATAGAACGGTGGTGTCTTGGCGGCATTAAGAATCCGCGCCTGGGCCACGTGGATCTCAATGGCGCCCGTAGCCAGATTCGGGTTCTCGGTCCCTTCCGGTCGCTTCTGTACCCGGCCCACAACCGCAATCACGTATTCCGAGCGGATCCTATCCGCTTTATTCAGTGCCTCTTGGGAGTACTCCGGGCTGAAGACCACCTGAACCACGCCCCAGCGATCCCGGAGATCCACAAAAATCAGTCCTCCGTGGTCGCGCCGCTTCTGCACCCAGCCCATAAGGACGACCTCACGGTCGGTGTCCGCTTCGGTTAACACACCGCACATATGCGTACGGCGAAGATCATTTGCCGATTCTACAGCGTAAGTCAATATCTCAATACCCCCACGAGTTATTATCTCCCGGACAAGGTCCTGACTCTCTCGGCAATCAGTTCAACGGGGACCTCCGTCTGTTCACCTGTGGCCATATCCCTGACCACAGCGACGCCGCGGGCGGCCTCGTCCTCGCCGGTGATGACCACCACGGGCACCCGCGTCTTCCCTGCGTATTTCATTTGGGCTTTCAGACTCCGGCCTGTATAATCACGGTCGGCCGCCACACCCTCTTTTCGGAGATCGGCCAGAAGCCGGGTCGCCAGTTCGTCGGTCTCTCCGGCAACAGCCACAAAGGCCTCCAGCGGAGCGGCTGTCTCCAGAGAAACGCCCTGCCGTTCGAGAACCAGCAAGACACGTTCGAGGCCGATCGCAAAGCCCACACCCGGCACGGAAGCCCCGCCGATGGTCTCCATGAGGCCGTCATAACGACCCCCACCACCAACGGCGTTCTGGGCTCCGGATTCGGAAAACAGGATCTCGAACGCGGTGCGTGTGTAGTAGTCCAGGCCGCGCACCAGACGTGGGTTGACCACGTACCCAATCTTCAGGAGGTCCAGCTGTCGCCGCACCTGCTCAAAGTGCTCCGCACAGGCCGTACAAAGACAGTCCAGCGGCGTGGGCGCCTCCCGGCCGATATCCCGGCATTTCTCATTCTTGCAGTCCAGTACGCGCAACGGATTCCGGTCGATACGCGTACGGCAGTCACCACAGAGATCCCCGACCTGCCCGGCTAAGTAGGTCCGCAGCTTCTCCGGCAGAACCTGCCGGCACTCCGGACAGCCTACGCTGTTGATGTGGAGTTGGAGGTCCTTCAAGCCCAGCCGCGCCAGGTAGTCCATCGCCAGGGCGATAACCTCCGCGTCGGCTCCCGGTCCCGCCGCCCCGAAGACCTCTACGTCGAACTGGTGAAACTGGCGCAGCCGTCCCGCCTGCGGGCGATCATACCGGAACATCGGGCCGACGCAGTAAAGCTTGATGGGCTGGGGCTGGGCGAACAGCTTGTTCTCCAGGTAGGCGCGGGCTACCGCGGCGGTTGCCTCAGGGCGGAGGGTGATACTACGGCCGCCCTTGTCCAGAAAGGTGTACATTTCCTTTTCGACGATGTCCGTAGTTTCGCCGACACCGCGCAGGAACAGCTCGGTATGTTCAAAGATTGGGGTCCGGATCTCCCTGTAGGCGTATTCCCGGCAGATCCGATGCATGGTTTGTTCGATAACCTGCCACTTTTCGGTCGTTCCGGGGAGAATGTCACTTGTACCGCGGGGTCGTGTAATCTGCATATCGAGGTTACTCCTGAATCCAGGCACGCCAGGCGCCTTTAAATCAATGTACTGAAAAGTAAACACCCGCCCCTGCTATGCGGGAACGGGAGCCTCTTTCGCAAGTTTATGCAAATTTGGGATTCCTGTCAAGACTGACGCTCTTTGGCGCTCTCGCGCATTCGGTTGAAGGTGTCCGGGTCCGTACCGGTGGTGCGTAGGATCAGATCGATGATCGAGTCCGCCGGCTCAGGGGCATTGGGTATGATCAGTGTTTCGGATCTCTCTCCGTAGCGGCGGAAGCGGATGTGACGGCCGCGCTTGTTGACGCCGAAAAACCCGGCGTCGGTCAGGACCTTGATCACGGGGGCCGGTAGGCTGATCGGCACATCATCAAAATACAGGGCCATCGCTTCCCTGAGACTATCCAGGGTCTCTTCGCGCGTCTCCCCCTGGGCAAACACCGGATATCCGGTACAGGTGGCGACGAAGTACTTTCCGTCCCCGGTTACGATAACCTCGTATTCGGTGTCGGTGTCGGGCATTATTCCAGGATAACTCACCATCAACCTCATCCTCATTCAGGAACATTTCTAACAAGACTGGGGACAATCCGTCTTTGCGTCTGATTTACTACCACTCGGTGTGTAGGTAAGGGTTGTCTGCGCGTTCGGCGCCGATGGTCGTTTCCGGACCATGTCCCGGGTACACCGTGGTTTCATCCGGCAGGGTCAGCAGCTTGTTCTTAATGGAAGATACCAGCGTCGCCATGCTCCCGCCCGGGAAATCGGTACGGCCTACGCCCTCGCAGAACAGGGTATCCCCGCTGAAGACCAAGCCTTCGCCCACCAGGCAGATCCCGCCTCGGGTGTGCCCCGGAGTGTGCAGCACCTTCAGACTCCGGGAACCCACCGCGATTTCCTCACCGTCCGCCAGCTCCCGCACCCCGCCTTCAATTGAAAAACTCCGTCCCAGGTAGGCCGAAAGGTTCTGGTGCGGATCCTTAAGCAAAGGAGTGTCCTCACGGTGAACCAAGACCTCGGCCCCGGTCGCTTCCTGCAGCCCGGTCGTACCCAAGATGTGGTCCCCGTGCCCGTGTGTAAGGATGATCGCGACAAGCCGGTAGCCCTTGCTTTCTAGTTCATGCCTGATCCGGTCGGCTTCATCCCCGGGATCGATAACCACAGCCTGTTTAGTGTCGGGACATCCGTAAAGATAACAGTTAGTCTGCAACGGTCCGACCGTCAGTCTGGCAATCAGCAACTCAAAGAACCTCCTTATTGGGAAGTGGGATGTGTGATGTTAGAAGTCAGATTAGTTTTGCAGCGGTCCTAGAACACCTTCTTGCTGTCGAGCAGTAAGGTCACCGGCCCGTCATTATGAATCTCCACGAGCATCTGCGCGCCGAATCGCCCGCGGCCCACTGCAATCCCGAACCCGGACAGGTGCTTACAATAAAGTTCATAGAGGCTGACCGCTTCCGGGCCTGAAGCGGACTCGCTGAACCCTGGACGGCGACCCTTGCGGCAGTCCCCGTACAGGGTAAACTGGGACACCACCAGGGCGCTTCCCCCGGCGTCCAGAAGCGACAGATTCAGCTTGCCATCCGGATCTTCAAATATCCTCAGGTTAGCTGTTTTCTCCGCCAAGTAGCGGGCGTCTTCCGGATGATCTTCCCGACCCACACCCAGTAAGACGGCCACGCCCCTGTCGATTTTCGCGATTGTCTCCCCGTCTACCAGGACCGAAGCCCGACTGACGCGCTGGATCACCGCCCGCATGCTTAAAGTAACCGCCTGACCTCAAACACATCCTTGACCCGGTTGATGCGTTGAGAGAGATACTTCAGCTGCTCCAGGTTACGAATCTCCACGGTGAGTTCCACAATCGCGCCTTTCTGTTTGTTGCCCCGGGCCTTCACCCAGTTAGCACTGATCTTCATCTCGGTGAGGCAGTTCATTACGTCCAGGAGCAGGCCGTGGCGATCCATACCGGAAATCTCCAGCCTGATCTGGAAGGAATCATCAAAGTTCTGATCCCACATCACCTCAACCAGGCGTTCTTTTTCCCGTACAATCCAGGCCGTAATATTCCGGCAGTCTCCGCGGTGCACCGAAACCCCGCGCCCACGGGTGATGTAGCCCACGATCAGGTCGCCGGGTACCGGGTTGCAGCAGTGCGCCAACCGGACCAACACACCTCCGACGTCCTTGACCATGATCCCCTTGGTGCTCTTGGACCAGTTTTTACGGTCTGGGACAATCTCCGGCAAGGTCGGCACCTTGACCTGGTCCCTGAGCCTGGCCACCAGACCGTGTGCCGCAATGACACCCAACCCGACAGCGGCGAACAGGTCATCGATTGACTGGTAGCTGTAGCGCCGACCGAGTTCCTGCATCTTCTCGCCGCGCAGAAGTTCAAAGTCCACACCGAGCTTCCTAGCCTCCCGCTCTAGCGTTTCCCTGCCTCGCGCGATGTTTTCGTCACGCTGTTCCTTCTTGAACCAGTTACGGATCTTGGTCTTCGCCTGAGAGGTCTTGACCACAGAAAGCCAGTCCCGACTGGGACTCGGGTGCTTACTCTTGACAATTTCAATGATATCGCCGTTCCGAAGCCGGTAATCAAGCGGGACCAGTTTGCCGTTCACCTTGGCCCCGATGCAACGGTGGCCGATATCGGTGTGAATACGATAGGCAAAATCCAGTGGGACCGAGCCGGCCGGCAGTTCCATGACGTCGCCGCGGGGAGTAAATACAAATACCACGTCCTCGAACAGGTCGATCTTCAGGGTCTCCATAAACTCCCGTGGTTCACGCAGCTCTTTCTGCCAGTCCAGCATCTGCCTGAGCCAGGCCAGCTTCTCATCAAACTGTTTGTCCCCACGCAGGCTGCCAGTCTTATAACGCCAGTGCGCCGCGATCCCGTACTCGCCCGTGCGGTGCATTTCCCAGGTCCGGATCTGGATCTCCAGAAGTTTACCCTCCGGTCCGATGACCGTGGTATGCAGGGACTGGTACATGTTGGACTTGGGCATCGCGATAAAGTCCTTAAATCGACCCGGAATCGGTTTCCATTCGTTATGTACGGCGCCCAGGGTCGCGTAACAGTCCTTGACGGAATTAACAATGATCCGTACACCCATGGCGTCATAGATCTCGCTGAGATCCTTTTGCTGCTTGATCATTTTCCCGTAGATGCTGTACAGGTGCTTGGCCCGGCCCTGGATGTCGGCCTCAATGCCCATTGCCCCGAGCTTCTCGTCCAGAATCCGCATTGCAGCATAAATGTAGCGCTCCCGAACCTCGCGCGTCTGTTGGAGCTGTCGGGCCAGGTCGTGGTACTTCTCCGGTTCCAGGTAGCGAAAGGCCTCGTCCTCAAGTTCCCACTTAAGATGATAAATACCGAGCCGGTGGGCAAGCGGGGCGAAGATCTCCAGGGTCTCCCTGGCGATCTCCTTCTGCTTGTTCTCGGTATGATAGTTCAGGGTCCGCAAGTTGTGCAGCCGGTCGGCTAGCTTGATTAGAACCACGCGGATGTCCTTGGCCATGGCCAGGAGCATTTTCCGCATGTTCTCCGCCTGCTGCTCCTCCTTGGTACGGAAAGCCAGCCGGTGGAGTTTTGTCACGCCGTCCACCAGGAGCGCGACTTCATCCCCGAATTCGCAACGAATCGCACAGAGCTCCATCCCAACGTCTTCAACAACATCGTGAAGCAGCGCAGCCGCAATAGTTTCCTGGTCCATTTCGAGTTCGGCCAGGATGCGGGCGACAGCCACAGGATGACTAATATAATCGTCACCTGAATGGCGCTTTTGCTTGCAGTGGGCGTCCGAGGCAAACTCGTAGGCCCGGTGCAGTAGGTCCAGGTCCGCGTTAGGGTTGTAAAGCCTTACTTTTTGGATAACCTCATCAAGCGGCATATTATACTTCACCCGGAGCAATTATATCACAGCCGAAGTGTGCGGCTAAAGTGACCGCCGGAGCCCGCAAGTAATAGCGCTGCAGCGTTGCCAGTTCCCGTTTCAATTTATGAATTCGTTGGAACGTTGGTGAATTGACCAGTGAACGTCGCGCGGGGGCCGGGATGACCCGGACCGACCCACCCTGGTTCTCAGCAAGCCCCAGTTCCACCAGAATCCTGATTCCGGTTTTGACCGTCCAAGGTCCTACATTAGGAATACCCGCCTCGTATAACTGCCGGTAGACACTCTCAGCGGTTACTGGCCCCTTCATTTTCACCAGTTGAAAAACGAGTCCCAGGATTCGGCGGTTCGGCGCGAGCGAACGCAGTACCGACCAGTTCCGATCAAAGTCTTTATCGGTATAGGCCAGGACGAGCCTTTCCCCTAAACCCGACAGCTGCCGCCACTCCGCTTCGGTATGCGGCAGACTCCAGATGAAAACGTCATCGGCGATATCCGCCGCCAGCATTTCCGGCGTCCCAACCAGTAGACAAGCCATGCCGGACCGGTATTGTTGCCGGCATTTTCCCAGTTCATCCTCGTTTAGCGAACGGTGCACAAAACAAACCTGCCAGCCGGTCTCCTGCAGCCGCCGCCCCAGGTGTGCCCAGACCGTTACCGCCTCATCAGGATTACCGACGGATACCAGTGCTCGCCGTCCACCCTTCAAGAGCCTACAAAGCACCTCGCTCCGTTCGCCGTGTCCGCGGTAGTCCACCATTCGCCGGAGTCGTGAATCAGAGACCGGATGCGGTGCGACGGACCCCCTTAGGACTCCTTCAAGCCCTTCCGAGACCACCGGTTCGGCTTCGGTAATCCGCAACGCGGCGGCGAACAGACCATCTTCCCGCTCGCTTCGGCCAATGGTTTCCTCGATGTCCGCTGCCGGTCTCCAGTCCAGCATCTTGACCTCAACCTCCCGCCTGCCGTTCCACTCATTCAAGACGGGGGTGAAGGCCAGGTCCAACAGTTTGGCCTCTTCCATTTCCTCTCTCATCCCGGCCGCCCGGAAGGCGATGCCATGCATGAACCGGCCCCGGTGGGACAGCCCCAGCTTCAGGTGTCCCCCGTTCTTGCCAACCTCCCGGCACTCCTTGAGCGATACGCCCGGAACCAGAAGCACCGGTTCCTGGTTACCGTAACCCCAAGGCTGCAGGGTCTCAATTTCCGTGATTAACTCGGGGGTGATTTCTTCAAACGTGACGGCCGCCTCCAGATTAAACACCCCGACCCCGGATTCCAGGGCGGCGGCGACCTGCTCGTTCAGGAGACGCTTAAACTCCGGTAAGGCCTCCGGACGCAGGCTGAATCCGACCGCCTGCTTGTGACCGCCAAAATCGGTAAAAAGGTGTGCGCCTTCCTTAAAGACCTGAAACAGATCGACCGCAGGAACGCTGCGGGCCGAACCGCGTACGATATCCCCGTCCATACTCAGGAAAGCGAGGGGGCGCTGTAGACGGTGGGCAAAACGTGAGGCCAGAATACCGAGGATTCCGACGTGCCAACCTTCCCCGCAAAAAACAGGAAAACTGGGCGTCTCACTCCAGGCTGCCATTTCGGCCAGCACCTGGGCGGTGATGGTGCTCTCCAGGTCCTGCCGGTAGGTGTTGAGGCTGGCCAGTTCGGAAGCAATCAAAGCCGCTTCCGTGGCATCGGCCATCAACAGTTCCACTCCCTGACGGGCCTGCCCTACTCGCCCGGCGGCGTTCAGACGGGGGGCAATCACAAAGGACAAATCCCTTACGACAAGTTCACGGTTAAGCCCGGCATTCTCTACCAGGGCATTAAGTCCCGGGTTGGTCCGCAGGCATTCCAACCCGTAGCGTACGAAAATCCGGTTTTCTCCGAGCAACGGGACAATATCGGCCACCGTTCCCAGGCAAATCAGGCCGAGTAGCTCCTTTTCCAGGTTCGATCCGGCTAATTCGGGGCAGATGGCAAGCGCCAGCTTGAAAGCGACGCCTACCCCGGCCAACTCTTTAAACGGATAGGTGCAGTCGGGGCGTTTTGGGTTGACTACCGGTACATCTGGTAACCGGCCGTTAGGCTCGTGGTGGTCCGTTACGACCACGTCCAGGCCAAGCTGCCCGGCAATCTCGATTTCAGCCGTCGCCGTAACTCCGGTATCCACCGTGACCACCAGGCGGTAACCCTCATCGGCAGCCTTCCGGATGTTCGCCTCCTTGAGCCCATAACCGTCGTTCCGTTCCGGAATAAAGTAGTCAACTTGTCCCCCAAGGTGGCGCAAGACTTTAACCATCAGGGCCGTCGCCGTCATCCCGTCGACGTCGTAATCGCCGTAAACCAGGATCTTCTCCCGGTGCTCCAGCGCCCGCCCAATCAGCTTGGCGGCTTTTTCGGCATCTTGCATGTGGATCGGATGGTGCAGGTCTGTTAAGCTACCGGAAATAAAGCGGCGTGCCTCCTGGGCGGTAAAGACGCCACGATTGATGAGCAGACGCGCCATAATCCCGGAACAGCCAAGCTCCTGGCGCAGACTACGTTCCAGGAGCAGGTTGCCCGGCATCAGACGCCAGGTTTTTTTGTCTTGCAACTGGTTACTCCAATTCCTATATTTTAGTCAATTATAGAACGGTAACCAGTTGACGCACAATAGAAGCGGGCCAGTAGGGCCCGCTTCTATTGAATAATCCGGTCGTCCTTAAGGGCGACAAATTCCCAGCCCAGTCTGGTCAGGCTGCAGATCTTGCTTTTTCCTTCAGCCGTTACATCAACGAGGCCAAGGGCGTACAACTGCATGATGATGTGGTCGAGTACCGCTCTTTTTACCCGGGAGGTCAGGGACAGTTCTTCCTTGTTCATTCTTCCCTGATCGCCAAGCGCTTTCAGCACGCGGGTGGCTTCCTCCGGTAGACGGTGATCGACCTGGAGAAAATACTCCGTAAGGGTAGCCGGACTGCTGATCATGTTTTTCCCTCCTCTGGCTTTTGTTAGAACCTAGTATGTACAAAAACGAATTCATTAATAACTAGATAACTACAATTATATTTTTTCCCAGGACAGCCGACTTCTATTCAAACGAGAACAGCCAGATATTGTATCAAGCTCCCCTGATAATTTGGCGGTTCGTGGTTATACTACGATACAAGGGTTCGTAATGGCCGAGCCAAGACTGCTACCGGGTCAATAAAGGCTCGGTAGTAGTCGGCCAAAGGTTGATATCGGGTCAAATATTGGCTCGATATCGGCCAGAGGGCAGAGCAATATGTCTCTTGGCAGGCTCGGGAACGGTCGAAAGATCGTTCCCGGGTCACAAGAGAGGCATATTGTTCGAGCTAAGATCAAAGTAGTTGCCGGAGCTTTGTTTATACGAGGTACAGGGTTACTGGCAGTCGAAAGATTGTCAGTGGCTCTCAAGGTAGCTGCTTTGGTCGAGCAAAGGTTGTCATCGGTTTCGTAATGGTCTATGGCAGTCGAAAGATGGTCATAGGCTACGTAGAAATCTATGGCGGCCGGAGCGAAGGTCATTACGGGCTCCTTAACATAGAAACCCTTCTCTTAGGAGAAGGGTTTCTTGTTATTGGCAGGCAGGTTGCCACACGTGCTTAAATGATAATGCAGATGAGACCCCCGCTTCCGTCGTTCACAATCCGCTGCAGGGTCTCCTGCAGTTTCACCTGAGCGTTTTCAGGCATCCGGTGCAGCTTATTCTGAATCCCCTCGCGCACCAGGTCGTGCAGCGATTTGCCGAAGATCTGGGAGTCCCAGATCTGCTTGGGATTGTCTTCAAATTCGTCAAGTATATAACGGACCAGTTCCTCGCACTGCTTCTCCGTCCCGATGATCGGCGTGATCTCGGTGGTGATGTCGGCCTTGATTATGTGGAGTGACGGCGCACTCGCCTTCAGGCGAACGCCAAACCGATTACCCTGCCTGATCAGCTCCGGCTCCTCCAGGTTCATCTCGTCGAGTTTAGGTGTGACCACACCATAGCCGGTCTCGCGCACTTCCCGCAGCGCGGCGGACACCTTGTCATACTCACGCTTGGCCACTGCCAGGTCCGAAACCAGCCGGAACAGGTCGTGCTCTCCGGTGACGTCAAAGCCGGTCTGCTCCTGGATCACCTGGTAGTACAGTCCCGCTTTGGCCTTCATGTCCACCGTGGCGGTACCGGTGCCCAGATTGACCTCTAACAGGCTCACCTCTGCTACAAAGTCATTCTCAGCGAGGACCTCCGTGGCAGGGCCAATGTCCCGGACCCGGTGCACCCGACGAACGGCATCGCGTACGGCGGATTCAAACTTGTCACGCAGCCAGTGGCTGACATGCAGTTCCCGGATCCAGCGCGGGACGTCAATCTTGACCTCGGTGACACCGAACTCAAGCAGGACCTCCTCGAGGATGTTCATGATGTCCGCCTGGCTTAGCTCGGCACAGTCCAGCGGAAGGACCGGGATATCGTACTTCTGCTGCAGTTCCTGGGCTAATTCAACCGTTGCCGGGGCGTTCGGGTGCGTCGAATTCAGGATCATGATAAAGGGCTTGTTAATCTCCTTGAGCTCATTGACCACCCGCTCCTCGGCTTGGACGTAGTTTTCGCGCGGAATGTCCGTGATGCTCCCGTCCGTCGTGATCACCAGACCGATGGTGGAATGTTCGGTGATCACCTTCCGGGTCCCGAACTCCGCGGCCTCTTCAAAGGGAATTGGCTCCTCAAACCACGGGGTGGATACCATTCTGGGAAAGTCCTCTTCCTCGTACCCTAAAGCCCCTTCTACTCTGTAGCCTACATTATCCACTAAACGAACCTTCAGTTTCAGGTTCTGGTTCACCAGGATCTCGACGGCCTCATTGGGCACAAACTTCGGCTCCGTGGTCATCACGGTACGACCGGCTCCGCTCTGCGGGAGTTCATCCCGGGCTCTTTCCTTGTCGTGGACGTTCTTGATGTTGGGAATTACCAGCAATTGCATAAACCTTTTTATGAATGTCGACTTGCCGGTCCGTACCCCCCCGACCACTCCGATATAGATATCCCCGCCCGTGCGTTCCGCAATGTCGCGAAAGATGTCGAGCTGTTCCATCTTGACTCACTTCCCCCCCTTTAGTTTTAAAGGTTTAGGTTCTTAAAGGCATAGCGACCCAAAGCTTTAAACGTTTACGCATCCCCCCCGGGACAATCCCCCTGGGATGAATTTTTTTCCATAGGTGGACATTAACACTATATATATATGAACCCCGGCATTTAATATACCGCCTCGTAAAATAAAAAAATCCCACCCATTTCGCGGGTGGGATGCGTATTTGCGAAGGCTTGTCACGCCTTTAGCCGCTGCATGATCAATTCCCAGCGACAATACTGCTCGATATTTTCCAGCGCCATGGCGATCGCCTTGCTGTCCTTCGGCTTGATCCGACGCGTCACTTCTGAAATTCTCTCCACCGTGGTGACCGTATCGTAGTGTACCAGAATGACCGGCACACCCTTTTCCTCGGCCCTGGCAATGACCCGGATATTCGGGTATAGGCCCCCCGTCAGGATCAGCACCGAGGTGCTGGTTTCCAGGGCGGCCAGGGCGTAGTCGGAGCGGTCCCCGCCGATAATCACGGCCTTGTTCAGAGCCCGCCGGAGAGTGTCCAAGGCGCTCTCAATGGTCATGGCCCCGACGAGCACGTCTTCGACCAGCAGGTCCAGGTGGTCCTCACCGGCCAGGACTTCGCCCTGCAGGGTTTCCTGGTATTCGGCAACGGTCGGTGAATATATCTCCCGCCGGCTCGGAATCGCCCCCAGGAACTCGTAACCGAAGCCGGTTAAGAGCCGGGAGTACACCCCTTCGGTCTTGGCCAGCATCTGGCGCGGGATGTTGTTAAAAATCGTGCCGACCACCTCTACCCCTCTGGACTCGGCGTGACGGTTAAAAAAGAGAGCCTCGTCAAAATCGAAATCGTTCTCCACCTGGATCGTGCACAGGATGCCCGCCCCCAATTCCTGAGCCAGGGTCATCGCATCCAGGCCGAAGCTGGCCATCACCCAGGGGAAGCTCGTACCGTCGATAATTACGCATTCATACTTGGCGGCGATCCGGTTGTAGCATTCCAGCACCCGTTCGCGGCACTTGTCCGGCTGCTTAAAGTTAGAAATGTAGAAATTGGCCACGGTAAAGGGTACAATGGTCTCCAGGTCCTCGTCCATGCCGAGCACCTTCTGCATTAACACTCCGTCGTCGTCGTGCTTACCCAGAACGCCCGCTGTTGTTCCCACCGGTTTGAAGTACCCCGGGTTAAGCCCTTCCTTGCGCAGCTTCAGCGCCAGTCCCAGGGCCACCGCCGTTTTTCCGCTACCTGGAGCACCGATAAGGTAGAGGCTCTTCATGGTTTTACACCTCACGATATGGTTATTTTCACATCAAGGGCGCTGGCCCCCGAAGGATAGGCGAACACGGGGTTGATATCCATCTCCGTAATCTCGGGGAAATCCAGAACCAGCCTGGCCACCCGGGCGATGATCTCCACCAGGGCCGGGATGTCCCTCGGCTTTTGTCCCCGGTACCCACGCAACAATGTGTACGCCTTGGTTTCCAATATCATTTCCTGGATCTCAGCCAGGGTAAGCACGTGCGCCAGTCTGAAGGATACGTCCTTCAGGAGATTCACATAGATGCCCCCAAGCCCGAAGGCGATCAAAGGCCCAAAGTGCACATCCCGGGACATCCCGATGATGATCTCTGTCCCCTTGGGTGACATCTTCTGGACATCGATTCCGTGGGGGATTACGTTTGGCAGGGAGCGCTGGACATTGGACATTACCGCCCAGAAACCGGCCATAACCTCACCCGGTGTCTCCAGCCCCATCCGGACGCCCCCAATATCGGTCTTGTGAATGATCTTGGGTGAGGCCACCTTGAGCACGATCGGATAACCCAGTTCCTCGGCGATGGCTACCGCTTCCTCGGCCCGGGTGGCCAAGCGCGTAGGTGCTGCCGGAATGCCGTAGGCTTCCGCCACGGTGGCCCCTTCACTGCCCAGCAGGACGACCCGGCCATCGGCCCTGGCCTCGTTAAAAACGCGCCGTACCGTGTCCTTATCCAAGCCTTCAAAGTCGGGCAGCGGTTCGGAGACATTGCGTTCTTTGATCTTACGGTACCGGGCCATTCCAGCCACCGCTGAAACGGCCACCTCGGGAAAGATAAATGACGGGACCTGTCCCCTGGCTAAAAGCTGTGCCCCCGGCTCCAGGGTCGGACCACCCATGTACACTCCAAAGACCGGTTTATCCGGATAAGCTCTGGCCACTCCGACAATCGCTTCGGCCGTCTCCACCGGCTCGGAGGTCGCCGTCGGGCAGACCAGGACCACCATCGCGTCCACGTTCGGATCGGCCAAGACTCTCTCCATGGCAAAACGGAAGCGGTCGTGACGCGCGTCACCGAGGACATCCACCGGGTTGTAGATGTTAGCCTCCCGGGGCAGCTTCTCGGCCAGCGCGTCCAGAGTATCCTTGTTGAAGCGGGTCATCGTCAGTCCCTGGGCCTCGGCGGTGTCCGTGGCCACAATACCGGGACCGCCCGCATTGGTCACTATCGCTAAACGATCTCCCTTCGGAATGGGCTGCTTCGCAAAAGCAGTCGCCAGGTCGAAGAGTTCCGCCATGTCGCGGGCCCGGATGATTCCAGTCTGTCGGAAAGCAGTCTCGTAGGCCAGATCACTACCAGCCAACGCCCCCGTGTGTGACGACGCGGCCTGTGCTCCGGCCTGGCTGGCGCCCGACTTTAGGATGATCACCGGTTTAAGCCTGCTCACACGCCGGGCGACGTCCAGAAACCGCTCACCGTCAGATACGTCTTCGATATAGCAGAGGATAACCTTGGTTGTGGGGTCATCGGCCGCGTCCAGGATAAAGTCGGCCTCGTCCAGGTCGGCCTTGTTTCCCAGGCTGACAAACTTGCTGAAGCCGAGACCGCTGCCGAGACTCCAGTCCAGAATGGCGACCAGCATTGCACCGCTCTGGGAGATAAAAGCAATCTCACCGCGCTGGGGAAACCCGGCGGCAAAGGAAGCGTTCAGGGGCGTGTGCGTATCCATTACGCCGACACAGTTCGGTCCCAGGATGCGCATCCCGTATTTTTCGCCGAGCGCCACCAGTTCCTTTTCACGGACCAGGCCCTCTTTGCCGATCTCCTTGAACCCGGCGCTGATGACCACGGCGTTTTTGACGCTCGACTGACCGCAGGTCTCAATGACCGGCAAAACGTGCGGCGCGGGAACGGATACAACGGCCAGCTCCACCCCGCCCGGGATCTCGTCGATAGACCGGAAAGCGGGGTAACCCTCGATCTCTGATTCTTTCGGATTAACCGGATATATCTTTCCACCGTACCCGCTCTCGATCACGTTACGGAGGATAATGTTGCCTATCTTCTCCCGTGCCTTGGAGGCGCCGATTATGGCCACGGATTGCGGACTAAAGAAGGAAGTCAGACGACCCAATACCCGTCACCCTCTTACCTATTATGGCTACAAGATATCCTGTGCCGTGCTGCCGGTTTTTATCAGCTATTCGCTAAACATTCATGATCTCCTTTCACGACCAGGAAAAAAGCGCCATAGAGGCGCTTTTTGGACTGATACTCAGTTACGGCAACCTCTACTTAAACTTTGGAGGCAAAAACGTGGTTTCCGATCTCGGTCACCACCGGCAGCGTCCGGATCCAGGTGTCCTTGGTCTTGGCCGGATTGTAGAAAAACAAGGCCCCGTTGGTCGGGTCCTGGCCCATCAAAGCCAGACGCGCCGCTTCAAAAGCCCGGTCGTCGGGAACCAGATTGATCGTGCCGTCGCCCACCGGGGAAAACTGATACACGTCATTGTGCGTCCTCTGATAGACGATTTCCTCAAGCCTGGACGGGAAATCCGGGCTGGCCAGCCGGTTCAGAATCACCGCGCCAACCGCCACCTGCCCCACGATGCATTCACCGCGGGCCTCGGCATGGATGACCCGGGCCAGTAGCTCAAGGTCGTCCGGAGTAACGTTACCGCGCCGCAGGCTTAGCTGTTCCGGTATGACTAGCGTCTGCCCCGGGAAAATGAGCGAACTCCGGAGTGAATTGGCGACCGTGACGGCCCCCACCGAAACACCATACCGGTCGGCGACACCGTATAGTGTGTCACCTTCACTTATGGTGTAGTAAACGGGCTGACTTCCCAGGGCCGTTCCGGCGCCCAGCCACATGCACAGCAGGGTGGTGAGCAGAAACGCCTTAATTTTGAGAGTCATGGTATTCATTAGTCTCCTCCTTCTAGCACAGAATCTATTTTGCATGGAGAGACCAAACTTTATACAGAAAAGCGGTTTATTAGGGCCCAAAACCAACCACCCTTGGTTAATAAGGCCAAAAAATCACCTAAGGTTTGGCAGAGTATTGGTGTTTTGCGTCCATCCAAGTATTCTTTTTCCCTTAAGGTCGTCTGGGGTTAGGAAAGTTGGCTGGTTCTCTCGCTCTCCTTGCGCTTGATGATCCGGATGTCGATCTCAACCGCAAGATGCCACAACTGGCACATCTGCAGCAGGCGGGAGACGGTACGTTCACCGAGGTGTTCGTAGAGGGCACTGAGGTCCGTAATGTTGGTGGTGACGATCACCGGCAGCTGGTGATTAACCCGGTAGTTGACCAGGGAATAGATCTTTTGCCGGGACCAGTCCGTGTACTGGTGGGCGCCGAGGTCATCGAGGATCAGGACTGGAACGTCGCGGGCACCTTCCATAAGGTCGCTCTCCTTGGTGCCGTTACCGTTCACGTCGTATGAGGACCGGATCTGGTCGAGAAATTCCGGTACAACCAGGAACAGGACCCGGTGGCCGTCCTCAAGCAGGCGGTTGGCGATACAGCAGGCCAGATAGGTCTTTCCGCTCCCCACACCGCCCTGGATCAGCATCCCCTCGGTGCCTCCATCCTGCGCGTAGCGGTCACAAAACTCCAGGGCCGCCCGGTGGGCACGCTTGGCCGCATCGAGGTAGGAATACTTTCGGTCGGGGGCTGCCGCATGGGGAGAATAGTACCTGAAAGAAAAGCGGTCAAAGGTAAAGGTTCGCAGGAGAGGGGTCAGGTGGGAAAGAGCCAGGCGCCGATTAAGCCTGCGCCGCTCGATGCATTCACACGGCCTGGCCAGGTCGCCTTCGAGAATCAAACCGCTGTTGTTGCAGAGTGGACAATCAGCCACGTTTCCGTGCTCCCTTAGCTCATGTAGAGTGTCTTGATCAGCGCAATCTCCTTCTCACGGTTATTCGCGGTTGATTTGCGGCTGGCCTTCTTGTTCCGGCGCTGCTGGAAGTCTCTTTCGTACTCAGCGATTTCCTCCAGTGTGCGCACCCGATTCTTCCGCCACTCCAGGATGATACTGTCGATGTACTTGAAGTTATGCTTACCGAGGAGTACCGCCCGGCGCAGCGCCTCACGGGCCAGAAGCGGACCGACCTCACTCTGCCACCGGTCGATCTGCTCGACCTCAATCGGGGAAAGCGGTCGCCCGAATTCGCCGGCAAATTCTTCGTACAGCTTCCCTAACTCCGGGTTCTCCAGCTCACTCTCTTCTTCAGTCTCCAGGACGGCCTTCGTGCGTTCGATCTCCGTGACCTTGCTGCATGCCCAGAGTTCCGACAACCGCTCAAAGAGAAGCTCAAAGTCAAACCCCTCGGCCACGGTTTGGGTGTCTTGAAGGTAATAGTTGGTGACCGCAAGGACACCGTTCTCGCAGAGACTGGCGAGATCCCGGTCGACCTGTTCCACGCCTCCCGACATGCACCGCCCCAATTCCTCTCGTGAGGGATACAAGTTCTTGTCCTGGGCCCTGATACGGAGAAGGTGAATCAAGAGCATGACCTCTGATTCGGTAAGCCCCATCTTCGGGTAGAAATCCAGGAGCATGTTGGGAACGAACGTAATTCCGTGGATAAAGAGGTCTGTTCCAAAAGCAGCTGTGATATTCCCCTCACGGTATTTTCGCAGCGCCGTCCCGTTACTGTCAGCCAAGGAACTCGCCTCCTCCGAAACCTATTCTATGCGTTCGAGGCAAAACTTGTCCAACAGCATATTGATCCTTCCCTTTAAAGTAGCTTACCCTAGCTTACCGTTATCCTTCGTCTCTACCCCTCGGTGACCGTATTAGAAGGTCAGCCAAGCCGCTGCCGCTCAAAACCCGGAAACAGCAACAGCCGAACGTAGGTCGGCTGTTATTCCGGCTGGTTTGGTTCAAAAAATTATTTGTTATTCGATTCGGGCACCGAGCACGTCACCCATTTGCTGCAGGGCCCAGGTGTGTGCCCCCTCGTCAAAGCTAGCCACGCCCTCACGGTATACGACCGTGGCCAGATCCCGGTTCCGCAACTCCTCCACGGTATAAAGGACGCAGATGTTAGTACACACCCCAACCACGTGCACCTCATCCGGAGCAAGGGTCTCCAGGATCTCCCCCAGGTTGGTTTCAAAAAACCCGCTGTAACGCCTCTTCTCGATGGTATAGACCCCGTCACGACGGTTATCCCGGGGGAAAATCTCCGGAATCGGGAGCGCCCCCTCAGACCCCGACACACAGTGCCTGGGAAAACGCGTAAATTCTAGGTCATCCTCCGCGTGCGCATCGTTAATGTAGATGATTGGCTCATCGGCACTCTGAAACTCGTGCACTTTGTCTCTAACAAAGGGGATGATTTCCTGCACGGCCGCACCACAAAAGAGAGCCCCTTCCGGCGCGAGGAAATCGTGCAGCGTGTCGATCACGAGAAGGACTCTTCTACCCACTGCCAGTTCCTCCTATTCCCAGCTTCGCAGGTCAACGACCTTCTTCTTATCATCTCCAAAGAAGTCCGCCGCTACAATCTCCACCGCCGAGGTCAGTCTAAAACAGGCCTTGGCCTCAAAGGCCACCTTCCCCTTCAGCGTCTCCCCGTGGATACCGTCGTGGGTCTGTACTTTGAGGGTCAGGACGTCACGAAAATCGGACGTGGTCACGACCGCCTGGCAGAACCGGATCTCCGGAATTCGGCGCTCCAGCTCCTCGATCTGATGCGGGTACAGGAAGAGTCCCCGTACCTTAACTCCGTCCGCCGTCCGCCCGAAAATACCAGCCAGACGCCTGGCCGGACGTCCACAGGGACAGGAATCAGTGAGCATGATCCCCAGATCCCCGGTACCGAAGCGGACCAGGGGATAGAGCGGTTCCATCACGGTCACTACAACCTCACCGGCCTCACCGTCAGGGAGAACGCTCCCCGTTTCGGGATCCAGGATCTCCACGATTACGCCCGGGGCCAGGTGAAAGCCCCGTCGCTCCGAACACTCATAGCCGACGCACCCAAGGTCCGCTGTACCATAACCCTGGTAAACCTCAGCCCCGTACTGCTCCCTGAACCGGACCCGCAGTTCCTCGGACAGCTTTTCGGCCGCGACCCAGGCCCGTGTCAGCTTAAGATCCCCCCGGCACCCAATCTCCTCCGCCTTTTTCAGGAGTGTGTAGAGAAAGGACGGCACCCCGATGTAGCCGGTCACGCCAAGATCGCGCATAACGGTGATCTGGATTTCGGAGTTCCCCACACCGGCCGGTACCACCGTACATCCGAGCGCGCGCAGGGCGCTGTCAAACATCATTCCCGCCGGAGTTAAATGATAGGAAAAGGTGTTCTGAACAATATCACCGGGGGCGAAACCGGCCGCTTCCAGGGCTGCTCCCCAGCGCCAGTAGTCGGGATTCTTCCCCTGCGGATCGTAAATCGGGCCCGGCGAAGCGAAGATCCGCTGCACGTCGGACGGCGGTACCGTAAGGAAACCGCCGAAAGGTCGGTCGGCCTTCTGCCTCTCAGCCAGCACGCCCTTCCGCAGTACCGGCACCCGTGCCAGGTCCCCGGTCTCGACAATCGTCCCGGGATCAACACCGGCATCATCAAATTGAGCCCGGACCGCCGGGGCCTCCTGGTAGGCTCTGACGATAAAAGAGTGTAGCTCGCTCATGACAACCACCTCTTGCGCCGCTTGTAGTGTTTAACGTCACGATAGCTCTTCCGAGTGCCCAGATCGCCCATCCCCAGGTAGAACTCCCGCACATCCTCGTTGTCAATGAGCTTGTCCACCTCACCGTCCAGGACGATCCGGCCGTTCTCCATAATGTAACCGTAATCTGCTATGGAAAGCGCAATGTTCGCGTTCTGCTCTACCACCAGGATGGTCGTCCCCTGGTCCTCGTTGATCTGCTTGATAATCCGGAAGATCTCCCGTACCAGTAAGGGCGCAAGACCCAGGGAAGGCTCATCAAGCAGCATCAGTTTCGGACGCGCCATCAAGGCCCGGCCGATGGCCAGCATCTGCTGCTCACCGCCGGAAAGGTAACCTGCCGTTCGGGATTTCAACTGCCGCAGGCGGGGGAAATACTCGTACACCCCGTCGATGTCCTTCCGGATATTCGGCCGGTCGCGACGGGTATAGGCTCCGGCAATCAGGTTTTCCTCAACCGTAAGGTGCTCGAAAACCCGCCGGCCCTCCATCACCTGAAAGATCCCCTTGCGGACGATGGTCTCCGCTTCCATTCCGGAGATTCGCTCACCGTAGAATTCGATGTAGCCGTCGGTGAACTCGCCGTTTTCGGACTTCAACAGTCCGGAGATGGCTTTCAGGGTCGTCGTCTTGCCAGCCCCGTTGCTGCCCAGCAGGGCCACGACCTTCCCCTCGGGAACGACCAGCGACATCCCTTTCAGTACCAGAATAACGTGGTCGTACACAACCTCCACGTTGTTGAGTACCAGCACGGCACTACCCCCTAGCAAAAGTGAGCCCCGCGGCCGGCCGCAAAAGACCGGCGCGGGGTGCACAAAATGACTCTACTTGTAACCGATCCAGTCCGTCAGGTATTCGAACTTGCCGTTCTGCACTTCGGCCAGACGTACCAGGTCGGTGCCCCGGTGACTTTCCTTGGTAAAGGTCACCGGCGCCGCCAGCCCGCCCGAGTCGAAATTGACCATGCTTTCCAGACCGCCCCGGATCGTCTCACCGGTGACCTCGTCCCCGGCCAGGCGGACTGCCTCCAGCATGACCATCGTCGAATACCAGCCCTGCACGAACTTCTGGTTGATGTCGGCATAGGTCTTATTGTTCTTGGTCAGCCAGTCTCCAATGGCCGCCATTCCCGGGACATCGTCACCCGGGAAGGCAAACGGGATCACCCCGATGTAGCCCTCACCGGCCGCGCCAGCCAACTGGACCACCTTTTCGTCCGCCGCCCAGTTCAGGCCGATGAAGCGGGTCTCCAGGCCGAGCTTCTTGGAATCCTTGAGTACGGTCGCCGTCATGTTGGACGTACCCTGGATGACCGCAAAGTCGGCCTTCTTGTTCTTCAGGTTTAGCATCTGCGGGGTGGCGTCCAGGGTCCGGAGGTCAACGGCCTCCTCACCCACCATGTCGATACCGATCTCCTGACCGAAGGCCTTGGTATCCTCCAGATGCGACTTACCGAAAGGAGAATCGTTGTAAATCAAGGCCACCCGGGGGGGCCTGGACGTGTCCGTCCACTCGTCCTTGATCCACTTCAGCGCTGCCTTGGCCTGTCCGGTATAAGATGCCGCGACTAGGAAGTTGTACGGGCTCTCATCGATGTTCAAAAGCAATTCTGAGTAGGAACCGGAGAGATACGGGATCTTGTCCCGGGCGATGAATCCCTTCAGGGCGTCGGTGTCGCCGGTGCCCCAACCGAGGATCGCCGCCACCTGGTCTTGTTTGACTAACTTATTGTAAGCCTCTGTCGCCCGCGGGATCTGGTAGGCGTAGTCGATCTCCAACAGCTTGACCGTACGGCCGTTGATTCCCCCGGCCGTATTGACCGTCTCCACGTAAGCCCGGGCGCCCTCGGCGTACGGCACACCGACGTCAGCCGTGGCTCCGGTCAGGTCGAAAATGGCCCCTATCTTGATATCCTCTTTCGGAGCTGTGTCCGCCGGACCCGCCGAATCCGAACCGCCCCCGCACCCTGCCGCGAACAGCAGGGTCAACCCGACAACGCACGCCAGTAAACATCCCCACAACCTGCTCTTCCCCATCTTGGACCTCCTCCTCCTCTTCTTTCTCATTATTTTGCTCACGGTCGACTCCCCTCAAGGGATGCCCGCCAGTGCCAATGGAACCCGGTACATAAAGTGCTACAAATACCTTAGTAAGAGAACGGCCAGAGCTTGAAATACTCCTTGAAGTTCTTCCAGAGCTTGGCCAGACCCTCGGACTCGTAGATCAGGAACAGAATGATAATCAGACCAAAAATGGCGTCCTGCATGGAGAGGATGATGCCCGAGATGTTGGCGAAGACACCGCCGAACAGACTCACCGCTTCCCGCAGCAGGATCGGCAGCAGAGTCATGAAAAAGGCCCCAAAGATGGCCCCCATAATGCTGCCCAGGCCGCCGATGATGATCATTGCCAAATACATTATGGACATGTTAATCGTGAAGTGTTCAGGGCTGATCACACCCATGTAGTGACCCCATAAGGCCCCCGCCACACCGGCGTAAAATGAACTCAGGGCAAAGGCCAGCAGTTTGTACTGGAACAGGTTGATCCCGATCACCGAAGCGGCAAGGTCGCGGTCCCGGATCGCCATAAAGGCCCGGCCCACCCTGGAGCGGAAAATGTTGGTGGCAAACACCACGGCGGCAATCGTCAGGATCAGGATCAGGTAGTAAAAGCTGAGGTCATTGTCCAGCCGGTAGGAACCAATCTGCGGCGCCGGCAGAACCATGCCCGCCGTCCCCTTGGTTAGCGACGGGGTGTGGATGATCAGGAAGTGGATGATCACCTGGGCGGCCAGGGTGGCAATCGCCAGATACAGTCCCTTCAGGCGCAGCGAGGGAATCCCGAAGAAGGCCCCGACCAGGGCGGCCGCGATCCCGCCCAAAGGCAGGGCGATCCAGAACGACAACCCGTGTGTGGCCGTCAGTATCCCTGCGGTGTAAGCCCCCACCCCCATAAAGGCCCCGTGACCGATCGATATCTGTCCCGTATACCCGGTCAGGATGTTTAGGCCCAGGGCTCCGATTACGGCAATCCCAACCAGGTTGGCGACACCGACGTAGTACGGACTGGCAAACAGGGGGAAAGCAGCGAAAACGATAATCACAGCCAGCACCTTCAGCTTAGCGCCGGGGTGGTGCAGGATGGCCATATCGTCCTTGTATCTGGTGGTAAAAATACCACAGTCCATTACCAGGGGGTTTCTGGGCAACTTCTACACCCTTTCAATGATTTCCTTACCAAACAGCCCGTAGGGGCGAATCATTAACACGATGACCAGTACCACAAAGGGGGCCACTTCCTTTACACCCCCGCCGAAGATCGGGTCGAGGTAGCCTCCGGCCAGGGCCTCGAGGAGACCAATCGTAAACCCGCCTACGATCGCGCCCGGAATGCTGTCGAGGCCGCCGAGAATAACCACGGGCAATACCAAAAGGCCGATGTAGGCCAGTGTAGGATTGATCCCGTTGATGTTCCCCAGCAGGATCCCGCCCACGGCCGCCACCACGGCGGCGATGGCCCAGGTGATGGCCACAATGCGCTTGACACTGATCCCCATCGAAAGCGCCGCCATCTGGTCGTCGGCGGCCGCCCGCATCACGATCCCGGTGCTGGAATACTTGAAGAAAAGGTTAAACACGACCAGCAGCAGGATGGCCAGCGCCAACGACCACAAGTAAACCGATGAAACCACGAGTTCGCCCATGCGGATCGGCGTATCGGAAAAGATCCCCGGGAAAGTGCGCGTGTCGGTTCCCCAGATCATCTGGACCAGCCCACGCATCAGCAGCGAAAGGCCGATCGTGGCCATGATCACCGATATTACCGGTTCACCGATGAAGGGCCGCAAGACCAGCCTTTCCACCAGCAGGCCGAGTAGGACACAGAACCCTAGGGTCAGCGCCACCGCGGCCAGAAACGGAACGTTGTATAGCATAACCATGGTCAGGGCGATGTAGGCGCCTACCAGCAGGAACTCGCCCTGCGCGAAGTTGATCACGTCACTGGACTTATAGATTAGGACAAATCCAAGCGCCACCAGGGCGTAAACGCTGCCGACCACCAGGCCGGTTATTACCAGTTGCAGGAAAAAATCCATCGGCTCACCCCACCTGCTCGATCTGCATTACTTTAAGTGAAGTCTGGATACGGGCCATACGGCCGTCGCGGTACTTCACCTCGGTCTCCACGTTCACCACGTCCTGGGTACCGTAAAGGGCATCCACCAGCACCTTGTATTTCTCGGCAACGAAGCCCCGCCGGACCTTGCGTGTGCGGGTCAGTTCCTCGTCGTCGGCGTCCAGTTCCTTGTGCAGCACCACAAAGCGCTTGATCCGAACCGCCTCGGGCAGGTCCTTGTTTACTCCCGCGACCTCACGGGCGATCAGCTCCAACACGACCTCTTTTTGAGTCAGGTCCACGTATGTGGTATAAGGGATCTGGTTTTTTTCGGCGTACTTGCCGACGTTCCCCATCTCGATATTGATCATCGCCGTAACGTACCCGCGGTTCTGCCCGAGGACTACGGCTTCCTTGACGTACTGGCTGAATTTGAGCTTGTTTTCGATGAACTGGGGTGAGAAGGCGGTCCCGTCCTGCAGACGCATGACGTCCTTGATACGGTCAATGACGATCAGGTGTCCATCCTCATCGAGATACCCGGCATCACCCGAATACAGCCAGCCGTCCACCAGTGTGCGGGCGGTGGCTTCGGGATCCTTGTAGTAGCCCAGAAACACACTCGGGCTGCGCGAGATAATCTCCCCGTCGTCGGCGAGCCGGACTTCGGTCTCCAGGATCGGTACGCCAACGGTATTGAACTTGATCGCCCCATCCCGGTGAATGACCGAAATACCGGCGATCTCCGTCTGGCCGTAGATCTGTTTCAGGTTGACCCCGAGGGCGTGGAAGAAGCGGAAAACGTCCGGGCCGAGGGCAGCCCCACCGGTATAGGCACGTTTGAGCTTTACCAGGCCCAGGTGGTCCTTGATCGCGCTGAAGACGATCAGGTCACCCAGGAAGTACAACGCCCGCAGCCCAAGGGGGACACTCCGGCCGGCAAACCTGGCCTCGGCCGCCCGGTACCCGATGGGCATAAACGTCCGGTACGCGAGGCGTTTGAGCCACCTAGAGTCGTCTATCTTGACCTGCACCTTCGACACCATGTCCTCCCAAATCCGGGGGGGTGAGAACATCACATGCGGTCCGATCTCTTTGAGGTTCTCCTGTACCGTCTCCGGCTCTTCGGGGAAGTTCACGGTCATCCCCGACCAGAGTGCCGCGGAAATGGACATCATCTGTTCACCGGCCCAGGCCAGGGGCAGGAAGGATAGGAACTCGTCACGCGCAGTCAGGGGATCAAGGCTCAAGAGGTTCTTCGCCATTGACAGGAGGTTATCGTGGGAAAGCACGGCGCCCTTAGGCGTCCCGGTGGTACCCGAGGTATAGGAAATGATTGCCGGGTCTGCACCGGAGCCCTTTGCCACCTCGTTGAGGAAGTAATCCGGATGATCACGTCCGAAGGCTTCGCCGAGTTCTTCCATCTCGGGAAAGGAGATCAGCAAGGGGTCCCGGTAATTCTTCATCCCCTTTTCGTCGTAAAAGACGACCTTCTCCACCTTCGGCATCTCGCTCTTGATCTCGAGCATCTTGTCGACCTGTTCCTGATCCTCAACCACGATCAGGCGCGCGTCGGCATGATCGATCACGTAGGCGATTTCTTTGGGAAGGCTGTCCTGGTAAATCCCCACGGCCACACCACCCAGGGCCTGTGCCGCCAACTCCGCGTAAACCCACTCCGGACGGTTGTCCCCGATAATCGCCAGCTTGTCCCCGTGCCCGAAACCCAGCGCAGCCAGTCCGAGGGCGAACCGGCGTACGTGCTCGAGGTAATCAGTCCAGCTGACAGACTGCCAGATGCCGTATTCCTTCTCCCGCAGCGCGGTCTTGTTACCGTATAGGCTGGCGTTTCGTACCAGTAGTTTGGGGATGGTATTGTGGTCCTGCATCAACTACACCCTTCTGGGAGATTGTTACGAAACACTTACTGTGATTACCTCGTTTCGGTACAATCTCTGCCTTACGCCGTTGTCTGGAAAGGGCAAACAGCTTCGTTTGCCAACGGATACCTACTGCTGCTGACCGAGGTAGGCCCGGATCACCAGCGGATCCTGCTGGACCTTCTCGGGTGTCCCATCGGCGATCTGGCGCCCGAAGTCCAGTACACAGACCCGGTCCGATACGTCCATGACCACGCCCATATCGTGCTCGATGAGTACCATCGTGGTCCCCCACTCCTCGCTCACGTCTAGGACAAAGCGGGCCATGTCTTCCTTCTCCTCGATGTTCATGCCGGCCATCGGCTCGTCCAGCAGCAGCAGGGTCGGCTCCATCGCCAGCGCCCGACCGAGCTCGACCCTCTTTTGCAGGCCGTAAGCCAGCATTCCGACGGGCTTCTTGCGGATACTCTGGATCTCCAGGAAGTCGATGATCTCCTCTACCCGGCGGCGGTGTTTCACTTCCTCGCGCTGCGCCCGCCCCCAGTACAGTCCGCTGCTGATCAGGCCGGGTTTTAGGTGAACATGCCGGCCGAGCATCAGGTTCTCCAGCACGGTCATGTGTTTGAACAGCTCAATGTTTTGGAAGGTGCGCCCGATCCCCATGCGGGCCCGCTGGTACGGTGCCAGCTGGGTAATTTCCCGGTCTTCGAAGGCGATCTTGCCCTCACTCGGCCGGTACAGGCCGCTGATACAGTTTAAGAGGCTGGTCTTGCCGGCCCCGTTCGGGCCGATTACAGCCAAGATCTCGCCCCGCATGATTTCGAGGTAGATTCCGGTAAGGGCGGTTACGCCCCCGAAATGAAGGGTCAGACCTTCGATAGTCAGTTGGGGAGTCAACTGATCAATACATCCCTTCTTTAATAAAAAGCCCGAACCGGTGGTTCCGGCCGAGGCCATAAGAATTTTCTCTTCAACGCAGAACCACCAAATTCCTCTGTAATCTGCCAAATAATTTGTTCATAAGATTTCCATGCGGGAGCTGATCACGGTCACCGTACCCTGACTCTCGATGAAACGCATGACCTCAAACAGCATTTCGTGCACGTGCGGCGTGCTGTTGCTGACCACGGCCACCCCGATCTCCGCGCGCTGCCACAAATCACCGTTTCCGGATTCGGCCACCGACACGTTGTACCGGTTACCCAGCCGGGTGAGCAGGCTCTTTAAGATTCGCCGCCGGTCCTTAAGACTCTGGGCCTCGCCCAGGTGCAGGTCTATGGTTAACAACCCGACACGTACCGTCCCTCACCTCTTCGGACCCTTCCGGGCCAAGTTCGCCGCCTAATTTCCAAATCCTTGATTGACCATAATTTAAGCCGTTGGTAGAATGACTCAGGTGCCCTTCCCCAATCTGCCGGAAGGTGGTTATCCAGTTGTCTACTCTGGCTGTCGGCATTGCCGTCCTCTTCTTTGTGGTCGGGATCATCGGGATCGTCTTCCCGATCATCCCCGGTATCGGCCTGATTTGGCTGGGTATGCTGGTATACGGCTTCCTTACCGGATTCGAAAACCTTACGCCGGCCTTCTATCTTGGGCAGGCGGTCGGCGTCGGTCTGGCCTTCGCCGTTGATTATGCCGCAAATGTCTGGGGTGTCAAACGGTTCGGTGGTTCCAAAGCCGCCCTCTGGGGCAGCGCAGTTGGGATTTTGTTCGGTGTCCTGCTATTTGGCCCCTTTGGGGTGATTATCGGCCCGTTTGTGGGCGCCCTGGCCGGAGAGTTATTGGCCGGAGGCTCTCCGTCCCGTGCCGTGCAGGTCGGGATCGGCACCCTGGTGGGGTTTGTAGGCGGCACACTGCTGAAGTTCGCCATCGCGACGGTAATGATTGTGTGGTTCTTCACCGTTATTCTATAATCCCTACCTGGATGCTTTTGATTCCGCGATCAAGGCCGCGCCCAGCGCACCGGCGATCTGTGGCTCCTCGGGCACCCGGATCTCCGTACCCAGCCGGCGCTCCAGCGCCTTCACCACGCCCTTGTTCTTGGCTACCCCACCCGTCATGGTCACTTTTGGAACCAGGCCGACCCGCTTCACCATGCTGACCACACGCTCGGCCACCGATTCCAGGATCCCCAGGGCGATCTCCGGGCGGGGAACGCCCTGACCGATCAAAGATACGATCTCGGACTCGGCGAAAACCGTACACACGTTGCTCACCGGCGCCGCTCGTGACGCCCCGACCGCCAGTTCCGCCAGCTCGTCCACGTCCACTTCCAGAGCCCGCGCCATTACCTCCAGAAAACGCCCGGTACCGGCCGCACACTTATCATTCATCGCAAAATCGACCACGCTGCCGGCCTCGTCGAGCCGGATCACCTTGCTGTCCTGGCCCCCGATGTCAATGATCGTACGGGTATCCAAGAAGCTGTACAGGGCGCCGTAGGCGTGACAGGTGATCTCCGTGACCTGCAGATCCGCAAAGGGAACATTCGTCCGTCCATATCCCGTGGAAACCGTAAACCGGACCGCTGCAGGAGACGCCCCGGCCAAACCCAGGGCCTCGTCCAGCGCCCTATGGGCCGCTCCCCGGCTGTCCGCTCCCGTCGCCAGAATCGAGTAAGAAACAAGTTTACGGTTAGATAAGAGCACTGCTTCCGTAGATAACGACCCGATGTCGATACCGGCCACTAGCATCTGCAATCGTCCATCTCCGATACATTTTTATCTAGTGTATAGTTGAAACCGCGATGAGGCAAGACTTTGACGGTACATGGAAGATTTCGACCGTTAACCGACGCCTCGTGGTTCTTTGTGGGCGATGATCAGCTGTCGCTCCTGGATATGATGGATCTGGGGCCCATCAAAGCCGGCCTCATCCAACCACTCGGAATACTGGGTGGCCGTCCAGACCCCGCCCCCCGCCGTGCTCATCAGCATGTTGATCGCCATGTATGGCGCCCGCAGGCTCAACCCCCGCACGAAGTCGAAGACCGCCAGCCTGCCCCCGGGTTTGAGCGACTGGTGGCAGCGCCGAAACAGCGCCAGGTTGTCCTCCGGCCCGTAGATGTGGCTGATGTTACCGAGATAGATCAGGTCAAAAGGTCCCGCCGGGAGTTCCGCATTGAAGTCACCGGGGACCATGTTGATCTTCAGCCCGTCCGGGATCCGGGGGCGCATCAGCTCCACCACCGCCAGCGTATCCAGCACGGTGACCTCGGCCCCCTGCTCCGCGAAAACACACGCGTAATTTAACGGCCCCCCGCCGACATCCAGTAGGTGAACCGGCGGTTCCAGGCCTTCCAGACAGGACTGCGCCACCGTTGATGCAACGCTGCGCGCGTTGTGACGCATGGCGTCCATGAAGATTTTCAGGCATTCCGGGCCTTTCGGCCGGACGGGAGGAGTACCGGAGCGTACCGTGTCGGGCAACTCGAGCCAATAATGAATGCGGTTGTAGACGTGCATGAAGGAAAACCCGGTGTAGCGATCTCTCTCCGGGCTGTAGAACATTTCGCGGGCGCTCTCAGTTAGGCGAATTCTTTCGGAGTATTCCAGATAGCCGTAGCCGTCGAGGGCAAAGACCAGGGCGTCCAGGGCGCGCCGGTCCGCCTTGAGCTCGTCAGCCAACTCGGCCAGCGTACACCCACGCTGTTCCAGGATATCGAACAGGCCAAGCCTGACCGCCCCCCCGACCACCAGCAGTTCGTCGGGAAACGAGAGTGCTTCGGGGTTTGGCACCTGCATTCACCTCCGACAACGAAATGTGATCCGGTTTCGTCTGCACCGGACAGATGTCCTCTAATGGGTCCCATTTACCGGGACCGCCTGCGTCGCCACCGCCAGACCCCGGTCCAAAGCGGCTTGTTTAAACACGTTATCCTCCCGGATCAGGGCCAGCAACGCATACCTGCCGACCGTGGTGTTCACCGCTTCCCGCACCGTCAGGCGGCCCAGCTCGGCGTACGGTTCGTCAATCTTGTCGGCGTCGAAATAGCGCATCAGGAAATGTTCATCAACTTCTTCAAGGAGGTCGTTATGGATTTCCCCCTCGCCGGACAAAGTACGTTCAAGAAAGCACAGCAGCACCTCGGCATCCTCGGCGTCCCGGTCAAGCTCCGCCACCGCCACGAACTCACTTAGATAATCGTAGGCATCCTCGAACTGGCCATCCTGCATTGAGAGCATCCCCAGGCCGTACCAGGCATCCGCGCAGTTTTCGTCCAATTCCACAATCTGACGAAAGAGGTTCTCCATCTGACGGCTGTCTCCGGATAAACAAGCGTTTCGCAATTTGTGGGCCAGGCCGCCCAGTTTGTCGTCGCTCTGAATACAGGGCGCCACTCCTCATCCCAACCTTTCACGCACAGTTTTCGCGGAGCGAATAACAATATCCTTCCCTGGCAGGGAATCGCAGGCAGATTACCGAAATACCACATCCGGTGGTGAATAATACATGTCCTTCACAACCAGGGTTTCATTGATTATCGGGCTAATTCTCTTCAGCTTGCTCTGTACCTGCTGTGAATATAAGCTAGCCGTGGCCCCGTCCACCGCCCCGCCCGAACCGGTGGAGGTCGTGGAAGAAGACCGGACGGTTACCGTCAGGATTACGGCGGTCGGGGACCTCTTGATGCACATGCCGGTAGTAAACTCGGCTTATGACCATTCTACCCAAAAATACGACTTCAAGCCCGTGTTTGCAGACGTCGCCTGGTTTTTCGAGGAAGCCGACTACACCATCGCCAACCTGGAAACCCGGCTCGCGGGCGCCCACCGGGGATTCGTCAGCTACCCCCTGTTCAACACCCCTTCGGAACTGGCTCTCGATCTCCGTGAGCTCGGCGTGGATCTCCTGACCACCGCCAATAACCACAGCCTGGATATGGGCTGGCAGGGACTTGTGCATACCCTGGACGTGATCGAGGAGGCCGGCCTGGCCGCGATCGGCACCCACCGGACCGCGGAAGAAAAGGAACGGCCCTTCGTCGTCGACCTTGAAGGCATCCGGGTCGGCATCTACAACTACACCTACGATACCAACGGACTCCCGCTTCCTTCAGACCACCCCTACGCCGTGAACCTGATCAACTACGAGGCCATTGCCGAAGAAATTTCCCGCCTGCGGGAGGCCGACGCCGACATCATCATCGGCTGCCTGCACTACGGCGATGAGTACCAGCGTACGCCCAGCGCCTACCAGAAGGATGTGTCCCAGCGCGTCTGTGAACTCGGCACCGACATCATCATCGGCGGCCACCCGCACGTGGTCCAGCCCATGGAATTCCTAAGCGTCGAACACGACGGCGAACCCAGGGAGTGCTTCGTCGCCTACTCCCTGGGTAACTTTATCTCCAACCAACGCTGGCAGTATTCCGACAGCGGGATCATCCTGAACCTTGAGATCAGCAAGGACCTGAACACCGGGGAAACCGGGCTGACCGCCGTCGACTACATCCCGGTCTGGGTGCAGAAGGCCCCCGAGGCCGACCGTATCAAGTTCCGCGTCGTGCCCTGCGACCAGGCCATCTTCGACTTCTACGACCAAGCGGTACCCGCCTTCACCCATGCCGAATACCAGCGCATCCGCGAGGTCAAGGAAGAAATGTCGACCCTCCTCGACCGGCCCGAACAGGGCATCCTCCCCGCTTCGGCTATCGCTGTTTCCAAAGGTTCTCAAGGCTGACGTTGTGCAGGGCGCTCAGGAACTTGTCCCGGAAGTCCGGGTAGCGTACGGCCAGGTCACTGACGATGGCCTTCGCCTCGTCGCGCCTGGTGTGCCCGTTGTGCGGGCAGGGGTTGGTCACCACCGGCAGTTCCTCCCGCCGGGCCAGCGAGACCAGCACGTGCTCCGGCAGGAACACCAGCGGGCGGATCAGGTGGAGGTCCGTATTGCTGAGGTAGGTGTTGGGCAGGAAGGTCTTCATCTGCCCGGTGAAGATCAGGTTCAGGAAGTAGGTCTCGATCACGTCGTCCAGGTGGTGTCCGAGCGCCACCCGGTTTGCGCCCAGTTCCAGGGCGGTGTTGTTCAGCACCCCGGCCCGGATCTTCCCGCATAGGGTGCAGGCGTTCTTCTCCGGGTGCTTGTCGATGATCTGGGCCACCGGATGGCCCTTGACGGTGAGGGGTACCCCGAGCCGCTCGCATAGCGCCCGGTGCCCGTCCAGATTCACCTCACCCCAGCCAATGTCCAGGATTACCGCGTGCAGCTCAAACCTCAGGTGCGAATGCCGCTGCAGCTGCGCTAGGATGTACAAGAGCGCGGTGCTGTCCTTGCCACCCGAGACACCGGCCACCACCCGGTCGCCCTCGCGGATCATATCGTATTCCTTAATCGCCTTTTTGACCTTGCTGAGATACCTGGAGTCGTACAAGACTTAACCTCCAGCCCGGAACTGCTTAGATATGATTATTTCCGGACAAAGTGCGGCGCTTCCGCTGGGATATCCATTATAAATTTCAGGACGGCCGGGTACTGGTACCCTTTCGGGCCGTCGGGGAAATCATCGGGGCGAAGGTGACCTGGCAGCCCGAAACAGGTACCTGTTTCGGGGACTTATGAAGGCATTGTGGTGAGCCTTAAGATCAGCGCGGACAAAGCATTCATCGGCAACCGTCAGGTTAAGCTTGATGTTCCGGCCCAGGTGATTGACGGTCGCACGCTTGTGCCGCTTCGTTTTGTCGGTGAAGCGGTCGACGCCAATGTCCACTGGGATGCAGCCACTCAGACCGTAAGCATCGAAACGCAGTAAAACCACTCGCGATGTACATCCGGTTTCCCTGAGCTGGGAACCGGATGTTTTATTTTGGGTTAGTCCGGATTACTCAGGGAAAAAACGGACTTGACCGGACTGGAGATGGAACTTCCCGCCCAAGACGGAGAGTCCGCCGCTGTCCACCAGGCACTTGATTACCGGGCTCCTCTTTAGTTCTTCCACCATCGCCCGGATATTCTCATCGGTGGACGCTTCATAAAGGTCATTCCCGGTGAACCCGGCCGCCTTTGCCTTAGCTACGGACGGCTCTAGTTTCTTAAATATTGATCCGATGCTCCCGTGGGCCTCTTCACCGTCGACCACGGCTTTCACGGCACCGCAGTTTTCATGTCCCAGGACCACAACCAGGGGCACATGCAGATACTTAACCGCATAATCCACGCTCCCCAACACCATCTGATCCACGACGTTACCCGCCACGCGCACCACGAACAGATCTCCCAGGGCCTGGTCAAACAACAGCTCCAGCGGTACCCGGGAATCTGAACAGCCTACGACTACGCTGAAGGGTTGCTGACCCTTGCTGGCCAGTTCTCTGCGCTTTGAGACCCCGAAATCCTTATTGGCCGGCTGTCCGGAAACAAATCGCCGGTTCCCCTGCACCAGCAGTTCCTTGGCTTCCGCTGCTGAAGCGACGGTGTCGGGCCGGGTATAGACTCCTCCCGAGGATAATTCCATCATAATACCCCCTTTAATACCTACCTGTTTCACGGACGAGAATCAGGTCTGTGAAACTAGTGGATTGGCTGTGGTGGACCAGGGAAAGCGGATGTCTTCATTTGGGAAGGTGATCTGGTTACTCGTTAGTATTTTGGTTGATGAAGTAATCTACGATGTCTTCCAAGGACACCAGGCCGATGACTTTCAACCCGTCCACGACCGGTACGGCCATGATGTCGTGTCTGCGGAGCCTCTTGGCGACTGTTACGATGTCTTCGTCCTCGGTGGCCGTAATGACCTTGTAGGTCATGGCCCGGTCCAGCGGGTATTTCGGATAGCGGCCCCGCTCCGTGAGGAACTTGTAGAGGTCGTGCTTGACTACGATGCCGATCAGGTTGTTATCCTTGTCCACCACCGGAGCACCGTTCACCCTACGCTCGTTCATGGTGTTAAGAGCGACACCAACCTCTTCGTCCCCGTTCAGAGTGACAAAACGGCTATGCATGATTTCCTTGATTGTCAAAAGTGATTCCTCCTTTGGGCAACTGTATGCCTGATGCCAAACGGACTCTCCCCCAGGCCACCTGCCCGGTCGTATTGCCACTGTGTGCCACTAACCACATTTTAGCACTTTTACCGTCGGTACATGAAGAAATTTTTCGACATATGCTAACCGGTAGAGCCTGAGCTTCCCTGGTGTAATAAAGAAAAACCGCACGGGAATACTAAGGCTCATAAACCCTGCCGGAGTCCGGCAAAACGCAAATCTCAGAAGGAGGCCTACCCTTGTCGATCCGAATTGGTATCAACGGTTTCGGCCGTATCGGCCGCAATCTGTTCCGCATTCTGTACAAGCACCCTGATATCGATGTCGTGGCCGTCAACGACCTGGCCAATGCCGCCACACTGGCCCATCTGCTCAAATACGACTCCGTGCATGGTACCTTCGAAGCCGACGTGCGTGCGGGGGATAAGAGTTTTTGGGTGGATGACGAGGAGATCACGGTGCTGGCCGAGGCGGACCCGGCCAAGCTGCCCTGGGGCGAGCTGAAGGTGGATTTTGTGATTGAGTCGACCGGCCGTTTTACCAAGGCCAAGGACGCCCGTAAGCACCTGGAAGCCGGCGCGAAAAAGGTGATCATCAGTGCCCCGGCGACCGACGAGGACGTGACCATCGTGATGGGCGTGAACGAGGACTGGTACGACCCGGCGAAGCACCATATCGTCTCCTCCGCGTCTTGCACCACCAACGGACTGGCTCCGGTGGTAAAGGTCCTGAAAGAGAAGTTCGGCGTGAAGCGGGGCTTAATGACTACCGCCCACTCCTACACCAACGACCAGCAGTTGCTGGATCTGCCCCACCGCGACCTGCGGCGGGCACGGGCGGCCAACCTGTCGATCATCCCCACGACCACCGGCGCGGCCAAGAACGTCAGCCTGGCCATCCCCGAACTCGAAGGGAAGCTGACCGGAATGGCCTTCCGGGTGCCGACACCGGACGTCTCGGTCATCGATTTTGTGTGCGAACTCGGGAAACCGACCACGAAGGAAGAACTGAACGACGTGTTGCGGGAGGCTGCGGAAGGTGATCTACGTGGCATACTGGCTTACTCTGAGCTACCACTGGTGTCTATCGATTATACAGGGAATCCACATTCATCGATAGTCGACGGGCTGTCCACCATGGTCGTCGAAGGTACCCTGGTTAAGGTGATCGCCTGGTACGACAACGAGTGGGGTTTCTCCAACCGCGTGATGGACACCATCCTCTATATGCACTGGCGGGAAACGGTAGGTGAGAAAGCGCGGGGAAAGCTTGAAAAGGAACACGCCCGGGCTCGTTGACGGCCGGGAATTTGGGAAGTGAGATGTGTGAGGTTGGAAGTTAAAAATGGGTAAAAATGGGGTCAGGCACCTTTTTTAAAGACAAGAAACTGAGCAAACTAAAGCTTCGACCCCAGGCCGGCGCGCTGTACCAGTTCCGGGATCACCTGTTCCCAGGCAATCGCCATTATGTGCACGCCGGCCACTCCCTCAATCTCGCGCAGACCGGCGATCAATTCCAAAGCGATCTCTACCCCTTCCCGGGCCGGGTCCGTGGCGGCACGCATCCGCTCCACGATCTGGTCCGGGATCGTTAGGCCCGGGACACGGTCGCGTATGTACTCGACGGCCCGGATCGAGCGGACCGGGCTGACTCCGGGCAGGATGTAGCAGCGATGGTGCAGGCCCCTCGCCCGTACCATTTCCATAAAGCGCCGGAAACGCTCCAGATCGAATACACTTTGGGTCTGGATGAAGCGGGCTCCGGCGTTGACCTTTTTCTCCAGGCGCAGGACCCGGAACTCAAAGGGGTCGGCGAACGGGTTCGCCACTGCCCCGAGGAAGAACTGCGGCGCCCCGGCGCGGATCGGCTCCCCGCACTGGAACAACCCTTCGTCCTGCATCCCCCGGACCATATCCACGAGTTGAATCGAGTCCAGGTCGAAGACGTTTTTGGCCTGCGGGTGATTGCCGAAACGCTGGTGATCCCCGGTCAGGCAGAGCAGGTTCCCAATCCCCAGGCTGTACGCCCCCAGGAGGTCACTCTGGATGGCGATCCGGTTGCGGTCACGGCAGGTCATCTGGGCCACCGCCTCGACCCCTTCGCTTTGCAGGTGTACCGCGGCGGCGATGCTGGACAAGTGGACCACGGCCGTCTGGCAGTCGGTGACGTTGGCCGCGTGTACGTAGTCACGAACCAGCCGCGCCTTTTCGCGCAGCGTATTAACCAGAGCCCCCTTCGGGGGTCCGATCTCGCACGTCACGGCAAAGGCGCCGCTCTCCAGGACCTGTCGTAGTCTACTCCCTCCGCTCACTTCAGCCTCAAGTCCTCTCTAACCAGGCGGCGCAGACCGCCTGCATTCCCGGTCGACCAGTCCTTCGGACACTGGAAGGCCAGCAGTTCCTCCAACCGCCCCAGGCCGTTCATCCGGTTAATGATCAATTGCCAGGCACACGGGAGATTCGGGTCGATCTCACAGCGCCCTTGTTCGGAACCGCCGCAGGGACCGTTCAGGAGCCCCTTGGCACAGCGGGTGATCGGGCAGATCCCGCCGGTGACGTGCAATACACAGTTACCGCAAAGGGAACAACGCTCCTCCCAGATCCCCGGGGCCGTCTTCCCGCCGGCGAAAGAAGTGTTCAGCGCCGGGATGACCGCCTTGTCCGGATAGCGTTCCGCGAGGAACTGGACACCCACGCCACAGGCCAGCGAGAGGATCGAATCGGCCTGCGCCACTTCCCCGGTCAGCTCCTCGATGAACTCGGGGTCGCACTGCCGCGTGACGGGCCGGACCGTGCAGTTCAACCCGTCGCCGTGCATCTTGCAGTGGATACGGAGTGCCGAGGCCAGTTCCTCACCCTGCTGGACGCCGCCAGCAAAGCAGACGGCCGTACAACTCATACAGGGGACAATCAGAAGGTCGTACTTCCCACGAAGATACTCTACGATTTCCTTAAACGACTTCTGCTCGGCTACGATCATTTCTTTCGCCCCCCACAATCCAGGCCCGGGCGCACCGGCGAAGGCCCGAGCGTATAGATCCGCTCCACAAACTCATTCACCAGCTCCGCGAATCGGGAGCCCATTGCCGCAGACAGTTGGAACATCTCCAGCCGCTCCGGCTCCAGGCCGATCCTTTCCAGATCCCCGCGCAACTGCCGCACCCGCTCCCGCGCGTGCAGGTTTCCCGTCTTGTAGTGGCACTCGCCGTCCAGGCAGCCGGCCACGAATACCCCGTCGATCCCCTGCTCGAAGGCGTTCAGGATAACCGCCGGTTCCACGGCCCCGGTACAGGGGATCCCGACGATGCTCACCGCCGGGTGGTAGGACAGACGCATCGACCCGGCCAGGTCGGCGGCGGCGTAAGCACAGTTGTAGCAGGTGAAGGCTATGATCTTAAGGGGATACTGCTTAGCCATTGCCGTCCTCCTTGAACAGGGCCTGGATCAGGGCCGTTAGTTGCTCCTTCCGGTAACCCAACAGGTGGATCGCCTGGTTCGGGCAGCCGGCCACACAGATCCCGCAGCCCTGGCACTGTACCGGCTCAATGACCGAGGCGTTCCCCTCGAGGCGCGGCACGTCAAACGGACAGACGCGTACGCAGTTCAGGCAGGCCGCGCACTTGACCGGGTCTACCAGGGCATAAGCCCCCCGCGCTTTCACGACGCCGCGGGCCAGCACCGCCCCGGCGCGGCCGCCTACCGCTCGCGCCTGAACGATGCCCTCATCCGTGTGCTTCGGCCCGGTGCATGAACCGCACATATAGATCCCCTGCGCCAAGAACTCTACCGGGCGCAGGGTGGTGTGCGCCTCCAGGAAAAACCCGTCCCGGTCGGTCGGGACCTTGTAGGTGTGGGCCAGGTCCGCCGTATCGGAAGCCGGCAGGGTCGCCGCGGCCAGGACTACCCCGGCCTCGACACTCATTGCTTCCTGGAGCACGGGATCACGGAACTGGACGCACAGTCTCTCCCCGTCACTCTCCACCCGTGGCGGGTCATCGGGCGAGTAGCGGATAAACATCACGCCCGCGCCGCGCGCCTCCCGGTACAGCCGCTCGTGCAGGCCGTAGGTGGTCAGGTCCCGGTAGAGGACATACACCGAAGCGTCCGGATCAGCCCGGCGGATCTTAAGCGCCTGCTCCAGGCTCCGTCTGCAGCAGGTACGGCTGCAGTAGGGACGGTCCGCGCTGCGGGAACCGACACATTGAATAAAGACGTAAGAACGGTTGGCGGCAAAACCCTCACCGGACACTTGTCCGCTTTCCAGTTCCCCGAGGGTGCAGACACCCGGATCGGCCCCGTACCGGTACTCAGTAGGAACCAGTTCCCGGCTCCCGCTGGCCAGGACGGTCACCCCGTGTCTCAGCTCCCGCCCAGATGATAGCCGGGAGCGGAAATCCCCTACATGTCCCCGGGCGGAAACAACGGTCTGCCCGAGGTGCACGTTGACCAGCGGGTGTTCGAGACAGTGTTCGGTCAACTGACTGATTAATGGTTGAGCACCACGCCCGCCAAGCGCCTGTTCCTTTTCCACCAGGTGGACCTCAAAGCCCTGGTCGGCCAGGCTCAGGGCCGTCGTCATCCCGGACGCGCCCCCGCCCACCACCAGGCCGACGGGGGTAACCGCGACCTCCAGTTCATCAACCGGTTCCAGCAGCCGGGCCTTGGCAGAGGCCATGCGCACCAGCCGCCGGGCCTTGGCCGTGGCTTCTGCGGGATCGTCCTGGTGTACCCAGGCACAGTGGTCACGAATGTTAGCCATCTCGCACAGGGAGCGGTTCAGCCCGCAGTCCCGGATCGCGTCCTGGAACAGATGCTTGTGGCTGCGTGGGCTGCAGGCGGCCACTGCCACCCGGTTCAACCCGTGTTCGGTCACCCGTCGGCGAATCTCCTCCAGCCCGTCCGGGGCACAGGCGTGGGTAAGCTCCACCGCCGTCACCACGCCAGGGTCGTTCAGGCTGGCACGGGTCACCTCCGGTACATCTATGGTACCGGCGATGTTGGTGCCGCAGCGGCAGACAAAGACCCCAATCCGCGGCTCTTCACCACGTACGTCGCGTTCGGCGGCCTCATTCCGCCCCAGACGGTCTTCTGTCCCACGCTGGCCGGCCAGGAACTCGGCCACCTCGCCCGCGGCGGACGAACCCTCGGTTACCGCCCAGGCGATATCGCAGGGGCCGCCGAAGGCCCCCGCGCTGTAGATTCCGGGCTTACTGGTCTCAAGGACCCCCGCGCCCGCACGGATACAAAAGCCGTCCCTGTCGACCTCCAGACCCAATCGCGAGGCTAGGTCCGCCGCCTGCTGATCGAGCGTCATCCCGACCGAGAGGACCACCAGGTCGAAGGTCTCCTCCGCAATCCCTCCGGACGGGGACAGATAGCGCAGCGTGAGGCTCGAGTCCGGGTTTTCCTGCACCTGGTCGATGCCCGCGGCGATAAACCGGACGCCTTCCTGCACCGCACGCTGGTAATACCGGTAATACCCTTTGCCGTGGGTACGAATGTCAATGTAAAAAATGGTGGCATCGAGCCGGCCCCGGGCCTGTTCCTTGGCCGCCATCGCCCCCTTGACGGCCGCCATACAGCAGACCGACGAACAGTAGTGCCTGCCAATGCGGGCGTTCCGTGACCCGACGCACTGGAGCCAGGCGATCCGCTCCGGCTCCCGGCCGTTCCCGGGGCAGCGCAGGCAGCCGCCTGAAGGTCCGCTGGCGCTGAGCACCCGTTCAAACTCTAGGCTGGTCAGGACATTACGGTAAACACCGTAACCAAGATTCCAACGCTCTCCTGGGTTGTAGGGTTCGAAGCCGGGGGCGAGGATCACCGCGCCCACGCTGATCTCCAGCGTCTCCCCAGCCCGGCCCAGGTCAATAGCCTCTGAAGGGCACAGGGAAGCACAGACGCCGCACTCGATACAGTTCGCGGTATCGATGGTGTAGGTCTTCGGAAAACCCTGAGGGTAAAACTGGAAAACGGCGCTCCGCGTTTTCAGGCCCTGGTTGAATTCATCGGGCACTTCCACCGGGCAGGCGGCGGTACAGTCGCCGCAGGCCTTGCAGCGTGAGCTGTCTACCCAGCGGGGCGCCAGTTCAATGGTGGCCTTAAAGGCCCCGGGTTCACCGTCAAGACAGTTCAACCCGGCGCCGGTATGGATGACGATGTTCGGATGACGGGCACACTCCGCGAGTTTCGGGGAAAGGGAGCACAAGGAGCATTCGTTGGTTGGAAAGGTACGAGCCAGCATCGGCATCGTGCCGCCGATGGCCGTCCGGCGTTCCACAAGGTGGACCCTGTGTCCGCCCTCGGCCAGATCCACAGCAGCCTGAATGCCGGCAATCCCTGCACCGACTACGAGTACGTCTCCAGTCCGGGTTTCGGACAATGCCCCCTTCACTCCTATCCTTGACTAACGTTTGCGGAATACCTTGAGGTAGGAATCGCAGTAGACTTCCCGGTTCAGCAGAATGCCAGCCGTCGCCGCCGCGTCGAGCAGGGGCTCGTCGTTGACGTCGAGGATGGCCGCGTCCAGCCCGCAGGCCATGGCCATCACCAGGAAGGTGCGGTTAATGAGGGGCCGGTCCGGGCAGCGCTGTGAGACATTGCTTAAGCCGACCACGGTCAACGGCGGAGGGCTGGCCAGCAGCTTAACCTGGCGCAGCGTCTCGAAAACTTCAATAACGTCTTCCTGGGCCACGTTTACAGGCAGCACCAGGGGGTCAATGTACAGGTCGGCCGTGGAAAGACCGTGGGCGTCGGCGTTGGCCACGATCTCCATGGCCAAGGCCAGGCGGTCGTTGGCGTCCTTGGGAACACCCTGCTCGTTCATGGACAACCCGATAATCGCGGCCTGATATTCGGCCGCCAGCGGCAGAAGCATGTCCATGCGGTCCTGGTCCGCACTCGTGGAATTGATAATCGCCTTGCCCCGATGGGCGGCGAGCCCGGCCTTGATTGCGTCCGGGTTTACGGAGTCCAGGCAGCAGGGTAAATCCACCGCGCCTTGGGCGGTCTCAACCATCCAGCGCAGTACCTCGGGCTGCTCCTCGGCCGGTGTGGCCGGCCCGGTACTGATGTCCAGGTAGTGGGCGCCTGCCTCCGCCTGTTTGCGGGCCCAGTCCTCGATCGGTCCGGCGTTCTTGACCTGGATGGCCTCCCGGATATCCTTGAACATCCCGTTGATGCGTTCACCGATAAGAATCATCTGCAACCTTGCCTTCCGTGCGATGCTTGGTTAACTCGAGGAAAACCACGTCCTATAAGTATACCTATTTCCCCATCAGAGCGTCAATTTGAGTGTTGAACTGACGCAACGCTTCCGGGTGGTAGAAGACGAAGATGGACGCTCCAGCCTGGGCCAGGGCCACCGCGGTCACCGCTTCCCAGAGGATCCCGCGCGGTTCGTCGGCCCCCCATTCCAGGTCATCCGCACGCTGGGCTTCCTTAACCTTCCAGGCTTCCTCGCCGACCAGGCAGATCACCGGCATGGCCAGCATCCGGTCGCCCAGCAGGGCTCCGGTGCGCTTGCGTTCGATGATCGAGTAGGCGTATTCAATGCCGTAGCCGAGCGGGCCGATCGAGAGGTCCATAGCGATCCGGTCCGGCGGCAGGTTCATATCGGTCATCAGGATGTTGAGCTGCTTGGCCAGGTTGATGTCCAGCGGCGAGGTGGCGATCACACTGTGCCCGTGGGCCAGACAGCCGGCGACCACCGTCTTGTAGTTCTCACTTGTGGCCTGCCCGATGAGGCAGTTGTAACCGTTGAGCGCCTCGGACACCACCGGAAGCACGGCGGCGTCCTTTTCATTAACGGCACAGCCGAGCACGATCAGGGGCTGGTCGACGGCTTCGGCCACCGCCTTTACGGTTGCAGCACATTCCTGCGGGGAGCGGTCACCCTGTTCCGGGTGGGCACTAACCAGCTTTAAGGCCACCGCATCCGCGCCCAGTTCCACGCACTTGCGCGCCCACTGCACCGGGTTGTCGAGCACATCGCCCCAGGCACCGGTAAGGGTGTCCGGCCAGTTTTCAGGCCGCCGGTCGAATACCGTCAGGGCGCTAACCGGCCGCGTGTACGAACCGCCGTCAAGGTCCAGGAAGGGCAGCGTCGAGTCGCCCCCCGCCACCACCTGGTACGGTTCCCGCCCGATGGTCAGCGCGTAGAGCTTCCCCTTCCATCTCTCCTGTACCAGTTCAACACCCATCTATCGTTCATCCTTTCAGAAGTATCTCGATTCGCTCCAGGATTCGCCGGACGGCCTGGGAGGCCGCGCCGTCCTCCGGCAGGTCATAGAGTGGCTGCGCCTTCAGGTCGTAAGCCTCTACGTCCGGGTCAAAGGGAATCGTCCCCCAGAGTTCCAGCCCCAGTTCCGTGATCAGGCCTTCCAGGACCGGAACGGTGTCCTCGCGGGCCCGGTTTACGACCAGACCCATGCGGCCCACTTCCAGGCCGACCTTGCGCACCAGTTCGGCCACCCGGGCCGCGGTCTGCACCCCACGCGCCGTGGCGTCGCTAACGATGAACAGCACATCCGCCCGGCCCAGGGTCCGCCGGCTCAGGTGTTCCAGCCCGGCCTCGTTATCCATTATCACGTCGCGGTAGTTTTGGGCCAGTTCGCCCACAAAACCCCGCAGCAGGTTATTGGCGTAACAATAACACCCGGCCCCCTCCGGCCGGCCCATCACCAGGAGGTCAAAGTCGTCTCCCTCGGCCATGGCCTGGCACATCCGGTAGGAGAGGTAGCGGTCCTTGCTCATCCCGCCTGGCTGTGAACGGCGGTCACTGGTCATCTCCGCCACGATGTCCCCCACCGTCTCCGGAGCGGGTACCCCGAGGGCCTCAGCCAGGTTGGCGTTAGCGTCGGCGTCCACGGCCAGGATCGGCTTGTGCCCCGCGGACACCAACTGCCTGATCATCAATGCACTGAAGGTCGTCTTTCCGGTACCACCCTTACCGGCTACGGCGATCTGCACCTTTAAATCACTCCTGCTCGGTTACCGACGGGAAAAGCCCGATGTCGGTGTGTGGTAAAAACATTGCGGCCATGAACTCGTCCATAAAGGGCGTGGTCTCATCCAGTTCCATATAGGTTACGCGGCGGGCGGTCTCCTCAATCACGGCGCGGTCCAATGCGGAGAGCAGGGCCAGGCGCGCCCCGCCCAGGGAACTGTTTCCGACAAACCGGAATCGTTCAGGAGGCAGATCGGGCAGCATCCCGATGGCCACCGCGTCGCGCACGTTGATATGGAGACCGAAGCCCCCCGCGATCAGGACCTGTTCGATGTCGTCTTTGCCCAGACCCACCGACCGGAGCAGGGTCTGGATCCCGGCAAAAACGGCAGCCTTTGCCCGCAGAAGGTTTTGCAGATCATGATTGGTCAGCGCCAGATCGCGGCCCGTACCGCTTTCGGAGCCCCAGGCCAACACAAACTCGCATCCGTTAGCACCCGACCGGAGCCTGGGGGTATCCAGACCTGGGCTGAACCGGCCGCTGCGGTCGATAACCCCGGCCCGCTGCAGCGCCGAAAGGCCGGCAATGAGACCTGACCCGCAGATACCGGCCGGCCTGGTGCCGCCGATGGCCTTCAGAAGTACCTCAAACCCGCCCGCGGACACCGCCACCTGTTCCACCGCACCTTCGGTCGCCCGCATCCCGCAGGTCACCCCGGCGCCCTCAAACGCCGGTCCCGCCGAGCAGGCGCAACCGATCAGCCACTCGCGGTTCCCGAGGACGATTTCTCCGTTCGTCCCGATATCCACGAACAGGGTCACCCCGTCGGCGAAGGCGGCACCGGAAAAGGCCAGACCGCCTGAAATATCCCCGCCGACGTAGCTCCCCACTCCCGGCAGGCAGTAGACGGGTGCTTCCCCGAATATCCGGAGCCCCACCTCGGACGCGGTAAGTATGGGCCACTCATTCGCCGCAGGGGTGTAGGGTTCCAGCCGGATATAGGACGGATCCACCCCCAGCAACAGGTGGACCATCGTGGGGTTCCCGGCGCAGCTACAGGCTCTGACGCTCTGTTCCGTGGTCCCTGTTTCGGCAAGCAGTTCTTCCAGAAGGGCGTTGATCGTCTCCAGCACCTTTAGGCGGAGGTGCTCCCGGCCGTTTGACTCTTCCGTCGCGTATATGATCCGGCTGATGACGTCGTCTCCGAAGGCGGCTTGGCGGTTGTAGCTGCCGCGCGTACCGACCACCGAACCCGTGTTCAGGTTGGCCAGTTGGACCACCACCGTCGTGGTACCCACATCGACGGCGACCCCGTAGCAGGGTGTGTCACTGCCGGTCCCGGCGTAGACCAGCCGCGGGGGCTCAAAACCGAAGGCGATACCGCAGCGCGGCTTCCAGTCGGCGGCCCGCAGAACGCCCGGCAGATCACGCAACAACCCCGTGGCGACCGTAAAGTCCGGCGTGCCAGCCAGCGGCTCGAGCCCCCGGCGCAGCCGTGCCAGGTCGTCCCCGGCGTTGTCGCAGTCGGGAACGGTCAACCCCACTGTGGCCTCCTGATACAGCGGACGGGCGGGCGAAACCGGCCTTTCATCCCCTGCTTCCAGCCGGCCTTGCTCCTGGCTGTCGAGCAACACCTGGTGCTCGCTGAGGCGGGAGGCCGGGGGAATCTCAACCACGACGTCCGATGTCGGATAGGCGCGACAGGACAACACCGTCGGTGCTTCATCCCCACGGTACAGTTCATTATCCACGAGAACGGACCCGCTGCGCAGGGTGACCCCGCAGCGCCCGCAGGTACCGGCGCCCCCACAGGCCCCGCGCAGGATGATCCCCGCCCGGGCGGCGGCCTGGAGAATGCTCTCGTCCACGTTTACTCGAACTGTCAGGTTGTCGGGAACAAAGTGGATCTGTACGCTCAAAACGACCTCAACCTCTTCTTACTGCCAGTTATCGCGTAGGAAAGCGCTGATTACAGATGATTCGCGCGGCCCGACCAGGATGTCCCAGCCCGTGATCTCCTTCAGCTTGGCGGTCATTACGGCTAGTCCGCCGGGAATGATCAGCCGACGATGGTCGACCCGGTCACCGATCCCGGACGTCTCCAGGAAGGTCTTAATCTTCTCGGGAGTAACCTTACCGGCCGCCCACGCAGTGAGCACGGAGGTACCGTCGGTATCCACCGGCAGGATGTAGGCCGGCGTACGGGCCGACTCGATATCGCCCATCACGCAGTAATAGGTGAGCGAGAAGTTCGTGGTCAGGAACACCGGCGCATCGCGTCCCGGTGTGCCGACCTCGTAGACCTTGGCCTCGATGGCGATCGGTTTCTGGGGGTCGGTGTAGACATTCAGACGCCAGGTGATCAGCGGCAGGATCTCCGCCGGGTCAACGCGGTCGATGATCAGCACCCCCGCGTATTTGGCGGCATAGACGACACTGTCCAGAACCCGCTGCGCCCCGTCTCGGTTGTCCGCAAAACAGATCGTCGGGTACCCGAAAGGACGGAACCGCTTCATTATGGCCAGGCGCCGGATCAGGGTCTGGTCGGCCAGCACCCGCTTGACATCCCTGGCCCCGGAATCCAGCAGCAGCTGCTTGTGTCCCAGTTTCGCAATTTTCTCAGCCAGCTCGGCCAGTTCGTCCAGCCCGTCCACGCGTACCCCGAGGGGAACGGCAAACTCCTTCGCCAGGGCGGTCAGGGCCTCATAGTTGCCGGGGTGGGCACCGTAGACCAGCGGTTTGCGGCCGGCCACAACCTCCAGGGCCCCCCGGAGCGCCACCGGATCTTCGCTGAGCAGCGCCGGGGTGAGGGGGCTCAGTTCCGCCACCTTGCGCACCACTTCCACAAACCGTGCGGCGTCACTGGAATCATTCCGTACCGCGACCAGGTCGACCCCGTAGGTTTCACCAAGCCGGTCGAAGAAGAGTCCGTTAATGGACTGCACGCGCGCCTCGACGGCCGCGTCGTCCAGTCGGTCAGAGACCAGAATCCCGATGGCCGTAGGATGAACAAACCGCTTGTCGTGGCGGAACAGCACGGTCTCGTTACCGAGCTTGACCACCTTTTCCCCGGTTCCGATTTCGACCAGCGCGATTGCCGGCTCGGACGCCGCGCCCAGCGTTTCCTTGGCTTCGTCGCTCGCGTGCGGACAGGCGTCCAGCGAGGCCTTCCCCGCCGCCATCTGCATCGCAAAGGCGAGGCAGGTGGCCTGCCCGCAGTCCTTGCAGTTGGTCTTCGGCAGCAGCTTGTAAATCGCCAACCCATTCAGCGCCATTCGAGATCCCCTTTCCCATTCACCGCCATGTGTTCTAGAATAATGGTTCCAACGTTAACGCCGGATGCCCCTTCTCCTCCAGGAACGCTAGTACAGCCTCCACGTCGATCCCCACCGTCTCATCCGCGATCTTATCCACGAAGTCGGCTCTAAGGCCCTCTTCCTCGGCCCGCTGCGTCAGCACGGGCCGCATCTGCTCCTTAAAATCACGGGGCATCCAGACAATCCGGGCCAGTCCCCCGTCCCCCTTGATGAACTTGCGTGAGGCCAGGTAGGACTTGCCGATCCCCATGAACCCCGGCGTTTGCACCCCGCCCCCGATCGAACCAGCCATCGTGGAAAAGGTCATCCCGGCCGGGGTCATGCCGCTGTGCTCGCGGTTCACGATCAGGAAGCCGTTGGCCTCGGGCACCAGGGACAGGATCGCCTCAAAACAGCCGCAGGAGGTGAGCGGGTACTCCATGATTGTGTAGAAATTGGTCCGCTCAATCGTCCCGCGGGAATTGTCCCGGATAAACTCGTTACAGGAAGCCCACTCGCCCTTCTCCGGGTCGAGGACGCCGCGCTTGGGAATGGGCTGGTTGCAACCGTGCGGGCTGATCTCGTAAGCGGCCTTGGCATCCAGCCAGCTTACCGAACCGCAGAGCCCCACCCGTTCCGGAAGGACCACGCAGACGTGGGTCGGGGCAAAGGTCTGGCATAGGGTACAGGAATAGAAGGTGTCCACGCTCTCGTCACTGAGCTGGGCCAGCCTAGCGTCCCGCACGGTGTAATACTGCCGGGCCACCTCGCGCAAGCTTAGGACTTCCTGCTCATCGGTCACAATCCGCACCTGCACCCGGTCCACGATACTCGAAAACTCAGATTTCAGCTTACTATACAGAATCTCCCCCAGGTGCCGCAACCGAAAGCCGGCGGTGAACGCCTCCCGGCTGATCCGCAGCCAGTTGATGTCGCGCTGGCCCATGTGCCACACACCCTGGGCATAATTGATGAAGTAGTGGATCCGGCGCTCCAGCACCGGCTCGAAGTCTTCCTGCATCTTACGCCCGGCCACGTCAATCCAGATACCGAGCGCCAGCCGTGCGCCGTCCTCGACCCCGTCCACGTCCGGGCCGATCACCTCGATGCGGCCGTCCTCCACCTCACCGGTCTCGGCCGTCCGGACCAGCTCGAAACCCGGAGTGCGCTGGCCGCCGGCCTCAACGTACATATCCTTCTTACGCACCGATTCCCCTTCGAAGGCCGGGCCGTACGCCACGGGGAGGTCCATTTTGGACACCGCGAGCTTCAGGCCGCGCACCTCGGCCGCACGGGAAACGATTCGGTCGTGGGGCACATTCGAGACTACGTGTTCGTACATGCAGATCCCGGAAGGCAGTATTTCCGGAATGTCCGTATCGGCCACCACCGGAAAACCGAAGTTCAGCGCCCCGGCCGCCTGGGCGTACTTTTCGTCATCCACTTCACCGAGGGCGAGCACGAAGGCGAAAACGCGGTTGCGGCAGTAGTCCAGCAACCGCCGGGCATCCCCTGCACTCACCCCGCCAAAGGAGAGCGCCACACGGGCGGCAAACCCCAGCGCGAAGATGGTCGCCGTGACGTCCTTGCCGAACGGTACCAGCCTGGTTTCCCAGCCCAGCTGCACTCCCGCAGAGGCCAGCTGTTCGGCCATGCTCTTCCCGTCCGTCCCGGCTGACAGCAAGACGTACAGATTCTTTTCCTGGCATTCCCGGGCAATCCGTACCGCCGTCGCGGCATCCGGCGCCGCCCCCACGCAGGCCGCGAAACCGGGGGCCGTGCCGTCCACAAACTCGATTCCCCTCTGGCGCAGCACCGCGTCGTCCGCCGCACCCAGCCAGAGCCGGTCCGCATCCCGGGCGCTACCGTAAGGGCAGTCGGGCCCGAGGTATTTTAAGGCCTCGATAATCTCATCCGTAAAGAGGGTGGCCACCCCGGCATCCAGGGTTGGTCCAAGATACGGGAGCCATACCCGTTCGGAAGGTACCGGAGGCAGCAGGCGCCGGGCCTCGTCCAGCACCGGCAACAGGTCGTCGAGCACCTCCACCCGTCGCCCGGTCAGTCCGTAAATCACCGGCAGGTAGTAACCCGTGTTCGGAAAGGCAACCGGTGAGGATCCGCCGTAGCGTTCCAGCGCCTCTCCCAGTGCCGCTTCGGCCTGCCCGACCAGCCGGTGGGCGCCCCTGATCGCGGCGGAGGCAATAATCCTAGACATCGAGCTTCCTCCTCATCTCCATGTCGAACAGAACCCGCTCGCGGCCTTTTTCAATGCCGAGTCTCCGCCGGCGCTGATCAATGATCCCAATAATCCGGTCGGCCATCCCCGCAGCGGTGGATTCGTAAAACCACCCCGCGCCGACCTCGTCTTCCATAGCCCGGCCCAAGTATTCTGTAAAGCTGGTGCTCCCCGACGTGGGAAAGGCGACCCCCAGCCCGACCGGGATACCGCTGGCCACAAAGTACTGGCCGATGGCAATCGCCTTCTCGCTGACCCACTCGGGCGCGCACCCCACAACCGGCAACTCGGACAGGTCGCCGAGCCCGCCCGCCTGTACCAGCGTGCAGGCCGCTTCCAACAGGCGGCTGTTGTCCACGCAGGAGCCGAAATGCAGTACCGGTGGAATCCCGACAGCCTCGCAGACCTCGCGCAGGCCCGGACCGGCCATCTCCGCCGCTTCGGGAACCAGCAGCCCCTCCTTGGCACAGTTGATGGCCGCGCACCCGGTACTGAGCACCAGTACATCGTTCGCAATCAACTCGCGCACCACCTGGGCGTGCATCTCTCCGGCCCGGATGCGCGGGTTGGTACAGCCAACCATGGCACAGATCCCCTTGATCCGTCCGTTCACAACGTTATCGACCAGAGGCCGGTAGCCTCCCCGGTATGTCCCGCCAAGAATGTACCGGACACTGTCGTGGGTAAATCCGGTCACGAGGTTCAACTCGTACGGCGGGATATACACCTCGCCGCGCCGCTTGAAGTTCTCGATCGCCAGTTCCACGATTTCCGCGGCCTGCGCCGCGGCATTCTCCGGCGTAAACGGGCAGTGCAGTGCCCCCGGGATGTTCGCCTTTTCCGACGTCGTCACCAGGTTGGTATGGTGGCAGGCCGCCACGCCCGCCAGTCCCTGCATGACGCACTGCACGTCGACCACCATCACCTCGACGGCGCCCGTACTGATCGCCAGTTCCTGCTGTAGGAAGCTGCCCGCAACCGGTACCCCGCGCCGCATCAGCAGTTCGTTCGCCGTGCAGCAGATCCCGACCACATTTATGCCCGCGGCCCCCGCCGCTTTCGCCTTCTCGTTCCATGCGGGATCGTAGGCCAGGGCCACGATCACCTCCGGCAGGAGCGGCTCGTGGCCGTGAATAACTATATTCACCCGGTCCTCGCTCAGGACACCCAGGTTCACCCGGCTGCGCAGGGGCGTCGGCGAACCGAAAAGCACGTCCTGCAGCTGACTGGCAATCATTGAGCCGCCCCATCCGTCGGCCAGGGCGGTGCGCATGCTCTGCCGTGTCAGGTGGGCCGCATCCTGGTCCACCCCCATGTGGGTACGGTGGAGCAGCTCGACCACCTCCCGGTCGATACCCCGGGGGGTGATGTTAAGCTCGCGCCAGAGAGCCTGCCGGCGCTCCGGGGCCCGACCGGCAAACCATAGTTCACCGTCCTGGCGTCCGAACTCCGCCAACAGACACTCGCCAACCAGCTCCGCCAGTTTCAACGGGTCCTTTTCGCTCGGTTCCAGCCCCAGTTCAAGCGCCAGGCTCTTTAGCCGCTGGGCATCCCGGATCGTAAAGCCGGGCGCCTGTCCACGGGCCGTAGCGAGCAGGGTCTGCACGACCTCACGGGCGTGATCGGAATGTGCCGCCGTTCCGGACGCGACCATCCGCGCGAAGTTGCGGGCCACGATGGTTTCCGTGGTCGCCCCGCATACGCCCACCGGACTCTGCCCCTTACCCTCACCAACCCGGCACGGCCCCATCGCACACAGGCGGCAGCAGTTCCCTCCGGAGCCGATCGGACAGGGCTTGATCTGTCCCGCCCGGGAGAAGACATTTCCCGGCCCTTTCCCTTCGATACGCTCCAGGATCTCCAGACTGGCCCGGCAAATCGGGTCTTTGCGCTTGGTCACTGGTTTGCCTCCTCCCCGGAAAAACACCTTAAACATACAGAAATTCGCTATATTTTACCGCATTACCTTCACGCAGATACCACAAATGTCAACACCCTCTAAGATTGCGACCGAGTTCGGCAACCTGTTCCCGGAAACGGTACGGATAAGGCGGCTATCGTAGTTTTAATCGCACTCACCTCATATCAGATTCCCTTCCATTGTAGTACATCGGCCAAGAATGAAAAACAAGGGGACAAAATAAACAGACACCGGATACCCGGTGCCCGTTGAAATCTGTTCGTCTGCCCGTGTATCTAGAACAGGAGGAAGCGCTTCCTTAGCAGGCGATACTCCAGCAGATAGCCAATCGCGGCCAGGATCAGGATGCCCCCGATAACCACTTTCAGACCGCTGATCCGGCTGTACAAAGACTTGATTTCCTCGTCACGCCGGTCGATCGCCTTGGCTGTGCGGTTCTTCTCCGCGGAGATCTCCTGCTTCTCTTCCTGTACCAGGATCTGTTCTTCACGCAGCCGGAAGATTTCCTGTCCCTGACGGATCTGCAGTTCGCTGAGGTCCCTGATCCGCTGCTCCAGGAGGTAAAACCCGTTCTGCAGGGAGCCGGGATCGAAGGCGTTCCACAACACGTTCCCAGTGGCTCCCGGTATTTTGACCCCCAGGGTGTAGGCCAGCGTTGGCGCAATATCCACGAGAGCCGCCGGGGGCATCACCTGTCCGGTCTTGTACTGCAAGCCCTTGATCACGATCGGCGGCTGGCCGGTTGTGCCCGACACGATAACCATACTCTGGTCGTAAACGCCTTTGGTATGCAGGTAGTGCAGGAGGCGTCCGACGTTGTTGTCGGCCTCGGTCACCGCTTTCATGTAGTCCTGACTGCCGGTTCCGGATCGTTCCAGCGCTAAACGCGGTTCGGCCAGAACCACCAGATTCAGGTAAGGGTTCTTCTCAGATAGGTACTTGATCAGGGCATCGATTAGCTTTTCATCACTGTTTGCCTTCTGGTAGTGACGGGTTCCTTCGGCCAGCGCCGGCAATTCACCCGTACCGTCGAACACCGTGGTCTGGATCTTGATCTGCTCGGCCAACTGCAGTATCGTCGGCTTCTGCAGTTGGCCCGACGCATCCCGAAAACCGTGCGTTTCAGGATCGGTCCCGGTGATGATACTGGCGACCGAAGTGTAGGTGTTGGACGGCCAAACCGGAAGACTATCGCTCATCCTGATTCCCGCTGAAGCCACCCCGTTGATATTGGGGGCCTGTGTCCTTTGCAGCGCGCCTGACTGCAGGCCGTCTATGACCACCAGGAAAATCTGCCTGGAATAGTGTGCTTCCTGGGATGATTGCTCCTGTCCTGCAGAATCCGTCGGTGTGGCAGCGGCACACGGGCAGAAGCACGCTGCAAGCAGCAGGGTAAGCACAAACACAAAATAACGTCTCATAATCACTAAGGACCATCCCCCTGCCAGTATTTTGCTATAATACTATACTCAGGGGCTGGTCCCAGTTAGAACTGTTAGTTGGGCAAGCTCCTATTTATAACTGATTTTCCGGCGCCGTGTTCTCTGCGGGGGCATTTTCCGGGGCTGGCTCTGCCTCTGCGAAGGAAATATTCAGGTGTTCCTCGATCCGCCGGAGCCTCTCGGTAATCTGGGCCAGATCCTTCTTGCTGGCAAACCCGATCTCTTCCCGGATCTTACGGACCTCTCCGGTCACCGCATTCTGAATCGCCTGGCGCTCCCGGTCGCCCTTCTCCATGATCTCGCGCACGAAACTGCGCGCCTCACCCTGGCTGACTTGGCCCTTTTCACTCAGTTCCTTGACCAGTTGTTCCGCCTTCTCCTTGGTCAGGGACACGGCCCCGATGCTCACCAGCATCATCTTCCGCAAAGTATCTGTAAGCACGTCAATGCACCTCCATACCTGCAAGTATTTCCTAAGAGAAGTATATCACAGCACACTTATCTTCAGTCCTTCAATATATCCCAACTCAAACCGACCACGAAGGCTGAAAGCTTCGGAATTACCGCCGTTTTCGATGCTCCGGGCCTGTGCATGCCTGCCCGGAACTCATTGACACTACCTTCATTTGCGTGATAGAATTAGGATTAGTCCAAAATCGCGAACTAAGTCAAAATGCTCGGGATGTGGCGCAGCTTGGTCAGCGCGCTTGCCTTGGGAGCAAGAGGCCGGGAGTTCAAATCTCCCCATCCCGACCATCATCTATCTCCAGTATATACTACCAGCGGTTGGACACTTAAGTCCGCGGTAAAGCTGTTGACACGCTATCACCGTCGTGCTAAAATTACAATCGTGACATCTTTCGGGATGTCCACTGACAGACTGCGGAGGGATACCCGAGTGGCCAAAGGGGGCGGACTGTAAATCCGCTGGCGACGCCTACGGTGGTTCGAATCCACCTCCCTCCACCATAAACACGGGCCATTAGCTCAATTGGTAGAGCAGGCGACTCTTAATCGTCAGGTTTGGGGTTCGAGTCCCTAATGGCCCACCAAAACTGAAAATCTTGAACGGCCTGGTTTCCAAGGGTCAGTCCGTAATAGTTCCCAGGCAGTTGGGAGCTACCAAAAGGGTGTTTGCTAACGGGTTTTTGCTAACGCCCCCGAGCCGGACTGATGCGAACGGAAATTAGGCTTTTTTGTTTTTCCCTTAGTTCTCACAACATTCAGGGAGCGGGCCGATGGTTGAAGCCGCTGCTTGATCGATCACCTCTGCAAGCCCCTCCTTAAGCCGGTACCAAGCAGGAAAAGGATCAAAGAAAAATGTTGCCGCGTTTCCAAGGCCGCTCCCAGTAGCTTTTGCAGTTCCTCGTTGTCCTCAACAATCCGTGGCTCGTAGTCGTCTTTCTCCGGTGCCTTAAGCCTCGACACGGGGTTACGCATCAGCAATTCCTCGATCTTAACGGCATCCTCGAAGGCCTTGTGTAACGTAGCGTGGACGTAACGACAGTGGTTCCCGACAAGCCTTTCCTCTGTTTAAGCTTCTTGTAAAGCTTACGGAAGTTGACCGGTTTCACTTTCTCTAAGCGTATCTTCCCGATGTACGTAATTGCATGCTCAATATTGGCCTTGTAACCCCGCCTGGTACTTGGTGCAAGTTCTTCTTCCCGGCTGCTTACCACCGCCGCAGGTAGGTTTCCACCGTTTCACTGGTCGGAGGCCCTAAGAGACCATGATCCACCTTATATAGGAGCTCCGACAGTTTGCTTTTTGCGGCTTCTTCATCACCCTTAACAGTGTGCCAGCGCGGTTTACTTTTTCCCGTCTCAGGGTCTTTAACCCTGATAATAACGGCCCAACTGTTGGGTCCGCGTTTCCTGATATGCCCTCGATTCATCTTACCCTCCTTTGCGCTCAGGGCATGGTACTATTTCACCATGCCCTGGTCAGTTTCCTTTCTATTTATCTCTATCCGTCCCGCCTGATCCCTCTCCGCTTTGTTCATCCCTGGCCGCCCCGGCTTCTCCCTCTATATGCCGCAGGAGAGCGTCCCTCGGTAGGCACGATAATCTTCTGGTTTGGCTTGAGGATGACGGGGACAAGTATTTCGGATGGTCGACCTTCAGCCTACCCGCGTTTGTAACCCAGGATCTTACCCTGATGGTTACTAATAAGAAGGCTCTCTTAAAAGCGGGGGACTCGCCAAAACGAGTATGGATGGGTTGGTGGAGAACCGGTTACTGGGCTGAATTCCCGGTCTTGAGCATTGATGATGAGGCTCAGCGAAATATTGTTACAGGACACTCCCTTTCTTGGGAAGTCGACGGGACTGTTTACAGATTGAAGGATCCGTACGGAAGATTATCTCGTAGTGAAATGATTAAGATTGCCCAGTCCGTTAATCTCCGACGACAAGCCCCATCTCGATGAGCAACAACCTCAGTCGCTTATCGACCTTGATTTGCCTCGCTTTTTCCATTAAAGAGGCCATGTCCAGCTTCGGACCCTGCACATCTACTATAGTCTCAACGTCCTCAAGGTCACGGGGACTCCCGCCCTTAAGCTTCAGCAGAATGAGATCTTCTGCCGAGGCTACCGGTAAATCACGGTTATCGTATACGACGATCGTTGCGTTCTTAACTGCGTTTAGCTGGTATTCGTACTTGGCAGCAATCAACTGGATGGGAAATTCGGTATCGATGGTAATGACATCGCCGAGAGGGTCGAGAAGATCGTCCTTTGTAATGTTTACTCCGTGTCCGCTTGCCCTTAGCATTTTGACCACATCCAAAGGATCTCCGTCGATGATCACCATAACATCAATATCCCCCGTTTGGCGGGGCACTCCGTGGCAGGCAACAGCGTAACCGCCGATAATACAGTAGGGGATCGCTAGGGAATCCATAATTGATGCACAGACAATTACCGGGTCGTCTTGCATCGGATCCTGGCCCCCTCCTGGAGTTTTCGGGAGACCTCGTTCATTTTAGAAACCATTTTCATCTTTTGGCTTGGGGACATCCTGGCAAAGTGCTCGGCAACAAGCCGCCTTTTCTTTCTCCTGATAGTAGTCTCCACTTGAAGTATCCTCCCGTCCTATCCGCATTGTACTATCCCATCCCCTCCTGAAGCAATACTGGAGGTAATATTTCCCACGTCATTCAACCTCATTTTCATCCCCTCTCACTCATCGAGGTTTCATTTCTATACTGTATTGGAACGCCTACAAAGCATAATTTACGCGGGGTCTGTCACAGAGCAACAGTCTCGACGGCTGATAAAGTATAGTCCTTCTCTCATTGGGTCAAAATTCCTATTGACCCTCACGTGATTGCGTATTCCGGACCAAATTGACCACCCATTCCGATTCAAACCGACCATTCATTCCGGAGCAAATCGACCACCTGTTCCGGTGGAAATCGACCACTC
>QZIR01000047.1 GCA_003604975.1 Desulforudis sp. | reverse complement strand
GAGGGTTGATCAGCACCGCTCGAAGTCCTCCTCGCCGATCCGGGTCTTAACCAGGGCGATCCGGCCCAAGCCGTACTCGGCGGCCAGTTCGACCAGCATGGTCCGCACCCGGTCCGAATCGAATTCCAGGCAAGAGGCGATAAACAGGTAAAAGGTTTTCCTGTCGCGCCAGGCGTCCACGACGATGAACGACTCGGTGATGGGCTGGACAAAGGTAAAGCCGACGCCGCCCCGTCCATTGACCGGAAAGGTCCAGGCCGCGGGCGGCCCGCCGGCGTTCATATTGATTCGCTCCATGACCGCCTTGACCAGCCGGGCGGCTTTGACCTGACTCAGGAGGCCCTCGACGATAAAGACGGCCACGTGCATTTGCCGGCCCAGATCGGGAATCGTTCGGGCTTCATTCATCGGCATACTCGCCGCCATCATTCTGTCCCTCGTTCAAATCAACCGCGCCGGCCACCGAAGACAAAGGCGCCTGGGTGGCCTGGACCAGGATGACGTCCCCGCCGTCTATGGCTTCGTAGCCGACCATTTCGCGGCGTTCGTTGACGGTCAGAAAGTCGGCCGTCCGGGCCCGCTCCCACAAGGCGTCGCGCTTGGGCGACAGGGCCGGCACGTCGTCCAGGACGTAGTCCAGGAAATAGCCGTCGCAGCCGTCGCCGAAAAACCAGTTGTTCCACTCACCGCGCAGAAAATTCAACCACCAAAAAACCGTGGTCTCCCAAAAGGCCTGCCGGGCTTCCTTGTAGTTGGCGTAGGTGTTGTCGCCGGGCAGCCCGAGCAGCAAGGACGGCACGCCGTAGGCCAGGCAGATGCGCCGGGCCATTTCCCGGCCGCCCTCGACGTAGTCCAGTTCGGCCGGCGACCAGTTGTAAGGCTTGACCTCGACGCCTTCCCCCCACAAAATGAGATTCTGGCCGGCATTGTCCGGCCCGGCGTGGTTTTCCCGGAGCATGCGTTCGAGCTGATCGAACTGATCGTCGGTCAGTTCCTGTTTATACAGGATGACCATGCCCGGGCGGCCGTGGTTTTGGAGCAGGGCCTTGTTCCACTCGGCGGCCTGGTTGGCCGTGTCGATTTCGCGAGCGCCGGACTGGGTCGCGGCCGCGCCGTACCAGTCGTCCAGGGGATGAAAGGTTTTTAGTTGCAAGACGTCGCAGCGGCCGGTGACCGGGTCTGTTTCCCATGTGCGCTTTTGACCGTTGACCAAGTACTCGAAACCCTTAACCGAGCCGGCCAGGGGGCCATCCTCGCGAATGAGCACCGAAACCCGATCGGGCCGCAGCACGTAAAGCTCCTTGGGCACGCCGGCGTTGGCGCCCGTGGACGGCGACACGCGCTCGAAATAGACGTTGCCGGCCATGAGCAGGAAGGCCACGGCCCGCAGGATCAAAAAGGCCAGGCTGTCGTCAGGGTTAGGCCGCCGCAGCAGGGAGACTAAAGGGTGATCCGGCGCCTCCTCGAGATCGCCGTTCGACGCCCGCCGGTACAACAGCCAGGGCACCGAAGCCACGGCCTTGCTGACTTCATCGATGCAGCGGAAGGCCACGACGTTGGTCAGGTAGGTTTCGCGGGCGTAGACGTCATAGCGAGCCTCGGGCCAGGTAGCCCCGCCAAAAGTCCCGCCGGCCAGCAACCCCTGGACCTTGCTGGCCTTGACCTCGCGGCGAAACAGTCGCGCCCAGAAACCCATCAGGTCAGGTCCACTGGCTCGGCCACGGACCAACCGCTGACGGTCAGGCCCCAGACGTTAGCCGAAGACAGGTTCATGGTAAAGCGGACCTGGTCGCCGCGTTGAAAGAGCATGGGCGCGGACGGCGACCAATACAGGTCCGAAACCGTTGACATCAGCTGGCTGATAAAGCCGCCGTTGTAGGCTGAGCCCTGGACCGCGGAGACATAGGCCCGGAAATATTCGGCGCTGGCGTGCAGAACGGACAGATGCAGCCGGATGTCGGCCAGCTCGAAGGCGCAGCCGGGCGCCAGGCTTTCGTCCATGGCTGCGGCGCTGCCTTCGGCGAAAAACTGAAAAAACTCATACCGGCCGACCGGCAACCGCGTCTTGGTAAACGACATTTCACAGCCTCCTAAGTCCGGGCGGAACCTTGCCCGGGCCCTCACGGAAATATTTTAAGGCCATGCTGAGCATGTCGGCCTGGTCCATGGTCGCGCTGTTGGGAAAGGCCTCGATTTCGGCCTCAAACTCGGGCAGCCAGCCCGCGGTCGCCGGCAGCCAGACCAGGCCGGCCTCGACGGCCGGGCTTTCCACGGCCAGGCGCGTGATCTTGTCGCCCTCGGGCTTGAAGGGCACCAGGGGCAGCCGCTCGATCTTGGGGATTTCCTGGAGCAGCGACGAGCCGGTGGACTTGTCCTCGATGACCACGGCCGACGGATGCCATTTTTTGGCCAAAGAAACCACGGCTCGCTTGCCGTCCGGATAGTCCATCCAGCGGCGATAAACATCCACCAGGTACAGCCCGGTCTTGGTCTCGACCCACGTGCCGCAAACCCAGGGCGCGTTAAGCAACTCATCCGACTTCTGGGCGGTATCCCAGAACTGCGCCACCCGCACCCACAACCCAGGGATGGGCAGCTCGCCGTAGCGCTGAAACCACTTGAGCTTGATCAAGCCGCCGCCCAGAGGCGACGGGCGCTGCTGGAGCTGCGCGGCCGTGCCATACGACCCCAGCGACCGCTCTATCCTGACCACCTCGTCCTCGGGAAACCTCTCCGGCCAGATCAGCTCCCTAGGCTCCGTCCGCGGGTCCTTGACGACCAGGCTGGTCCGGGATCGCTCCTCGACCTCGTAGCGGCACGGCAGGCAAAGGTGCTCATAGCCCAGGTTCTGGGCCAGGATGTGGCCGGTCAGGTCCTTGGCGTGAACCCGCTGCATGATGATGACTACGGCGCCGGTTTGCGGATCGTTAAGCCGCGTGGACATGCTCTGGTCCCACCAGTCGCGCACGGCCTCCATCCTTTTTTCGCTGAAAACATCCTTCTTGACGTTATGCGGGTCGTCCACCACCAGGATGTCGCCGCCCTCGCCGGTGGTGGCCCCGTCCACGGACGTGGCCAGGCGCACGCCGGTGTGATCGTTGTCGTAACGCAGTTTTTCGTTCTGGTCCGAGGTTAAGACGAAGGCGTCGCCCCAGCGTTCCTGGTACCAGGCCGACTGAATAAGCCGGCGGCACTTGACCGAATCGCGGATAGACAGCGATTGAGCGTAGGAAGAAAACAGCCAGCGCAGGGCCGGCCGCTCGCGCGGACCCCACTCCCAAGCCGGCCAGAACACGCTGACGGCCAGGGACTTCATGTGCCGCGGCGGGACGTTGATGATCAGCCGCCGGATTTGACCTCGAGACACCGCCTCGAGGTGTTCACAGATGACGTCCAAGTGCCAGCCCCAGACCAACGGGGACACGGGCTCGACCACGGGCCAGCCCAGACGGACAAAATCCTTCAGGCTTGCCTTGGCGTCAGCCCGATCCAGGGCCTTGAGGCCGTCAACCGGCCGATGCAGCGCGGCGGCTAAGGATTGCTCTAATTGCATCCCGCTCTTCCTGGGTCAGGTCAGAAAAATCAATTTTGACCGGCAGCGCGACCTCGCCGGAATGATCGTGCTTCTCCGGCGCGTATGAACCCTTGAGCTTGAAGGCCAGGTCCAGGGTCCGGCGCTGGACCTCGATGGCCTCGACCTCGCGTTCGTCAACCACCCGGCCTTCGTGGGCGAAAAACTTGGTCTCCCTGGCGTTGAGCAGGGAAACCAGCTTGATCTTGAGGGCGCTTTCGGACAGGCCGTGCTCGTCGAGCCAAGTATTGATTTTGTCAGCTAGTTTAGTAAAGTTCTGGTAACCGATAGACCGGAAGGACTCGTCGCTGGAGGCCAGGTACCCGGCACGCTTGGCGCTCTCGGTGGCGTTGAGAAAGGTGGTCGAGCAGCCTTCGTTGAGGAAGTGCTTTAACCAGGCGTTCTGTTTAGTCGGCTTTCTCTTGGCCATCGGCGCCCCTTTCCAGTGTTGCCTAATAAGTTTGAGCGGAAAAAATTTAAAGGTCAAGCGGCCGCGGACGTCAAAATTGCATATTCTGGAGTCAAAATTGAACTAGCCAGGCCTGAAAGCCCGGTTTGACCCCGTTGGAACCGCCAGGCGAGGTATTCGACGTTGGTTAAAGTCGGGGTGCCGATCTCGTAGGTCACCGGCAGGCCTTCCCGGCGAAAAACCACCTTGGCCGTGTTAGGGCTGTCGGCGCCGATAAGCCGGGCGATGGCCTTCCAGCCGCGGGCGACTTCAACCTGAAACTGGATGATAACCAAGGTAATCCTCGATGACTTTGCGCGCCGCCTCGAAGCCGTGGCAGACCTCGGCGCGGTAGCCGTACGCGGTCAGGAGGCGCTGCCAGGCCTTCTGTGAAGGCGTAGCGCGGCCGTCCGGGGCCTTCATCTCAATAAACAGCCCGTGATAGCCGTTTTTCGGCACGGGCAGGCAAAGGTCGGGCACGCCGGCCTTGACGCCTTCGGCTTTAAGCTTGCCGGCCACGGCCGGATGACGGTGGCCGCCGTTGGGGATGGCGAAAAGCAGCCGCAGTTCGGGCCGGCCGTATTCGTGCCACCCGGCCCAGGCCATGAGCGCGCGCTGCTCCCGGTGTTCGAGAGCCGGCGCTTTTCCTTTCAAGGGCATTAGCCGAGCCCCCGATCTTCGGCCAGCCAGGCGGGCAATTCGACGGTGAGGGTTTGGCCCGGCTCGATCGCCGCTTCGTTGACGTCGTCCGGAAGCTTGATCTGCGACTTGGGCAGCCAGGCCCGGGTGAAGCCGTCGGTGACCCAGACTGCGTCGCTGGTTTCCCAGATGATCTCGACGTCGATTTCCACGATTTCCTTGTCGTTCATTAGCGTTCCTTTTACGCCGCCTTTTTCTTTTCCAGGCCGGCCTGGACCCGGCGGCAGCCTTTACGCAGGCCGGTGAGCAAGGCGTCGAGCTTGGCCTTGAACTCGGCCGGGCTGACTTCTTGGTCGGCGTAAGCCGTGTTGAGGACGCCCAGGTAGGCCTTGACCCTTTTCCACCAGGCGCCGCCGTCGAGCAGGACCTTGGCCCGGCCCAGGTATTCGTTGATCAGGTCGTCGGCGGCCAGGGCCTGAACGATCCCCTTGAGGGTCATGTCTTTTTCTTTAATGATTTCCATACATAAACCGCTTTTCCCTTTTCTTAAACCGGCCTAAACCGATCCTAAACCGGTCTTTTTCTAATAATATCGCCGGTTAAACCGGTTAAACCGATTTTCGAGGCCATATACCCCTTGTGCGCGCGCGCGTTTACATTCTAGTACTAGATATATATAATACTCCCGCGCGTGCGCGCGCGCACAAGGGGTAGGTCTCTTTAAAAACTGGTTTAACTGGTTTATTCATTGAAACCATTACATAAAGACTGGTTTAGGGCCGGTTTGGGGCCGGTTTAGTAAACTGCTTTCGCTTTTGATGGTAGTCTCTCAAACGCGGTTTATCCGGTTTGGCGCCATTCCGCGAGCCCGGGGTGGTCTCCGAAAATCGGGATATTCGGTTTACGTCGGCCGCGCTCCGATGCGGGGCGGCATTCAGGCTCAAGGCCGATCCGGTCATCAAAATGGCGTCTCCTCGAGGCCAAACCCGGTCAGGTCCACGCCGGCCGCGTCTAGCTTGCCCACGTCCAGGGCGTAGACCTTGACCGTCTTTTTAGGGGCGCCGTACTGTGACCCCTCAAAGACGTTCATGGTCGTCTTGCCGATGAAATAGGGTTCGCCCTTGAGCCGCCTTTTCAGGCTGCTTTCGTCCAGCACTTCGCCGTCGAAGCTGTACTCGCGGGCCCACTTGCGAAACTTGGGATAAAGCGTCTGGAGCCGCAGCAGCAGCCGGTCGTCCACGACCCGGAAGTCCTCGTCCTGCTTGACCAGTTCCTTGCCGGCCATGGCGGCCATGGCGCCGATCCCTTCGATGATCAGGTCGATGTCCGACTTGGGACGCGGCCCTTCGCCGATGAGGGCCGCCTTCTGGCCTTGGTCCACCGCGGCCAGGAGCGGGTCAATGTTAATTTCGACACCCTCGGCGATGAGGTGTCGCTGCCAGAGCCGGAGGCCCATGCGCACCGTGGCCACGTTCTGTCGGATGCGGTCCTCGAAGGCGGCATCCGCGGCCTTGAACTCGTCCTTCCAGATCGCGGCGATTTCCTGGTCGGGCAGGCCCAGGCTCCAGCGGAGATACTTGAGTCCGGCGCCGGCCAGGTTGAGCAGCATGAACTCCTGGATGTGCCGCCGGCCTTCGCGGCCGGTTCTGGTGCAGATGACCTCGATGATCCGTTCCTTGAGCGCCGGCTCAAACAGGGTCTGCTCGCCCAGCAGGATGACCGGCGCGGTGTAGGTGTAGACTTTCGAGGTCAGGCCTTCGGGGCCGGCCTGGCCGCGTTCGCCGGTCAGGGCGTTGTAGCAGGACCGGCAGAAGCCGCTGACTTCCGATATTTGCCTCGGGTTCAGCTTGGACGGTTTGTATTCGTCAAAGGCCAGGGGCACCAGGTTGGTACTGTGGGCGTTAAGCATGAAGGTGAAGCGGGTCATTTCGTCCACCTTGCGCGGGCCTTCGTGGTCGCCGAAAAACGGCAGCAAGACCATTTCCACGGTTTTGGTCTTGCCCGCCCCGCGTTCGCCCCAGAGCAGCAGGATGGGGAATTGCCGGCGGAGCTGCGGCACGGCTTCGACCAGCCTGGCCTTGAAGGGCACGGCGCCCATCCAGCCCAGGATCGGCGCGACCACCGAAGGTTCATTGAAATCCAGCAAGGCCTCGACGACCTGCTTGGTTTCGCCGGCGTCGGCCGGCTTGATCTTGTCCGGTTCGTACCCGATCCGGGTCGAATTCTCGGACCAGAAGATCAGGTCTTCGATCTCGCCGGTCGCCGTCAGGGTCCGGTTGCTGGCCACCAGGACCCACCGGCCGTCGCGCAGGTGCAGGCCCAGCTTGGATTCGCCCCGGTATTTCGGGCAGGGCTTTTCCGCGGTCAAAACCTTGATCTGCTGGATTTCGTCTTCGGCGCCGACCCAGCCCGCGCCCAAATCGCCCAGGGCCTTTTTGAAGGCGACCTTCGAGGCCCAATGGTGCGGCCAGAGGGTCACCTCGGACCGGCCGTGGCCGTTCATGCAGACCAGGGCCTCGAGAACCTCCTGGCGCTCGACCTTGATCCGCCGGGTCGGGGCCAGGGTAAAGTTGCTGATAGGTTCTTCCAGTCCGTCTTTCTTGATCTTCCAATAGACGCCTCCCTTCTCCACGACCCGCACAAAGGCGTTAAAGCCGGGACTGAATGTTGGGGCAGCCTCGATGGCCGATCGCAACGCCTGGGGCCAGCCAGGGGCCTTGCGCGCCAAATTTGTAATATCCTTCGACTGCGGCGTTCCCTCGACCAGGCCGGCGGCCTTGAGGTCCACTACTTTTAGGGACTCGACCACCGGGCCCAGGATGGCGGCGGTTTTTTCCGCGCCCTGGAGCCCGCCCTTGTCCGCGTCGTAAACCAGGACAACCCGGCGGCCCTTGAATAGCTCGGCCCAATCCTTCTGGAAAGACAGGGCGCCGTTGGTGTGGGTCATGGCGTTAAACCCGGCCTGGACCAGGACCAGCCGGTCGAGCTCGCCTTCGCAGATGATGACTTCCTCGTCGAGAGGCAGCGCGGCCAGTTCAGGCAGGCCGTAAATGGCCGCGCCACCGAAGCCGGGCCAATTGAGCATTTTTTGCTCTGCGTGCGGGCTGTAGCGCCGGAGGTTGAGCAGCCGGCCGCCGGCGTCGAAAACGGGGATGATCAGGCGCTTTTCGTCGAGCTTGTTGCCCAGCCTGAATCGTTTGACCGAGTCTAGGCTGATGAGGCGCTCCTTGGCCAGCCAGTCCAGCCCGGCCTGATTGGCCAGTAGAGCCTGGTGATATTTTTCGACCAGGCCCGGATCGAGTTCGGCCTGGCGCTTGGGCTCCTGCTTTGGCCCTGAGGAATCGACGCCCGGTTTTTTTCCCTGCCCGCCGGCCGGGCCCCGCTCGAGGGTCACGCCGTACAGCCGGGCCAGGTCGAGCATGGCTTCCTTGAACCCGCCCAGGCTGTGGAACTTGGCGTGGAAGCTGAAGATGTCGCCGGATTCGCCGCAGCCCTTGCAGTTCCATAGGCCCGAAGTCGTGTTGACGGACAGGCTGTGCTTGGTGTCGCCGTGAAACGGGCACAGCCCGACGACCTGGTCCTGGCCGGCCGGCTTGATTTCCCGGACGCGCTCCCGGAAGTAGCCTCGGTAGTCGACCGCAGCCCGGACCCGCTCCCGGTTCTGTTCCTGCCACTGGGGTCTCATTGGGTGGTACGCCTACCTAAATCGCCCCATGCCAGGACCATTTTTGACTGAGTATTTCGGCCGGAACCTTGCCGGCCAGGTCCACGCCGGACTCGATGAAAACCCGGACCAGCTCGCTTTTTTTACAGGTCTTGAATTCGCCGCGCTTTTTCAGAAGCTTCTCGAACAAAAAGACCTTGGCTTTTTTGTCGGCGAAGACGCCGAATTCCTCGCCCAGCTTCAGGATTTCCGCCTTGGTTTTCTTGTTCAGGTATTCCTCGTCTAAAACCCACTCCTTTGCCAGGTTCAAGCCCAGAAGTTTTTCGCCGACGATGCGCCGGCCAATCGGTGAAAAGTCGCGCTGTAAAACCACCTGCACGGCCGCGTCCTTGAGAGTCGCGCGCAGTTGATCCGGCTTCATGGACAGGACAAATTCAAGCATTTCCTCCGCTGAAAGAAAACAACAGAGGCCTCTTTCAACTTTTTCTTCGCGCTTGGCGTAATTACGGCTGAACCATTCAAATAGTTCCCGGTTTGATTTCAACAATGCGGCCAGGATTAACTTTTTGACTTCAAGGCCGTCCAGGTCTGTGCTTTCAAAGCCGACCGGAATCCGTTCACGGAAGAACCGCTCGCGGAAATACGTGCCGTGCCAGTCCGGCGAGGCGGGTTCGTCGGGCTGGGAGGCCGCGCCCTGGCTATGATTGTTGTTCCTGGATGCCTTCTCGGTGCGGCTTTGTTTATTAAAGCATTTATTGTCGCCGATGCAGGCCGTTTTTACTCGAGGCTTGCCATTAAGCTCAACCAAACTGACAAAATTATTGCAGACCTTACATTCAGAGCCGGCCTTGCTCCAGATGTAATTATATTCGTTCCAAACATCTTCCATGAACCGGAATCCATTGGTGCCATACTTTTTCCCGTATTTCTTCCAGTTGGCCAGGAGCCAATTGTTTTGTTTTTGCTTGAAACACTTTCGGTTAAGGCAAAGCTTTTCACCGCCTAGATCGCCGAACAGATTTTTCTGTACATCCGAGTTTTCTACGCAGGTCAGACATTCAGACAGGTCGAACAAGGCGGTGCTTAGTTCCGGCGACATTTCATTGATTTCTTCCCTTAAATGCTTGACGGTTAAGTTGCGATCTCTGACCATCTCAAATAGAGACGTTTTTTCTTTATCGTCGTTGAGTCTTAACAGTTGCTCTAAATGCCCGTAAACAACAGCTCCGGTTTCCCAGGCCTCGAGCACGCTTTCCGGCAAGGCCAGCACCGCCACGCGCCGGCGGATGTAACGCGGGTTGACGCCGGTGCGTTCGGCCAGACCCTCCAGGGCCACCACACCCTTGCGCCGCTCAAGGTAGGCCTGGAAGCAGCGGGCTTCCTCGAGCTCGGTCAGATCCTCGCGGACCAGGTTTTCGATGGTTTGGACCTCGAAGGCCTGGTCGTCGTCCAGTTCCCGGATCACGGCCGGAATCAACGAATCGCCATTACCGTTTTCCCGGCTGATTTGTGACAATGCTCTGAAACGTCGTTCGCCGGCCACGATCTCGAAAGCCCCGTTTTTCGACCGGACCACGATCGGTTCGATGACGCCCTTTTCCTTGATCGAAGCCACCAATTCGTCGAACTTGGGTCCAGAAAAGCTTTTCCTGGGGTTGAACGGGCTGGGCTTGATCTGGCTTAACTCTATTTCCCTGTATGATTGAATCATGGAGGTCCTCTCCTTTTTTGTTGCGGGCGGTTCACCGATTTTCCCGCAAGCCTTTTCGGGGTTGCAGTGGCCTCCCGGCCGAATACATTTACCCGTGCCGCCGGGTATTTTCACCCCGCGCTTCGGGTTGGCCATGCCCTTGTGAAATTCGCATTGAGCGCAGCTTGATGACACGAATTGCTATTCAAGCCCCGTTGGCAGTCGCGTGGAAGGCGCGACGCTACTTTTCCCGTCGGGGCGGCCGGGCAGCAAGGAGGTCGTCATGGCCCGATATTGAGCGCCTCGGAGCCGGGCGCGCCGGAATTGATTAACTCGCCACCGAGACATAGAGAGCACGGGGAAAGACAAAAATATTAATCCCTGTGTCCTTTGTGTCTTTGTGGTGGAAACTCACTCCCCCGGCCGATCCGGGGGCGAGGGGTCAAAAGCGGTAGTTGTCACCCCAGGTCCGCCGTTGACCCGACTCAAAACTCGGGCAACGAAATCGGCTTTGAAAGCGTGCTCATTGTTGCATTTCGGCAGGCAATTGCCTGTCCAGGAACCAAAAAACTTGTTGCTCGAGGCTCCGACGTTCGCGTTCAGCCAAGGCCTTCAGCCGACCGAAAAGGTCGGCGTCTTTTGGGGTGAACACCAGGTGTACGTCCAGTCCGGCCAGCCGGCGCGGTCGGTTCAAAGGCTCGTCTTTGTGGCCGGGCTTGTCCAGTCGGCGCGGTCGGGGCGTAAATTCGCCGGCCCTTCTGGCTTTCTGGTAGCAGTTCACGCAGCGACCGCGTCTGTGATTGGGCTTGATTTCGCCGCACTTCAAACATTTGGTTTCTTTTTTTGCTCCCAAGTCGCCCTCCCTTTTCTTGACCGCGGTGAGGCTTTTTGTTCCTCCCTCGCATCCCACGCAGGCGTCCGGGTGGCTCGCCCGGTAATCCAGGCAGGCTTGTTGCGTCAGCCTGGCGTGATAACGCCGGCATTCAATCAGGTCCACGCTACGCCGCTTCCCGGGACTCCGGCCCGGCCTCGTCGGTTTCCTCGAATTTGACGTCGGCCACCGCGGCCAGGTTCCTAAGCATCAAAGCCAGGCCGCTCCGCCCATGCCGCGAAGCCAGGCGGTTGAGCAGCCTGGCCAGGTCGCTCGCCTCGTAAGGGTTCAGGTCGGTGAAAGTCTGGACTTCCGCCACGGTTATCGCGCAGGAGTACACCATAAATCACCCCTGTTAATTCAGTGGTTGCGTTGAATTCTTAATCATGTCGCTTAACTTAGCCCTCATCCGCCGGCCGTCCAGGGCCTCCCGGTGTAACTCGAGAAATTCCTCGTAGACTTCCCGCGCTCGCAAGGCCACGTAGTTGAGCATGAGCAGGCATTCCTCGACCAAAAGCTCCCGCTTCATGGACTCGTCGCCGTACTTCTGCAGCCCGGCCGCCACCACCTCCCGACGCAAATCGGATATTTGGGAAAACTTGTCCGGGTAAGCCATGTCCCGGATCAGATGGTGCCGCAGGTAGTTGCTTTTCTTCACCGCATCCAACAGGACGGGGTCCGACCCGGGTGGAGGCGGGGGAAGTTCCCGCACGAAAGACGCCGCCAGCTTGATCTGGGCATTCCGGTTCTTGTTGTAAACGCGAACGCAGTCACGACAGGCCCTGGCCCAGGGCGTTTTGGGCCGCGTCCTGTCCGGCCGAAACTCGGAGACGGGCAAAACCCGGCGGCAGGTCGAACACCGCCTCATCCCCGGCGGGATCGGCTCCGGCTCTGGCCCAGCCTTTGAGGTTGAAGAAGATTGAGTCGAGGAAGGGGTCGGCCCGAACGGGTTCACGGTATCCGGAGTAGACCGGTAAAAACCGCCGGCGTACCCGCCAGTCCGCCTCAAGGCCGACAAAACCTCATGGGTCACCCAACGCCGAAATCCCTTTGCTTCCGGCTTGTTAGAACGAAGAATGAGCGTGTAGAGGCCGCATTCGGAAATGGCTGATAAATTTTGATGGCCGCCAGGGGTGGGTATAAAACACCTACCCCTTTCATCCTCGTCTAGTTGGCTAATGGCTTGGTGGTGGTCACTGATTTTTAGTACGTCGCAAACATCCTTGGCCACAAACCAGACTTCACCGCTTGAGTCTTGGACCACTCGAACGGTTTGATTCTGGTAGCAGAAATTAAGGGTTGGAAGGTTTTTGTTCTTGTTTTCTGTCATGGTCGGTCTCCTTTGGCCCCTTCGGGGACAAAAAAACGCGGAGAGTTGACAGAACCCAAGAACAGGTCCCCCCTGGCCTCGCGACCAGGGGACTCTCCGCGAAGGTTGCGGTTGCACGTGAAACAAAAACAGCCATTTAACGAGCGGCCTCTCGGTCCTTGTTGTTTGTCAGGATCGAGTATATCCGCTTTTCTGCTCAATGTCAACGCATCGATGGTGGCAAAGCTCTGAGGACCACCAAGGGAGTTAAGTTTTACTCCACCCCCTTTTTCGTCTTCGTCGAGATTTGCAAGGGCGTGATGATGGTGTTCGATTCCTAGGACATCGCAAACGTCCTTGGCGATGAACCAGATGTCGCCCTGGTTGTTCCGGACGACCCGGATAGGCTTGTCTTGGTAATAAAATTCAAGAGGAAGGAGTTGGTGTTTGTCTTTGATTTCTACCATGGTCGTTCTCCTTTCGTTCCCGTGGGGACAAAAAAACGCGGAGAGCTGGTAGGGCCCAAAGACAGACCCCCCCTGGCCTCGCGACCAGGGGACTCTCCGCGAAGGTTGCGGTTGCACGTGAAACAAAAACAGCCATTTAACGAGCGGCCTCTCGATCTTTGAGTTTTACCAAGATCGAGCATATCCGCTTTTCTGCTCAATGTCAAGTGCTTAATTGGGTTTAAAATTTTCACGCCGCCTCTTTTCCCAGGGTTTGTTTCAACCTCAGAGCCAATGAGGTGTATCTCCTTTGGGCCGCGTTGTTCTTGATGGCCCGTTCGAGGCCACGCTGGTTGGCCACGACCCAAACCAGGCGCTTACCCCTGGTCACGGCCGTGTAAAAAAGGTTGCGGTCGAGCATGAAGGCGTTGTGGGAATGCACCGGCACGATCACGGCCGGCCATTCACTCCCCTGAGACTTGTGCACGGTCAGGGCGTAGGCCAGGCCCAGGTCGTCCAGGTCCTCGCCCTGGTAATCCACGACCCGGTCGCCGTAGTCCACCCGGACCGCCTTGGCGCCGCCGTTTTTCGCCGCGATGGCGGCCACGGTCCCGGTTTCGCCGTTCATGACCTCGAGCTCGTAGTTGTTCCGCAAATGAATGACCTTGTCGTTGGCCCGGAAGCCCTTGAAGGCCTCCTGGCCCGGCGCCGGCGGGTTGAGCAGGCTCTGGAGCTCATCATTGAGCTCGAAGACCCCCAGCGGCCCCTTTTTCTGCGGGCAGAGCAGTTGCACGTCGGCCGGGCTCAGTCCGAATTTTTGCGGGATGGTTTCGACGGCCAGGCGGATGACCGCGGCCCTGGCCTCCTCGGCCGTGTCGCAAAACTCGACAAAGAAGTCTTCGCTGGCCGGGTCCTGGACCAAGGCTTGGCCGGCATTGATCCGCCGGGCGTTGACCGGAATCCAGGAATGCTCGCTCTGGCGGTGTATCTGGGTCAGTTCGGCCACGGGCAGGCAGCGGCTGGCGATCAGGTCCCGGAAGACGTTGCCCGGGCCGACCGAGGGCAGCTGATCTTTATCGCCGACAAGGATCAGCCGGGCCTCGGGCCGGACGGCCGCCAGCAGGCCGGCCAGGAGCGGCGCGTCAATCATCGAGGCCTCGTCGATGATGATCAGTTTTTGATCCAAGGGAAAGCGCTGGTTGCGCTGAAAGTCCCGCAAGGTGCGGGAATATTCCAGCAGCCGGTGAATGGTCGAGGCCTGCCGGCCGAAGCAAGTTTCGGACATGCGCCGGGCCGCCTTGCCCGTGGGCGCGGCCAGGGCCACGTCATGAGGTTCAAAGCCGGCCGCGGCCAGGATGTGGTTGACGGTGAAGGTCTTGCCCGTGCCCGGGCCCCCGGTCAGGACGAGCACCTTCTGCTCGAGGGCCAGGCTCAAGGCCCGCTGCTGGTCTTTGTCCAATCCGTTGAGAACGTTCATGGCCGCGCCTCCGCGTTCTGGACCAGGGCGGCCAGCCCGTGAGCCGCGGCCGTCTCGGCCTTGAATAAATGTGGCAAAAACACGCCGCCGGCCTCGACGACCAGGGTTTTGGACTTTTCCAGATTTTTCAGGGCATCGACGATTTTGGCCGCTGGGACCCGCAAGGCCTTGCAGGCCAGGGACAAGACCACGTCCCGCGGCAGATAGGTGTGGCCTTCGTCCTGGGCGCCTTGCAGGGTCCACAGCAGGCCGGCGGCGATCCGCGCCGGGCTGTCCTTGGCCACGCCCGAGGCCTGAGCGATCTGATCCACGGTCTTGAAGCCAAAGCCGTCAATGTCCGCGATCATGCGGTAGGGTTCTTCCTTTAGGACCCTGGTCAGGTCCGGACCGTAGGCGGCCAGAATCTTGGCGATCTTGCCGTCGGTCAGGTCGAATTGTTTTAAAAAGACGATCAGATCGCGCTGGTTTTTCTCGGCCAGGTAAGCCGCTCGGATGTCTTCGACCATGCGGCCGGTGATGCCCGGGGTCCGGCAAAGGCTCTGAGGGTCATTCTCAAGGACTTCAAAGATTTGCTCGCCAAACTCCCGGTATAAACACGCCGCCCGGACCGGGCCGACGTTGGGCAGGCGTTCGAGATAGCGCATCACGCCGGCCTGGCCCCGGGCCTGGCCGAGATGAAAATGCCTGATCTTGAACTGGCGGCCGAACCGGGGGTGCTCGATGAATTCGCCCTCGACCCGTATTTCGTCGCCGGGCGAGGCCAGGATGTGGCCGACGATCTTGTGCCGGTCGCCCTGGTCGTCCTCGAGCACGCCCACGCCCCAGGCGTCGCCGGACTGGTACAGAAATTCGCTGAAACGGCCTTGTAAGGACTCCATAAAACCTCTTCACACGGAACCAGTATTTGTGCTTTACTGATTTCCGTCGCCTCCCGAGGCGCGGGTTGAAACCTCCCCTGACCGCCCGGCTTTTAGAACGGCCCGCAGTTGCCGGGCGCGGCTGCGCTTGCGCCCTGATCAACAAGGGATTGAGATTCCTCCGGCTCGAAGCCGGCCTCTTCCCGGGCGTAGGCCGCGGCTTCCTCACGGTACGGCCGGTCCTTGAGATAGACCGGCTTTTCAAAGACCGGCACGTAGAACTTCCCCTTTTCGCCTACGGTTTCCTTAGTCTTCAGAGTGACCTGGAAATCCACCAGATCGGCGTTGCGGCGCTTGGCCTGGAAAAACACGGCGGAAAGAAACAGCTTGGTCGGACGGATGCCCGTGGACCTGGTCTGGAAAAAGAAGGGAATGCGGTTGTCCACGTCCAGGCCGAGCAGGGTATAACTTTCGTTGCACTCGGGCGGGGCGTTCCGGCCGTTGTCCTTGGTCCACCCGGCCATGGGGCACTGGCCGCACCGATCGCTGATGGGCGACTCGAAAAAGTTTGACGGCCGGACCCGGTCCAGGGACCCGCACAGGGGCGGCGAGCCCAAATTTTCCCGGTCAAAAAGCACCCGGCCCTTGGTCGCCTTGATAAATACGACCGTAAGCTGGTCGAATTCGTCGCCGGTCAGGTTCAGGCGCAGCTTGCCCGGCGTGCCTTCCTTGCTCGTGGGTTGAACGACGCGCAGGCGCGGGATGACGATGTCGCTTTTGTCCATGTCCTCGAGGCCGCCCGGCAGGCCGGGAGTCTCGACGGCCGGCGGTTGAAATTCCGGCTCGGGTTTGGTTTCGGTTTCGGCGAAGGGGTCAGGGGCGGCGTCGATTTCCGCCAGGCACTCCGCTTCGGTTTTTACGGGGGCAAGTCCTTTCTTGGCCATGATCAAACCCTCCTCTAAACGGTCGATTTAAAAAGCTTGTGTTATTCTCTGGTTTCGTCGCCTTTATTGGCGTGGATTGAAACGATTAAAAAAGTGTTCCTTGATTGTCAGGTTTGGAAGCCTTTTCGGGTTCCATCGCCTGAAGTTTTTGTCCGTCCCGCAGCGGGCAGGCCAGGCTGGTCCGGCGCCGGGGAAAGCCGTCATAAAGGCAGAACGACTGATGGTTCTTGACCAGCAGGTGCGGGCAAGGCTTCATCGCGTCATCGAAGCAGGGGTCTTGACCGATCATGTCTCGTTCTCCCGGCCGGGGCTGGTCCATGCGTAACAACCAGCCCGGCATGTAGTGCCCGTTGCCCGGACCCCACATTACGCCGCTTCGAGTCCGGCCAGGACCTCGGCCTCGCAAGTGGACCGGAACTGGCAGTAGCTGAAGCACAGTTCGCCGAGTTGGCGCGGATAATGACCCATACGGATCGAGGCGCAGACGTTCATCAGTTCACGCGGGATGACCTCGAGCCGGGCCGCCGGCCGCGTGGTGAAATACATGCCCTCGCCGCGCTTTTGCTTGGTGCACCAGGCCCGCTTGCCTTCGCAGGCCTTGCCCGTCTTGCCCACCCGGCACGGTTCGGGGACCAGGTCGCAGGGCACCCGGCCGCCGGTGTCCGGGTCCTTGAGGTAAGTCCCGGCGTCGGACTCGTAGGGGATGAGGTCTTCAAGGTAATAGATGGCGTGCAGGTCCGGGATCAGGTCTAAGGTCACCGGCGCGGCCTGGTCGGGCAGATAAAAAACCCCGTACTTCAGGGCAAAGGCGTAGACGTCGATCTGCGGGTTGAGGGCCAGCTCAAAGGCGCTGGTTTCCTTGCGGCGGCCGAACTTCAGATCGCGGTGGATCAGAACGCGGTCGGCGAACTTGGCGCTGTTGCTGAATAGCCGGGGGAAGTCGGTCCGCAGGGTCTCGGTCGGCACGGACAGCAACTGGTCGATACGGCCGGCAAAGGAATAAACGGTCTTGGCCGGCTTGATCTCGGAGTAAAAGGCCGACTCGGCCGCCATGACCTGGGCCTCGCGGTTGTAAGGCTTGCCGGCGTAGAGAGCCAGCATGGTCCGGTAGCGCTCGACGTCCACGGCCCCGTGCAGTTCCTGGCTTTTGTCCAGGGCCTTGACCTTTTCCGCCTCCAGGGCTGAGATGAACACCTGGAAGAGCTTGTCGGGCGACCATTCCTTTTCCCGGTGAGCGTACTCGACCGCCCGGTGCCCGGCCCGGCCGGCCAGATTGCCTAGAGAAACCTTTTCCTTGTCCAGTTCCAGGACGCGGTTGTAATAAAACGACCGCGGGCACTTGAGATATTGCTTGATGTCCGACTGGTGGAAATTGCCTCCAAAACGTTCCATGAAAAACCTCCTTGTCCGCTCCGCTTGGAGCGTCGCTAAAAAACCAGCTTCAACACGACCGCCAGCACGACCGCCCAGAACCCCAGGAGGGCCAGTTCGCACCAGCCCAGGGGCGAAATGCGGCCCAGAGTTTTGGCGGCGCTCCTCACGGCAGTCTCTCGAACAGCCGCCCGGCGTGGAAGGCCACGAGCAAGGCCAGGGCCGCCAAGACCGGCCCGACCAGCTTCCACTTGTTTTTGTCGATCCAGTCGTTGGCCTGGTCCAGGGCGTCAACGACCCTGTCTGGTTCGCCTTTCATACGGTCTCCTTGCTCCAGCGGACTGGCCGCCGCGAAAAACCACGAAGGGCACGTCCTCGATCGGCCGCCCCGGCGCCTGGGCCGGCTGGTTGTCGGCCGTAAGGATCGGGTGCCGCTTGATGTCCTCGACCAACTCATAAGGGTCCAGTAGGACCTGACTGTGCGTGCCCATCTGGTAGGCCCGCACAAGGCCTTCGTGAATTCGCCGCATCAGCGTCTGCGGACTCATGGCCGCTAGTTCGGCCGCTTCTTTGAGGGTGATCAGTCGGGGCTGTTTCATCCGTTAAATTCCTTTAAAGCGTCCATCTGTCGCGGCTTTGGAGGGGCGAGGTTTCCAGGTGTCCAGCCGGGACGCCGGCCCTCCGCCGCCCGTAGTTAGAGGTTGTTTTTTTCAATCGTTTCAATCATTTCAATCCACGCCTCTTATCGAGGCGACCGCCTGTTTTCCTGGGACCGCCAACCGCGCCGTTTGCCTGGATTCAGTCTCGGCCCTCAATTCCTTGAGGTGCGCCCGCACGTCGGCTAACTGACGCTCGACCTCGTTGGCCTGCTTTTCCAGGCCGTCCAACTCCCTGATTGTGATTTCCCCGCCGCCGTCGGAATTCGCGGCCCGCGCCTCCCTGACGGCCTGGTGCAGGGCGCCGGCGGCGATGTGCACGTCGCCCAGATCGGCCTCGATGTCATGCGCCGTTTCGACGACCTGGTCGTCCGGGACCAGCCGCCAGCCGGCCGGCTCCAAAGCCCGCTTCAGCCGCGGGTCGGCCGTGCGCTCGAACACGGCCTTGAGCACGGCCACGGGGATGATCGGCTTGGCGTTGAGGTACTCGTAAATGGTCGGTGGCTCGCAGCCCACGGCCCGCGCGATTTCCTCGACCGTGATCAGCCGTTCGTGATGAACCATGGTGTAAAGCAGGGCCTGCACGCCCCCGCCCAATTTGTTCGTATGCATTAAACGGATTCCTTTTTGATCCCTTTACACAGGAACCGTGTTTGTGATGTACTGCTTCCCGTCGCCTTTCGAGGCGTGGATTGAAACTGCATCAGACGTAACTTCCTTGCTGAAAATTGGGTTTATTCATTGCGACCTCCGGGATATTCTTAAAATTATTCTGTGGCAGCGAGTTTCTCTAAGCATGTACGCATGTTAGTTTGTTGGCAAAAAAAATAGTTGACGTCCTTGAGATCAAAGGCGCGGATAATTTTTTCAATCGTGGCCATTGAGGGCTTCACCCTCCCTTTTTCCCAATCATTTACTAGGTTTCTGTGTACGCCAATCTTGTCGCCAAAGCCTTGCATTGAAAGGCCGTGTCGCCTTCTCAGGGCCAGGATCGAGTTAGAGTCAAAAATCAAATCACCCATTTCCAACCTCTCTGGCATCAAGCATACACGCACCTTAGATAATTGTCAAGAAAAATTTTGCGTCTTTTTTTATTTTGTTGTATTTTTCAGGCACCAAAGGTACTTATGGGTCTGGATACCAAGCCGTTAGTTGACGCATTGCAAGCCTTTCAGGCAGCCGGGGGGTTGTGGGCTGAATTGGAAAGGGATACGGCTAAGGTCGGTCAAAAGATCAGCGCCGCCACTATTGGCCGGACCGCCGCTAGCAAAACCACGGCCAGGGCGGAAACTTGGGAAATCCTACACCGCGCTCGTCCGGATTTCATCCCCCGGCCCCCTTGGATTGATCCTTATTTTCCCAAAAAATATCTTGGTTGTGAAAACGATCCAAGTTGGGTCAAGGCCAGGGCTGAATGGGAAGCTGAAAATCTATCTCAAACCAAGGTTCCTCTTATCGCCTACGTTTCGGCTGGGGAGCCGTTCCAATGGACGGACGGGGGGTATGGGGCCGGAGAAGGGTTTGAAATGATAGATTATCCTTTGGGTGTCCCGCCGGTTCTTGGCCGCAACCTTTATGCTGTGCGCATCCGCGGCAAATCGATGTTTCCGTATCTAAAAGACGGCGCTATCCTTTTTGTCAAACCCGAATCTAGGGAATACATCCGCCACGGCGACTATGTTATTTGGAAGGACAAGGATTACAACGCCTGGGTCAAGATGGTCTGGTTCACCAAGGACAAAATCATATTTAAGAGCATGAACCCGGACTACCCGGACATCACCGAAGACCCCGGCGACGTCATCCTCATGGAGAGGGTCATCGCGATAAGGTTTTAGTCGCCTTTCCTGTTGGGGGCGCGGATTGAAACAGCGCCGGAAGAGGTTATCTTGATGGAGCGGGTGGTGGCGATAGTGCCGTAGGGGGCGCAGGGACGGGTGGCACAGAGCAAAAACGTGAAAAATTGCACCAAGTGCAAAATTTTGCTTGACAGGAACCGGGTTCGTGCCGATAATAACAATAACAAACAAGTCTATCCTGCCCATTGTTGGTCCGGGTCTTCGGATTCCGGGGTTCTGACGATGGGTTTTTATTTTGTCTGAGGTGAACTATGTCTAATCAGGCTGGCAAGGCAGCTGTCTTTATCGATGGTGGTTATGCCCGAAAAGTATTTAAAAAATTGAATATTATGCAAGTTAGCTATGGGGCGCTTGTAAAAGAAATCGTTTCTGGTTTCAGTCTCCTTAGGTCATATTATTATGATTGTCCGCCTTATCAATCTTCTCCTCCAACAAGAGATGAATCGCAACGATTTGCAAAAACTCAAAGATTTTACACCGCCCTAAAAAAATATGGCTACTTTGAAGTTCGTCTTGGTTATTTAATATTCAGGGGCTACGACCAACAAGGAACGCCGATTTTTGAGCAAAAAGGCGCAGATGTACTTTTAGTTGTTGATCTTATTCAGCTCACACACCAAAAAATGATTGATAAGGCTTTTATTATAACTGGTGATGGCGATTTTGTGCCAGCGATCCAATTTGTTAAAAATTTTGGCGTTCAAGTACATCTTTACTACTCAGATGTCTCTAAGTATTCTCAAAATCTTTGGGACGTTTGCGATGCCAGAAGCTTAATCACTCCAAATTTGCTTTCTAGGTGCTTGCTGCCATAAGAATTCATGACTGACAACCGACTTTACTACGGCGACAACCTGGACATCCTGCGGCGCTACATCGCGGATGAGTCCGTCGATCTGGTTTATCTCGACCCGCCCTTCAAGAGCAACCAGGACTACAACGTCCTTTTCGCCGAGGTCAACGGCGCTCGGTCGGCCGCGCAAATCCGCGCCTTTGAAGATACCTGGCGCTGGGACCAGGCCGCGGCCCAAGCCTTCGACGAGGTCCTGGCCTCGGGGGGCCGCGTGGCCCAGGCCATGGAGGCGAACTGGAAATTGCTCGGTCACAGCGACATGCTGGCCTACCTGTCCATGATGGCCCCGCGCCTGGTCGAACTCAAACGGGTCCTCAAATCCACCGGCGGCCTCTACCTGCACTGCGACCCCACGGCCAGCCATTACTTGAAGCTGCTCCAGGACGCCGTTTTCGGTGCAAAAAACTTTCGCAATGAGGTCGTTTGGGATTATTCGTTTCGTTTAAAGGATACGGGTAAGACGCAGGAGAACGAAAGGCTTCAATTTTAACCTAAGCATTTTAGGCGACCACCCCGGAAGGGGCCGGGAAGGTCGCCTACGAGCCGAAAGGGGGGCTCGGCGTGGCCTTGATCAACTGCAAGGAATGCGGACGGCAGATCAGCAACAAGGCCGAGGTCTGCCCGCACTGCGGCGCGCCCTCCACGGCCAAAAAACTGGGCGACTTTGGTCAAGGGGTGAGTGGCTGTGGCTGCGCCCTGACTATATTGGGGTTGGGTATACTCTTTTTCTTTTTTATTATTGGTTTAAGCAAATAAAAGCCACAAAGGGGGATAATTATGGCCTTAATTAAATGTACGGAATGCGGCAAAGAAATCAGCGATAAGGCCGGGGCTTGCCCACAATGCGGATCGCCGGTGAAAACAGGAATTGTCTCTGAAAAACCAAAAAAGAAAAAGATGGGTATAGGAAAATGGGTTTTAATATTTTTAGCCGGCATATTTATTATTTCCTTTATTAAAACCCTTGTTACCAACGAGATGTCTCCACCCGTTCAACAAGCTGATGCCGAGAGAGAAAAATCAAAAACAACTTCAACGCCAGTTCCGCCAGCTATTCCCGTTCCACAAGATCAACAAGCTTTTGTTCGTGGAATTACTTCACTGATAAATAAATATAATGAGGCGCCAAATGAACTAAAGAAATCCTCGGTTCGATCAGAGCGGAAAAAAAACATTAAGGAAACATTAAATGGTAAGCGAAGTATAAACAATTGGGTTGGAGTCTTGGCTCACATGGGGACAACCTCGGACCAAAAAGCTTATATTACCATACGGCTTGAAGGCGGGAAAATAGATATAGCGACTTGGAATAATGCGCTTTCTGACATACAGGACTTAACGCTCATTCCCGAGAGTGCTTCCCTTTATAAAAAAGTCTCTGATATGAAAGTTGGAGACAGGGTCATTTTTAACGGATCATTTTTGTCGTCGGAAAATGATTTTATTAGGGAGGCAAGCTTAACCGAGGCCGGTTCAATGCTGAATCCTAAATTTATTATACGTTTCAGCGAAATAAAAAAACCATAATTATTCGTCGTGGTTTTTATCAATTACGACATTGACCGCGACGCCACCCCTGAAGGCTGGTGCCGCCATTGGACGCGCCAGGGCCGACGCTGCCTGGACGCGGGCATGTACGCCGAGACCGAAAAATATCTGCTCTGGGCCACTGAAATAGCGGTTAAACGGAGGACGTTGTGGGCCTGGTTAAATGTAAGCAGTGTGGAACCCGATATAGCAAGCAAGCCTGGATTTGTCCGAATTGCGGGACAGGGCGGCCAACCATTTCCAATTTGTGGGGTTTTTTTGCGGTGGGATTAATGATTGTTGTCGCGATACAGATGATAATCAGACAAGCAGATTTACCGCAACAAACGTCCCTTTCGCCTCCTTCTACTCTTGCTGCCCCGATGCCCAAACCGACTCCAGCCGCACCACCCCAACAAATATCCGACAATGAAACGCTTTTAAAACAAGAAGTCATTAAGGCGATAAATAAAGCGTCGAGACGTGAAAAGCTGCGAGTAAACAACGTTGAAACGATTAATATCAGCGGGCTTATTAATGTCGATATTTTTATTACTCTGAAATCCATGTGGAGCGAGGAAACTTTTTTCCTGGAAATGGATTCCGCTCTGGTTAAATCCTGCCAACTCTTAGCTCAAAAGTGGCCAAATCAAGTCCGCCGCGTTATCTTTTTCCTGCATGGCCCGGTCGTGGATAAATACGGCAAGGAAGACACCGCCTTGGCCATGAAGCTTTATTTCAATATGTCTGATCTAAAAAAGGCCAATTGGGAACACATGCAGGTCTATCAAGACTTGCTTAACCTAGTGGACGATGCCGAATTAAAGCCTTTTGGTCGACAAATCGCAGCCGCCTACTGTGGCAAGAAAAACAACGCCGAGCTTTCTAATCTTTTTTGCGGCCGGTTTCTCCGGCCCAGATGATCGGAATGAGCAAGCTACGGCTTTCGATTGACCGCCAGGAGCAGGCATGAACCCTAAGACCCCCGCTGTCCCCTCGGGCGTTATCTACAATAAGGCCCGTCCGTTTCGCTTATCGGTTCAAAGGCGGGTCCCCGAAAGCTTATCTTGCCCCGGGGAGGGTCGCCATGCTCAAGGCCGCTTTGCGCTTAACTGTTATCGCCGCCTTGATCCTTTTAATCCCGGCCTTGTCCGAGGCCGCCTCCTGGAAAGGCCGCTGCGTGGCCGTGCTGGACGGCGACAGCCTGATCGTCATGCGACATCATCAGCCGGTGACCATCAGACTTTACGGCGTGGACGCCCCTGAAATGAAACAGCCCTTCGGTCCGGAAGCCAAAAATTTCACCGCCGGCCTGGCCCTGGACAAACGGGTCACGGTCAAGGTCAACACCTGGGACCGCTACGGCCGGACCGTGGCCGAGATCATCCTGCCCGACGGCCGCAACCTTGGCCACGAACTCCTTCGGGCCGGCCTGGCCTGGTGGTATAAAAGATATGCCGTTAATGATCAGGAATTAAAAGAATTAGAAGCAAAAGCCAAATCTGAAAAAATCAACCTTTGGTCGGATGACGGCCGGGTTCCGCCCTGGATTTACAGAAAGTCTTATTTATCAACAATACCTTTAGACGAAACAGGTTCAAGCTGAAAGTTATTCTTTGTTTGGGACCCTTTTTTCTTTTTCCTTGCGATTTTGGCGCGTGCCATAAATAAAGACACCGACTAACCCCGTCAATCCCGTTCCGGCAATTAACGTGCCCGAAATAGAAAAACCATTGAGAATACAGTATGTTCCGCTGGCGATCGTTGCCAGACAAAGAATAAAGGCGAAAATAACACCTAACCGGCTATCGGTAATCTCGCTTTGCAACTGCTTTTTTTCCATTTCCTGGCGGTGTGCGGCTTGACGTTCAGCCATGGCCAGTATTCGCTCGGCGGCGCCGGGAACAACTATATTATATCCTTCAAGAAGGGCAGGGTGAGGTATTGGTCCAGAAAACTGGTGGGCCAGTAGCTCTGCTGTTACCATACTGTTTTTAGAAGACTGTTGCTGTTGAGACGCGGGGGCTTTGGCTGGGGGTTGGTTTCTATTTTTGGCCATCTGTCTCGGTGGCCGCAAATTTCTGGGCAGCCTCTACGAGGCATTCTCCGACAATAATCCAGTCCGAGAGGGTTGCCCTGCCGTCGGCTTTTACGGGATCAGCATAACCCGTTCTAATGGTTGTCGTAAGGATAGACCCTCTGTGACGGGTGGCCCCTAGGTCCAAGGCTGTAGACATCCCGTCAATAAACTTTTTGCCATTAAACACGACCTGCTGTGACTTGTTTGCATGCTTCATGATCTATACTTTAATCCGCGCCACGGAAAAAGCGACGAAACCCTTGAGTCTCTTCAATAAACAATATATAAATTCAATTAATTGTCAAGGAGAAACAGAAAAATCGACCCATGTCCGCCCATCGCACCGCCGACGGCCGCTGGTACGTTAAATATTACTTGCCCGGCCAGCGCACCCGGCCCAGGAAAAAATACTTCGGCCGCGGCCCCGAGGCTAAATTGTCCGCCGAGCAGTGGGACCTTGAGCGCAAAAAGGCTAAGAGACGAGGCTGGTCCCCGCCCGATCCCGATCAAGCAGCCGGCTTGACCTTCCTAGCCCTGGCCCAGCACTATCTTAATTCCCGGCCGCTTTCCCTGAAGAACGGCAAATCCATCGAGTACTTTCTCAACGCCCACGTGGTCCCGGCTTTTGGCCGCAAGCCCGTGACCGCTTTGACCATGCAGGACCTCGATGCCCTGGACTCCAGGCTCCAGGAACAGGGCCGCTCCATGGCCACCCGCAACCGCTACCGCGACTATTGCAAAGGCATTTGCTCCTGGGGCGTCCGGCACGATCGTCTTAAATTTAATCCCTTTGAAAAATACCGTTCCGAAAAGAAGAGGGAAGCCAAGGCCGCCCCGCCCCCATCTGAAGACGAACTCAGGGCCATCTGGGCCCGCGCCGCGCCGCACCTCAAGGTGGCCTTGTGGGCCATTGCTCATCTCGGTCTGCGGCCCGGGCCGACCGAACTCTTCGCCGTCCGGATCGCCGACGTTGACTTCGATCAGTGCGGCGTCTGGGTGCAACGTTCCAAGACCCACGGCCAGCGGGTCTTGCAGCCGGTCCTGCCTTCCTTCCTGGAAGGCGTCAAAAGCCTCCAGGCCGCCCACACGGGCCGGACCTGGCTCATCGAATACCGCGGTCAGCCCGTGCAGCAAATCCGCCGGGCCTGGGCCCACGCCAAGAAGGCGGCCGGCATTACCCGCAAGCTGCCCCTTTACAGCCTCCGCCACCTCTACGCCACTTCGATGTTGCGCGCCGGCGCCGACCTCAAGGCCGTCTCCGAACTCATGGGCCACTCCTCCCCGCGCATGACCTTGGAGGTCTACTACCACCTCCTCGACGAACAAAAACGCCAAGCCTTGGAAAAATTACCCCAACCGCTTGCGTTAGAGAAATAAAAAGGAAAGCCTCCTTTTAAAAGGGAAAGAAGCCAAGAGTTAATCCTGGGGACTACATTTGGGGACTACATGCCATATAACTATATATCATATACCTATAATTGGAAAACGTCCACTCAAGAAATATCACATATTTAAGGCATTTCTTATGCCAGATCCCTGCTTTGGGAGCAGGAGGCCGTCAGTTCAAATCTGACCGCCCCGACCAGTAAATTCAGCGAGATAGGGCAATAGGTCTTGTCTCGCTTTTTATATTGGGGACTGCATTTGGGGACTACACGGTTTTAATTATAGTATAATTGTGCTTAATTTAAGGGTTGACAGCCAGGCATAATTTCGGGTAGTGTTCTTACGTCCAGCCGGGGCGCAGGCCCTTTGTCGCTTGTTGTGGCGGAGACCATGACAGGCGCAGACATCGCGAATAATCCCACCACAAAAAACGAGGCAGAGCCGTCAGGATCGACGGCCGTCATTATCCAGGCCCGGATAGGGTCGACCCGTCTGCCGGGCAAGGTCTTGCTGCCCTTGGCCGGGAAGCCGGCCCTGGAGCGGCTGATCGAGCGCGTCAAGTGGGCCAACCTGGTTGACCAGGTCATCGTGGCCACGACCACCGAGACCGAGGACCAGGCCATTGAGGAATCGGCCGAGCGCCTGGGCTGCCTGGTTTGTCGCCGGCCTGAGCCGGAAGACGTCTTCAGCCGCGTGCTTGAGGCGGCCCGGGCCCATGAGATTGAAACCATAGTCGAGGTCACGGCCGACTGCCCGCTGATCGATCCCGCCCACATCGACCACCTGATCAGGCTCTACCGCCTCAACGCCGGCCAAGCCCAAGCACAAGTCTACGTTTCCAACGTCCTGACGCGGACCTGGCCGGACGGGTTCGACCTCCAGGTCTACGACCGCGCGGCCCTGGAACGCATCGACGCCGTGGTGCGGGGGCCGCACCGGTCCCACGTCGGCTGGAACATCACCCAGCACCCTGAACGCGGACCCTGGCTCCTGGTCAACTGGAGCGCGCCGCCGGAAATGTTTTGGCCCGACCTGGGCTTGACTCTGGACGAGCCGGCGGACCTGACTCTGCTGGACAGAATTTTTCGCGAAATTTTCCCATGGGACGCCTCGGCCGAGCAGGTCATCGCCCTGCTGCGTCGAAAGCCGCACCTGGCGGCGATCAACAAATTCATACGGCGCAAGACGCCGGGAGAGGGTTGACATGACCAGCTATTCGGCCGCGGTCATCGGGTGCGGGTCCATCGGCGCCTTGAAGCCGCTTAAGTACGACAGCCCGGAGTCACCCAAAATCCTGACCCACGCCCACGCCCTGTACGCGCACCCGCGAATCGGGCCGATCTTTTTCGTGGACGTTGATCCGGCCAAGGCCAGGGCGGCCGCGGCCAGGTGGGGCGGCCATGCTTGCGACCTGGAGGAAGCGGCCCGGGCCGACATCCTGATCGTGGCCACGCCCACCAACACGCATTTGGACGTCTTGATGCGGGCGACCAACGAGCACAGCCCCAAGCTGATCATCACGGAAAAGCCTTTGGGCGAGTCGGCCGGCGAGGCCCAAATCATCGCCCGGATGTTCAGGCAGGAAAATATTCCGCTGCTGGTGGACTACATCCGCCGGTTCGACCCCGAGGTCCAGCGGCTGCGGAAGGACATCTCCGCGGGCGACGACGGGGCACTGGGCCGGGTCTGGCAATGCCGGGTCATCTACACGCGGGGCCTAGTCCACGAAGGCTGCCACGCTTTCGACCTGACGAGGTTTCTGTTCGGGGAATTTAAAGGCGGGCAGGTCCTTTCGCCCTTGGCTTACTTTCAGAAAGATCGCGCCCGGGAAGACCCGACCTGGGCGGTTCACGCCGCCTTTGACCTTTGCCCGCACGTCTTCCTGACGCCGGCGGACGGCCGGAAATATTCGGTCTTTGAAATAGACATTTTAGCGGAAAGGGGTCGCGTGGTGTTTCGCGACCACGGCCTGCAAGTGACGACATACCAGCCCGAGCCGGAGCCGGTCTACGGCGACTACTTGACCTTGCCCGGGCACGGATCAACCCGGCCGACCGAGCTCGGCACGGCCCTGCTTAACCTGCTGCAAAACGGTCTTGACCATATCGAGCGCGGCGCGCCGCTCTGGTGCACCGGCGAAGACGCCGCGGCGGTTCATCAAATCCTGGAAAATTTAAAGGGAGGAAAATAATGGGTAAACTGGCGATCAACGGCGGCCGGCCGATTCGAGACAAGGACATCCCGGAACCCAACCCGATCAGCGGCGCGGATGCACAAGCAGCCCTGCGGGTGCTGGAGCGCGGCCTTTTATCCGGGTACCGGGGCAACTGGGTGGCCGAGTTTTACGGTGGCCCCGAGGTCCAGGCCCTGGAACAAACCTGGGCGGGAAAAATCGGGGTTAGGCACGTCCTGGCTTTGAACAGCGCCACCAGCGGGCTGATCGTGGCCTGCGGGGCGATTGGCCTTTCGCCCGGCGACGAGGTCATCGTTTCGCCCTGGTCCATGACCTGCTCGGCCACGGCGCCGCTGATCTGGGGGGCGACGCCGGTCTTCGCCGACATCGAGCCGGACTGTTTCTGCCTGGACCCGAAGGCAATCGAAAAGAAGATCACGCCCAGGACCAAGGCCATCCTGGTGGTTGACCTGTTCGGCCAGCCGCATGACTGGCCGGCCGTCCGCGCCCTGGCTGAACAGTACGGCCTGTACGTCATCGAGGACGCGGCCCAGGCTGTCGGTTCGTTTTGGTCCCCGCCGCCCGAAGACGGCCAGGTGCGAAACCTGAAAAACTACTACGCCGGCGCGCTGGGAGACATCGGCGTCTTTTCCTTCAACCAGGGCAAGCACCTAACCTGCGGCGAAGGCGGCCTGCTGGCGACCAATGATACAAAACTGGCCCTGCGCTGCCGCCTGCTGGCCAACCACGCTGAGGCGGTCTACAACGGCATGGACGACGCGGCCCAGTGGCCCGGCGATCCCTTTCTGGTCGGCCTGGTCGGTTACAACCTGAGAATGACGGAAATCCAGGCGGCCATCATCGGTTCGCAACTCGAACGCATCACCGAACTCATTTATCAACGGACCGAAAACGTCAGGCGGATCGAGCGCGCCCTGGCTGGACTGCCGGCCATTGAACTCACGAACGTCCGGGAGTGGTGCCGCCACACATTTTACGTCCAGGCCATGAAATGGCGGGCCGAAGAGGCCGACGGCCTGCATCGGGACCGCTTCATCGCGGCGGTCAAGGCCGAACTGGGCGGCGGCCGATCGCTGAGCTGTGGCTATATCAAGCCGATTTACCTGATGCCTTTGTTCCGCGCCTGCGAGCATCCGGCCCTAAAAGGCAAGGAAGATTTTTATCAGGAAGGCCTGTGCCCGACGGCCGAGTGGCTGTGGCGGGACAAACTGTTTCTGCACCGCCTGATCGCGCCGGGGATAAAGAAGTCCGAGATCGACGACTTGACCAACGCCTTTATCAAGGCCTGGGAAAACCGGAGGGAACTGCGATGACGGTCGGGGACATCAAGTTCATCGCGGACATCGGGGCCAACCACAACCAGTCCCTGGACCGGGCTCGGCGTTTAATCGCGGCCGCGGCCGAGATCGGCTGCTGGGGGGTCAAGTTCCAGCTGTTCAAGGCGGACCGGCTATGGGGCGACCAGGAAACCCAAAACAAAATGCACGAACGGGAACTGCCGCCGGAATGGCTGCCGAAATTGGCGCGAGCTGCGCATGCCTCTGGCCTGACCTTTGGCTGCACGCCTTTTGACCTCGAGGCGGTGAACCGGCTGACCCCGCACGTGGATTTTTTCAAGATCGGTTCCTATGAGCTTCTCTGGGACGATTTGATCTTGGCCTGCGCGGCCAGGGAAAAGCCGTTGATCCTGTCCACCGGCATGGCCACGAACGATGAAATCAAAACGGCGCTGGACCTTTTGCCGGAACGTATCCGACATGAAAAAACCTTTATCCTGCATTGCCTGTCCAGGTACCCGGCCAAGCCGGAAGAGGCCAACCTGTGGCGGATAGCCTATTTGCAGAGCGCCTTTCGTCCCGTGCCGGCCGGCTGGTCCGATCACACGGCCTCGATCGGCGTGCTTTGCGGCGCGGCGAGCCTGGGCGCGCGGATGATCGAGGTGCATTTGGACCTGGACGACGGCCAGGGGCGGGAAATCGGGCACGGGCATTGCTGGCCCGCCAGCGAACTTCAAAGGGCGATCCGGGCGGTAAAAGATTTCAGGGCGGCGGATAAAGGCCCGGACAGATCGTGCGCGCCGACCGACCGGGACCTGGCGCACCTGCGGACCGATCCGCTCACGGGCCGGCGACCGACGGTAAAGCCGTGAATCCGGCGGACGCTCGCCTGATTGACGACATCCAGGCCATCCGGGAGCAAAACAATAAACACTGGATGGACCTGGTGCGACTGGCCTTCCGGGAAAAACCCGAGGAAGCCCGGGCCATCCTGAAGAAAATCAAGGACTGCGACCGGCAAATAAACGAGAGGACCGAAAAACTTAGCGAGGGCAGACCGTAATGGACTGGGACGAAACCGAAATTTTGATCACCGGCGGCACGGGATCACTGGGCAAGGCCTTGACGAACAAGCTGCTGGCTATGCCTCATCCGCCCCGAGGCCTGCGCATCTATTCACGGGACGAACTCAAGCAGTGGCAGATGAAGCAGGACCTGCCCGCCGCACCACGGACGGACGTGGCCTTTCTCATCGGCGACGTGCGGGACGGGCCACGGCTGAAACGGGCCATGGAGGGCGTGGACGTGGTCTTTCACGCCGCGGCCATGAAGCACGTGCCGGCCTGTGAAAACGACCCCGAGGAGGCCTGTAAGACCAACGTCCTGGGCGCGCAGAACGTCATCAACGCGGCCGTGGACTGCGGGGTCAAGCGGGTGCTCAACGTGACCACGGACAAGGCCGTGGCGCCGGTCAATTTGTACGGGGCGACCAAGCTTTGCGCCGAAAAGCTGTTCATTCACGGCAACATCTACAGCAAAGGCCTTGGCTTGCATCGATTTCCGAGGTTTTCCTGCTGCCGCTACGGTAACGTGGTCGGCAGCCGGGGGTCGGTGGCGCCCCTATTCCAGAAGCAGGCCAGGGAGACGGGCCGGGTCCAGGTCACGGACGTCCGCATGACCCGGTTCTGGATCACCCTCCCGCAAGTGGTCGCCTTTTTGTTGCGCTGCGTAAAACGCATGGAGGGCGGGGAAATCTTTGTCCCGAAAATGCGCAGCATGAGGGTGGTTGACCTGGTCGCGGCCGTGGCGCCGGGCGCGGAAATGGAAATCATCGGCATCCGGCCGGGGGAAAAGCTGGCCGAGTGCCTGATCCTGGCCGAGGAAAGCCGCGACACGACCGACGAGGGCGAGGCCTACGTCATCCGGCCGAGCCGGGAGCCGGCCAGGCGTAATCCGGATTTGGACTGGTCCTACACCAGCGACCGCAACGGGCCGTATCTGACCGTGGAGGAGTTGCGCGAAATGCTCGAGGAGGCGCCGCAATGAACGGGGCAGCCATGTATGAAACCGAAAGGATCATTCTCCGGCCGTTCACGCGGGAAGACGCCCTGAATCCGGACGGCAATTACCAGCGCTGGTTTCACGACGCCCAGGTAACCAAATTCAACAGCCACGGGCTTTTTCCGTACACCGAGGCCAAACTCGGGGCCTTCCTGGCCGGCCTGGAAGCGGACGACCGGCTGGTGCTGGCCATTGAGGCCAAGGTCCGGCCCGACGGTCAGCCGATGAACGCAACCCGCCACATCGGCAACATCTCACTCCAATCCATCAACTGGATTTACCGGTCGGCCGAGTTCGCCGTGATCATCGGCGAAAGCAAGTACTGGGGTCAAGGAATCGGGTACGAAGCCGGGCGATTGTTGATCAAGCACGGCTTCCGGCGGCTTAATCTCAACCGCATCTGGACCGGCACGGCCGCGACCAACGCCGGCATGCGCAACCTGGCCTTGAAACTAGGCTTCAAAGAGGAAGGGGTTTTCAGGCAGGGCATGTTTCTGGACGGCGAATACGTGAGCATCATCGCCTACGGACTGCTCCGGGCGGATTGGGCCAGGAAAGAGAAATAAAATGAGAAAAGGACGCAACAAAGCAAGCAAAAACTCCGGGCCGGAGCGCCGGGGGCAAAAGATGCTGGCGCGGAATTTGGCCGCCCTGGCCAAGGTCAACCCCAACCTGGCCGCCTGGATTCAAAGCGAGCCAGGCGCGGACTGGGTCGAGTCCATCCGGTCAAACAACGGTTCGCCCAACCTGCTGATCCATGACGGCAGCCGCAAGACGGCGGCCTACGACCTGGAAGACCCGTGGATCAAGCCCAAGGCCGAGGCCGAGGCTCACCCGACGCCGCAAGACGCGGCGACCATTGCCGTGGGGTTTGGCCTGGGCTACCTGGTCCGGATCGTACTCCGAAAAATGGAACGCGGCCACCGGGTCATCGTCATCGAGCCCGCGGCCGAGATCATCCGCCGGGCCCTGGCGCAATACGATTACCGCCGGCATTTGCTGGACTGGTCCCTGATGATCTCTGCGCCGGGCAAAGAGGAGATCGCTTACCACCTGGGTCTGGCCGAGACGCTGAACGTGGTCAACCAGTGGAACCTGATCATCGAGGGTTACACCAAGGCCAAGCGCGGCGTTTACGAAGAATTAACCAGGTACACCACTGAGGCCTTGAACCAGATGGCTTGCAACACCGGTACGGTGGTCGGGGCCGGGCTGCAACTGGCCAAGAACGACGTGCAGGGCCTGCCCTACGTCATCCGGCACCGGGGCGTGGCCGAGCTCGAAGGGCTGTTCGCTCACGCGCCGGCCATCACGGTCAGCACCGGGCCGTCCCTGGCTAAAAACATCCACGTGCTGCGGGAGGTCCAGGGCCGGGCGGTGATCGTGGCCGTGGCCCAGGCCCTGCGGCCGCTCCTGGCCTACGGCGTCAAACCTGACTTCATCTGCACCGTGGATTTCGGCGAGGTCAACTGGAGTCACTTGGACGGGCTGACCGACGGAGACGTCCCCCTGGTCTGCCTCAACCGCACCTACACCCGGCTGCTCAAAGAATATCGCGGCCCCAAATTCATCGTGGCCACGCCCGTGCCCGGCCTGGAAGATTCGGTCTCGGGACTCCTGGCCGGCAAGGGTTTTTTGGAACAAGGCGGCTCAGTGGCGCACACGGCCTTGGCCCTGGCCCGGCACCTGGGCTGTGACCCGATCATCATGATCGGCCAGGACCTGGCCCTGACCGACCGCAGCCATTTTGACCAGGCCGACACGGCCGGGAGCGTCGAGGTCCGGCCGGACGGTGAGATCAGGTGGCGGGTGGATGATCCCCGGAGCCACCTGACCGCATATCCCGACGGACATTCAATGGGTCATGTGGTCAGGACGCCGGGCTATTTCGGCGAGCCGGTGTTAACCAATGTCGGGCTGGCTTCGTTTTTGACCGTTTTCGAGACCATGATCGCCAACACCCGGGCCACGATCTTCAACGCCACGGAAGGCGGGGCCAAAATTCGGGGCGCCAAGCAAATGACCTTGAGGCAGGCCGTAGAAAAATACTGCCAGCGGCCTATAGACCGCGACCAGCTGGAGCCGTTGCTGACGCCGGCGCCGGACGGCGACCAGTTGGCGAAGCGGGCCGTCGAGGTCCTCGAGCGGGAATTGAAGACCCTGGAGGAAATCCGGAAAAACGCCCGGCTGGGCCTGGCCACCTGCCGGGGGCTGGAAAGACAGGCGCGGCAAGCCGGACGGCCCGGCTTGAAAACGCTGCTGGACAAAAACTACCAGTTCGCCATGGCCGCCCAGCAGGCCGCGGCCAGGATGCCCTTGATCAACGTATCCATGGTGGGGGCCAACCGGGCCATTGCCTCGAGGGCCTTTAAGACCAGGGGCAAGTTTTCCACGGCTGAAATCGTCCGCAACCAGGACGACCTGTTGACCCGGACAACCCGGTGCCGGGTGGCCTTGAGCGCGGCCAAGACCGCGGTCGAGACCCTGCGCGGCGATTACGAGACGTCGCTGGGTCTGCTCAAAGATTACCGGGCGCGCGGGGTGGAAGCCCTGGCGCCGCCGAATCAAGCGCCGGTGGACCTGTCCGACGCGGAAAAGTATCTCGAACGCGGCAACTTCGCTCACCCGCTTTTGGACGCTCAACGGGCCTTGAGGGAAAATCCGGAGGACCAGAGGGCGGCCGAGGTTCTGGCCAAGGCGACCGAGGCCCGGGACCGGGCCATTGACGAGGCCCTGCGCCGAGAAAAAGAAGAATCGCCCGAGACGATCAAAAAGATTCGGTACAACGAACTAATCGAGGAGGCGCAACGATTGGGACGGGACGAAAAGGATTTCGCGGCGGCCCTGAAAAAACTCCAGGAGGCGGTCGGCCTGTATCCCGAGCGGATTGAGGCCCGCTGGGGTCTAGCTACGGCCCTGCAATACGTCGAGCGCAACGAGGAGTCAGCGGTTGAATACAGGCGGCTGGTTGAGGTAAATCCGGAGGCGCACGCCTTCCGCTATGAACTGGGCCTGGTGCTGCTCAAAACCGGCGACGTCGAGGGCGGCTTGACCGAGATCGGCGCGGCTATGGCGAAGACCGACCAGTACGATCATTTCCTGCCGCGCCTAGGCGACCTCAAAGCCGGCCTGGGCCGGATCGAGGAAGGGCTGAAGGCCTACGTAATCTACCTGGCCGCCAACCCGGCAGATTACCAAGCCTGGGCCGCTTACGGGGACTGGTTAAAAAAGGTGGGGAGGGAAAATGACGCGGGCGCGGCCATGAGAAAGGCGAGGGCGATTAAGCCGACTGTGAATTTAAAGGCAGTAAGTTAGTAATGGGTCCCGGAATTTGGAACTCAATCCTGAATTCCGACCGCATTACATAAAATGTGACGAAAGGTGTAAAATGGTGTTTTTTCAATTGAAAAACGCCCTTGATTGTCAGGACCGATTAGGGCGTCGAGAATTAGCTCTGCGATTGAATGATAGTTCTTGACAACTAGAAGGGATCGTCTCTCTCGACGCTCTTGCGACCTTGGCTCCTCAATATGCCTATTTCCACCTAAATCAGCTAAAATTGGATAGTCACGGAAGTCGGATATGGCACAGCCGGCCTTACTGATCAACTCCCTACAATTACCCTCAAAGCCTTCACGGGTATTATCGTCAATCGCGTATCGAAAGCGGATGCTTTTATGACACCTAGTCGAAGGGCATATGAATTTTGCTGGTATGTTAAAGAAAACACAATCGTCTATATCTCCATTCGACCCCTGGAAATATCGCGTAAACCAAAACCATTCCAATTTGGTCCTAAAATCGATCACGACCGGTTTGATAATAAGCCCGATAACAGTTTCCGCCCAAAGACTATGCGCAAACAAGCCTTCATGCGGTGCAAATATCCTCGTTTGGCGAACTATCATCATTGTTTGCCTGCCTTATTTGATGCGGGTGTACTCGCCACCAAAGGATACATTCATGCCGAAGTATCCGCCAACTAATTTCTCGGTGGCAATGAGGCGGTCCTTCTTAAAGAGTAATTCCAGCCTATACTCTTCGTCCCCAAGGCTCCCGTCCGAGAAGGTAACCCTATTACCCTTAATCTCCGCCTCGAAATCGAGCTCCCCTATATTCGGTCCGCGCGGGAGAGTCTTACCCCATAGTGCCAAGCCTGTCACCTTAACGTTTCCATTCGGGAGGCGCTGAACCTGTAGTTCAGCGCTTTCGAATTCCCCCTCACGCTCATAGTATTCCGAAAAATCGTCGGTCGATTTATCCAGAGGGGTCTGAGCATCACCTATAATGATGGGTTGTTTCCAGTTCAAATCAATTACCTCATATAATTCCTTGCGGAAGTGGCGTACCTCGTTGGTAGTGAGTCCTTTGCTTTGACTTGTGCGACTATCGTACTGGTCGTGGTGCTCTAAACACATAAAAGCGAGATTGTCCACGCTATTATTGTCATGTCGCCCATCTATGTGAACTATTTGCCCGTGTTTCATTGAGTAGTCCCGCTTAAGCCCGAAGCATACGCAACAGCGCCTGCGCGCCTTTAACAGTACGGTTGTCTCAATTTCAGTGGGAGTTCGCTTCCGCATCGCATCTCTAAAGGCCACGATAATTCACGGAAATATCCGATGTCAAGCCGAAATTTTAGCGTTTACATTCAAACACGGCCTGGTAGCGGTGGCTGAGCGGGAAAGACGCGGAGGCTAAACAAGCCTACCAATAGCAGATACGGCAGGAGATACGGGACGAGACCTTGACGGTCTTATGGGGCTAACAAATTATAAATATTGAAAAATTAATTTATAACAGCTTCCGGATTGCCCATTTAACCCTACTGCTCCCACGTGAGGCTCTTGGTCCCGGTCAAGAGTTGAGAGACTCTGTTCGTGGCCACGGCTCGCTCATAGGTGCGACCGACTATCCAGGCGCCGCACGCTCCGGTCCAGGCCCACCAAAATTCGGTCGGGAGCTCCAACTTGGGGAAAGCCTTGCTGGTGAAAAAGGCGAAGGCGGGGAGGAGCACATAGTTGAGAAAAATGAAGAAGAGGCCTCCATAGATCAAAGTCGGCCGGGCCCGTTTCGTGTAATTGTCGCCCTGGGCCATCTCCGCCACGATAATCGATTTGCTGGCCTCGGTCAGAACGGCATCGCGGGCCATGGTCATCTTTTGAATCTCCATGGTCGCCGCGGCCTTATCCGCATCGGTCATCTGCGGCGGGAAGTAATGATCGACGATGCCCTTGGCGAAGTCCAGGGCCGTCGTCAACAGCGTTGACACTCCGCCGGTAGCGACGCCGGCCGCCGCTGAAGCCACGTTTGTCAGTAAAGAGCCTCCGTTGCTCATCCTTGCACCTCGCTTTTCAGGGCCTGCATGCGCCCCTTGACTTTATCCACGTAAGGCTGATTGGCGAAGCGCCCGTCCGGACCGCGGCGGTCGTTGCCCTGGTTGTAGGCGGCGATGCCGGCGTCGATGGAGCCGAAGCGGTCGATTTTTTGGCGCAGGTGGCGGCAACCGAGGTCCAGGCCTGCTTCAGGATCACAGACGCGGGTCAGCCAGCCCTGAAATTTATGCTCGCGGGCCACGGCGCCCATGACTTGCATGAGACCGAAGCTGGTCATTTGCAGGCGCTGTTCGGTCTCGTCCGAGCAGGTGGACGGTTTCAGGCCCTTGGTCTGAACTATCCCCCTCCAGGCCGGCTCATAGCGGGCGGCCCAGGGATCGCCGCCCGACTCGGTCAGGACCATGGCCCCGACAAGGAAAGGATCAAGGTCGTACTTGGCGGCCGCGGCCTGGATTAACGGCCAAAGGTTCTTTAGACGTTCGTCCATGTGTTATATTCCTTTCTGTCGCCTTTTTATGGCGAGGATTGAAACAGTATTTCTCCGATCTCGGGCAACTCGCCCGACCACAGGCAACCGTCGTCCAGCCGGCCGTACAGGTCAACCACGACCACGGGCAGCGGCCTGTCCAAAACCTGGTAATAGGCGGCTTCAGCCAGGCCCTCAGGCGTGGATAGGTCGTGCTCGAAGGTCAGTTGGCCGGCCTGCCGCAGCTTGAGGCCCAAATCCAGGACCCCGGAGCACTTGCTTCAACCGGGCCGGTGAAAGAGATGAATCATGCTAGACGGCCCGGCCATTTTTCCACCCCTCGATACGGGCCACCCGGTCCGAGACTTCGGTCACCCGGTCATGCAGGCAGGCCTCGGTTTCCCGGCGTTCCTTTTTGCATTCAGGGATGGCGGCCTTGATTTCTTCCACGGCGTCTCTCACCACATTGATCCGCCCGGCCAGCAAGATGTAGATCACGAAGCCGACGAAGACCTGCGGCCCGAAATACTTCAAGACGCCCAGCACCAGGGCTTCCACGACTACACCAACCGATCCCTCAAAGCCTTCCGGGTGGACAGTTTAGCCGCGGCCACGGCCGGCAGGTCGTCCAGGGAAATGACGCCCTTAGCCACCAGAGCGTCCACCAGGTCTTCAACGACGCGGACCGTTCCGGTATCCGAAGCGGCCAGATCGAGCTTGGCCTTTTCTTGCTCACGCCAGGTAACGGCCGCCTCCGGATCATAAGACGCCCAGACTTGATCGAGAACGTCCTGGGTAACGCCCCCGATATACAAAACACCGTCGGCGATCCTGGTTTCAGGATGACCAGGCTCGGCCCCGCACCGGTGCGCCAAGTAGCCGGTATCGTAAGACCGACCGGCGACATTGATCGAAGCAGTCACGAAATCACCCCCTCACTGCAAGATACGCATGGCGAACCAGGTCCCGGTCGTAGCGGCAACGCCGAGATTGCCCGTGCTGTTCTGCTGTGCGTACAGCTCAAAATATTCTCCAGCGGCGACCGTTAGTGGAGAAGACACAACACTCAAGACGGTAGGGTACGTACCAACCCCGTTGGCTGCTTGGACCTGGAGACCCGAGAACCCGTAACCGGCTGCCCCTCCTTTGTAAAACCCAATGAAGCGAAAATTCGTGGCGTTCTGGTTGAACTGAACGTTCCCAAACAGTTGGACCCTGGTCACCCCCGAGGGGACAGTCAACCGCGTCGGATTGGCGACGGCCCAGCACGTGTCCGTGTCATAAGAAGCCACGGACCAGATCAAGGCCGTATTGACGGCGTCCGACAGCAACTGAGACGCCGTCCGGTAGACCAAAGCCCCTCGCGTCCCCTGTATAAACAGGGCTCTCAAGGCGCTGTTGAGCTGCGTGCGGGACTCGGTGGCGGCGGTCTTCAGGGTCAGGCCGGCCTGTTCGATGACGTAGGCCAATTCCTCCTGGACGGCGTTAAGCCAATCCTCTTCGACGGTGGTGCCAGGCGGCCCGTCGGAAAACAGGTTGCCGGCCGCGAAATTGGCGCCTTCAGTGCGGTGCATGCTTCACCTCCCGGGTCACGAACCCCTAACCGACCATTCCGGGTCGAAAAACCATTTACCCTTGGTATCGTCCGCGATCACGCCGAGCACAACGGAATTGGTCGGCACGCTGGCCGTGATCGAACCGACCGAGTTGGCGCTGGCCAGGTAGACCGGGCGGCCGATTTTGCCGGCGAACGAGGCCGAGAAGGCGCTGTGGTAGATCAGGCCTCGCCTTAGGACCTGGGCTTGAGATTCTCCGCTGGCGTAGGAGCCCAGGGCCAGGCCCAGGCACGGCTGGCAGACGCTTTGCGAGGCGTTGGCCGGCCGCCAGGTGTTGGACGGGGTCAGGGCCAGGGCGTTGCCGAAGGAGCAGCCGGAGTCGATCAGGCACGAGTAGTCAATCCAGCCCTTGGCCGTGTCGCCGGTGGCTAGGTTAGCCTTGTCCGGCTGTTTCCAGAAGTCACCGGGGTTGGCGAATTCGGACTCCATGACCGTGACGACAAAGTCGCGCAGGTCCTGGGCGCTGATCTGGCCGGTGGTGTTGTCGGCGAACAGGGCCAGAATAGCGGCCCTGGTTCTTTGGGTGTCAGCCATTATGCTTGCCTCCTTTCATTAACCGGGATGGTTAAAGGCGTCGTCGAAGGCGTCCCGGGTAAAGGCGCCTCCAAAGTAAACGTCAAAGGCCGTGGCAAAGGCCCGGTCAAAGGCCCCGTCCAGCCACCATTCTTCGTCGGCCGGGATGGCGTCAAAGGCCCGGCTGAATGAACGATCAAGGGCCGGGCCGACGTATTCCCACAAAATGCGGGTGTGGGCCGGTTTGTATTTTTGGAGCACGCAGACCAGGCTGTCCGCGGCCGGAACGTAGCAAATCGGGTCGCCGGATTCGCCGGCGCCGGACTGGAGCCAGATGATCTGGCCGCTGAGATAATAGACCTTGACCTTCCAGCAGAAGATGACCCACTGGTCGCCGGCCGGGTCGCCGCTGAGGCCGACGCCGGACCAGAACGGCGTGAATTCCTCGATGGCGATGGTGTAGCCCAGGGCCGAGGCCAAATCGATGTAGTACTGCTTGTGCAGGCCGCCCAGGGCGATGAGCTTGGCGTGAGCCCGCCGGCGGCGTTCGGTGATGGTTTCAGCTTCACCGGAGCACTCGTCAGGCAGGCCCAAATCGTATTCGTGCTCGGGCAGCAGCTCGAAGGCTTGCCGGGTGTCGCGTTCGGAAAAAAGCTCGGCGGCGCGCGAGTCCACCCTGGCCAGTTCCTCGGCCAGGGCGTGCAGGACCTGGTTCATGACCGAGGACTGGTCGCGGGACCAGGCCCGGCCGCGCGGCATCAAGGCCCAGAGCATTTTCAGGTAGTCGGCGACGGTCCGGACCATTAATCAATCGTCTCCAAAGGTGTTCGCGCCCAAGACGTGGATTTCGTCCACGGCCGCGGTCACGTTGGCCGCCGGGCCGACCAGGGTGTGATGTTCCTCACCGCCGGCTTGCGAAACAGCCTCGCTGATCCGGGAAAGATAAAGCGTCTGGCCGGGGCCGCCCTCGGTGGCGATCAGGTCGGCCAACTGCTGTTCGACGGCGGCCCGCACGGCCGCGGTGTTGGGAGCGATGTTGATTGAAAAATTCACGGCCAGGGGCGTCAGGGCGATCATAAACAGGCCCGGTTCAGCCGTGACCGGGATGCCCACGGTTTCGCCGGTTTCCTGATCGGTGTGGGAAACAAGATAAGCCCGGACGATTTCCCGCTGGGCGGCGTTGGGGAATGGGTCAAGGTCGTTGTCGCGCATGAAGGCCACGCCAATGGTGCCCACGCCCATGTATTCGGGAAAGGTCCAGACCCGGGTCACGCCGCCTACCTCGAGTGCCCAGGCCTCGTAGTCGTATTCGCAGCCGCCGTGGGGCGGTTGACGTTTGCGGAAAAGGACGCGCTCGCGGTAACTGTCGTCATCTTCCTCGTCGGCGCCGCCGGTAATGCCGTCCGCACCGACGGTGACAGTGGTGTCTACGCCGGCAATGGGCGAGATAAAGGTCAGGCTGATGCCCGGATCGTCGTTGCCGGCGGCGCCGGCGTCCACGGCGGTGAAAGACACGGTGACGCTGCCGCCCCCGCCGAGGGTGTTGTCCTGGTCCGTGGCGTAACGGACGCCGGCCACGGATTCGAGTTCGGAGTCGGCCGGGATGACTAGGCCGGCCGTGCCCGTAGCCGTACCCGTGCCGGAAGCCTTGGTCGCGGCGGTCCGGGCCAGGCCGTACTCGCCGCCGATGGTTTCCAGGTAATCAACCTCGGCCGAGGAGGCGAAAAGCTGATCGGCCATGAAATCCAGGAAGCCATAAAGCAGATGCACGGCCCCGCCGTAGACCCTGGCCATGACCTTGAGCACGGCCCGCCGGAGCAGCGATTCGGCGCCGTCAATGCGGGCCTGGAAGTCGGCGGCGATGCGGTCAACGATTTCCTGGAGCGTGGGGCGCTCAAAGGCCATTGAACTGTCCCTCCCACAGCGAATCGAATTTGTAGGCGGTGACCGTGCCGTCGGACCTGAATATCCTGGCCCGGAAGGCCAGGATGGGTGTTTCCACGGCGCCGGTCCGTTCGACTTCAATCTCGACCTTGGCCGCCACGCCGTCGTCAACCAGCCACTCGAGGGCCTGTTCGATGTATTCCCTGGCGCGGATCAGGGTTTCCGGCGTGGTTTTTTCGCGTTCGAGCAGCCACAGCCGGGAGCCGATCCGATCGCCTTCCACTTCCGGGCTGACCAGGTCGCCCCACCAGCCGCGCTTGTCGCCGTTGGCCGAGTCGGGCAGGACGTCGTCGTCTTCGGCCCGGCGGTCGGTGAACAGGCTGACGATCACGGCCGTGGTCAGGCCCATGTCCGAGGCCAGGTCGTTGCCGGCGAAAAGGAAGTCGCCTTCGATCAGCAGTGAACCCCAGTTGATCTGGACGTCCACGTCAGCTGATCCTTATGAAGCCGCAGCCTTCGGCCATGGTCGCGGCGCAGTGAATAGGTACGGCCGGGCAAGGCGCGTGTGGATCAACCGGGCTGCCGATGACGGCCCAGGGGTTGCCGTTGAGCCGGACGTAGGCCTGGAGCGGCTCGATGATCCCGCCGGCCGTGTCGTCGCCGGTACGCGAGGCCCCCAGGCCGCCGGCGCGAATCCAGGCCTGGCCCGTGGCCGTGTGGCCACAGGTGGCGGCGTTGCCCTGACGACAGGCTTCAGGCATGGGTCACCCGACGAACCATTCCTGGAAATTCAGGGCCACGCACCAGAGGCCCCAGAGACAGACCAGGCAGAGAGACACCAAAATCACCCAGAAGGCGATCCGCCAACCGGGGCCTTCGGGTAAACCAACCAGGCCGGACATGTTTTACCTCCTACGGGTTGAAGTCCACGGACGGACAGTTGATGGTCAACTGCGTATCCGCGTTGATGGTGATCTCGTCGGCGTTGATGACGATCTTGCGGCCCTCGAGCAACTGGACGTCGTGGCCGGCGCCGATGTCTTTCCACTTGGTGTAAATCATGACCTCGCCCTCTTTCAGGGTCGTCGGCCGGTAGCGCCGGTCGTGAATGACCAGAACCACGCCCTGATCGCGGTTGCCGTTGACGAACAGGGGCACGGCCTCGGCGCCGGGCTCGGGAAAGGTCTCAAAACCGTATTCCTGCATCCGCTCGATGTCGGTCACGACTTCGCCGTCCAAAAGCTCGAGCTGGACCATCTGCGTGCTGTCGGTGTTGTTGACCGCGGCCAAAATGGCCCGGCCAACCATCAGAAAAATCTTGTTCTTGATGGTCTGGGTCAGTCGTTTGAAGTCGCCGATTTCCATGGAAGCCTCACTTGCTCTTGGCCTGGGCCACTTCGGTGTCCAGGTCAAAGGCCGGCTTGGCGATGCCGCCGCCCTTCTTGGTCATGACCGGGCTGGATAGGAGCTTGTAGGTCTGGGGATCGACCAGGGTCAGCCGGGTAATGGTCCCGGACCTGTCGTCCACGGAATAGCGCAGGGCGGCGATAAGCAGGGTGCCGTTGACGTCCAGGACCTTGTCTTTAACCTTGACCAGGGTGTTGATTTCCCAGACCTTACCGTCGGACTGGGTCCAGCCCTGCACGGAATATTCGACGGAACGGGACTTGCCGGCCCGGAGACTCAGTTCCCACTTGGCCCGGTCTTCGGCCGTTTTGACGTCCATGGCGTGTTCGCCCAAAACGACCAGCGGCCGGTAGCGCGACATGACTTCGTCGGTGGCGTGCCCTTTCGGCCGGACGAAATCCTTGAGCTGCTTGGTCTTCTTGCCGCGGCCCACGCCCTTGACGTAGTAGTCGGAAAAGCGGTCCTTGTCGCTGAGGGTCATCTGGCTGGAGAGGATGTTTTGGCCGACTTCGAGGGTGTCGGCGGCCTGTTTGGACCCGGCCTGGGTTAGGGTCAAATCGCCGTCGCCGTAACTGACGACGAGGACACCCCGGGTCTTGCAGGCCTTGACGATCAGTTCCGAAACCGAGTCGCCCTCGTTGGCCTTGAATTCCTCGACCTTCCTGGCCGCCTGGGTCGCGGCCGAGGCGTCCACGACCACGTCGATCAGGTCAAAGGGTTCGCAGAGGGCCTCGACCACGGCCCGGACCGTCTGGTTTTTCCATTCGTTCTTGGATCCGACGTAGGAGCAGTCAACCAAGTCGCCGGTCAGGTCCCGACCGCTGACCTGGATTTCATGCTGCTGGCGGTCAAAGGACATGCGGAAGTCTTCGATGTAGCCGGTGATGACTACCTGGCCGTCTATTTCGACGGTGCACTGGTCGCCCATTTGAATTTTCCAATCGGCCGGCTTTTGCGGGTATCGGTCCGAGACGGCCAGGCCGAAGGTTCCGGCGATCTGCTCGAGGGACTTCTGTATCTCGACCGATTTCCAGCCCTGGTACGACTGCCCCTTGATCCTGAGTTCGATCTGGTTGCGGCTACTCATTGAGGACCTCGATGGTTTCCCCGCCGGGCAGAAAGCCCGGATGCTCGAGCCGGGGCCGGTTGCGCTCTTCGATCTCGTCGGCGCGCTCGAGGTCGAGGTACAGGTCAAAGGCCAGGTTCAGGGTGGTCTTGACCTCGGCCGGGACCGGGTAGGAGACGACCCGGGCCAGGTCCGCGCCGACCTGGCGCATGGCGTCGACAAAGGCCTGTCGCAGCCCGTCCAGGGCCTCGTAGGAGTCGTCGGCCGGAAGGATTTCCTGGGCCACGTCAAGCGTCAAGGGCGACGGTTCGGTCATGACTGCACCACGCCGCCCAGGGTGATGAGCTGCCCGTCAAATTGGTTGCTGACCTGTTTCATCAGGCTGACGGCGCCGTTGTAGCTGCCGTGTTGGACCCGGACGGCGATACGGGCGGCGGTCATCAGGGCCGTGTTGCGGGCCAGGTTGACGATGGCCGTCCGGTTGACGATCTGCTGAATCGCCTGCGGGGTGGTCGGCGAAATCGGCGTGAGCAGGCCGCCGAAGCGGCTGACCGTGCCGGTCGATTGCCCGAAGGAACACATCTTCAGGGCCGCGGCCACGGAGTACCGGCCCAGAGAGCCGGGAATCTGCATCGAAGACAGATTGAGCGACGAATTGATGCCGCCCTGAACCAGTGCCCCGTTGACGGCCGCGCCCGAGACGTTGAGGAAATTGGTGAACCCGCCGGCGATGGTGGTCCCCAGTAAAGTCGGCGACAGGGCCGAGGTCCCCAGCCCGGCCACCGAGGTGTTGATGCCGGCGTAGGCCTGGGAAAGCAGCGAGGTCTGAGCGCCCTGAATCGAGCCCAGGCTGCGTTTCATCATGCCGAACATGACGGACACGTCAGCCTGTGCCCGGGCCGCGACCGGGTCCGGGAAGCCGGAGACACGGTAAGACGAGGCGAAGTTTTTCAGTCCGGCGGCCAGGGCCGTGTCGGCCGCCCCGTCCACGGCGCTGATGGGGTTGGGCGACTGGCCTGGAAACTGGTTTTTACCCGCCTGGACAAAGAGCATGGCGAAGCAGGCCACGCCGCCGTCGTTGTCGATCCGCTCGCTGACCCGGGCCGGGCTTTTAAGGGCCACGGTCAGCGTGCCAAAGAAGGGGTGAATAAGCGTGCCCGGACCTTCTTTGCGCAAAGCGTCGATCAGGGCGTTGCGTTCGCGGAAATAGTCCCAGCCGTTGACCACGGACTGGACGACAAAGCCCTCGACGTTGAATTCGTCGGCGGCCTGGCCCAGGTCTTCGACGTAAGGTTCGTCCCTGAAGGGGTATTCGTGGAGTACACTGCGGCGGCCCACGGAGGTGTCAGCGCCAAAGACCTTGAAGGGCACGCCCCGGAAGCTGGCTTTCTGGAGATTGTCGCGCCAGGCCATCAGTAGACTCCGACTTCGGCGGCCGTGGCGACGCGGACCTTGGCCGGGCCGGTGGACTGCATCTTTTCCACGGTGGCCGAGGTGCCGTGCTCGGCGGTCACGCGGATGTTGACGTCGGTCTGGCTGTGGGCGCCGGTCAGGGCCGGTATGATGCTGCCGAACATGGTGGGGACAAACAATTCCGGGCCGCGTTCGCCGACAAGGTAAGGCCGGCGGGGCCAAACGGGCCCGCCGCGCTGGCGTCCTTCAGGCTCGGGAATGCCTTCGCCGGCAGAAAGCCCTTTGAGGCCGGCCAGGGGATCGGCAACATCTCCCCACTCGCCCCAATTCAATCCTTGAACCTTAGCGTGGGCCCTGGCCGTAGACATCCATTCGGGAAGCATGGAAAACCAGCCGGCTATCTTACCAATCCATTCACCAATTTTTTGGAGCACAAAGAGTACGACCTTCAGGGCCGAAGCTAAAAACGTCAATGGTCCACCAACGATGTGCCCGATCACCTTGCCAAAAGTGTTCCACTGACTAACAGTCGTGTCATTCATGGCCGAAGACATCATCTTGGCAATTGCAGAAAAAGACTCCTTGAAAACGGCCAACTGCGGCCCAAGCAAATCGGCGATTACTCCGCCAACGTCTTTTAGGGCCGTCCAGACGCCCCAAAAAAAGCCCCGCAACTTAGGGAAGTCCACTAAAAAAGAATCGATTTTCGACCCAAGGTTGTCCCACCCAATAGAAGCGACTCCCAGTCCGACCGCCATCGGCACCAGTGCTGCGGCGACCCCGCCGATCCATAGCAATGCACCAGCAAAAGTGGTCCCGAGAACACCAACAGCCCAGGAAATTCCAGCCATAGCCAAAATAACGGGTCCGGCAATAGCGCCAAGACCAAGAACGGCCATAATGACGGCTTTTGTCGTAGGACTAAGTTGGCGAAACTTGTCGATAAGGGGATTAAGTATTTCCAAGACAAAGCCGATCGGCTTTATGACCGAATTTCCCAATTCGATACCAAAGCTGCGGAGGTTATTTATAAATAACGTTATCTGATTTCTAGCCGTTCGGCTGCGTACGTCGAATTCTCGAGTCATAGAACCGGCAAATTGGGTCTTTTCTGAAACCAGCCCAATAGCCTTGCGATATTCACCTAAAGACCCAACCAGCACGGCTATGTCATCGGACCATTCCGTGCCGAACAAATCAGCCAGGATGCCCGCCCGCTCCGATGGCTTTTTTGCTTCGATTCTTTCCAGGAACTTTAAAAGAGCTCCCTGGGCGTCCTGTTCAATGGCCGTCTTTAATCCCTTCGCGGAAACGCCCAGTTCGGCCAACGCCTTCTGGAACTTTCCCGTCCGTTTGTCCGCTGTCTGAAGGGCCTGCATGACATAATTCAGGCCCCGAGCGGCCACTTCCGGGGGTTTGCCCAGAGAAATCATGGCGCCTGCTAAGGCCGCCGTTTGTACGGCCGTCAGGCCGAACTGCTTGGACACTCCGCCCATGCGGCCAAGGGCCTCGGTTATCGTAGACGCTTTGGCGGCAGTATTATCGGAGAGGTGATTGATGGCGTCTCCAAGTTCCCAAAGATTTGTGATGGGTATACGAAAAACATTGGCCAACATAGCCATGGACTCTCCCGCCCTGTCGGCCGTCATGTCGAAGGCAACCGCCATCTTGGCCGTCAATTTAATGAACTCAGGCAGATCCGCCTTGGCTACTCCCAATTGGCCGCCAGCGGCGGCAATGTCAGCTAAACCTGTCTGGGCTATGGGTATCTTCTTGGCCATCTCCATGATGAGGCGATTAAATTCGGCGAACTCCCTATCATTTGCGAAGTTGACGACCTTTCGGACCTGAGCCATGGACTCCTCGAAGTCCATGGCTGCATTTGAAGCCAACCCAAAAGCCACAGCGGCGGGGATGCCCAGTTTTAACGAAACTTCAGTGCCTAACCCTCGAAGCTTCTCCGCGGCCGCTTTCGCCTTTTCGCCTAATGCCCGCAAACTTTCTGAGGCCTTTTTAACTGGCCCACTGGCAAGGCCGTGTAAGGCTTGTCCCACGGCGCGCACTGGCGTGGAGGCCTTGTCGATAGCCTCAAAGATTATCGAGAGACTAAATTGCGATCCAGCCATTCCATGCCCTTATCCCAGAAGGCGGCTTCCTGTAGCGTCATTGCCCAAATTTCCGATGGCGGAAACCGATAAATAAAAGCCAGGCACCAAATCAGCTTTTCCCACCCCCCCCGATCACAGGCGGGAGTTGCGTTTCGGATAAAAAATGGGACACCTTTTCCACTAGGCCCAGCAAATCATCCAGGTCTATCTGGCCTGCTTCTTCAATTGAAATATCGGCGAGAGCAGCAAGAACCGGAACAATATCGCCGGGCTTTTTGATCTCTCCCTTGTTTTCCAAGAAAGAATCCGGCAGCATAGCTAGGTGTTTAAGCTTAATCCGGCCCAAGTGTAGTTCGGTTACTTCGGTTGTTTTACCCTCCCTCGTTACGATAATCGGGTAAGACAACGTTACAACCTGTTGGTCACCCATTCGCTCCTCCTTAAACCAGGCTGGTCGATTCGTACCAGCCGGACGACTGGGACTCGAAGGTCAGTTTGACTTCGCCTTCGCCGGCGGTGATCGAAGGCGGGGTCATGCAGGTGGCCCCGTCCATGACGTAGACCTTGCCGCCGTTGGCGGTCCGGAAGATGACCGTGCCGTTGCCGTTGACGCGGTACAGGGCGCCCAGGGAGACGTCGTCCCGGTCGGTGATGGTTACTTCGACCTTGGCCGGGACGACTTTTTCCTTGATCCCGTGGGGCCCGGAGTCGCCGATGACGGTTTCGCGCTCGACGGCGTAGGACCCGTCGCCGGCGCCCAGGCCGGAGAGCACGGCGCCTTCCTTGTTCAGGAGAAGCTGGCCGTTAACCAGAATCTCGACGCGACCGGTGATTTTGGCCATTTAGTCACCCCCTAAAGAATGAACTGGATGAGTCCCGCCAGGATGCGGAACTGGTTGATCAGGTCGGGCGGCAATAAGACGTTGACCCGGTTGCGGTCGGTCTCGTCCCGCTCGACGACGATGTTTTTGACGAAGTCCTCGAGGTTTTCGATCAGGCCCTTGTCGCGCAGCAGCGTGAACAGGGCGATGCACTCAGCCTTGACGTCCTTGGGTCGGACCACATAGCTTCCCGGCAGGGTCGGGAAGGTGTCGTCGGCCAGCTTGTAGCGCGGCTCGAGGTAACGGTTGGTCATGCGGATGCGGAACTGGTCGCGGATTTCGCCCAAGGTAAACAGGGTTTCAATGTCCAGGTAGGCCGGATCGGGCAGACCCAGGGCGTTGGCCTGGTAGGTGGTGATGATCCGCTCGGTCAGGACGCTGCCGCCGGTATCCACGATAAAGGTCGAGATGCCGTCGTAAAGCAGGATGTCGCGTTCGGCCCGGGTGAAGCGGCTTTCCACCGGCGGCGGCAGGACTTCCTTGAGCTTGAGGAACTGGAGGGGCCGGGCCGGGTCGCCGTTGAGGTTCCAGGCGCCGACAGCGCCCAGGGCCGCGGCCCATTCGGCCGGATCAGTGGGAGAATCGTAGACGCCGATGATGGTGTTGTGGGGGCTGTTGCGCGAGTTGCCCAGGGTGGTGCAACTGGCCTGGGTGCCGCGCACGGCCGCGTAGCCGTGGCCTTGCTGATCCACCAGCGGCCCGAAGCGGTCCTCGAGTTCGTCCTCGAGGTCGGTCAAGTTGGACGAATCGATGTACGGCTGAATGATGTGATGAAAGCGTTTGTCGCCGATGACGGCCCAGGCCGAGGCCAGGTCCGGGTTGACCGTGCCGCCGGCAAAGCCGCTGATCAGGACCGAATCGCCGTAAAAGGCTGAAGGCAGGGACTGGCCGGTGTAGTAGTTGTAGCGCACGTCCAGGTAGTTGCCAGCCTCGCCCGGACAGACGGCGATGAGGTTGAGGGCCGACGTGGCGTTGGTTGAGGCCTTGACCGGCAGATGCGAGTAGGCCGAGCCGTTGACCGTGGTTTGGATGGCCGAGTTCACGTCCTTGGCCGACCAGCCGGAAGTCAAGGCCACGTAGACCTTCTGGCCGTTGATCATCAGGTAGAAGGTGCCTCCGCCCTTGCAGGAATTGCCGTTGGCCGACAGCCCGACCGAGACGTGGAGGGTGGCGGAGGCGGCCACGGCCGCGCCGCCGTCGGCCAGGGCCAAGGCCCACAACTCGGTGTTGGGATTGTTGTCCTTGAAGACGCTGCACATGCGAGACAGGATCGAGCCCGGGCCGAAGTAGCCGTCGGCCAGGCCCTCGCGGGAAATCTGGACCAGGGTGTCCACGGGAATCTTGCCGGCCGAGGTGCGCTGGCCGACGATCAGGGCCAGGTGCGGGTTCTGGACCAGACCCTGCAAGGCCCGCGAACTGTCGATCTCGGCGTAGACGTTGGGCGTGCGGATGGTGTCCGGGATGTTGGCAAAGGTAATGGCCATGGTTTAGTCCTCCTCTTTTTGTTCCGCCGCCCGGCTGCTCTGGATCTCCGGGGCCGGGTCAGGCGGCGGCGAGCCGAGGGTCACGTCGCCCACGGCCAGTCTGCGTCTCCAGTAGCGCCCCTCGGGACCGACCTTCGAGCACCAGGCGCCGTCGGCCGGCAGGGCGACCTTGTTGCCCGGGAACCTGACGATCAGTCCGGGCCGGGGCACGAGCCACCATTGAGTTACATTCATTTTCTTCCCCTTGTCGCCTCTATGGGCGTGGATTGAAACCGTAGCGTTCGAACCCGCGGCCGAAGGCCCTGGCGTTGAAATCTCCGGCGTTGGGGTCGGCGGTAAAATCAATGAGCTCCTCGAGGTCCGGGGCCCAGGCCGTAACCGGCAGGCCGTCCATGGCCCGCATGGGAATGTTTTCGCTGGGCGTCAGTTCCCACTGGGCAAAGAGACGCAGAAAGTCGTCAACCGAGGTCGGCCGGACCCCGTCGGCGTCGGTGATCCGCGTCCGCACCTCAAACTCGAACTGGTACCAAAGCCAGGCCGGAGTCAGATCCAGAAGCCGGCCGCCACGGTAATACATGAGGCTTTCGGCGCCGGGCGGCTGCCAGCCCAGCAGGGCGCGGAACATCTCGGTCCGGACCGCGTACAGGGCGTCGTAGGCGGTCAGGCCGGTCTTGTCCCGCGAGCCAAGGTCGTTGCGCAGGGCCGCGACCACGGCCACGACTTCGGTGATGACCTGGTCCACGCCGCTGTCGTAGCGGTTGGGCGAGGCGGTTTCGGCCAGTTGCAGGACAAAGGCCGCCTCTTCCTTGAGCGTGGCCCGCTGGGCCGCCTCGAATTCGGCCGCGCCGGCGACGCGGTTGGCGAACCGGGTTTCGGCCAGGCGCAACTTCAGGACGATGGGTTGAAGCTTCACGGCGTCACCTGATCGCACCCGCGACCGCGTCCAAAATGCGGCGCTCGATTTTCGACCGCAGCTTGTCCATGGCCGGGGCCAGGAACGGGCGAGGCGCCACGCGGCCAGTGCCTTCTTCGAGGTAAGCCGGATAAGGCGGCTTGGTGATATTCGAGCCGACTTCAACGGCCAGGTCGGAGGGGCGGGCTTCCATGATGATGGACCGCAGCAGCTCGCCCGTGTCCGGCCGGGGTGGGTTACCCGGGGACGAGGCGATGTGATCGAACTTGCCGCGCCGGTCACCTTTGCGGCGACGGTAATGGCGGCCGGTCCGGAGCGAGTGCTGCATGGAGTGAATCATCTCGTTGCGGAGATCGAGAGCCAACAGGACCAAAGCCTTCATGACCCGGCCTTCGCCGCCGGATAAATTTCCGGCGAAATCGTTTAGTTTGGCTGCTACGGTCGAGGCGTTTCGAACCTCGATTTTCACTTCCATCATGCCGCCAACCCTGTGCCCTGTTCCTCGATTTCCGTGGCCAGAACCTTGAGATATTCCCGCCGCTCGTCCGCGTCTACGATGCGGTCCACCCGGAAGAGGCGGCCGACGGGCATGCGGCCGGCCTCGAGATCGCGGGAAAAGCCCCGGTCGAATTCCCGGCCCAGGTTTTCGGCGCCGCGCTGCACGAACAGGAAGTACTCGGACTTGATCGGGGCCAGGTCGCCCGTGGATTTGGCGCCCAGGCCGTAGGCCGGCGAAAAGGACGGCCCAAGATCGGCCACGGCCGCCCGGCGGAGAACGAACTCGTGCGTGGACTGCTTGCCGTCCGTGTAAATTTGCGTCTGGCGAACATAGCCCGGCGGCGAGGCGGCGAGGCTCAAGGGTTTGAATCCTGCCCAGGCCGTGAGCAAATCGGTGTAGGTCTGGTCGAATCCGCCGGCCTCGTTGGGGGCCTGCTCGGCTTGCAGGACCTGCACACGCTCGCGCAGCTTGGGGGCCAGCCAGGTCATATCCGATCCATCACTACGAAGTTGCCGATGGCCGCCCGGGCCTCGGGCGGCGGGTCTTTGTATGGCACGCGGTCTTCGTAAATTTTGGCCGCCCAGAACATCAGGCCGGTGCGGATGGCCGCGGGCACGTCGCCGGCGGCCGAACCGTAACCGGCGGTGTAACGCACGACGTAGCCGCCGCTTTGCCGCCCGGCGCCGGACGGCTGAGTGTAGCCGTCGCGGATGACCAGTTCGGCCGGGATCACGCCGGGCCGGAGGTAGTAGTTGTCGGCGGAGTACTCGGTTTCGGTCCCGTCCTCGTCCACGGTAAAGACGCCGGCCACGGACAACAGAGGCGGCCGGGGCAGGCGCACGACCTGACCGGGCCACCAGTCCATCGAGAATTCGAGAGACTGCTGAATCAAGGCCCGGCCCAGCCAGGGCTCGGCCGACTCCCGCGCCGCCTTGATGAAGGTGGTCAAAAGGTCGTCTTCGGACGTGCCGTCCAGGCGCAAAAAGGTCTTAAGCTCATCGACCGAGACAGGTTCGACGGCCGGCGGCGTAGTCACCCGCCAGACTCGGTTGGCTCGCCAGGACGGATTGGACGAAAGGATCGCCACCGATTACCTCCGCGCGGCCTTGTTCAGCGGCGGCCGGCGCGCGTCCTTGTCGTCCGGGGCGGGGCCGGCGTCCTTGTCGTCCGGGGCGGGGCCGGCGTCCTTGTCGTCCGGGGCGGGGCCGGCGTCCTTGGGTTCGTCGGGCACGACGTTGGCCGCGCCCATCCGCTGGACAAAGACGGAGGCCAGGTCTTCGGAAATACCGAACCCGACCTCGTATTCCTCGCCGGCTCGGAAGGTGCGCACGGACACGCCGTCGCTGCTGCCCTGAACCGTCTTGGTCATTTTGATCCTGGCCATGTCATCACCCCCCGGCTTAGGCCGCCACGCGCGGGGTGCAGTTGGCGTTGTGCTCGACCACGGCCCAGGCGTTGTTGTTGTAAAAGACCAGGCGACAGTAGCCGTTGGCCGAGATCAAGATCGAGGAAAAGTCCTTGATCCCGCCGAGGCCGAAGACCTGGCAGGTCAGGCCGGCGCCGGCCACGGCGGCCGAATTGTCGGACAACGTGACCACGGCGTCGGCGTTCTGGCCGTAGCCGGTGATGACCAGGGCCGCGCCAGAACCCAGGGGCACGGGGTACTTGGCGAAGTGCGAGCCGATGGAACACCCGGCGCCGAGGGAAAAGGCGACGAAGCCGTAGGCCACGGACAGGACGCTGACCGCGCCGCCCGAGGTCACGGCCGAGGCGATCAGGTGGTTGGTGGTCAGGGACAGGATCAGGTTGCGCAGGCGCTCGCCGGTGAAATCCTGGTCCCAGAACTTGAACTCGCCGTCCTGCTTCATGAAGAAGCGGCCGCCGCCCTGCTCGAGCCCGACCTTGGGTTGATAGCTTGAACTTATTTCCGCCATGCGTTTTCCTCCACGAGCCGGGGGAGAGATTGTCCCCCGGCCCAGTCAATCAGTTCAGGTGGCGTTGACCGGCCACAAGGGCGGCTGGCCGAGCACGGCTACGGCGCCGAAGGCCCACGAGCCCGGCGTGGAAACCGAGCTGACGTACAGCCGGACGTAGCGTTTGTTGCCGCGGTAGCCGACGGCGTGCTGGGTCGAGCCTTGCGAGGCCGACAGGGCGGCCGCGGCCGGACAGATGGACAGGAAGGCCCCGGAATTCGAGGTGTAGGCCGAAACGCCGCTGAAGATCATGTTTTCCAGGGGCACGTCGGCCCAGGCGTCGATGCCGGCGGCGCTTTCCGAGGCGTGCTGCATCCGGAACAGGATGTAGGAGGCCGTGGAAACGTAGCTGACCAGGCCCAGGGCGACGATGAAAACCAGGCTGTCATAGCCGCGGGCGTCGATGGTGTCGCCGGCGATGTTGACGGCGCCGGCGGTCACGTCCCGAGGCTGGACCGCGTTGAAAAAGCCGAAATTACTGTAACCGTCACGGTACATATTCGTTCACCTCCCTTCGATCAGGCCGCGGCGACTTTGCCGATTTTGATGGCCTGGAAATTGGTCACCGCGCCGCCGACCCGCTTGCGCGTGTAAAACTTGATCCAGGGCTTGGCCGTGTACGGATCGCGCATGGTGGTGATGCCCAGGCGGTCGACGGTGGTGTAGGCTTCGCGCCAGTCGGCCAGGGCCACGGACAGGGCGTTGGCCGCCACTTGCGGCATGCTGGTGGCCATACGCAGGGGCAGGCCGAGGAGCATGGACGGCTGGGCGTCGGTCAGACCTTCGCGCCAAATGTACTGGCCGTCGCCGTCCTTGAGCTTGAGAATGTCGCGGACGGTCAGGCGGTTCATGAGCCAGGTGCAGCGGTTGAGGTACTGCTCGATGAGCGAGTACTTGACGTTGATCAGGCCGTCGGTGGTGATGGCCGAGGCGTGGAGCATGGCCACCTGTTCGATCTGGCCCCAGGCCGTGCCGTTGGTGTAGGTCAGGAAGCCGCGCGGGGTCTTGACGCCGGTGCCGGAGACAAAGGCCGCGCCTTCGACCCGACCGAACTTGTCGCCCAGCTTGTTGGCCAGCCAGGCCTCGACGTCGATGGCCGAATCCTCGAGCAGCTTCTGGGTGGCGCGCGGCTCGGCGTACATTTCGTGCACCGGAATGCGCTGTTCCTTCCACTGCGGCGTGGCCGTCTCGGTGGGCGACTCGGTTTCACCGACCCAGCCGCAGGCGGCCTCGTCCACGTCCACCATCATTTCGAGGGCGTCGGTGGAAATGGTTTCGACGGCGACCAGTTGGCGAATCGGGTCGTTTTCCCAGAGTTTGGTGATGATGCGGTTGGACATGGCCGGGGTGACCAGGTAGCCTCCGTCCGGATCAATGCCCACGCTCAGGGCCTTGACCTGGTCGGCGGTCAACCGCTGGGCCCGTTCGTCGAACCGGCGAAGGTAGGCCGGAAAGGCCCGCCGGTAGGCCTGGAACTCGTCGAGATTGACCTGGTCGTCGGGCAGGCCGCCGGCCGGGATTTCCTTGCGGGACAAGGCCCGTTGAGCCACAAAGAACTGTTTGGCCTCGTCCATTTCGGTTTGACCGCCGCCGCCGGTGGATCGCGGCACGCGCTTCAGGGCCACCTCGATCTGGTCGATCCGGGCGGCGATCTTCTTGTCCAACTCCTCCTGGCGGACGGTGACGTCTTCGGCGAACTTCTTGAAGCGCTCTTCGATAACGGCGCTGGTCTTGCCATCGGCCGCGTCGAGAAAGGCCTTCATTTCGGCGACCTTCCTGGCCTGCTCTTCGTAGAGGGCCTTGGTATTGTCGCCCAGCGCCTTGACCTGGCGCAGGACCTCGGCCACCACCTCGGGGTGGGGGCTGTCTTGAGGCGCCGAGTTGGGCGCGTCCTTGATTTCGTAACCCATTTTTTCTTTCCTCCTTCGGGAAAACGGGGTAAACAAAAAGGGCAACTCGAGTGATTCGGGCACCCGAATTGCCCTTTTTCGCTTCTTGCGTCCGCGGCGGGTTGGCCGACCCTTGGCGGAACCCCGGCTAAGATTTCTTCAGCTTGAGTGTCGCGCTCTCCTTCAGGCGTGCAGCCGGCGATAGACGTCCAGGCTGAGGTTAACGCCTCGCAACGCCGCGGCGACGGCTTCCAGACCGCGCGCGCCTTCCGCCCCTGACTCCCTCAAGGACGTCCGGCAAAGCCCGGCCAGGTACAAAGCGTCCTGCCTGGAGAGCCCGGCCTCCCGCAGGGCTCGTTCCAGTTCACGCTCGGTCCTGGCCTCGCGCAACCCCTTGACCACGGCGATTTGCGCCCGGGTCAAGGCCGGAAACGTCACCGGGCTGATCTCCCACAGTTCGACCTTTTTCAAGTGCCGAATCTTTTGATCGTTGCCCTTGGGCGTTTCGTAATAAAAGTCCAGGGCGTCATAACCGATGGACAGGCCGCGGATGGCGCCCATTTTCATCAATTCGTGAGCCTCCCGGCCGCGCTGCGTAGCCATGGCCAGGCGGCCGCTGACTTTCAGGCCTTTTTTGTCCTCGACGATCTCGTCCCAGACGCCCAGCGGCTCGTCTGACCGATGCTGCCAGAGCATGGCCACGCCCGTGCCGTTGCGGCCGCCCTTGGCCAGGGTCTCGGCAAAGGCGCCGGCGTCAACAATGTCGCCGTAGGTGTCGGGCTTGCCGCCGAACATCGAGGCGTAACCGGAAAAGGTGCCGGTTTCGTCGAGGCCGTCGGCTTTAAGCTCGAAGGGGAAGGCCTTGTTTTCGCGGCGGCCACAAAAGACTTCGCCGGTTTCCCCGTCATCGAAATCGGCGTCGGCCTTGTCGTCGAGCCCGAGGGCCCGGCGGTGCTTCTGCAAATGCGCCACGACCTCAGGCGAGGCCTCCTGGCCGGAGCGCGCGCCGTTGGCCGCGGCCCAGGCGGCGTCGAGTCCGCCTGGATGCAGGTACATGTCGCCCGAGACGTAAACTCCGTCGTCGCCGACTTCGCCGTTCTTGACCCAGTGGTGCGGGTATTTGCGGTTTTTCTGATCGGCGAAGGCGTTGTCGGGCAGCCTGGTTTTGTCCACCGCGCTCCACTTCGGCTCGCCGCCGGCTACGCTGCTATTGTGCGTCAAGGCCATGGCTTCACCCCAACTTTGAATTCTCTAGGTATTGTTGATATAAGGCTCGCCACTTCTCGTCGACCTCAAAAACGTAATCGCCGCTTTGACCGGGATACGCTTCGATGTGTTTAATTTCGCCCATAACTATTTCGCGTGGAACTTTCAGGGGAAACGCACGACAAGTAATAGCGGTTGCGTTTTTGTCCCGAGTAAAATATTTGCAATATACGCATATTGGGGCTTCGCCAATGGTCACTATATCCCCCTGATTCCCGCTTTTCGTTTAAGTTGGTCGATGACGATCAGGCTTTCCTGGCGTTCAAGGTCGTTGGCATCCTGCCAGTGTTTCCATTGACCCTGATTATATCTGGGCCGGTTTTTGATTATATCCAATAAAGCCTTCTGTTCTTTAACGAAAACAATGCGTTGAGGGTAAGGATGATGATGGATGGCCGCCGAACCTTCCGCCCAGCCTTCGCTTTTGTTTTCCGTGGCGTACATAGATAAAAACTCCGTCGCGTTGTGACTGTTTTCCCACAGAGACATTGTTTCTGAATAAAGGCCCACCCCGCTAGCCGGAACAGCCGGCATAAAAGCCAGGCCCGTTTCGGTCAAGAGCCACGTTCGAACCAGGTGGTCAAATTCGTGGGTTAATACGGATTCATATTTATGACAACCCAGGGGGTGAAACCCGGATGAAACGCTTTGCTTTAAACTGTTTTTAAAAAAACGCGGGTCCCCATAAAACCAAGGATTCATCTCGATCCTTTTGCCGTCTTGGGTAACCTGAGCGTAAACATTCTGGGCTATGTCCGACACCGTGCGGGTGCCCATATATCCCAGACGGGCAGGTACTTCAGGATAATCCCGGGCCAGCCTTTCAAACTGGGCCAGGGTCGGCTTGATCGTGTCCAGATGCGCGCCGGGAAAATCAAAGGCGACGTTCGGCCAGCGATCCTTGGCCCACTTTTCGGCTTCGTCCAACGTGGTCACGTCGGACAGCGGAGGCAAAGCGGGCTGAGCAGCGGTGTCCGCGTCCACTGTATGGTACAGCAGCACACAGCGGCAATGCACGACATTGGCGGCGCGGCCCTTGCGATCCCCGGGGTGGTCCAGTTTATCGCCGCCAACATCGAAGGGCCGGTTTTGGCGGCGGCGCTGGCCGTTAGCCAAGATGTGCGTGATCCTGGTCCGGGCATCGCGCACGGCCGACCACTCGCGTTCGACTTCGACGCCGGTGGCGGCCACGGCGCGGTCCGTGGCGAAACAGGCGGCGTTGTGGGTCTCGGTCTTGGCGATGACCTTGGACCGATAGGCGGTGACGGCCCGAGAAGTGTCGCGCAGGTCCTTGGCGATCTCCCGGTTCGAGGCGCCTTCGCTTAACCCCTCATCGACCAGCGTCTTGATCTTATCGCGGGTGGTGCGGTGGATGCGCCTAACCGCCTCGGCACCCTCTTTCTGAATCCAGGCGTGCACCTCGGACCAATAGCGCTCGCGCATGGATTCGTCGCCGGCTAGGCTGGGCGGAGGCGCGGCGGTTTTTTGGCCATCGCCCATGGCCTGGAAAACCAGGTTACCGAAGACAATGGCCGTGCGGCGATAATGGACCTCGAGAGTCTTTTGAAGGCGGCCGTCGTAGCGAGCCAGGGGGCCATCGAGGTCCCGGGACCCGGAGGCGATTTCGCCGGCGACTGCTTGGTACTGGGCCAGCAAAACGCGCTGGACGTCTTTGGCTAGGACCGTCTCAAGAGGCGACATGGCCCGGATCAGGGTCTCGTGCACCCGACGCTTGGCCGTGTTTGTTCGAGGGTTGATCAGCACCGCTCGAAGTCCTCCTCGCCGATCCGGGTCTTAACCAGGGCGATCCGGCCCAAGCCGTACTCGGCGGCCAGTTCGACCAGCAT
>QZIR01000043.1 GCA_003604975.1 Desulforudis sp. | reverse complement strand
ATTGCGATCTGGGCTGACACCCGGATCAGGTTCTCGCGGCCCTTGTCCACCCCGATCGCCATTATCCAGGCCACCTCATCCGGCTCTCGGTAGTCCCAACAACCAGCGGAAAGGAGTACGCCAAACAAGACTAGTACTGCAAGTCCTCGCCTCGACCAGTCCCCCGGGGATAACGGTTTATGCCCCACCGTCCCCGTCCTCCTTTTGCTTCCGCCGTGTCCAGCCCCGGCTCACCCGTGGCTGGCGCCGGGTGCGCAGCGGGTCAACGTAGTCCGGACGGCGTTCCTGCTCCCAAACCGGACCGCGCCAGAGATAGTCCGGAGCGGCCATCGTCACCGGCGCCAGCGGCGCCAGGAAGGGCACACCGAAGGAACGCATCCCGGCCAGGAGCGCCAGGTGTACGAACAGCCCGGCCACGATTCCGAACAGGCCCAGAAAGACCGCCAGCAGGATGTAGCCAAAACGCAGCATCCGTACGGATACCGACAGCTCGTAGTTCGGGATCGCAAAGGAACCGAGCGCGGTCACCGCCACGACCACGATCAGGATCGGGCTGACGATGTTCGCCGCCACCGCCGCCTGGCCCAAGATCAAGGCCCCGACGATGCCCAGCGTTGTACCAACGGTACCCGGAATACGGATTCCAGCCTCCCGGATCAGTTCAAAGGCCAGTTCCATCATGAGCACCTCAACGATCGTCGGGAAAGGCACCAATTCCCGGGCCCCGGTCATGGCCAGCAGCAGGTCGGTCGGGATAAACTCCGGGTGGTAGGTGACCACGGACACGTAGAAGCCCGGCAGCAGCATGGTCAGGGCCATACCGGCGTATCGTACGGCTCGGGCGAAGGTCCCCGCCGGCCAGCGGATGTAGGCGTCCTCCGCGGCCTGCATCAGCGAAAAGAGGGTCGTCGGCACGATCAGCACCCAGGGATTACCGTCTACCAGGATCGCCACACGTCCCTCGACCAGGCTCGCCGCCACCCGGTCGGGCCGTTCGGTGCTCAGCGCCTGCGGGGCCAGGGGAGTGTTCTGATCCTGAATGAACTGCTCCAGGATTCCGCTCTCGTTTATGTAGTCGGCCTTGATCGATTTCAGCCGCCGTCTAACCTCGGCGACCAGGTTCGGGTTGGCGATGTCGTCCAGGTACATTATGGAACACTGCGCGGGGCTCATCTCACCCACCTTGATGAATTCGTTCACCAGAGACGTACGGCGCAGGTACTTACGCACCAGGGTCACGTTCACGCGGATCTGCTCGGTGAAGGCCTCCTGGGGACCGCGGATCACCGCTTCGACCTGCGGAGTCTGCACGCCGCGGTGCTCCCAGGCCCGGGTTTCCACGACCAGCGCCTTCTCCTGACCGTCCACCAGAACCACGGTCAGGCCGTTCATCACGTTGTCAGCCACTTCCTGGTAGGTGGTGACCTCCGTCACCTCGTTGCCGGGTAGCAGGCTCTCGGCGATCAGGTCCGTCAGGTTCTCCACTAACTCTTTGCCCGGCAAGGGCCGGAGGGCCGGCAGGAGCATCAGGGGCTGCAGAATCGAGTAGTTCTGGGTAGCCTTGTCGGCCAGCCCGTCGTAGAAGACAATCATGGCCTGGAAAGGGGGATCGGTGCCGATGGTAAACTGGCGGATCACCACATCGGCGTTGCCAGGGGAACGGAAAAGTCTCTCCAGCATCTGGCGAGTCTGTTTCAGGTCGCCCGGCAGGGGAACCTTATTGCTGATCAGGTTCTCCAGGCGACCGGTCTGGCTCCTCTGCTCCCGCGTCCTTTGCCGCCGGTCCGTCGGAACATCCCCACGGTCCTCCTGCTCCCCGGCCTCAAAAAGCAGTTGGGGTTTCTGCGGTTCCCGGAAAAGCAGCAGGCGGGAAAGCTTCTGGATGGTGGACAAGGGTCAAATCCCCCTTCGCTCGACCTTTTAAGGATAAGATTCCCGCGCAGGGTCCCGTGGTATGTACTCAGGAAGGGCCGGTCCTGGCCCGCCAGTACTCAAGACCCACCAGTGTACCGATGATGAGGCCGATCGGCACGACCGACCATGTCGCCAATAGTTCAAACGAGATCCGCATGGCCGCAGAGATGTTCGGGAAGATGAAAGAGACCGCGATCACCAGCACCGCCATGGGGAAGATGAAGGGCCGGTAATAGGGCATTTTCAGGCCACGGGCGGTCACCGCCGCCGCGGCGTAAAGGCCGGCTGTCATGGAGATGAGCCCGGCGAACATCCAGAGCGGTAGAAAGAGGGTCTCGAGCCGTACCAGGAACCGGCCCAGGTTGATCGCCCGGCTGACCTCGAAAATCGGGAGGGTAAACTCGTGGGCGATCGGGAAAGGGAATACCAGAAGCGTTACCGTGATGATCAGCGAAACGACGGTCCCGGCCACAATGACACTCACTACGCCCACCACGCGTAACGTCTTCGACACCAGGAAGGGAGCGATTACACCCAGCAGGATGATGTCGCTGCCCACGCCGAGGGTGACCAGTACACCCTTGGTCATGCCCCACAGACCGGGACCGAGCAACGGGTATAGGCCGTGCCCTTCCCAAAGGTTCACCGTCATCGCAAGGAGTACCGCCAGCCCGAAGAGGAAGGGCAGGAAATAGATCCAGGCCACCCGCCCCAGGATGTCCACACCCAGGTAAGCGACCACCACCATCGCCAGTACAAAGGTCAGGACCACCACACTGATCGGGGTCTCAATAAGGAAAGCCGTGAGCAGAAACTCCGCAAACTGCCGTAATTCAAAGCCGGTCTTCATCACCAAGAACGTCACGATAATGAAGGCAAAGACAATGTTCAGGGCGGGGCCGACCAGTGACTCCCCGATTTCCACGATCGACTTTCCGGGGTGCCTCTGCAGCAGCCAGACCAGTACCAGCACTCCCGCGACCCCAATCGGAACATGGATTAGGGTCATTAGCCAGGTGCCGGACAGGCCCCAGTGAATCATGAAGACCAGATAGGGAAGGAAAGCCTTGGCCAACAGGAAGATGGTTAAGAGACCGATCGCTTCCCGCATGCCGATTTTTGGTAACTCGCTCAGAAATCCGACCTCCCGCCGTTCAAAGAGAAGCGCCCGCTCCCTTCCGGTAACATTCCCCAACGGTGCCAGAACAATGTAACTAAAAGAGGACCTACCCGGCCTGCCCGACCGGTCCCAGACCACCCGGACCACGGAACCGCACCGTGAAACCGGTACCCAAATCTGCATACTTGTTCCCCATATATTCAATACTAGGTCATAGGAAAACAGGGCAAACCACCCACCCGGACAGTCCGGGGTTCACCCGACGTCCTTTTGGGTACATTGTGGACTGGCCGGTTTAACCAGCCGGTGGTTAACAGGGGCACCCTGTAGCCAAACCCGGTATAGTTGCAGGAGGTGCAGATTTGCAGGATACCATTTTCGTCGGCTTTGTCGTGGGCCTGATCGGGGGCCTCGCCAAGATGGCTACCGACATCGCATTTTTTATTCCCGGCATCGCCAAGACCACATCGGCCCACCTAGGAGCCCAGGCCCTTCTGCCGGAAGGCACACCACTAACCCTGCCGGCCCTGGCCCTTGGCGCCGGGGTGGACCTTACCATCGCCATCGCTTTGGGGATAATCGCCACCTACATCATCGCGAACACCGGCCGGGATTACCTCTTCCTGAAGGGCATCATATTCGGTGCCATGGTATATGTCTTTGGTTACGGCCTAGTCGCCCTGGCCGTCCTCCCGGTGGCCGTCCTGCGTCCGGACTTCGCCAGCAGCGCTACGTTTCTGCTGAGTCACATGGTCCTCGGGGCGGTGATATTCTTGGTGGCCGGCCAGTTCCAGACGGATGCGCGTGAGGTGCAGTAAGGGTCAAACCTAAACGCCTGCGGGGCATGGTCAAGAGGCACACCCGATGAGTCTTCAGTAGGGGGTCTTGGGCCAAGACGGATGAGAGGAGGCCCGACAAGTGAAGACACTCCGGCATCCGTTCCTGTTTCGCATCTGGCACTAGCTCTTCGCCCCGGCGATGATCGTAGAGATCATCACCGGTGCCTTCAACCCCAAAAAGCAGTAAGGGACGATTTGCGGCAGCGTTCACATAGCCCCGATGAACGTGCCACGGCCAGAGCCAGGCCAAGGGCCAGGCAGCCGGGCGCCCCGAGCCACAGCGGCGGGTAAAGGAAACCCATCGCGATAAACCCTAAGCTCCCGCCCGCTCCGGTCAGGAGGGCAGGTTTCCACATTGGTGCACTATTTTCGATACGTGCTCCACAGTGTATACAACGCAACAACTTTCACCTTCCCTGCACGGGTTCGTTCTACCTCCCTGGGCCGCCTTTTCCCCCCGGTGTTTTTCCGCTATACTGAACACAGGTATTACCCGGGAGGTCTGGTATGGCTGGCGGAGTTTCGGTAACAACCATCGTTATCCAGGGCGTCAACGGTTATGACGTACACGTTTCCGACCCCCGTGCTTCCGTACAGGACTACCTGGATGTAGTTAACAAGGCCATTGAAGACAACCAGCTGTACCGGGGCCGGGCCGAGCGGACCGACTGTCGAGGCTGTGATCTCTGTTGCCAGGAACGGATCCCCCTGACCTCCATCGACGTGCTACGTCTGAAAGCGCAGGTTGCCCCCGCGGAGTCATTAACCGGGTTCGTCCGCACGCACGCCAACGTATCCGTGGACGGGGGCGCGGTCGATATCACCCTGCGCCTAGACCGGCAGGGGCGCTGCCAGTTTCTGCACCCGGACGGAAGGACGTGCCGGGTGTATACCAGCCGCCCCCTGGTATGCCAGAGTTTCATCTGCTGCCCGCAGACCAAGCGGGCCCGTAAACTGCGGGAACGGATCGTGAATGTTGGTGAGGATGAACTAGTGCGGCAGTGGCTCCTAAAAAACCGGCAGCTGGGCACCCAACCGTACATCGACCGGTGTCTCAGTGCACCCGCCATTGATTTGCGTGACTGGTCCGAGACCCCATTCTCGGGGAAGACGGCCTATGACGAGGTCCTACTCAGAGAGGCCTGTTTACCCGGACTGTGGAAGCAAGTCTTTGGTTGAGGTTTTCCCCATCCATACTATGCCTGACAAAACCGGAATGTCACTTGACATCTGCCGGGGTCAGTGAATATCCTGATGTAAGTGATTGACAGGGCTACCCGGGCGCAGCTTGGGAATGAGTAGCTATTGATATTTATAGTCCGTTTGTGTATAATGTTTTTTGTGGCGGCGTAGCCAAGTGGCTAAGGCGACGGTCTGCAAAACCGTTATTCGGCGGTTCAATTCCGCCCGCCGCCTCCATAAGAAGTGAGTAAAGGCAAGGCTTCCGTAACTAGAAGGCCTTGCCTTTTAGTTTTTGTATGGCTTCTACAAAATTCGCCTTATTCGGTCATTTTACCCCCCTTGTATGAGACATACCGCTAACCATAGAATAATTAATGTGAGTTCCTGTTATTAGATGTAAGATTTAGTCTAAAAACTCGTCAACCTAAAAGGAAAGCTCAGTACTAACCAAGAAGGAGCCCAGGTAGTGGCAGTCACCACAACATCGGTACGACAGTTTCAGCACAACAGTATACTAGATAACGCCTTCGGGAGAGAGCCGGACTTTTTCTCCGCTGTCCTGAATACCGTTAATGCGCTGGTCGTGGTTTTGGACCGGGGAGGCCGGATCATCCACTTTAACCAGGCCTGTGAAAAGATTTCGGGATATCCCCTTGACGAAGTCAAGGGGAAGTGTCCGTGGGATTTTCTCCTTCTCCCTGAAGAAAGAGAACCGGTAAAGGCGGCTATCCTGGAGCTCCACGATAAGCATTTCCATGAGTACGAGAATCACTGGGTTACCAGAGACGGCGATCTCCGATTGATCAGCTGGTCAAACACTGTTCTTCTAAGCAAAGACGGTACGGTTGAATACATCATCGCCACCGGCGTTGACATTACGGAGTGCAGACAGGCGAGAGCAACCCTGCGCGAAAGCAAGCGGCGTTTTAAGGCCATTTTTGACCTCACCTTTGAGTTTGTCTGCCTCCTGGCCCCTGACGGAACCCTCCTGGAAGCCAACCAGACCGCCCTGAACTTCGGCGGGTTGACCCGCTCCAACATCGTCAACCGTCCCTTCTGGGAGGCCCGGTGGTGGACGATCTCCCCGCAGACGCAAGACTTTCTGAAGAGTGCGGTGGCCGAGGCTGCCAGGGGCAAGTTCGTACGCTATGAAGTCGATCTGCCTGGCGCCAACGACAGAATCGTAACAGTCGACTTTTCACTAAAACCCATCCTAGATGGGGCCGGGCGAGTAGTCCACCTCATCGCCGAAGGACGAGACATCACCGAACGCAAGCAGATGGAAGCAAAATTGCAGAAATCTCACCAACACATTGCTACCATCCTGGAAAGCATTACCGATGCCTTCGTCTCCCTGGACAGGCAGTGGCGTTTCACCTACCTGAACCCGGAGGCCGAGCGGCTGTATAAACACTCCCGGGATGAACTAATCGGGAAAGTGATTTGGGATACGTTTCCGCATGTCGTTGGGAAGGTGTTCGACCACCAGTACCGTAGAGCGGTCGCGGAACAGGTGGCGGTGCACTTCGAAGCGTATAGTGAGACCGTTAAGAAATGGATCGAGGTCCACGCCTATCCCTCCCAGGAAGGGCTCTCACTGTACATCCGCGACATCTCGGAACGTAAAGAGGCCGAAATGGCCTTAAAGGACCTGGCCTCCCGGGTTGAGCACGAGGCCAAGAAGCTGGATGACATTATCTCAACATCTTCCGACTACGTCTTCCTATTTGATCGCACCGGAAAATGCACCTACACCAGCATTGACGAAATCACGGCCTTAGGAATAACCCGATCCGAGATTGTAGGGAAGACATTCGCGGAGCTTCGCCATGCTTCGAAAACGATAGAGCTGTTTGCTAAGAGGTTTAAAGAGGTGTTGGCCACGGCACAGCCGGTGGAAGGCAAAACCCGGTTCCCGACTGTTAACGGCATCAGACATTTCGAGTACACCCTGAGCCCCGTTCGCCACCCCGACGGCAGTGTCGACTCCGTAGTAGCCACCTTCAGAGATATCACCGAGCGTAAAAAGACCGAAGAAATACTGCGGAAGAGTGAGGAACTGTACCGCAGCCTGGTTGAAGCCCTGCCCGATTCTGTTGTATTAACAGACCTCGACGGCACCATAGTCATGACCAACCAGCAAGCTGCGGCATCACACGGGTATAAAGATGCAGGAGATCTGAAGGGTGAGAATGTTTTTAACTTCATAGTTGCCGAAGAGCGGGAACGGGCCTTGGAAAAAATGCGAAAAACGTTGGAAACCGGAAATATCCGAAACGTTCAATACACTCTCCTTAGGCCGGACGGGACGTGTTTCCCGGCCGAACTAAACGCCTCGCTAGTTCTCAATAGTGCAGGCCAACCCAAAGGCTATATCGGTATCATCAGGGATGTTACGGAACGTAAGAAGACGGAGCTGGAAATGGCCCGCCTCGACCGGCTGAACCTAGTGGGCGAGATGGCAGCGGGGATCGCCCACGAAATCAGAAACCCGATGACCGCGGCCCGCGGCTTTATCCAACTGCTTGGGGAAAGAGAGGAGTGTAAACCCTTTAAGGGCTACTTCAGCCTAATCACTGAGGAATTGGACCGGGCCAACTTGATCATCACAGGGTTCCTTTCCCTGGCCAAGCACAACCTGCTGCAGCTGCGCCGGCAAAACCTCAACTCGATTGTGGAGAACCTGCTTCCGCTGGTACGGGCGGATGCCGCGACCCGCGACCTGTATGTACACACGGTCCTAAACGAGATCCCTGACCTGCTCCTGGACGAAAAAGAAATCCGCCAGCTTGTCTTGAACCTTTGCCGCAACGCTCTTGAAGTCATGTCACCCGGGGGTGTCCTGACCCTACGCACCTGTGTTAACGGTCAGGAGATCGTGCTGGCCGTGCAGGACCAAGGCACGGGGATTGAACCTGAGGTCCTGGCGAAGCTGGGCACTCCTTTCTTTACCACTAAGGAGCAAGGAACCGGACTCGGGTTGGCAGTGTGTTTCTGCATCGCCCACCGGCACAACGCCACGGTGAATGTTAAGACCGGCCCGACGGGTTCCACCTTCCTGGTTCGTTTTTCAAACAACAGCCAAAGTTAAACACGCACCCTGTTTTCCATTCGGCGTACCGTTTCCGCGAGGACCAAGCCGTAAACCGACGCCCACCCTCTGGTCAGCCTGTCCTTTACGCTCAATAGTGAACAACCCCTTTCCTAGAGTTTGTAGTAGGTTGTCCAGATTTAAATTCAGGCTATTCCCCTTAGTCTTAAGTACTCAAAATGTCGATCAAAAGGGTTTTTCCGCAATTTTCACGAATATATGACATTAGATGAAGAGTCGCTTGATATGGGCCGGTTAGTGGCTAGATAGTGAGTGACTGATCGGTCGTTGCGTGAGTTGTGTTGTTTCGCGGGGAGATGGTCGCTTTCGGAGAAGCACTGGTTCGTCCGCAGGAAACCAAACAGCAGTGCCGCCCCACTACCAGGTTGTCCAGCTACCTGGTAGTGGCCTTATTGCTCACAGCCTTGACCCTGCCCGCTTTCAGGCACGCCCCCGCCGCTCTGGGCATCGTGGAGCGCGGACCGGCGAGTGAGCCTCGGGTAGCTCTTACCTTTGACGATGGTCCCGACCCCCGCTTTACTCCGGAAATCCTGAACATCCTTGAGCGTGAGGGCGTACCCGCCACCTTCTTCGTCGTGGGTGAAGCCATGGCCGCTTACCCGGATGTAGTGAAGCGTGCCGCGGACGGGGGATTTGAGATCGCCAACCATACCTATACCCACACCCTAGCCGGAGCATTGACCCCGAAAGAGATCAGGCAGGAGATCACCCGTACCAGTGACCTGATTCGCCAAATGACCGGGCAGGAGCCACGCTACTTGCGCCCACCCCGTGGGGAGTTAACCGGCCACTTCATCCTGGAAGCCCGTAGACAGGGTCTGAGGATTCCGCTCTGGACAATCTGCGTGGAGAGGGCCGAGGTAAAAACCCCAGAGGCGCTAGCCCGGCGCATCGTTGAAGAAACAGAAAACGGTCACATCATCCTGCTGCACGACGGCCGACTGGACCGCAGGCTCACCGTGCAGGCCCTGCCCCTGATTATCAGTGGGCTGAAAGAACGCGGCTTTGCATTCGTAACCCTGGACGAGCTGCTACACGGCTACGCGGGAGTTGTGACCCTTGATGAGCCGGTATTATAAAACAACGTGGGGATGGACAGCATCTCCACGTTCTAAACCCTGTTATTGGACTTGAACTGACGCCTTATAAGATAATTATACCATAGCTGGATGGTATAAAGGATGCCTTGACCCCAGGGCTAAAGCCGGGGCTTGCGGCGACGATTTCTCGGTCAGCCTGACCCGCCAGCAGCTTACCAGCCTGTCCCGGTTGGTCAGGCGGTTTCCGGTCCGCTCCCGTATGGCCGCACCTCGACCCCCGCTTCCTTCAGAATGTCTCCGGAAAATTCATCGGGATAACCTTCGGCAAAAACAATCTTCTGCACCCCCAGCTGTACCAGGAGTTTGGCACAGGTGAAGCAGGGGAAGTGCGTCACATAGAGGGTGGTACCGGAACCGGAAAGGCCGGTGATCGCCAGCTGGAGAATCACGTTCTGCTCGGCGTGTAGCGCCCGGCAGATCTCCTGCCTCTGCCCGCTGGGCACACCCAGTTTCTCACGCAGGCAACCCCCCATCTCCTCGCAGTGCAACAGCCGCGAAGGCGGCCCGTTGTAACCGCTGGCCACCGCCCGGTTGTCCCGTACCAGCACCGCCCCCACCTTACGCCTCAGGCAGGTTGAGCGGCGCGCCATCAGACGTGCCTGCTCCATGAATATCTCGTCCCAGGTCGGTCGCAAGATCAATCACCTCTCCATCGGTATTATTCCATGCCGAAGAACCACTTCCTGCCCACTCCTGTCTTTTATCAATGCCCACCCTACACTGAAAGGGAGAGTCCTCTTACAAGCCTCTAAGGATGTATGCAAAATACTTGTCTATAAAGATCGGAAGTGGTATCTTGGCAGTAAGTTCTGGAGAAGAGGATCACAATGTCCGAACGCAATGAAACTCATGAACCAACAGAGGCTGATCTCCGTGACCTGTTGGCCGGACACATCGAAAAGATGCTCTGGCCGACGCTGCTACTGCTGCTTGAGGGCAAGGCAGCCCACGGTTACGAGCTGATCCACGCCCTGCATGAGATGGATACGATTGAGGGAGACCTCGACCCGGCCACTGTGTACCGCAACCTGCGCCGCATGGAGGAGGACGGCCTGGTCTCTTCGTACTGGGAAAACGGTCCGGCCGGCCCGGCCCGGCGTCTATACACCCTGAGCGAACGGGGTGAACAGGCCCTGCACCTGTGTGCTCCCTTGGTCTCAAACCGGAAGGACAGACTGGAAAGGTTCCTGCAAAGATATTCCGCAGTCAGAGCGGACAACGGAAAGGAGAAACCGACCAAATGAGCAAGACTCCTCTGCTTATCCTGCACGCCGGCGCTCTGCAACACCCGATGCAGCGTTTTGCCCGCGAGTTTCAGAACCTCTTTCCGGAAGTAGAAGTGCGTTCGGAATCAGCCGGTTCCCGGGCCTGTGCCAGGCGACTCCTGGAAGGGCGGCAGGTGGACATCGTAGCCCTGGCCGACCCGCTGATCTTTGACGAGCTGCTCCTTCCCCATCCCGTTCAGAAATACTACATCTTTGCCACCGACCAGATCGTGCTCACCTATCACGCACCGGCCCGCGGCGCAGAGAGCATTACCGCGGAAAACTGGTTTGAAATACTGTTGCGCGAGGACGTATCCTTCATTCGCTCTGACGAGAACCTGGACCCCTGCGGCTACCGCACGCTCATGGTGTGGCAGCTGGCGGAACAACACTACGGTGTTCCTGGTCTGTATCAGCGGTTAAACGCCAAGTGCAGGTCCGAACAGATCTACCCCAAGTCCCTGGACTTGGGTAGCGCCCTGCTGGAAGGAAAAGCGGACTACGCCTTCCAGTACCTTTGCGAGGTCAAGCAGTTTGACCTGCGTTATGTAACCCTGCCGGAGGAAGTGAACCTCTCTAATCCGATCTTCGCTAACCTGTACACCCGAGCTACGGTAGAAGTAGAAGGGAAAGCCTCCGGCTCCAAAACTGTGCTCACCGGTGAACCGATCGAGTTTGCCATCGCCATACCCGTAAACTCGCCACAGCCCGAGGTAGCCTACGAATTCCTGCAGCTGACCCTCAGCGCCGCCGGGCAGAGGATCCTGGACGACTGCGGCCTCGTCGCCTATTAAACAATCGCCGGAAATTATTTGAGCGCACCCATTTCCAGAGTATTGCGGCAGTCACATACTCCTGCTATGCTATATGCAAGATGCATATAGTGTTATAAACCTCAAGCGGTTACACACTAAGGAGAGGAGTTGGGTGCCATGCTTTTCCCCGTTTCGGGCGTAGAGGTTAATCCCCTGATTCCACCGTTGGTCGCGTTCCTCGTGGCTACCTGTACGGCTCCGGCCGGTGTTTCGGGTGCTTTCCTGTTGTTGCCCTTCCAAATGAGTGTCCTCGGTTTTGTCAGCCCGGCCGTAAGCCCAACTAACCTCATTTACAACATCATCGCCATCCCCGGCGGGCTGATGCGCTTCATCCGCGACGGACGCATGGCCTGGCCCCTGACTTGGGTGGTTATCGTCGGTACCCTACCCGGGGTGTTTATCGGCGCCTGGTTGCGCATCCACTACTTCCTTGATCCCCGCGCCTTCAAGTTCTTTGTGGGACTGGTGCTACTGTACCTGGGGGTACGGCTCCTGTACGAGACTTCCGGGCGGTATCTCAAGAGCAAGAGCCAGATGAAGTCCGTGGAGAAGAAGTTCAACGAACGCGTCAAGGAACTAAAGGCGACGAACCAATCAAAGGTCGCCGAGGGCCTTCCGGCGGAGGCGATCGTCCAAACGCAATCCTGGTCGGTACGCAGAATCGAATACACGTTCTGGGGTGAGACCTTCTCCTTCGGTACGGTAACCATCTTTATGCTGGCCCTGGTGGTGGGAATCATTGGTGGTATCTACGGCATCGGTGGCGGCGCCATCATCGCCCCCTTCGTGGTATCCGTACTGGGACTGCCGATCTATACGGTGGCCGGAGCCGCCCTCGCCGGCACCTTCTTGACCTCGATCGCCGGTGTGGTCTTCTTCTACGGCCTTGGCTTGACTGATGTCGGCGCCCAGGTGGCGGTAACACCCGACTGGACCCTGGGAATCCTGTTCGGTATCGGCGGCTTTGCAGGTACCTACTGCGGCGCCCGGATACAGCGTTTCCTGCCGGAGCGCATCATCCGCGGCGTGCTGGGCGTGATTGTCACGGCCCTGGCGCTGCAGTACGTGTTTCAGTTCTTCTTCTAAAACCGTACAGTCCTCGCAGAGGACCGCAAAACGTCCTGCCTAAAGGAAGTGTGTGAGCCAGAGGTCAAAGGTAAGATAATAGAAAGGGGCCTACCGTTTTATGGCGGTAGGCCTAACTAATCAACAGGAGGCAATGTTCTATTGAGGAGGGGGTCCTCTTTTCTTCAGTGCTAATTCACAGTGATGTAGTGTTTAGCCACGATTGCCTGGCCCTCATCACTCAGGCAGTAGTCCATAAAGGCCTGGAGTAGCGGGCTGGCTTCGCCCTTGTACATATAGATGAACGGGCGGGAAATCTTATAGGTACCAGCCTTGATGTTGTCTACGGTTGCTTCCACACCGTCAACCTTTACGGTCTTGACCTTATCATCCAGGTAACCCATCGACAGGTAACCGATGGCGTTCTTGTCACCGGCAACAGCCTGGTGCACCCCGCCGTTGGATGGCTGTACGATCGCAGTATCGGAAATCTTAGCATCCTTACCCATTACCATTTCTTCAAAAGCACCGCGGGTACCGGAACCGGCCTCACGGGTAACGGCCATAATCTTGCTATCCGGACCGCCGAGTTCTTTCCAGTTCGTGATTTCGCCGGCAAAGACCTTGCACACATCTTCGATGGAGAGGTCTTCAACAAATTTGTTTTCGGGGTGTACGACCACGGCGATGCCGTCCAGGCAAACGACCACTTCGGTCAGTCCATAGGCCTTCTCTTCGTCTTTCAAGTTACGCGAGGAAGCGCCGAAGTCTGCGACTCCTTCGTTGGCAGCTTTGACTCCTTGGCTGGATCCACCGCCCTGGACCATAACGTTGGTTCCTGGATACTTCGCCATAAAGGCCTGGGCAAACTCCTCAGACAGCGGCTGAACCGAGGTCGAGCCGGCGGTGGTCAATGTTCCCTTGAGCGCGGTTTCCGCACCCGGTTCCTGATCCTTGGCGCCGGTATCCGAAGCGCCGCCACCACAACCCGCGACTACTAAAGCGGCGAGCATGGTCACGATAAACAGAAGCATCCATTTGGATTTAAATCCCGTATTAAACATCCTTGTTCCTCCTCTTTAGTCAATCAGTTTTTGATTAGCTTACATTTTTATACCGGGTCAAAAATTATTCCTCTGTTCTCCCCTCCTTCACCCAAACCACCAAATTATCTCTGAGACAAGATTAAACGGTAAATGTTAAATACCCGTTATCAGAACTTTAAAAATGGGTTAATTCGGGACCGGTTCTCAGCGCTTTCCGCGAACCAAAGTACTGCCCAGGCTCTCGGGCAGGCCCACCACCTTGATCGCCTGTACCGTACGATCGATATCATAGTTGACCCGGACGATGCTGGCGGTGACCTTGCCCTTGTCGCCAGTTCCCAACAGCGCATAGGCTGCCCTGGGGTCGCCGTCACGCGGCTGGCCGACGCTGCCGGGATTGACCACCAATACGGATTCCGCCTGCCACACATAGGGGCGGTGAGTATGTCCTGCCACAAGCACGTCAAAGTGAGACGCCCGTTTAAGTTCCGGGAGTAGGTCCGGGATGCTCTCTTCGTACAGGTACTCATTCAAAGCCCGGGGTGATCCGTGCACCAACAGGATGTCCGTCGTTCCCAGGGAGACCCGTTTCCGGGCCGGAAGGCTGCGCAGGAAATTCCTGTTCTCCTCGGAAAGGTTCGCCTTGGTCCAGTCTATCGAGGCCGAACCGACTGCCATAGTCTCCGGGTCGGGGTAGTCACAGCCGCAGGCCATCCGGTTAAAAGCAACCCCGTCGTCATAGTTGCCCAGGACCGTCGGGATGGCCCGTTCCCGGATCAGCGAAACTACCTCGTTTGGGAAGGGCCCGTACCCAACCAGGTCTCCCGTGCAATAAATCCCGTTCACCTCAATCCGGTCAATGTCCGCCAGGACGGCATTAAAGGCCGGAAGGTTTCCGTGGATATCCGAAATCACCGCGATCCGTTCCATTGTTCTCACCCCGGATCTTATTATTCCCAGCGCAGGAGCGGGCGATTTGGGGAACGAACCTAGTGAGCCCCGGCCCCCATACGCTTGGTGATCATGTAGCGTACCGTCATGTTCGTTAACAGGTTTACGAGGAAAATTAGGATGATCAAAACGCTGGCTGTAGCATATCCCATTTCGAAGGAAACACCCTCGGAAACGAGGATATAGAGGTGCAGGGAGAGGCTGCGCACGGGGTCCATGATGGAAGTGGGTAATCCCAGGGAACTGCCGGCGGTTAACATAATCGCCGCTGTCTCACCCACCGAACGCCCGATACTCAGGATGATTCCGGTCACGATGCCGGGTGCGGCCGCGGGCAGTACCACCCGCGCCACCGTCTGCCACTTGGTAGCCCCAAGCGCCAGGCTGCATTCGCGGTACTCGTAGGGTACACTCTTGATGGCCTCCTCCGAGGTACGCACGATGACCGGCAGGATCATAAAAGCCAGCGTCAGTCCGCCGGAGAGGATGGACCAGCGGAAACCGCAGAAGATCACCAGAAAGGCAAACCCGAACAAGCCGAACACGATCGACGGCACCCCGGCCAGGGTGTCGATGGAGAAGCGTACCGCCACCATGATCCGGCTCTTCCCGGCATACTCCGCCAGATAGGTGGCGGTCAGAATCCCGATCGGTCCGGCCACGGCCACCGCCAGCGCCACCAGGCAGGCGGTGCCTACAATCGAGGGTAGGATACCGCCCGCCCGGCCCATCTCCCGCGGGTACGACGAGATGAACTCCCACGTGATCAGCCCAACACCGTGCGAGAGAATGTGCCACAGGATGCTGAACAGGGCGAATACCACGCAGACTACGGAGAAGTAGATGAAGGCCTTAACCAGGGTTTCCTCGATCTTCAGACTGTGTCTGTACATGGTTTAGTCCGTCACCCGCCTTTTCAAGCGCATCACCAGGGCATTGAGACAAATGATCAAAACGAAAAGCACGATCCCCGTGGCAAATAGGGATGAGGAGTGATCACCGTAAGCGTAACCCATTTCCAGGGCGATGTTGATGGTCAGGGTTCGAACCGGGTCAAGAACCGAACCAGGAATCAGGGCGGTATTCCCGGCCACCATGATTACGGCCATCGTTTCACCAATCGCCCGCCCCATCCCCAGGAAGATGGCGCTGATCAGGCCTGAGCGGGCGCAGGGGAGGATCACGTACCGGATCGTCTGCCAGTGGGTCGCCCCCAGGGCCAGCGAGCCTTCCTTGTAGTGCTTGGGCACGGCCCGGATCGCGTCTTCGGAGATATTAATCACCGTAGGCAGGATCATGATCGCCAGCATCAGCGATGCCGCCAGGACGCTGAAACCCGGCACGTTGAAATGGGCCTTGATAAACCCGACGATCACAATCAGGCCGAAGAAGCCGTACACCACGGTCGGGATACCAGCCAGGAGTTCGATGATCGGCCGGAACAGGCGGGCCAATCGCTGCGGCGCCATTTCCGCCAGGAAGATCGCACAGGCCACCGCGATCGGAACGCCGATGATCAGCGCGCCGACGGTGACGTAAAAAGAACCGATGATCATGGACAGAATGCCAAACTCACCGTAGGAAGGACCCCAGACCTTGCCCGTGATAAAGTTCGTTACCCCGTATTTGGCCAGGAACGGGAAACCCTCCAGAAAAGTAAAAACCGCAATCAGCATGACAATCAGGATACCTGCGATTGCACTAAGCAGCAAACTCTTTTCAATTAACCACTCAATCTTGCGTCGCACTTTGTCCCCCGCCGGTAATGGTTTCCTCCATCGTAAACAACCAATGTTAAGACAACGTTTCCGGCGTGTTAATTTTGTGTAAAGGAAACAAGTGGGGGTGGGTGAAGGGCACGAAAAAAGAGGCTTTTCGGCCTCCTCCGTTTGGGGCTATCTTTACATTGGCGGATCTACTGCGGCTGCGGCGGGGAATCGAACGCAAAGTTGGCGCGATTCATGATATGGTCGAGATAGGTGCGCGGTCCGTTGTCCTCTTCCAAGGTAATAAGTGCCTCCAACTCCCTGAGCCGATCCAAAATGCGTTCCCGATGCATGGGCGCGTAGTACAGCATTTCCAGCAGGCGATGTCGTTCCCGGAGCATATCAGCCATAACACTGCGGTACGGATGATGCAATGTATTCCACCTCCTTTTTTCCGGCCGTACCGGAAAGAACATAATTTTTATTCTATGCGTCAGCCTTCAGTATATGCTAGTGGTTTTTCTCCGGTTACCCGTTCTTGAAACGGTAACCCAGACCGCGAATTGTTTCGATGTACTTCGGGTGGGACGGGTCGCGCTCAATCTTCCGACGTAGGTAGCGGATATGAACGTCGACCGTCCGCGTCTCGTCAACGCTGTCATACCCCCAGATTACCGACATCAGTTGATCACGTGTGAAAATCTGGCCCGGATGGGAGGCCATCAACAGGAGCAGACTGAACTCCTTCCGGGAAAGCCGGATTTCCTGGCCTCCGAGAAAGACCTCGAACCGGTCCGGATTGATCACCAGGTCCCCAACGTGAATCTCTTTCCGCTGCTCTTGAGTGAACGCCGCCTGGCTGGTCGCGGTCGTTGACCGGCGAACCTGGGCTTTTACGCGGGCCATCAACTCCCGCGGGCTGAAGGGCTTGGTCACATAGTCGTCGGCTCCCAGTTCAAAGCCCAGGATCTTGTCGATTTCCTGTCCGCGAGCGGTTAGTATAATGATTGGAATAGCAGCCGTCTCCGGGCTCCGCCGGATCTCCCGGCAGACCTCTAAACCATCAATCCCGGGCAACATTATGTCCAGGATAATCAGGTTCGGACGCAACCGGCACGCCAATTCGAGTGCGCTGGTTCCATCAAAGGCGGTGATCACCCCGTAGTGATAGCGTTCCAGGTTATACCGGATCAACTCACAAATCTTCGGTTCATCGTCAACTACCAGCACCTGCATCGCTTTTACCACTCATCTGTATATTGTTTCAAGAGTAATGATAATTGACGATTGTTAAAGGTTTATTACCGTAGTCTTAATTTTCGGTTAACCTGCAAGCCACCCCTGTCCGGCAGAATCGTTTTGACCATTAGACCCACAATTCTGTATGTATTTATGTTCCCCGCCTCAAGATTTTCGAAGAAGGGATATACAAGGATATGGTGGAGATTGAGGATGGCACAACAGAAAACCTCCTCGTCTGGGTTGTCCACCCGTCAGAGGAGATTTTTAATCTTATGGAGCGGAAGAAGGGATTCGAACCCTCGACCCTCGCCTTGGCAAGGCGATGCTCTACCACTGAGCCACTTCCGCATATTTAACTACTTGGTGCCAAGGGACGGAATCGAACCGCCGACACGAGGATTTTCAGTCCTCTGCTCTACCAACTGAGCTACCTTGGCTTAAAATACCGGCAGCCCACTGTCTGCCAACGGACGACCGCAGAATTTATTCTAGCACCGTTCATGCTTTTTTGCAAGTACTAAACTCTGCCCCGACCGCCAAAAACAAGCAAGGCCTTTCGCCTTGCGTTAGTTACTTATTATGGCGGAGCTGACGGGATTCGAACCCGCGATCTTCTGCGTGACAGGCAGATATGTTAGACCAGGCTACACCACAGCTCCGTGCCGCAAGTCTTAGTATACCGAAGGCGGATTTAAAAGTCAACTGTTAGAATGCTTATTATTCTCCACAATCTTGATTTTGCCCCGTCTGCCTGCGCCACAGCAGATTATGGCCTCTCTCAGCACTTTAGCAGCCAATGCCGCAGTCCGGCCGGACAGGTCATAAGTAGGATTGACTTCGACAATATCGAGCCCCACGACATTCAAGTCGTAGAGATAGTACACAGACTGCAGTAATTCGCGTGAGTCAATGCCGCCGGGCTCGGGGGTACCCACCCCGGGAGCGAAAGCCGGATCCACAACGTCGATGTCCAGGGACAGGTAGACCGGCCTGCCTTTAAGTACCGGAGTGACCTCCTCCAACCCTCCCAGAACCTCGTCAACGGACATGTAGCCGTTGTCCCGGGCAAAGATGATCTCGTCCCTGGTGGCGGAGCGCACCCCAAACTGAAACAGGTTGGACGGGCTGATGATCTCGCTGACCCGCCGCATCACCGTGGCGTGAGACAACCTCACGCCCAGGTACTCCTCGCGCAGATCCGCGTGGGCGTCAAGGTGGATCACCACCAGCTCCGGATAGTGTTTGGCCACCGACCGGATGATGGGTAGGGTAATCAGGTGTTCCCCGCCCAAAAATATCGGAATCTTGCCGTCACCCAGGATACGGTCGGCGACGTGCTCGATCCGGTCCAGGCTTTCCTCCAGGTAACCTAGGGGGAAGACCAGATCACCGGCATCGAAAAAGGACACGCTGCTTATTTCGCTGCCCAGCTCAATGCTGTAGTCCTCGAGATTATAGGACATCTCACGAATGGCCCGCGGACCGAGCCGGGTCCCGCCCCGGAAAGAGGTGGTGCTGTCCAGCGGCGCCCCGACAATGACCATCGAAGCGCGCTGGTAGTCTGACCCCGCGGCCATGAAGTCACATTCCTTGGTCGTCCAGTTAAGCACGGTTTTAAACCTGTTCCTTTATGCGATCCGCCACGAAACGGGGCAACGCGAAGGCACCCACGTGCAGTTCTGGTGTGTAGTAACGAAGTCCTTCGATTTCGGCAATCTTGGCCGGGTCTACCTTCTTCGGGTCGTACTTCTTGGAACCGATCGTAAAGCTCCACATCGTGCCGGGGTAGGTCTGAATGTGCGCCACGTAGGTCCGGCTCAGACCAAATATCTCCCTCAGATCCCGGTTGATCCGGACAATCAGATCCAACTCGTAGTTGGGCGATTCGCTCTGGGCTACGAACAGCCCATCTTCCTTGAGGGCACGGTGAACCGAACTGTAAAACTCGCGGCTGAAAAGACCGACGGCCGGGCCTACCGGATCGGTCGAATCGATAATGATCACGTCAAACGTGTCCGGGTGCTCCTTGACGTACTTGATCCCGTCATCGATGATCAGTTCGCCCTTGGGGCTATCAAAACCACAGGCGATCTCGGGCAGAAATCTCTTGGAGGCTTCCACCACCTTCTCGTCGATCTCGACCTGGATGCACTTCTCTACCGACGGATGTTTGACGACCTCGCGCATGGTCCCGCCGTCACCGCCGCCGATGATCAGTACCTTCTTCGGAGACGGGTGGCTGTTCAACGGCACGTGCGTAATCATTTCGTGATAGATGAACTCGTCACCAACCGTGGTCTGTACAAACCCGTCCAGTACCAGCATGCGCCCGAACGGAACGGTGTCCAGCACCGCGAGATCCTGGAACGGGGTCTTCTCGGTGTGCAGCGTCTTGCGGACACGGTAACTCGTGGCCAGAAAGTCACCCTGTTTTTCCGTAAACCAAAGTTCCAATGTGTTTCCCTCCTTGCGGCAGACTATCAAAGTATCGAGTTAAGTAACCTTGAAGACCGTTTAGAATTGACTCCCTTAATACCACATGGGAACGGCGGCAATACAACACCCCACCTTTTCCACACGGTGCTCACTGGCTGCGATCTTCCGCTCCAGGATTTTGAGCCCGCGGGTGGCAAAGGCTTCATCAAGCATCCGGCTCACCGCTTCATGGGCCTCGTTGCCGCTGCACTTTCCACCAAACTCCATAATCACACCAAACGTTTCGGAAACCGCAACACCGACTGCAGACGCGATAAGCTCACCGGGAATGTCGCTCGTTATGGAACCGTAGGCAGTCGGGACTAACGCGCCCAGCGGAAACTTCAGTTCCGGTTCATACTCGGCCTCGGGAGGCAGAATACTGGAGACCCGGATCAGGTTGATGTTTCCGATCCCCGCCTTCAAGAGGGCATTGTCAAAGGCGTTAAGCTTGTTTGTACCCTCGGCGCACGCCGCCGTTACGAAGTATTTCTTCGGAGTGGGTAACACAGTTTTAAACCCCCTTCAGCCTTGAATGTATAAAGGCCAGAATTACCATTGAAAAGGCTGATCGCCTTGGTGAGAAATTATGCAACGGAAACTATTATATAGAAAGGAAGCCAAAAAGGAAACCACTATTTTTAGGGTTTGGCTCTTATGGTTTCAAGATATCTCTGCTGGTAAGTGACGGCGTCCTCCGCCTGGGTTCCGTTCGATTCGCAGATTAGGATGGGAGCATAGCCGCGTTCTGCCAGTTCCTCGGCCAGCGGGCGGAAATCGGGCCCGTAACCGTCCTTGATCGACCAGTGCTTGCGTTCACCGGCAGCGGTGAATTCGACCGGGCTGAAATGCATGTGCATCCGCCGCGTCCTGTCCTCACCGAGACGCTCCACAACCCGATCCAGTACGGCTGCATAAGCGGCACGGTCGGTTAGGGCACCCTGGGTAAGGGCGTGAATGTGGCCGAAATCGACCGTGGGGAGCATGTGCGGGGACAGGGTGCACAATTCCAGAACCTCATCCAGCAGTCCAAGGTAGGAAAGCTTGCCGAGTGTTTCCGGGGCCAGGATGATGTCGTCCAGATTCTCGTCGGCAGCCTGATCGATAACCTGTGCCACCGCCTCCTTCGCCCGCTCGAGCGCTGCTCCGCGGTCCGGACCGGCACTCCCCGGGTGGAAAACCACCCGCGTAGCCCCCATCCAGCGCGCCGCCCGAAGTGAATCCAGCAGGTGCTTTTTGGTCTTGGCAAGCAGGCCAGGGTCGGTGGCCGCGAAATTAATGTAGTAGGGAGCGTGAATACTGAGGACGATCCCTTGGCGAGCCGCCTCTTCGCCCAATCTGGCGGCAGTTGCCTCCCCGATGTTTACACCGCGGACACACTGATACTCATAGGCCCCTAACCCCAGCCGTCTAATCCATCCCGGCGCGTCGACGGAGGACTTGTGACCTTCGTCATAAAAGGACTGCGAATTCCCACCGGGTCCGAATAAGATGCCCACCGGAGCTCACCCCCCCACAATTTGGGTCTTCCCAATAGTCAGTGAGTGGTCGACATTTTAGCATTGACCACTTATTAGAAAAAAAAACCGCAACCGCCTATCCCCGGCATCCAAACATTAATCCATTATCCAGGAAGGTATTTCCATATATAACCAGAATATAGTAGTTAAAACTCGCAAGGGGCTGGATTAATGCGTCTGAGCTTTCATGCCATCCTGACCGCGGTGATACTCCTACTGGCTGTGGCGGTACTGGTCAAGCCAGAAAGCCAACAGCCGGTAGAAGCACCTGACAGTTTAGTCTACATTCTCAAGGCTGAACCGACAACGCTCGATCCCCGGCGTATAGCCGACGAAACCCCGATTCCGGTTCTGATCAACGTCTACGAAGGTCTGCTACGTTTCCGGCCGGGCAGCAGCGAGGTGGAACCCGCCGTTGCCCACAAATACGAGGTCTCGGGCGACGGCCGACGCTGGACGTTTCACCTCCGCAAAAACCTCAGGTTTCACGACGGCACACGCCTCGACGCCGTCGCTGTCAAGTCGTGCATCGAGCAGCAGTTGAACGCCGGAAGCAAACTCTATCCTTACGCCGGCTACATCTACGGGGCAGTTGACAAAATTGATACTCCTGATGACCTGACCCTGGTTCTGCACCTGCGGTACCCCTATGCACCTCTAGCTAAAAACCTGGCCACTCCCGCTGCCGCAATCGTTAAACCCAGCACTGAACCGGACCGGCCGGTGGGAGCCGGTCCCTACCGGATCACCGAGGTAACTGAAGAAATGATCTTGCTGGAACCCTTTCCAGAGTACCGAACCGGTGCACCGCGCATGGACCGGGTTGTCTTTAAAACCATAACGGAGGCAAACGCCCGCCTCAAGGCGCTCCAGGACAAGAAAGCAGATATCGCCGAAGGGCTGGGACTGGTTGACACCATCGGCAGCCGCCAGCTGCAAACCGTTGAACTGGGCGGCCTGGACCTGAGTTACCTTGCATTTTATACCAACCGCAAGCCCTTTGACAATCCGCTCCTACGCCAGGCAGCAGCCCTCGCGATCGACCGTAACGCAATAATCCGGGAACTGTACCCGGGGGAAGTCGTCCCCGCCCATACTCCGCTACCGCCCGGGGTACTGGGCCATACCTCAAAGATCGAAATGGCCTACAATCCTGAAGAAGCAAAGCGGTTACTCAGTGAAGCAGCCTACGACGGAACCGAGATCACCCTGGTTACTTATAACGGCACCCGCCCTTACAACCCCGCAGGCGGTCTCGCCCTGGCCGACGCCATTGCCGTCCAGTTGGAACAAGTAGGCTTTAAGGTGAAGATCACGGCCTACGAATGGGAGGAATGCAAGGAGGCCATCCGACGCCAGGACGGCGACGCATTCCTATTCGGATGGATCAGTGATAACGCTGATCCCGACGACTTCCTTTATAATCTGCTTTCCACCCCCCAGATTGCCACGGGGATGAACGGCGCCCGATACTCAAACGCTCACGTCGATGCCCTGCTGACGCGGGCCCGCCAGGTACCCGACCGGGAAACCCGTACCCGGCTATACGAGCAGGCCCAGGAGATTATCGTCAAGGACGCGCCCTGGGTCTTCTTGAACCACAGCATCCACTCCGCTGGCCACCGGCCCGAGTTGCACGGTCTGATCATCCAACCAACGGGGGGTGTATATCTTGCCAACGTTTACAAAAAATGATTTCACATGCACCAGGATATTCCACTAATATTGCTGGTAATAAAGTGAATAATAAGAAAAACGGCAAGAAGGAGGCCTTCAAAACATGTTTCAAATGAACCAGATTCAGCAACAGCTCAACAGCATGCGCCAGGATCTCAACAACATTACCAACATGGCCAACCAGCTTTCACAGGCTGAGCAGCAAAACTCGGCGCAGCTCCAGAGGCTGAACCAGATCGCTCAGAGCATGAGCAGCAGCATCAACCAACTCTCGAACATTGCGCAGAACATCTCTGCAGTCGGACAGAACGTGCAGTGGGGAACCGGAGCTGGTCAGTATGGCGCCGGAGCCGGTCAGTATGGCGCTGGAGCCGGCCAGTTTGGCGCTGGAGCCGGCCAGTTTGGCGCCGGAGCCGGTACGGCCGGCTTCCAGGGAGCTGGCGCTTACGGGACCGGCCAGTGGACCGCGCAGCCGTACTCGGCTCAGCAGTTCGGAGGGACGCAGTTCGGTACCCTGGGCAACTACGGTGCTTACGGCGCTGCCTTCGCCAGCCCTTACGCCGGGACTGCCTACGGCCAGAATATCGGTGCTTCCGCTAACCTTGGCGGTAACTACGGGCTCAATCCCGGCCAGAATATCTCCGCTGGCCAGTTCGGCACGAATTGGCAGACCGGCCTGGGTAACTACAGCAATGCCTTTGGCGCCAACCAGATGACCGGAATGGCCAACCGAAACCTGGCATCCGGTAACTTAATCGGTCAGAACATCGGCACTGCCGGATACACCAGTTTTTGAATCCCAGCCTACAACGACGTCTGATGAGAAATAATGGACCCGGTCGGGTCCATTGTTTTTTGACTACCCTCTTAACATTTTTTGGTAGCTATGGTATAATGTTTCCTAGGGGGTGGGCGGTTTGACAAAGGCCTTGCGTGAAGGTGCAACCTACAGCCAGAAGGATGTCCTGGACATGCTCATCGACTTCTCCTCATTTAAGGATAGGGTACACCGCAAGTTTAAGAATCTGGCCGGTGAACTCGTGGGTAAGAATAATGAACACGAGCTATGGGTTAACCTCTACCTGGTCTCCAGTGACTACGCAGAAGATGCCCTTATTCGCAATAAAAAGAATCATAACCCCGAGGTTGCGCATACAATAAGTTTACAAGGGTGAATTCAAAAACCAACATCGAATACCTTCAGGCGACCCCGTGCTTCGGCGCGGGGTCTTTTTTTTCCTGCCACCACTTGCCATTGCCCTTCGGATTCTTTTCCGGTATACTCTTCAACTGAGCCGCGTCTAACAAACGAAAGGGAGTGAAAACGATGGCTTTTGGTGTTTTGTGGCAAAATTCAACCTATAGACGTCTTGCCACAGTTTGTATTGCGTACCTGTTTGCAATTTCGCTTACGGTTGGGATCGCCGCTCACGCGGCCGCCAACGAACGACCGGATTCGGTCCAAGCGGAAACGGTGGGTGAAGAGGAAGCAGACCCTGCTAAGAATCAAAATGCGTCGGCTTTATCGCGCGGGATAAAGGTAGACCGGGATGATGTTGTCCTGCTGGCCAGGGTTATCGAGGCCGAAGCGGCCACGGAATCCTACCCTGGTAAAGTCGCAGTGGGCGCCGTGATCTTGAACAGGGTTGAGCACAAGGACTTCCCCAACAATGTCAAGGGTGTTGTCTTTCAGCCAAGGGCCTTCTGTACCGTATCCAACGGCATGATCTGGCGTTCGGTAACCTCGGAATCAATGCAGGCCGCTGAGCAGGCCGTTGCCGGCCGAGACCCGAGTAAAGGCGCCCTGTACTTCTGGAACCCTTACAAGAAGGTCAATCCGTGGGTCTGGAGCCGCACCATCGTAACCCAGATTGACCGGCACGTCTTCGCCCGCTAGAGCGGATATGACCGACTGCAGGTCGGGCCCGAACCGGGGGTCGCAGCCTTACGGAACAGGTACGAGCTTGCGTCCCCGGTTTATCTATGCTAAAATGATCTTCGCACGGGCCCGTAGCTCAGATGGGAGAGCGCTAGACTCGCATTCTAGAGGTCAGGGGTTCGATCCCCCTCGGGTCCACCATAGGAATATCAGGGGTTTGCGGGTTCAGAGTGGAGTGTTAAAGCGGTAGCATTGAAGCCAAATAATGCTAAACCAATGCTATGAACCTTGCAGTTTGCCAATAAGGAAGCGGGGGCCGCTATCCCCCACTTCTGATAGGAAGCCTATATTTTTCTTTGTGGTTACCCTTCCTTATGCTTGGGAAGGGTTCTCTATTTTGAGGAACGAATCCAGCTTTGCTGTTGCGTTTTCCTGCATCCCCTTAATGATGTGGCTATAGGTGTTCAGGGTCATTGATATGTTAGAGTGCGCATTCCGCTCGAATCGATCACTGAATCCGGCCCAATCCGACCACCTGTTCCGGAGTAAAACGACCAGTAGTCGGAGCGAAGCGACGCTGGTTGTGGATAATATATCCGGGCGGAATCAGTCAAGCTTGGTCATTAATTTGCGCATAGACTCCCCCCTTAGTTCCAGTTTATAGGCATTGTACACCAGCCGGTCCAGAATCGCGTCAGCGAGAGTGGGATCGGCCAGGATGTTGTGCCATTGGCTCACCGGCATCTGGCTGGTGATCAGCGTGGAACGGGTCTAGTTGCGGTCTTCGAGGATGTCGAGCAGATGCCGGGCCTCTTCCACCTGGAGGTCAGATCGCTGATACTTGGCGATCTGAAGAAAAGAATGCTTAGGATTGCCGACCACCGGTTTATCTTTGTTCCGTGCGGCCGGTTTGCGGAAAACTACCATTAGCATGTGGACGTCAAGGGAGAGCGGTGGAGCTTCTGTTGGGGAATGCCGCACCCGGCCCGGAACCGATGGTCATCCGCGCAAGAAAAAGTGAATAAAAAAATCGGATCTGCTCCGCCTGTGCAGCCTGCTCGTCTCACGCATTGAACCAATCAGAGGTGCTTTCATCTGCCAGGTGACCATCGCTTACGATCTTTACAATCAGGCGCGTATACACGTTGGCCGGCAGTTTCAGAAACAAAGTGTAAGTACCCGCAGAGTGCGGCTCCAGGTCGAGTGAGTCAGACCACTGCTGGTCGTAAACAAGACCGCCTCCCGCATCCAGGGCCGCATAAACTTTGGTAGCCCGGGCGGTGGCCGTCCCGTCGTTACGCACCTCGACCTTCAGTTCAAGCCAGCCGCCTGCAGTGCCTTTTGATGTCCATTTGTATTCGCCTTTGTGGGTCAGTACCGGCCGCGGTACCAGCGGGACTATGCGGGCTTTGGTCCGGAGATATTCATCCGGGATTTTGCCGATTGACCAGCCGGTAGCCGTTGTTTCCACGTAGTAGTACCGCGCACCTTCGTACTCGTAGTACGCACCGGGCAGGTCCTTGCCCTTAACGCCCACGGCCATATGCTCACCGGGGAAATAAATCAATATTACACCGTAGTCCATTTCCTTAAGAACGGAAGCGAGCAGGATGCTGTGGTCTTCGCAATCGCCCTCTTGGTCAACGAGGGTTTCCAGGGGGTACCTCGGATACTCTTCAACGCCCTTGGAAACGTTGTCTAGGGCATATTTGATGTTCTGGACAAAGGTTACAACGAGTTCTACCGTCTGCTTGGGCGAGTATTTTTCCCGCACGGCCGTCTCCTTTAATCGAGCAGCTAGACTTGAAATAAAAGTATCGTCAGCCGGATCGGTAACGTAGACCGAATAGTCGTCCGTCGGCGGACGTTTCAGGTTGGTGTAATAGGTGTAGGTCGCCTCCGGCACTAGCAGTTTCCATGTCCAGCGCTTACCCCCATAGTCCCAGGCAAACTCCCTTTTGATCAGGCTCGTCTCGGGTTTCGGTGCAACACCCTGTGATCCTTCGGCAGGGGGTGTGCCGGAGGAAATGGTGACGGTCTGGGCAACAGCATCCCAATCCACCCCGGCACCGAGGGCTTCGGAGACGAAGCGCAGGGGAACCACGGTCCGACCGTTTATGATTTTTGCCGGAACGTCGAGGACGACGGGGCTACCGTTCTTGAATACGGTCCTGCTCCCAATGGTCAGGATAACGGTCGTCCGCCCCCTGGTGGCGGTGACAGTCTCGGTGGCGCCGTCCCACTCAAGCTCTGCGCCCAGGGCCTGGAAAATGGCCCGCATCGGCACCAGGACGCGGCCCTGCTCCATCACCGGGGGCACGTCGAAGGAGCGGGGTTTACCGTCGAGGAGGACGCGGGGCGCGGCAGAGGCGGACCCGGCGCAGGGGAACAGGAGGAGCAATGACAAAACAAACCAGACGGTTAAGGTTGCCCACCGCGTTCTCGCAGGGGCACCCAACCGGTCGTCAGCGGCAGCCCGGAATGGCAGTCGATCCACGCACATCACCTTCCTGACTGGAAATACAGGGATAACCTGTCCATGGATAAGAATTTGATGGATAATGGATAAGAATTTGCTTTTTGTTGGATGGATAAGAATTTGATGGATAAGAATTTGCTTTTTGTTGGAAAGAGCATAACAAGAGCCACAAGGCATGTCAAGCACACAAAATATTTCTTCCCAATACATGATTTTACATGGGGTATGCGCAAAACAGCACAGAATTGCAGTATTTAGAGAGAGAATCGGCGCGGATTCCAGAAACATCCAAATCAACGGCGTTTCGGACATGGATATGCCGTTAGATGGCCAGCCCTTTCTGAGCAGCTAATAGGCGAAATATCAAGAATAGTCATCACAACTCAGCTCCGGTATCGCTTCCGGAATATGTTTGACCGCATTGAAGTCAGGCGGATCGTGGTTCCGCGTCTCCCATAGATTGAGATGAAGCAAGATCTTCTTGATTGTCTCCGGGGATTCGATAAAGGAGACGATGCGCATTGAGCCATTGCACTTGGGACACAGCAAGGGATCGGCGTGGTATACCTTTTGGATCAAGCGCGCCCAGTTCTTGCGAAACTCTGTTCGCGAAATCCCGGATTCAACAAGGGCCGGCATTTGATCTCCGGCAGCCGATTTTTTCCGGAGTCCCCGCGACTTGTTCGAGTAATAACCGTAGTACCTGACGAGCTGAGCCAGCCAATCCAGCGCCGCAAAGGTTCTGGATGTTTTGCCGTCCTTGGCTGTGTAGACGACTTTAGCGACACCGTCTCTGGTCTGGGCGGCGGGGATGTAGGCCATGCGTTCTTGCGCAATAGGCACCCGGATAATGTATTGCGCCAACCGTTCAATCCCTTCTTGGTCGGAGGGCCAGATGGCTTCGCCGCAATACGCGTTAAACCCGCTGTGATGCCAGCTCAGCATGTTCTCGATGATCAAGCCGGTGATTTTCCCCTCGTTTTTCAGCATCTTGAGGACTTCCAGGCGAAACGCGGTTTCCAAGTCCGAAGGGTTCGGCCTTGGCCCGGCCGCAAATCCGCCATTCCCGTAAAAGCAACCGTCGGTAGCGATGATGTGAAGGTGGGGGTTGAAGTTCTGAAAATCGCCAAAAGTCTGTACGGCGATCACCGCTCCCGGGACAGCGTCGTCAAAGGCGGCGCCTTGCTTCAAGTAGCCGGACAGCACCGTCCAGGCACATTGGCTCAACTTCGCCAAAAGCCTGCGGTCGAACATGAAGTAGATTCTCAGTCTTTTCGGAATGCTGAAAACCCACTGGCGGTGCGGTACCTGTTTCAGCACTTCGCCGTACAGCCATTCACCGAACTCGACCACCCGTTTCTGGTGGCAGGAAGGACAAAAGTGGCGGCGTTTGCACGAAAAGGCCAACAAGTATTCGTGACCGCACGTATCGCACCGCACCCTGGCAAACCCGAAATGAAGATCGCCGCAATCCAGGTATTTGTAGATGACGTCCATCACCAAAGGGCGCCAAAAACCGCAGGTTCTTTGGTACCTTTCTTCCCAGGCGCCTTCCAGTTCTTCAAAATGCGCTTCGATGCACCGGTAGTAGTGGCTATGGCGCGGATTTCGCGGCTTGTAAACGGCATTGTCCGCAGGGGCGCGGCAGGCGTTCAACATGCGCATCCATCCCTTGACAGAAACAGGCGTTTCATGTCAGGTTACCACTCGTGAATATGGTAAGCCTCGTCGTTCAACACCACTAGTTCTTCAATGTGCCGTAGGTTCAGATGAAGTTTGCCAAGTATGTCGCAAAGCTGGATGGCTATGTTTAGGAAGGTCCGTATGTCCATCTGTTTCCAGACAGGTACTCCCTCAGTAAAACGCCGGCGATGTTCTCCATGATCAGCACCGGGGTCTTGTTGTGGTTTTCCAACCTGTACACTTTTATTAAACCGTCAACCCTAAGGTTCCGGCCCCGGTCAGGAGCGGTCCGCGGAAACCCGCGTACCGCCTTTCACCTCCGGCGGAGGGTTGACGATTACCGTTTCACCGGCGCGGATGTCCCCGCTGATTTCGACCAGACCGCCGGCGCGCCGGCCCGGTACCACCTTCACCAGCTGGGCCCGGCCGTCCCGGACGGCAAACAGCATGGTCTGCCCGGCCCGGCGGAAAACCGTCGATTCCGGGACCACGGTCGCGGCCGCTCCTTGGTCGACTACGATCTCGATGTTCACCTCGTAACCCGGTTTTAACCGCTCGGTCCCGTCGGTGACCCGGATCTCTACACCGGCCTTGGCCTCCTTCACCCCCAGGGGAGAGACGATCGTGAGACCCGTCGTGGCCACCGTAGCCACCTCGCCGGTGGCTACGGGCGTACCCCCTGCCAAGTGGGTGATCCGGACCGCCTGGCCCGCCTCCACCAGGGTGGCGTCCCGGGGCTCGATCCGGGCCTCGATGTTGAGCGCTCCGGGATCGCCAAGGGTGACCAGGGGGGTACCCGGGACGATCACCGCCCCCGGTTCCACGGTCCGGGTCAGGACTACACCGTCCACACCGGCGGTCACCCGGGCCAACGCCAGTTCCCGTTCGGACTGCCGCACCAGGGCGGCGGCCGCCTGCACCCGGGCGACCAGGGTGTCCACCCCCAACTGCCCCGCTTCGGCCTGTTCCACCTTATATGCGGCCACGTCACGGGCCAGTCGGGCCGCCTCCAGTTCGCTGTCGCTTACCGCCGCCTGTTCGTGCAGGAATGCCACCCGCGCCAGGTCGGTTTCCGCCTGCTCCAGGGCCAGCGCCGCCAACTCCAGCGCGAGTCGGTTCTGTTTCCGGGCTTCGGCCAGCTGGGTCTCCAGTGCCTGGTGTTCCGCAGTCAATTGGACCAGGCGGTCCTCAAGGGCGGCGGTGTCGAGAGTGACCAGCAAATCCCCTGCGGCCACCCGGTCTCCCTCTTTGCCCGGCACGGACGTAACCCGACCGCCCACCTCGGCGAAGACGTGCACGAGGTCTTGCACCTTGACCTCGCCGGTGCCCCGCACGGTGACGGCCAAGTCGCCCTCGGTGACCTGGGCCGTCTCCACCACTACCCCCTTGAGGCTGCCCGCCAGGGACACCCCGGCTACGGTCAGGATGACTACCGCCAGCCCGAGCCCGATTTTCCACTTTCTTCTCAGCATGGAGCCACGCCCTCCTACTCCCGGTATTTTGAAGCTTCCGCCAGGTCGATGCCGCCGGCGCTGCGGATGGCGGGCACCTGGGCCAGCGCCACCGCCAGGACTATCCCTACGAGCGCCAAGATGATGGTAGCCGGATAGATGGCCAACCGGACGGTCATCAGGTCACTTTGACTGGCATAGGCCGCAGCAAAGGCTCCGGCCCAAACATAGCCGAGCAAAATACCCAGTCCCAAACCCGGCAGCGCCGGCAGCACGCCCTCGGCGGCCACCAGGATGCCGGTTCCCTTCCGGCTCATGCCCTGCATCCGAAAGATGGCCAGTTCCCGCATGCGTTCCAGCGTGGTGATCGAGGTCATGCTATACACGATGGCGCCGGACAGGAGCATGCTGAAGAGCAGGGCAATCCCGATAAAGGCGTACATGAGATCGAGGTTTTCCATTATTTCCGCCCGCATTTGAGTGATATCCTGGACACCTGCGACCAGTGGCAGCGTGCGGGTCCGCTCCCTCAACTGGTCCAGGCCGCCGGGGGTGGTGGTAACCAGTACCGCCGAGATCGGAGCGCCTGGTCCGCGGAGGCTGCGGGCCTCCTCCACCGGCAGGAAACCCCCGACCCCGATGAACAGTTCCACGGTCCCGGCTACCGGCAGCGTCCGGGCCGGCAGCCCTTCCAGCATGGGCTCGAGGATGATCGTCTCCCCGACGTCTACGCCGAGGATCTCCCGGATATTTGAGGAAAGCAAGACGCCGCCCCGGGTTGGGAAGACCCGGTTTCCGTCGGCGTTCTGCAGGGCAAACAGGTGGGTGTCCTCCTCTAGGCCGGTAAGCATGCCCTCGTGGACAATGTGTCCGTGGCGGTACCGTACCGGCACCTCCACCAGCGCCTCCGCCCGGTCCACCTCGGGCCAGAGCGCGATTTCGTGGACCGTATCCCATCCGGTGGGGCCGGTTAGACTGATGCGGGCGTCGTAGGCCACCATCTGGCCGAAATAACGGGTAATCAGGCTGTCGAAAAGGTTGTAAAAGGAGCCGGTCAGGATCAGGAAACTCAAGGCCACCGCCACTCCGACGGCGGAGAAATTGAACCGCCAGGGGTTGCGGGTGATGTTACGGATCGGAAACTTCCACAGGGCAGGCATCTCACGCATAAAGCCGACCCAGCGCTCACCCCAGAACCGGCGCCCCGGTGGTGGGGCCGGCGGTCGCATGGCCTCCACCGGCTGGATCGCGGCCGCCTGCCAGGCCGAGAAAACACCGGCAAGCAGGCAGGTTCCGATCCCCAGGAGGGCGGCGGAGAGCTGGACATCCCAATGAAAGGCCCCAGCCAAATAGGGGATGTTGAAGAACTGGGCGTATAGGTTGGTGAGGCCGACCGACATCCAGTACCCCAGCAGGATCCCCAACAGCGAACCGGTACTGCCCACCAGGAAGCAAAACCCCAGGTAGTAGCGCAGGATGTCCCCCCGGCTGTACCCCAGCGCCCGCAAGAGTCCGATGTGGGGGCGCTGCTGGCGCACGATTCGGGCCAGCAGCACCAGGATGATCATCACCGCAGCCCCCAGGAACAGGGTGGGGAGCATCACCGACCAGGTGGAGAGTTCGTTCAGTTCGTTCTGCAGCAAGCGGTAACTTGGTTGGTCCTCCAATTCCACGATCGTCCGGTAGCCGTAGCCGGAAACCACCTCGCGCAGGGCGTCCTTGACTGGCTGCCGGTCGTTACCAGGGGCCAGGAGTAGCACGATCTCGTTAATCTGCCCATCGGTGCCCATGATTTCCGCCATGGTCTCCCGGGCAACGAACATCACCCCGAAGGTTCGGGCAGTGGACAGGATCTGCCCGGCGTCGGGGGCCGGGAAGAGGTACTCGGGGCTGATCACCAACCCCTGGATGGTCAGTTCCTGCCGGATTCCGTTGATCGCCGGGTAAATCCGGTCACCGGGTTCGAGCCCGTGGAAGGAGGCGAAATCACTGGACACCAGGACGCCGCGCCGGTATTCCCCGTCCAGGAAGCGGCCCCGCACCAGGTGCAGGCTGTTAACAGGATCCTCACCGGGGCCCGGAAGGGAGATGAGCCTGGCCGTGATCCGTTCCCGGCTCCCCTCCAGGTCCAGGGAAACGTCCTCCACCACACGGCCCGCCGCCATCTGCACCCCGTCGATCCGGCGCGCCTCCGTCGCCAGGCCATCCGGCGCCGAGGCAAAATAGGCGGTCAGGTGGGCGGCGTTGAGCCGTTCAAAGCTGGCTTCCGCGGAATCCCGGAGGTTCACGTAAGCCAGGTACATGGCACAGAAAAGGGAAACACCCAGCGTGACCAGCAGAACCAGGGCGGCAAACTGGCCTTTATAGCGGGCAATGTCACGAATCAGCTTGCGCGTCAGCATATCATCACCAACTGATCAGGGAGGGATCGACCGGCTTTTCGTTTGCCACCATACAATCAATAAACCCGTCCCGCATGGTGATCACCCGGTCAGCCATGGCTCCAATGGGCGTGTTGTGGGTGATGATCACCACGGTCTTGCCCATTTCCCGGCTGACCATGTGCAGGAGGTGCAGCACCCGGATCCCGGTACGGTAGTCCAGCGAGCCGGTCGGCTCATCGCACAACAGCAGGTCCGGTTCCTTGGCCAGGGCACGGGCGATGGCCACGCGCTGCTGTTCCCCGCCGGATAGCTGCGCCGGGAAGCTCTCCTCCTTGCCACCGAGCCCTAGGCCGTCCAGGATGGCCCCGAAGGCCGGGCGCCGGCCCGCGATCTCCGCACCCAGGGCCACGTTTTCGGAAACGGTGAGGTTGGAAATCAGGTCGAAGAACTGAAAAATGAATCCGACGTGGTGGCGGCGGTAAGCGGTCAGGGCATTGTCGCTTACACCGGTCAGGTTTTTGCCCTCGTAGAGCAGCTGCCCGCCACTGGGCTGGTCGATCCCGCCCATGATGTTTAAGAGCGTACTCTTACCGGAACCGCTGGGCCCCAGGATAACCAGGATTTCGCCCCGGTACACCTCCAAGTCGGTGGGTTTCATGGCCGGAACCTCCACCTCGCCCATCCGGTATGTTTTCCAGACACCGAGCAGCTGAAGCAAGACTTCTCTGGACATGGTGTTCTCCTGTTCGGACCGGTACCGGTCCAGCACCGGCCGGCATAGTGGACAAACGCCCACGCACTTATGATAACAGAAAGGGGATTCAAATGTACCTCCCAGAAGAGTAAGTGAAGCCAATACTCCACAAAACCAGTCGAGAATCCGGCCAACAAGTCCTACAGTGTTTCCACGTCTCAATTTTCGGCCTCTGTTGATAAGCGACCGATGGCCTCTTCTAACGTTACAAAGTAGGTGTTTGGGAACACTGGATGTTGCTTCGGGCGGGCTGATGATTAGGATGTCAGGGTGCTACAGAACTGACTTGGCCATAATCTGTTTAGTAGCACCGGATGTGGTAAATCCTAACCCTACAGGTATGTTGTGTCGGGGGGTTGTTGTGATTGCGCAGATACAGAAGGCGTAACACCGAACTGAGGGGCAAGAGCGCGGATGAGTTCGCCAGTTCGATCAGGGACCGGATGGGCAACCCCCCAGATCTGGCGTTCCGGTATCTTATCCTGGGACAAAGCCCGGGTGTTCTCGTGTACATCCGTGGCCTTGCCGACACCACGTTGCTTTCCGAAACCGTGCTTGAGACCCTGGCGAGAGATCCTGTCTGGACCAATGAAAACCGGATCACCGGGGTACCCGTCTCGTCCATCCGGCTGCGCACCAGGATGGACGAGGCGGTCGACGACCTGCTCGGGGGCAGATCCATCCTGTTCCGTGACGGCGACGGGGGCTGCCTTGCCCTGGACACCTTCAAACCCAAGACGCGGGATGTGCAAGAACCGAACGTGGAGACCGTGGTCCGCGGACCGCGGGAGTCTTTCGTCGAGAACATCGGTGACAACGTGGCGCTCGTGCGCCTGGGGCTTAAGTCCCCGGCTCTGCGGGTCAGGGAGCTGAGCATCGGGGAGTTCGCCGGAACGACCGTCAATGTCCTGTACGTCGACGGCCTGGCCATGCCGTCCATAATTCAAGAGGTCCTAGCGAAGTTGGACGCCGAAGGCATCAAGAGGCTGGCCGGACACGGGACGATTGCGCGGCGGCTGCAGGCATCGCCCTATACCTTGTTCCCAACCACAATGGTAACGGAGAGGCCCGACCGGGTTGTGGCAGGACTCCTGGAAGGCCGCGTCGCCGTTTTCACCGACCGGACGCCGTTTTGCGTCATGGTGCCCAGCGTTTTCGTAGAGCACCTGCAAAGCCCCGAGGATTACTACGAGAACCCCGTTCTCCAGAGTATCTTAAGGACGGTGAGGTATCTCATGCTGCACCTGTCCGTCCTGGGGCCGGCCCTGTACGTTGCGTTGAGTACCTTTCACCAGGAGATGATACCGACGCCCCTCCTGGTTTCTCTCATCAACCAGAGGGAAGTCGTACCTTTCCCGGCCGTTCTGGAGGCCCTGATAATGGGCTTCGTGTTTGAGGGGCTGCGGGAGGCGGGCGGGCGTCTACCGCGGCCTATGGGCCAGGCGGTGAGCATCGTGGGCGGCATCGTCCTGGGGCAGGCGGCGATCACCGCGGGGATTGTCTCAGCGGCGATGATCATCGTCGTCGGGCTCACGGCGATCGCGTCCTTCACCGTCCCCAGCCTGTCCCTGAACGCCCCCCAGCTCATTCTACGCCTGGTTTTCCTCCTGGGAGCAGGCGTATTCGGGCTGTACGGTGCCATCATCATCTACCTGTTTGTGCTCGGTCACCTCCTTTCCGTCCGATCATTCGGGATTCCCTATCTCTTCCCGCTGGCCCCGACCTTCCGGGCGGGTATCGCCGACACGTTCGTGGTGACTCTTCCGGAGGCGCAGGCTCCGGACCACAGGCTGACGAGAGGGGAACCGCGATAATGCCCCGTTTTGTCACCGGCGGTCAGCTCATAGCGCTGGTAATCGCCCTGATTCTGTCGACGGCCGCCCTTATTGTACCGAGCATCACCGCCACGATGGCCGAGCAGAGCGCCTGGCTGGCACCATGGATGGGACTCCCCGTTGCTCTCGCCGTTGCCTATGCGGCGGTTGAGCTGCACCGGCGCTACCCGGACCAGACCCTGATTGAATACGCTCCCAGGATCCTGGGCAAACCGCTCGGCAAAATGGTAGGTTTCCTGTACGTCTGGTGGTTCTTCCACGTGACGGCGACGATCCTCCAGGAACACAGCCTGTTCATGGATTCTACCATCCTAATCGCCACCCCGGGATCGGTCTTTTACGGATCACTCGCTCTTCTCGGCGTCTACCTTTTAGGACAAGGTCTGCATGTGCTTGTTTATCTCAATGTACTGATGCTGCCCTTCATGCTGGCGTTGTTGATGACCGGGTTGATACTGGTTTCCCCGAACATGGACCCCGGCAACCTGGTACCGCTGATATCCCACGGCGGTCTGCCCCAGTTACTTGTTGCATCCCTCGGCTCGGCCGGCTGGCTGGCCCAAGTCGTCTTGGTCAGCATGTTCCTTCCCTACGTCAGGCCGGACGCAGGCGCAACGCGGGCCATCACCGCGGGGCTGGTGATCACCGTCTTCACCCTGTCCCTGGTGACCGCTGGTACCATTGCCGTTTTCAACGCCTCCGAGACCGTGCGTCTGCAGTTTCCCGTCTACTCCCTGACACGGTTCGTCTTCATCAGCGAATTCTTCAACCGCCTGGATGCCCTGGCCGTTGTCGTCTGGGTCGCGGCGGTCACCGTGAAGTTCGGGCTGTGGTTCTTCGCCGCGGTCCTGGCCCTTGCCCAACTGACCGGCCTGAGGTCGCCCGTCGGTCTGCTTCCCGCGGCAGCGCTCTTCGTTGTCGCCCTGTCTACGGTCCTGTACGACAACGTGGCGCAGATGACCACCTTCCTGGCTGAGGTGATGCCACTGTACTCCCTTGTGGTGTTTGAGGTGGGGCTGCCGGCGCTCCTCTTGGTCATCGCCCTCTTCCAAAAAAAGGGGGTGAAAGGATGAAGCGCCGCTGGCTGTCCCTGCTTGTCCTGCTACCCCTGATCCTCCTTACGTCCTGCTGGGACCGGATCGAACTCAACCGGTTGGGGATGGTCATAGCCGTAGCCATCGACCCCGCTCCACAGGGTTCTGAAGACCGGGTGGAGGTCACGGCACAGGTCCTGAAACCCCAGCCCCCGGGCCAAACCGCCCCGGGCGGTCAGGGCGGCGGGGCCGGGCCTTTCGTAAACATTCCGGTCACTGGACACGGTTCGGCCGAGGCGGCACAAAGGGTCGCCCTGGAGTCTGCCCGCACCCCTTTTTACGGCCACACCCAGCTGTTCATCCTTGGCGAGGATCTGGCGGAATGGGATGTACGGGTGTTCATGGAACGCCCGGGCAGAGGCTTCGAACTGCGCCGCGCGGCGCGCATTATCGTGGCCAGGGCGGTTTCCGGCAAAGAGCTGCTTTCCACTAACGTGAAACTGGCTGATATCCCGGCTGAAGGAATCATTGACATCCTGGAGACGCACTACCAGACCGGGTTCGTACCCGACATCAGGCTCAGGGATTTCATGGCACGGCTGAACAGTAAAACGGGGGCGGCGATCGTCCCCGCGTTTGCGCTTGTGCCCCGTAACACCGGATCCGGTGGAAACCAGGGGACGGAGATGATAATTCAGGCCGCGGGCACGGCCGTGTTCAGGGAGGGGAGACTGGTCGGCTACCTTTCTCCCCGCGAGACACGCGGTCTGCTCTGGGAGCAGGGTCAGGTCCGGCAAACCGTGGTGAACGTGCCTTTCCCCGGTTCCCCGCCCGATCTCATCATAGGACTGGGCATTCGCAGGGCTTTCTCGAGCATCCGGATGGAAGCGGACGGCTATCGCGTCAGGGCGGACATTGACATCGAGGTGAGAGCGGATATTTCCGAGTACGGCATCCTAAGGGACATCAGCAAACCGCGCTCCTTCAGCATCCTGAACCAGCAGCTGAGCCGCATAGTGAAGGATGAGGTCGAAGGGACCGTCCGTATATCCCAGGACGAACTGCAGGCGGATATTTTCAACCTGGGCGAACAGCTGCGGAGGCAGGACAACCAGAGCTGGCAAAGGCTGGCCCCGATCTGGGACGAGATCTACCCCAATATTGAAGTCAACGTGACGGTAAGGTCGATCCTGCGCCACAGGGGTACCATCATCGTCCCGCCGGGGGTGATGAATTGAGATTTGTGGTCACTCTACTGATCGTGGCGGTGATCGCGGGCCTGGGAATCAGGCGTTTCATGCATGCCAGGGACGCGCGCGAGCTGGCGGTATACCTGGTGCTTCTGGCGCTGGGAACCTACATATCGTTCGCGGGGATGCTGGGTCAGGACCTCCCTAATCCGAATAACTACCTGGCCATGGTCTTTGGTCCGCTGGGTCGTGCCCTGGGAATGGAAGTAACGTGGCAATGAGCACGGGGGCTAGTTCAAGAAACGCGCGGTCTTCGGACGACTGTTAAGGGCTCCGATCAGTGACTCCCATGAGGATCGTTGGGGTGTCCGTGATCGGTTCGACATTCAGCGGACGTGGACATTGGCCAGCCCCTCTGTAGCCCCAATCATGGTACAATGATGGGGATTTCTGTTGGGTATCCTAAGGAATGTTTTTTAGCCTGTTGGGATGTGGATGATGATAAGACCCCCTCTACACTTTGACTCTGCTGTTCACCCCCCAGGTCGATAGAAAGACCGTTTCCGTACATCGTCCGGTCTGTTAAGCACTGCCCGTCTCAGTTAAGTGAACTGCACGATGCCCTAAGGGTCCGAAAGGTTGAGAACCGGCGGTTGTCACTGCCTTCAATGGGCGACCTGTCTCGGGCCTGTGACAGGGCTGAGCGCATCATCGAGGAGGCAAAAAACCTTGGTATCGGCATAGTCACTTTATCGGACCCGGGTTTTCCGGCGCGCCTAAGCGTTATCCTGACCCCGTTGTTTATCAAAGGCGACTCTACCTGCCTGAATGCGGACTCCGTGGCGGTTATCGGCACGCGGCTCCCGACCGAATTCGGACGTAAGACGGCTGAGCATTTTGGGGTAACCCTCGGAAAGCCGGGTTTTCATTGTCAAAGTAGAGGATATTTCCAATAATCAGCCTACCCGGATGAACAACTTGAACCGATAGGGAATACTATGTAGAAGCAAGTGATACGACTGTCCGGGCGAAGCGGAAAGGCGAGCCCGGAAGCGTACAAGGCCCGGCAACACCGGGCCTTAGTTTTGTCTGGATAAGGGGTGTTTTTAGACGATGGTATCCAGTTGACAGGTGACCACCGGCAGCATAGAATGAGGGGAAAAACATATGAATGCATGTTCATTTATATGCAATGGGTAAAGGCAGGGAATGATCTTGGGCGTTAGAGAAAACGATACTTGTGAGGTCATCTGTGTCCACGAGCGCGTGGTACAGGAAGTACGCGACCGTATGCTGGCCGCAGACGAAGTAGAAAGGTTGGCGGCAGTATTCAAGGTAATGGGTGATCCAGCGCGGATCCGGATCATCGAGGCGCTGTTCCTCCATGAGCTGTGCGTTTGTGACCTGGCCGCCGTCCTGGGAATGACGCAGTCGGCAGTCTCGCACCAGCTCCGTGTGCTCCGGGACCAGCGGCTGGTCAAGTACCGCAAGGAAGGCAAGATGGTTTTCTATGCTCTGGACGACACGCACATCATCAACCTCTTCCGGGAGGGATTGGCCCACGTCCGCCACGATTAAGTTCAAGACGAAAGATGTGTAGCAGCAATGATTGATCTAAGAATACCAACTCTCGGGGAAGCCAGTGAACCGCCCCGGAGGAAAGAGGACCGGGTCGCCCCTGTGGTACCGGAAGACGAAACTAGACACACCGTACTGCGCCTCTCCGGCCTTGACTGTACTGACTGCGCCGCCAAGCTGGCCCGGCGGATCGAAGGGATCAAGGGGGTCCGCCAAGCTGACGTCAGCTTTGGCGCATCCAGGCTGACGGTGGACCACAGCGCGCCGCTGGAGTCGATCGTCAGGGTGATTGAACAGGCCGGATACCGGGTTGATTCCAACCGGGGACAAAGTCATAAATCGGTCAGGCACGCGAGCCCTGACCGGCGCCTGGTCCTGACCCTCATTTCCGGCCTTTCCCTTGGCCTGGGTTTTTCCCTGTCTTTGCTTGGGACTCCTGAATCAGTCACCGTTCCCCTGTTTGCCGCCGCCATTGTGGCAGGCGGGTTGATGGTCGTACGGGGGGCCTGGCAGTCCGTCCGGGTGCTCACCCTGGATATGAACGTGCTGATGACCGTGGCGGTGGCCGGCGCGATGCTGCTCGGTGAGTGGGCCGAGGGCGCAACCGTGGTGTTTCTGTTCGCCGTGGGCAATGCCCTGCAGGCCCATACCATGGATCGAACACGTCGCTCGATCCGGAGCCTGATGGACATGTCGCCGAGAGAGGCGATGGTGCGGCGTTCGGGACGGGCGGCGCCGCTGCCCGTAGAGGAAATCGTGGTCGGCGACATTATCCTGGTCCGGCCGGGGGAAAGGATCGCGATGGACGGCGTAGTTACCGCCGGACGCTCGTCCGTAAACCAGGCCCCGATCACCGGCGAATCCCTGCCCGTCGCCAAGAACCCCGGTCACGAGGTATTCGCCGGAACCCTGAACGAACGGGGCATGCTCGAGGTCCGGGTCACCAGGCTGGCCGCCGATACCACCCTGGCACGGATCATCCACCTGGTGGAGGAGGCCCAGGCCAAAAAGGCCCCGGCCCAGCATTTTGTGGACGTATTTGCGCGGTATTATACACCTGCGGTGATCGTCGTGGCTATCGGAATCGCCGTCCTTCCGCCTCTGGTGATGGGTCTGTCGTTCACCGACTGGTTCTACCGCGCCCTGGTGCTACTGGTCATTGCCTGCCCATGTGCGCTGGTCATTTCCACCCCGATCGCGATCGTGTCCGCCATCGGTAACGCCGCCCGCAACGGGGTGCTGATCAAGGGTGGCGCCCAACTGGAGGCTTTGGCAAAGGTCCGCGTCGTGGCTCTGGATAAGACCGGAACGGTCACCACCGGCCGCCCGGCGGTCACGGACGTGATTCCCACCGGTGACCTTACTGGAACGGAGGTGCTGCGCCTGGCCGCTACCATTGAGGCTTGGTCGGAGCACCCGCTGGGGGAATCAATTGTACAGTACGCCGGGGAGGCCGGAGTCCAGCCGCTTGAGGCTGGTGATTTTGATTCGTTCACCGGCGAAGGGGCCCGGTCCGTAGTCAACGGACAGATCTACTACATCGGCAGTCCCCGCCTGTTCCAGCGGCTGGGCGTGAGCCTGGGCCCGGTCTCCACCGACCTGGACCGGCTCCAGGGAGAAGGCAAGACCGTGGTCGTCCTGGGTACTGCGGAACGGGTTCTCGGGCTGATCGCCATCGCTGACCGGGCCCGTGCCGGCAGTCACCGGGCGCTCACGGAACTCCGGCGGGAAGGCATCAGGGAACTGGTGCTGCTCACCGGAGACAACCAGGCTACGGCGCACGTCGTAGGCTCTGCACTGGGTATCGGATACGTCGAGGCGGAGTTGCTTCCCGGGCAGAAACTGGAGGCCATCAAACGGCTCAAACAAGCGTATGGCCCGGTGGCGATGGTCGGGGAAGGCGTGAACGACGCACCCGCCCTGGCGGCCGCCGATGTGAGCATCGCAATGGGTACCACGGGCTCGGACACTGCCCTGGAAACGGCGGACATCGCCCTGATGAACGACGATCTCACCAAGTTACCGTACACGGTACGCCTGAGTCGGCGCACCCTGAGGGTAATCAAAGAGAACATCGTGTTTGCCCTAACCGTGAAAGCGGTCTTTATCATCCTTACGGTGATGGGCCTTTCCACACTGTGGATGGCCGTCTTCGCGGACACCGGGGCCGCTCTGATCGTGATCGCCAACAGCATACGGCTTCTGGGGAAAAACCGCCCCGCGGTTCGAAATCCTAACTGGAGTCTCGCCCGTGCGGCCTGAATGAACCGATCCATTCCCTTTCCCATGGACTGCCTGTATAATAGAATTTAGGATTTGCTTTGATAAGGAAGTGGAAAAGTTGTTGCTGCTAGTTTCGATTGCAATGGTCGCGGTGGCGGTCGGGCTGCTGTATAAGGGTCACATCAATAACAGCAAGCTAATGCTGCTGATGGCCCTGGTGCTTACGCTCGGCGGGATGGCACTGCTCTACCACATAGCCGGCGGTAACCTGTGATTCTGAACGTCTTGATTGAGTGGATGGAGGAGCGGTGAAAAACATAGAGGTCCCTCAGAAAACCCTGGAGATCCTGACCAGTCGTCTGGCCATGATTGAGCAGGAATTGAAAGCTGTAAAGCTGCAGATCCGCAACCTTTACACCGTGGGTGAAAAGGAAATCATGGTGCACACCGTACGCTGGGTGGCACCCCTGGCGGAGGTTGAGCGTGCGGGCGGCGTGGTTACCCCCCTGGAACTAAGTTGGTTCTGCCGCAAGTACGGCAAGAACCCGAAGGGTGTGGCCGGATATTTTACCGGCGCCAGACCGAGCATGCGTTCCACGGGCGAGGATCAGCGTTCGATCACGGAGGACGGGATCGCCCGCATCCGGCAGATTGAGTTGGAGTACGGGGAGGACTGGCTGGCAAGGATACCCCTGGACCAGGTCGGCGACCCGGAAGTTGATCCGGACAGCATCATCTACATTTAACTCAAGCCAGTTCACCCTTCCGCCGGATTAGCGGATCCAGGGCCATTGCAGCCACTTCCAGGAAGGGTGGGGAGCCATAAAAGTGAGGGGAGGATGAAACTTTGACTGTTCTGATGTTTCTTTCGGCTGCGGCCCTGGCCTATACCGTCTACTGGATGCGGCGGGAAATGCGCCGACACCGACGGGACGAGGTCCTGATTGCCGTGGGCTTTTTTTTCTTCTTCGCCTCGATGTTTGTGGAGTCGATCTTCGAGGTGCTGGGAATGCCCTCGATCATGTTGTTCGCCCTCCCGGCGGTGGTGGAATTGCCTTTGCGTATCCTGGCCCTGGTTCTGGTGATCCTGTTTGTCTATGCCTACAACCAGATGCGTGAGTTCACCAGGGAAGCTGAGAGTGTAAAGCGTCCCGAACTGATCCGCAGCGGTATTTATGGCTACCTGCGCCACCCGGTCTACCTGGGGGCGATTGTCTGGGTGATCCTGGCTTTTGCCTTCGGCCCCACTGTGATCCGGGCGATCACCCTGCCGGTCAGTATCGCCTGTTTTCTCACCGGTGCCAGGCTGGAGGACAAGATGAATCTGGAGAAGTTCGGGAAGACCTACCGCAGGTACATGGAGGAAGTACCCGGGTTCAACGCGATATCTGCGCTGCGGGCCTGGGCGAAAAAGCCATAAGCAGGCAAACTAGGACCGTAGGCGGATGCAAAGGCCGGGTTGTCACAGAAGACTCAAGTAATCAAAGACCGGGACCGTGCCACTGTCGCCCGGTCTCCCAGGAGGGATCCGAGTGCTCCAACGCTTAAGCTGGCCAATGACTTTCATCATTCCGATGGTTGTGGGAATGCTGTTCGTCCTTGTGGGGCTCACGCAGCCGGAACTGCCGCGCAACATCTTTATTTACGGGTTCTTGTTTGCACTGGTCATTCTGCCCGGCATCCTGATTGCCCTCAAGATTTTCACCTCGCCGACCACCCGTGCGGAAGTTGTTCTGGCCGGGATCGAGCCAGGTGGCAACGTTAGTCTAAGGTTTCCCGACCAATCGGTCCGGAGCTACCAAGCCCCCGCCCTGAACCGGGACGTGATGATGGGCAAGGTACGTGAAGGTGAACGGATGAAGGTGTTGGTCAAGGGAGAGATTGTCTTCAAGTGGGAACGCGTCAGTCACGACGTGGACTACTGGCCGGAGTGAAAAGCTCCGTCGATAGGTAGCGTTCACCGCCGTCCGGCAGCAGCACCACCACCAGTTTGTACCGGTTCTCGGGCCGGGCCGCCACGTCAAGCGCCGCACGGCAGGCAGCCCCGGATGAGATGCCCACCAGCAGCCCCTCCTCGCGGGCCAAGCGCCTGGCCGTCTCCATCGCCACCGCCCCCTCCACGGTAATGACCTCATCAACAACATCCCGCTGGAAGATTTCCGGTACAAACCCGGCTCCGATACCCTGAATCGGGTGCGGTCCCGCCTTACCCCCGGAAAGTACCGGCGACTCGGCCGGCTCCACAGCCACGGTGCGAACGGTCGGTTTAAATTCCTTCAGGTAGCGGGATACGCCGCTCACTGTGCCGCCGGTACCGACCCCCCCTACAAAGATATCAACCCGGCCATCGGTGGCCGACCAGATCTCGGGTCCAGTGGTCTGGTAATGGGCCTCCCGTACCGCGATGTTTCGGAACTGCTGCGGGATAAATGAGGCAGGCCGGCTCTGAACCAGCCTTTCCGCTTCCCGGATCGCTCCACGCATGCCATCCTGGCCCGGTGTAAGCACGACTTCGGCCCCGAAAGCCTCCACCATCCGACGGCGTTCAATGCTCATGGTCTCCGGCATGGTCAGCACCAAGTGATAACCCTTCAGGGCGCAGATCCAGGCCAGTCCAATCCCCGTATTACCGCTCGTGGGTTCGATGATCGTACTCCCCGGGCCGATCAGACCGGCTTTTTCCGCCGCTTCCAGTATAAACAGGGCCGCCCGGTCCTTGACGCTCCCCCCCGGGTTAAAGAACTCGAGCTTGGCCACCAGGGTTGCGGACAGCCCTCCGCCAATGCGGTCCAACCGTAAAAGAGGCGTATTGCCGATCAGTGCCGTAAGGTTTTGCGTAATTTCTGTGCTGTTCATAGACCTATTATTCCTTTCCAGGGGTGAATTCTATCGTCTCAACCTGTCCTGCCTGGCCTTTTTCCCGGATGTGGGAATAGCTGCAGGTCCGGCCCTGACCGCAAACCACACATTCATCATCACAGGGCTCGATATGGATCAGGACCTGCGAGTTGGGAAAGACCTTTGTTATCTCGCGCTCCACGCGGTCACAGAGAGAGTGCGCCTGGGCCACCGGGAGGGCAGAGGCGGTCACGATGTGCAGGTCTATATGCTGTTCCGAACCGGCCTTGCGCGTACGGAGGGCGTGGTAATTGGCGAATTCGGGGGCAAATCCGCCAAGCACCCTGTGAATTATGGTCTCGTCATCTTCCGGAAGGCGGGCATCCAGAAGACTGCGCAGGGAATCCCAGATCAGGGTGTACGCGGCCCGCAGGATAACCAGCGATACCGCGATGGCGACCAGAGGGTCAAAGACGGCGAGCCCGGTCAGCTTGATCAACCCCAGACCGGCCAGCACCCCAACGGAGGTGTACACATCGCTCCGCAGATGCCAAGCATCGGCCTTCAGGGCCGGCGAATCGGTTTCGTGGGCGACCCGCATCAGGTACCGTGAAACAAGGGTGTTGACCAGGATGGCGGTGCCAACGACCAGACCGCCCAAGCCCAGCGCCTCCACCTCTACCGGATTAAAGAGGCGCGGGAAGGCATTCCCGATAATAGCCACCGCCGCCACGAAAATGAGAAACCCTTCAGCGATTCCAGCCAGGTTCTCATACTTCCCGTGGCCAAAACGATGCGTACGGTCGGCAGGCTTAGCTGCCTGGCGGACGGCAGCGAGAGCGATAATGGCAGCCGCCAGATCCAGGCCTGAATGGATCCCGTCCGAGATCACGCTGACCGAACCCATATAGAAACCGGCGGTCAGCTTGGCGATCACCAGGAACGAGTTTGACGCCACGGAAACCTTGGCCGCCCGGATTTTCTTACGGTCGTTTGCGACCCGGATGTCCTCTCTCTGAGTGGTCAGGTGCTCCCCCACCCCTCATGCCAACTTATACTAGAAGTATACCAGCGTCCTCGGCCGCGTAGTATAGTCCATTCCAAAATAACAGAGAAACCGGACCCCGATCTATTGACCGGAGTCCGGTTTTGGCGTTACCTAGGGGGAAAACTCCAACCCATTAGGGTTGTTTACATCATGTCCATTCCGCCCATGCCGCCCATTCCGCCCATTCCGCCCGGCATTCCGCCGCCGCCCTTGCTCTTCTCGGGCTTCTCGGCCACCAGGGTCTCGGTGGTCAGGATCATGGCCGCAATGCTGGACGCGTTCTGCAGTGCGGTACGGGTGACCTTGGCGGGGTCAACGATACCGACCGAGATCATATCCACATAGTCACCGTTCAGGGCGTTAAAGCCGACCCCGTTCGGGCTCTCCTTGACCTTCTCTACCACGATGGAGCCTTCCTTACCGGAGTTGTTGGCAATCTGCCGTACCGGAGCTTCCAGCGCCTTCTTGATGATCTCGATACCGGTCTTCTCATCCGGGTCGTCAGCGGTCAGGCTGTCCAGGGCCGGGATGATGTTCACCAGTGCGGTACCGCCGCCGGGCACGATGCCTTCCTCAACGGCCGCCCGGGTTGCGTTCAGGGCGTCCTCGATGCGGAGCTTCTTCTCCTTCATCTCGGTTTCGGTTGCCGCACCGACGTTGATCACGGCCACGCCGCCGGCCAGCTTGGCCAAACGCTCCTGCAGCTTCTCCCGGTCAAAGTCGGAAGTGGTGTCGTCGATCTGCTTCTTAATCTGGGCGATCCGCTTGGTTATGGTGTCGCTGTCACCCCTGCCGTCCACGACGATGGTCTCGTCCTTCTTTACCCGTACCTGCCGGGCGCCGCCGAGCATATCCATGGTCGCCTTGTCGAGCTTGAGGCCGACTTCCTCGGAGATTACCTGGCCGCCGGTCAGAATCGCGATATCCTCGAGCATGGCCTTACGGCGGTCACCGAAACCGGGCGCCTTGACGGCCACTACACTCAGGGTGCCGCGCAGCTTGTTGACCACCAGGGTGGCCAGGGCTTCGCCTTCCACGTCCTCGGCCACGATCAGAAGCGGCTTGCCAGACTGGAGTACCTTCTCCAGGATCGGCAGTACGTCAGCGATGGCCGAGATCTTCTTGTCAGTGATCAGGATGTAGGGATCAGACAAGGTGGCTTCCATCTTGTCCGGATCGGTGATCATGTACGGGGAGATGTAGCCACGGTCAAAATTCATACCTTCAACGATTTCCAGCGAGGTGCCGATACCCTGCGATTCCTCGACGGTGATGACACCGTCCTTACCGACCTTCTCCATCGCGTCGGCAATCAGGTTGCCGATGGTGGTGTCGTTGGCCGAGATCGAGGCCACCTGGGTGATGGCTTCCTTACTCTCTACGGGCTTGGACAGGTTCTTGATTTCCTCAACGGCCTTTTCCACGGCCCGTTCAATGCCGCGCTTGATGATAATCGGGTTCGCGCCGGCGGCCACGTTTTTCAGGCCTGCCCGGACTATGGCCTGGGCCAGAACGGCCGCTGTGGTGGTGCCATCACCGGCGATGTCGTTAGTCTTGGTCGCCACTTCTTTAACCAGTTGGGCGCCCATGTTTTCAAGCGGGTCTTCCAGTTCGATTTCCCGGGCGATGGTCACACCGTCGTTCACAATCATCGGCGAACCAAACTTCTTCTCCAGGACTACATTGCGGCCTTTCGGGCCAAGCGTGACTTTAACGGCATCGGCCAGAGCGTTCACGCCTTTTTCCATCGCGGTGCGCGCCTCTCCGCCGAAAACGATATCCTTACCTGCCATTTCGTTTCATTACCCCCTTCTATTTATTCCAATACGCCGAGAACATCGGTCTCGCGGAGAATCAGGTAGTCAACATCGTCGATCTTGACTTCATTGCCCGCATACTTCGAGTAAAGAACCTGGTCCCCCGGCCTAAGGTCAATCGCCACGCGCTGGCCGTTGTCCAGCAGTCGGCCGGAGCCCACAGCCACCACTTCGCCTTTTTGCGGCTTTTCCTTAACCGTATCCGGAAGTACGATGCCTCCCTTCGTTCTCTCTTCCATCGGCAGCGGCTTAACCACTACCCTGTCTCCTAAAGGTCTGATCACTAAATACCCCTCCTTGTGTCTAATATTCATCCCATATTATCTCACTTATTATTAGCACTCATTCATAGTGAGTGCTAATACTCACCACTATGATACGTAGGCAGGCATCCAAACGCAAACCCCGGATTTTTGCCGAATGAGTTGTTCCACGCCGGATGCCGGTGATTGACAAGCTCTCTCTACACCGTTCTGCGTATTGCTCCTTTTTCCATTGTCCACAGGGATTGGTGCGCTATGGCTTAATTTTTTCCGTCCCGGAGCTGGATTATACAACCAAGGCAAACCCTGTCAAAAAGAAAACTCCCGGCCCTTGCCAGGAGTCCCCGTACATCCCGCCCCTTCTAACCTCCGGCCCCTCACTTCCTACTTCCCATTAAAAGCATCCCAACTCACAGCTATGGATCTTGATGTCCAGCCGGTCGCAGGCCCGGCCGATAACCCGGGGCGGCACTCCAAAGTCCGTAGCCAGCTTCCGGGCGAGCGTACAGGTCATTTTCCCGCCGAGAGCCGCCTGGCGAACAGCCTCCATGATTTCTGAAGACGGTTCTTCCAAAGTGTAATCCCTTTTCCCCCCCACGACGCCATCTCCTCTCCCTACCGACCTCTATCTTGTCCCTATCATAGAACACCAGCCGAACCCTGTCCAGGTTACTCACCTTCGCAAGGACAGGCGTTTTCCGGAGCGGAAGAGAACCGGCATCACGATCCGGTGCCGCGGTACCTTGAGCGTACGTGATTCGGTGATGATGTAGTGCACCCCCCGGTCGTGGGAGTCGGGGTGTACCGTGTCCTTCACCTGGAAGTCGTAGGCCAGACCGGCCTTCACCGTCCGGCGCCGGATACCCCGCAGGAACCGGTCGTAGTAGCCGCCACCGAATCCTAGCCGGTAACCGTCCGTGTCATAACCCACGCCGGGCACCAGAATTAGATCTATTTCCTTAACCTCAAGCGGGGTTAAACCCGATTTGGGCTCGGGTATGCCGTAGGCCCCGGCTTCCAGGTCTTCCGGATAGTTGGTGATTCTGATCACGGTCAGCATCTTCTGCTCCCGGTCGGCCAGGGGTAACCCAACCCGCTTCCCGGCATCAAGCGCAGCGGCAATGATCGCCCCGGTCTGCACCTCGTTCCGAAAGTCGGCGTAGACCATAACCGTCCCGGCGTCCTGGAAGGGCCCGAACTGGAACACCCGTTCGGCTACGGCGGTACTACGGACGGCCACGTCCGCCGGGTCCATCGCTGCCCTCTGCTCCAGTAACTCCTGGCGCAGGTTCTGTTTCTTCCCCATTTTCTTCAACCTTCTTTATACCTTTCTCTTACAACAGTCGCACGTCTACGCCCAGGCCGTCCTCGATCTCCCGGTAGTGACGGCCGGTGAGGTCAAAGCCGCGGTAATCGAAGGCCCGCTGCGGCAGAAGCACGCGCTCCACCTCGTAACGGGGGTTTTCAGACAAATACGTCCTTAACGCTTCCAGCACGTCATCGACCACCAGCAGCCCGGCACAGCCGATCGAACCGCCGAAAAACCGGTTATCAACGGTCAGCACCCGACAGTGACCTTCCTCAATATCCTGCTCCAGAACGCGGGCCATTAATGCACCGGCCAGAACACCCGTAACCACCAGGGCCTGTCCCCTCCCCCGCCGGACAGTGTGCCTGAGTTCGTCCAACTGCCGGGGATCGAAGTCATAGTCAAATACGAGGCCGGCTGAAACTCCCGCTGGCTTATCCAGGTGAACGGTCCGCTCCTCACCTTCACTGAGCAGCGCCACCTCCGGTCTCTCCGCCTGGGAAATCCACTGGTGGGTTTCCACGCGGGAGCACGGGACACGGCCGTCAACGCGCCGGATAACATCGCCAGCCCGGACACCCGCCGCTTGCGCCGGGGACCCGCTCAGCACCCCCCGTGCCTGCGGCGTTAGGTTAGTCAACAGAGGCGGCTCGAGGACAACCGGCACGCCCAGATCCCGGCATTCGTTATCCAGGTAGGCCGCTAACCTCGAACCAAGATCATCCCGGAAACGCAGGTCTGGTGGGGCAAGCCGGGTGAACCCCGGCATGAACACACGTACCACGCGGGCGCCGGCCCGGCCGAGGTCGGCGATCGTCCGGCACAGGTCTTCCCAGCCGACGAGTTGTGGCATCGCCACCACACTGCCTTCAAAGGGAACCCCGGCCGCCCCGAGCAGCACCGCGCCTTCGAGTGCACGCCCGGGCTGCGGGTCGCGCATCAGGAGCCTTCTTTTGATTGGATCACTGGAGTTGAGTGACAGGTATACCGTCACCGGACGAATACGGTCCAGCAAGCGAACCATTGCGGAAGACAGCAGGCTGCCGTTAGTGGTGATCTGCAGCGGAGTTTTCGGCAGGAGACGCCGCAGGCCGGTCAGGACGGCGGTGATCTCCGGGTGCAGCAGGGGTTCCCCCTCAATGATGCGCGTGGCCGACTCACCGATCACCACCGTCCGCTTCGGATCCAGCCACTGCACCAGGTCCAGAATTTCCACGGCCGACCGTGGTGGTACCCGGTAGGCCTGCACCCCGGCCGGGTTCTGGCGATGGCTACAGAAGACGCAGGAGACGTTACAGGCTGAGGTCACGGGCAGGATGTTTGCTTCCTGGACCGTGCGCATGATCAGAGCATTCAGATAGTCTTCCGTCCAGGGCAAAACACTCACCGGCTTCCTACGAACAGCCCAGACCCTGGGCCGCCACCACGTTCAACTCCGGACCGGCGAGATTCCCGCGCAGGTACTTGTAGTAACCGACGCAAGCTACCATGGCCGCATTATCCGTACAGAGGGCGAGCGGCGGCACGGTCAATCCATAGCCACCCGCCCGGGCCCGAGCGCCCAAAGCCTCGCGCAGGGCGGTATTGGCGGCCACCCCTCCGGCCAGCATGATCCCGGACGGGCGGTAGACCTCGGCGGCGGCCATTACCTTGTCCACCAGGACGTCGGTGACCGCCTTCTGAAAGGAAGCGGAGACATCCGGAATGGACACCTCCTGACCTTTCCGGCGGGCTCGTTCCAGGTAGTTCAGCACGGCCGTCTTAAGGCCGCTGAAACTGAAGTCGTACGTGCCTTCCTCTAGATAGGCACGGGGAAAAGCGATGGCGTCCGGATTACCGTCCCGTGCCTGCCGTTCGATTAACGGGCCGCCCGGATAGCCCAGGCTCATCACCCGGGCCACCTTGTCGAAAGCCTCTCCGGCGGCGTCGTCGCGGGTGCGCCCGAGAAGGCGGTAATGACCGTGATGCGTAATATAGAACAGGTCGGTGTGACCGCCCGAAACAACCAGGCAGAGCTGGGGAAAGGGTAAGTGGGGTCGTACCAGGAAATTAGCGTAGATGTGCGCCTCCAGGTGATTCACACCAATCAACGGGATTCCACGGGCAAAGGCCATAGCCTTGGCCGCCATCAGACCGACCAGCAGGGAGCCGGCCAGCCCGGGGCCATAGGTAACGGCGATAGCGTTAAGGTCGGAAAAGCCAACCCCGGCCTGTTCCAGCGCTTCGGCGACGATCAGGTTTACGACCTCCAGGTGCCGCCTGGAGGCCACCTCCGGCACCACACCCCCGTACTTCCCATGGATTTCGACCTGAGAAGCAATCACGTTAGACCTGATCACACACCCATCAACCACAACGGCTGCCGAGGTTTCATCACAGGAAGTCTCAATCCCCAGAACAACCACACTCACCGGTAATCGCCCCTTTCAATGGAAACATTCTAACACATGCCGAGGCGCAAGGTGAGAAGTGGGGGCAAGTACAAGAGGAACGTTGTCGGAAACCCCGAGCGCTTCACCGGCGTGCACGCCGTCCCTAGGAGCTTCTTCCAGGCGTGCCAGCTGGTGTCTGTTTCCATCACGTTTTACCTCGTTGATAGTCTATCAGGGTGACGGATGGATTATGTGACGCTCCCTTTCCCACCCCACTAAAATAAATATTTAAGAAAAGTTTGCATTTCTTGGCTAACTGGGGTATACTATTACTGCCTCTAAAGGTATGCACATTGAGGACTACTACCGGAAAGCTGACCTATCTCTCAGGGAATGCTTGGAAATTGGTGGGGCCCGTGGCGACTTTGGAGAGAACAAAATTTCTAAGGAGAGATAGTTTAGTGTTCGAGGACAAGACCCTTCAGTGCAGAGACTGTGGAGCCGATTTTATGTTCACGGTAGGAGAACAGGAGTTCTACGCCGAGAAAGGCTTCGAGAATCTGCCCGCGCGTTGCCCGGAATGCCGTGCAGCGAAGAGAGCTAGCAGAAGAACTAATGGCGGTGGTTATGGCGCTCCGCGTCAGATGTACACTGTTGTCTGCGCTAGCTGCGGTGTCGAGACCGAAGTTCCTTTCGAGCCCACGGGCAGCCGTCCGGTTTACTGCCGGGATTGCTTCCAGGCTAATCGGCAGAGCTACGGTAGATAAGTAACACACTACACACTAAAACCGGCACTTTTGAAAAGTGCCGGTTTTTTGTTTGCCTACAGAGTGTTAACCTGATTGGCGATAACAGCAACCCCTCCCCGTCGTTGCACTGTTCCACGAACCCTTACCAGACTGGCCCCGGCAAATAGAATCCAGCCGCTCCTACGGTAACAGTCCTCAAACATCGTGAGGTCGGTGAGGCCGAACTCATCCTCCAAAGAGAAAAAGACGACGGTCCGTCCACTGCGCGTGGGAGGCCGGTGCGGCCGGATCACGATCCCCGCCACTTGTATTTCCCGGCCGTCGGGCACATTCTTCAATTCTACACTGCTCAGACAACCGTACGCGGTCAATGTCTCCCGCAGTGAGGCCACGGGATGCGGGCCAACGTTGAGGCCAAGTACCCGGTAGGCATAAGCGCGCTTCTCCTCCGGACTGAAGTCCGGCCAGCCTTCTTCGACGGCCTTCCCCCGGTGATTCGGAAACAAGCCGTCCTTTAGGAACGGCGCCTCCCGTAGACGTCCAAGGAGTGCCCGCCGGTTAGGGTGCAGGGAATCAAAAGCGCCGCACAGGATCAAGTTCACCAGGATGTCCACCGGCACCCGCACCCGTTCCCTGAAATCAGCGAAAGAACGAAAGGATCCTCCGTCCTCCCGTGATCGCAATGTATCCTGCAGGATCGGTCCGGTCATCCCCCGCACCCGTGAAAGCGGCACCCGGATCCCCCCGTCCTCAACCTCAAACCCGGCCCCGCTGATGTTGATATCCGGCGGCCGTATTTCCACACCGCGGCTCCTGGCCACGTTACAGATCGTGTCCGGATGATAGTAGCCCATAGGCTGGTTAGAGAGAATGGCGGCAAAGTATTCGGCTGGATGGTGCCGGGCCAGATAGGCCGTACGGTAGGCCGTGGTGGCGAAAGCCGCGGCGTGCGCCTCACAGAAACCGTACCCGGCATACCCCTTGAGAGAATCAAATATCCGGCGTGCCGTACCAAGTTCCACCCCGTTGGCCACCGCCTTGGCCACAAACTCCTCACCAATGGCCTGCATCTCCCGCATCGAACGCTGCTTGCTCATCACCCGCCTGAGCCGGTCGGCTTCGCCCGGCGTAAAACCGGCCACCACCGTGGCAATGGCAATCACCTGTTCCTGGAACAACACCACTCCGTAGGTCTTCTCCAGGATGGACTTAAGCTTCGGGTGCAGGTAAGTCACGGTCTCTCTCCCCTGGCGCCGGTTGATGTAGGGCTCGACCATGCTCCCCTGGACCGGCCCCGGCCGGATCAAAGCGACACTGGCCACCACGTCCTCCATGTTGTCGGCGCCCAGGCGCGACTGCAGCGACCGCTGGGCCGGGCTTTCCAACTGGAAGATCCCAACCGTTTCGGCGCTGCGCAGAAGCCCGTAGGTCTCGGTATCGTTGTCCGGGATCCGATCGTAGCTGAAAGCGGGATCCCGCCGGCGGATGGAGCGGACGGCCTCGTCGACCGCCCCCAGCGTACGCAGGGACAGGATATCAAATTTCAGGAGTCCGAGATCCTCCACGTCGTCCTTGTCAAACTGGACGGTAGTCACCCCTTTGGCGGCCTGCTGCAGGGGCGAAATCTCAGCCAACGACTGGCGGCTGATCACGATCCCGCCCAGGTGGGTGCCCAGAAAGCGGGGGAAACCGGCCACCGCCGCGCAGTATCGGTAAAGCCTCAAGTATTCGGGCCGGCGGAAGTCAGGGTGACGTAATTCAGGATAGAACTCAAGCGCCTGCCCGATGTCATCGGCGGCGATGTGCGGGAAACGCTTGGCCAGACGGTCAAGATTCCCGGTCGGAAAACCCAGAGCCTTGCCTATCTCGCGTACCGCCGAACGGGCCCGAAAGGTGCTGTAGGTGGCCACCCAGGCGGTATGTTCCGGGCCGTACCGGCTGCAGACGTAGGCCGAGACCTCATCCCGACGGCTGGCGTCAAAGTCGATATCGATGTCGGGCGCGCCAGCTCTTTCCAGGCTGAGGAACCGCTCAAACAAAAGGCCGCGGCCGAGCGCGTCGACCTCGGTGATCCCCAGGCAGTAGGCCACCGCCGAATCCGCGGCCGAGCCCCTTCCGGCGTGACGGATACCCTGGCGGGAAGCCCAGTTCGCGGCGTCCCAGGCGATCAGGAAATAGTCCTCGTACCCCAAGCTGCAGATGACGTGCAGTTCACGATCCAGGCGCTCTTCGATTTTCCGGCCTAAGCCACCATAGCGTTCACGGGCCCCCCGGTAAACCAGCCGACGCAGGAGCGCGGCGGCTTTTTCGCCCGACGGCAGGGGATACCGGGGAAGACGGCAGCGTTCGAAGTCCAGTGCCGGGCGACAGCGTTCGGCCACTTCCAGGGTCCGGGCCAGAGCCCCGGGATAGGCGGCAAAGAGCCTGCTCATCTCGTCGGGTGATTTAAGGTAAAGCTCAGCGTTCAGCCGCCGATCGGGATGGACTTCCTCCACGGCCAGCCCGTTACGGATGCAGGTCAGGAGGTCGTGTACGGGAAAGTCCGTTCCCGCCCGGTAGTGGACGTTGTTGGTGGCGACCACGTCGAGGTCCAGACGCCCCGCCAGTTCAGCCAGGGCTCGGTTCAGCGCCGACCCGCCCGGTAGTAAACCCTGAATCAGCTCGATAAAAAACCGGTCCCGCCCGAAGACTTCTACGTAGCGGCGGGCCGCCTCCTCAGCCTCGGCAAAGCGCCGGCCAAGCAACAGCGCCGGGATCTCGCCCCGGCGGCAGCCGGAAAGGGCCAGCAGGTCGGCACTGTGGGCGGCGAGTACCGACCGGGTTACCTGCGGCTCACCGCGCGGGAAGTCCAGGTGGGCGCGACTTAACAGACCGCAAAGATTGGCGTAACCATCCGGTCCGTCAGCCAGGAGCGTCAGGTGCACCCCGCCCTCCAGGGTCACCTCCGCCCCCTGCAGTGGCTTAATCCCGGCCGCCACACAGGCCCGGTGAAACCGCACCGCCCCGCTGACGTTGTTGTGGTCGGTCAGGGCCAGGGCCGGCATGCCGTAACCGGCCGCCGCGCCCACCAGGTCCTCAATAGATGAGGCCCCGTCCAGAAAGGAAAAGGGGGAATGGACGTGCAGGTGCACGAAGTTCGAGTTTGACATAGCCTTTAGCAGGTCTAATCGTAAACCTTGTACAGGTACCACCGCTGGGAAGCACAATCCCGGTAGATCTCAAAGACTCCGCCGGTAGCCGTCTCCACCCGCAAAAATCCCTTTTCGTGTTCGCCCGCCCACCAGCGGCCGACCTCTTTCCAGAAATCCAGCACCCGGCTCACCCTGTAACACCGCCCCCTCCAGCAAAACCGCTCAGGGCGTTTACCTTCCTCCGCGGTAACCTCGACGGGCCGGTCGATGATCCGCGCCACTTTTACTTCACTCCTCACCATTAACTAATACCTTCAGTAGAGCAGGTCTGGTTTATAACTTTGGGTTGGCAGTCTGGGTTACCTCCCGGGCTCGGTGCGTGGCAGCCCTTCCTGCGGATTGTTCGCGGCCGCTTTTTAAGGAGTGGCCGCTAAACGCGGTCTGGATCACTTTGAAGTAGAAGCGCCCGCGAACGTCCTCGTCAGGGGCCACGCAGGCCTCACCTTCGCTAAGAACGGTTTCCCGAAGCTTTGCAAGTCGCCGTCCGGTAAATCCCAGACCGCCCTAACTCAACACCCTGTGTACAACGCCCGCATCCGTTCGCGCCGGAAGAGGCCGCCTTCATCAGCAAATCCCCGCGCGAGCTTCCCCGGATACTTCACGTTCACCGCGCCGAGGGTCTGCAGGAGTACGTCCTCACCGGTGCGAGACACTGTAAAAAAGCCGATCTGGCGGCCCTGCAGGCGGTACAGGTTACCCGCCCGCACCCGCATCCCGGTTGCCGGGGCGCTCACCGCTAGCAGGCTCAGCAACATTCCCAACTGAAGGCGCATGCGCAGCGGGTCGGGGGCGCCTTCGGTGAATTCACGCCCCCCCTCCACCACCACCCCATTCTCCAGGTGCAGAGCGAGTTCCAAGTGCCGGTAGCCGTACATGTCTTGACGAAGGGTGTGCGTGATCCGCTCAGCGCCCAGGGCCAGAGCCCGTTCAAACTCATCACGTCGGTCCACCCGCTCCAGGTCAAGCGTCCAAATCACATCCGGTGGCAGGTAGAGGGCCCGGACCTTCCGATGATCCCGTCCCCGGCTGTAAGCGGCGACCAGTGCTCCCTCCGTTCCAAAACGGGAATGCAGTTCCCGTTCATGGACGCGGGTTACGTCACCCGCCGTCACCAGTCCGAGGCCACGCAGCAACTTGATCGTCTTGACGGGCAACGGCCAGAGGAACTCTACGGGTAAGTCCGCCATAAACAGGGTTTCCGATCCGGGCGGGACCTGAAAGAGTAAACCGCTGGCCAACTGGCGGCGGACCAATACGCCCCGTCGTCCGGCACCGCGGCTACCGCGGTCGCTGGCGAGCAAGGCCGCCCTGGCGATCAGCGGGTTGGCGCCCGCCCCCATGGACCGGTTGAAACCTGCCGCCGCCATCTCGGCGGACAGTTTACCCAGCACATCCGGTTTAAGATCCACCAGAACCTCATCCCCACACGGTTCCACCAGTGGTGTATAACGCGCCAGGATATCCAACAAAACGGTCTCGCCACCGTACCGGAAAAACAGGACAACCGCCACATTTATCCGCTCCCAACGGATGACTAACCTTAAAAATAAGTCTGTTTTTTAACTACTCTAAAGTTATTATCGGATAACCGACGGGATTTACGCAAAATCTGGATGAGCCTGTTTGGCGGGGATTAGCTTCACCGGGCATTCTCACACGGTCTATATCGTGACCGCCCGGCGGTTTACGTCTGGAAATAACGGATATATAATCTACGTATACGTTTATAGCGGAGGGATACAGATGCGGGTAGGTGAGATCATCAGGGAGGCCCGCCGGGAACAGGGCTGGAACCAGCGCCAGCTGGCCGAGGCGTCCGGCCTTTCACCGCAGTATCTCAGTGATATCGAAAAGGGACGGGCCAAACCCAGCCTGAAATCACTGGAGAAAATCGCGGGTGCGCTTTCCGTTCCCGTCACCCGTCTCCTGGCGGATCGGGGGGAGACCGGAAATGTCGTGGAGGTTCCGCTGCTCGGGCGGGTCCCGGCCGGCGGACCGGTACTGGCCGAGGAGAACATCCTGGATTACGTCCCCTTCGCGGCCCGGTTTGTGCGGGAACCGGCCTTCTGCCTGGAAATCAAGGGTGACAGTATGATCGACCTGGGTATCGAAGAAGGGGATATCATCCTGGTCCGGGCTCAACCGGTGGCAGAAAACGGGCAGACCGTGATCGCCCGGGTGGATGGCGAGGTAACTTGCAAACGTTTTTACGCATGGGACGGGAAAGTCCGCCTGGAACCCGCCAACCGGGCCTACCGCCCGATCGTGGGGAATGAGGTCGAGATCCTGGGGATCGTCTCGTACCTGGTTAAGAGGATTAGCTAATAAGGATCAGGGTTCGAGCCCTTTAATTTCTCCCGCCACATGATGATGGCGTCCTCATTATTGTCCTGGTAGTAACCCTTGCGCAGCCCGCACTCCATAAAGCCCAGGCTGTGGTAGAGGTCGCGGGCCGGGCCGTTTGAAGGGCGCACCTCCAGCGTCATCCGGTCGGCGTCCAGGCTGACCGCCCGCTGCATCAGACTGAGCATCAGCATCCGTCCGATACCGATCCCCCGGTACTGGGGGTGTACGGCGAGATTGGTGATATGGGCCTCGTTCAATACCATCCACATCCCGCCGTAACCAACCACCTTACGCCCGTCCAAGGCTACCAGGTATTCCGCCAGTTCATTGTATAAAATCTCGAACTCAAAGGTCTGGCGCGGCCAGGGAGTAGGGAAAGAAACCTTCTCAATCTGCACTACCTCCTTAATATGCCGCTCCGTCATATCGGTAATCTTGATCATCGACTCCAACAAAAATCACCTTTCGTTCCGGGCCTGCCATACCAGTTCGGCAGCCGGGGGACGAATATACTCCGGTTGTAGTGTAAAGGCGGTTGTACCGCGACCGTCAACAAGACGGACCCGGCCCATTTCAGCAACCACAGCCCCGCGCGGCTGCAGGGACACAGGCGAAAACCGGGCCCGGGTTCCGAGTTCCTTCTCCAACAGTTCACGACAACTGCTTACAGCCTCGCCCAGGAACAGGATCGGTTCATCCAGGCGGCAGGCCATCTCAACCAGCGCGCCGGTCTCCAGGGCCACCGGACCGTGAAGGCAGCGTGGTTCCGGATGGCCGGGGCCGTACACCCCGGCGTAGACCTCACCCTTACGTGCCGGGACGATCGCGCAGACCAGACCGGCAGTCTCACGTACCGGGTAGGCCAATACGTCCAGAGAAGGCACCCCGACCACTGGCAGGTCCAGGGCATGGGCCAGCGATTTAGCCGTGGTCAGCCCGATGCGCAGCCCGGTAAATGAGCCCGGACCTGATGAAACCGCTATTCCCTCAAGGTTCACAGGCTGCTTTCCGGCATCCCGAAGGACTCCGTCAATCAAGGGAATCAGGCGCACCGAGTGGATTTTCTGCCCCCAGACCGTCCTTTCCGCCAGGACCGTATCCCTATCGACGAGCCCGACGCTACAGACGGGCCCCGAGGTCTCAATCCCGAATACGAGCATGTTCCTTCAAATCCTCCACCAGCGCCAGATAGCGTTTCCCGTAAGGTTTAAAACGCAAGAGGCGCCTCTCTTCCCCGTCCGGTTTGATTTCAATGTCCAGCCGTTCACGGGGAAGCACTTCGGTAACCCGGTCGGCCCACTCCACCAGGGCTACGCCCTCGTCGTAGAAGTACTCTTCGTAACCCAGCAGGGCAAAATCGGCTGCCCCCTTCAGACGGTAGGCATCGAAATGATAAAGGGGCAGGCGGCCCTGGTACTCGTTAATTAAAATGAAGGTCGGGCTGGTTACGGGGCCCTCTATGCCCAGCCCAAGGGCCACACCCTGGGCCAAGGCGGTTTTCCCGGCCCCGAGCTGCCCATACAGGCAGATAATGTCGCCGGGCTGAAGGAGGCGGCCCAGGTCACGCCCGATTTCCCTTGTGTCTTCAGGTGCGTTACTGGTTAGCTCGAACATCGGTTTCACTTTCCTGACATCCGAAAATGGTTGAACCCGCCCTGAGGCAGGGTCTCTAGGCGCCCCTTGTATTCAAGCCGGTTACCCCGGCCCGGGGCGGTAACCTCACCGATGACCGCGGACCTGATACCGCTGGCGGCCAGGGTGTCCCGTACCCGGTCCGCCTGCCCGCGGGTCACGGTAAACAACAATTCGTAGTCTTCCCCCCCGTGCAGGGCCCATTCCAAGGGGTCCCGGCCGAGCGCGGAGGCCAGGTCGCGCAGCGCATCGGAGAGCGGAATGTTCTCGCCCCAGAGGAGACTGTCCACTTGACTGGCCCGGCCGATGTGGGCAATGTCGCTGGACAGGCCGTCGCTGACGTCCAGCATCGCCGTCACACCGCCGGTGGCGCTGAGTAGGCGTCCGGCCTCCACGCGGGGTTCCGGCCGCAGGTGGGCTCGCTTTAACCGCCGCTTGGCCTCCGAACCGGCATCATAGTCCGCGTTCTGGAGCAGAAACAGCCCGGCCGCGGAATCGCCCAGGGTACCGGTCACTATAATCAAATCCCCGGGGTTGGCCCCGGAACGAAACACCGCCCGGTTGGCTTCCACCGCACCGATCAGGGTGATGCTCAGTACGACCGACAGCCCGCTGACCGTGTCGCCCCCGACCAGGGAAACCCCAAAGGCCTGAGCGACCTCGCCAAGCCCAGTGTAGAGTTCCTGAACCGTGACGACGTCGGAATCGACCGGGAGGCACAGGCTGATTAGGGCATACAGCGGCCGTCCGCCCATCGCCGCAATATCACTGATGTTAACGGCCAGGGCCTTCCAGCCCAGGTCCCGCCAAGTCGTGTATTCCAGGGAGAAGTGGACCTCTTCAACCAGGGTGTCGGTGGTCACCAGTTGCCAATCGCCTTCCCGGACCCGGTACACGGCGGCGTCGTCACCGATTCCCCGGATCACCTCTGCCCCGGGCGCGATGTCCTGAGTGACCAGTTCAATCAGTCCGAATTCACCCAGCTCGCCAAGCTGCACTCGCTTAACCTCCGCCCCCAACTTAACAGCCTGAGATGTCCTTGCCCAGGTACTCACCCACAATGCGCATTGCGCAGAAATCACCGCACATGGTACAGGCCTTGTTGCCCTTCGGGTTCAGTTGGCCGCGGTAGCGTTTTGCCTTTACCGGGTCGATGGCCAGTTCGAGCTGGCGGTCCCAGTCGAGCGCCTTTCGAGCCT
>QZIR01000004.1 GCA_003604975.1 Desulforudis sp. | reverse complement strand
TTATTGACTGGTACTCCAGATACATCGTGAGCTGGGAATTATCCCAGAGCCTGGAGCGGAGCTTTGTGTTACGGGCGCTGAGAAAAGCATTGGCTACAAGGAAGCCGGAAATCATCAACAGCGATCAGGGTGCGCATTTTACCTGCGGCGACTACATCGAGCTGCTAAAAGAAAACGGAGTTAAGATCAGCATGGACGGCAAGGGCCGGGCAACCGACAACGTCATTACCGAGCGGTTTTTCCGGAGTTTGAAATGGGAGAAGATTTCTTATGAGGAATACCGGACGCCGCGGGAAGTATACCGGGCTGTTCGGGATAATATTTCCGATGGCCTGATGCGGTCGGACATAAGGAGGGATAAGAAGTTTCCAGGATCTAGTTGACGACTTTTCGTGGCCAAAAATGATGACTTTCCAGTGGCCAAAAGGATTTTTAAGTGGCCATTGACAGAGGGGATCGCTCTGAAACAGGCTAAGAATTTCTCCTTGACCTGGCTGGCTCCTGGCCAATATAATGCTATTGTTAACCACCTGCCGTCGAACTGGTTAACAATAGGTGTCTGAGGGTGGTGGCATATGTCGTCAGAGTCGAACCGGTTTCCGGCGGCTGGTGATAAAGCCGCCGAGCTGGCCGCGAAAGATAAACAGTATGTGTGGCATCCTTTTACCCAGATGCAGGCGTATGTCCGGGATAATCCGGTCATCGTCGCCCGGGGTGAGGGGGTAATGCTGTATGATTTGCACGGCAAGGCTTATTACGATGCGGTATCGTCCATTTGGCTCAATGTGCACGGTCACAACCATTCCGAACTTAACCGGGCGCTGAAGCGGCAAGTCGACAAGATCGCCCACTCGACCCTGCTCGGCTCCAGCAATGTGCCCGCGATTGAACTGGCGGAACGGCTGGTAGGGATCACGCCCGCCGGTTTAAACAAGGTGTTTTATTCCGAAGACGGGTCGGAGGCCGTGGAGATCGCCCTCAAGCTGGCCTACCAGTACTGGCGCAACATCGGCCGGCCGGAAAAGCGCCGCTTTATCACCATGGAGAACGCCTATCATGGCGATACCCTGGGTGCCATGAGCGTGGGGGCGATTCCCCTGTTTCACCAGATTTTTCACCATCTGTTATTCGATGCGATCAAGGTTCCCTACCCGCACTTGTACCGCTCCGGCTATGATACGTCGGCCGAATGCGCCGAAAACTGCCTGCGGGCTCTGGATCGGGTTTTGGCGGCACAGGCGGAGGAAGTGGCGGCGCTGATAGTGGAGCCGTTGGTCCAGGGCGCCGGCGGCATCCTCCTGATGCCCGACGGTTTCTTGGCGGCGGTGGCTGAACGCTGCCGGGAACACAACATACTGCTTATTGTGGACGAGGTGGCCACCGGCTTCGGGAAGACGGGGAGTATGTTCGCATGTGAACAGGATGGGGTGCGCCCCGACTTGATGGCGCTGGGTAAAGGCATCACCGGGGGCTATCTGCCCTTGGCGGCCACGCTGGCCACCGATGAGATTTACGAAGCCTTTCTGGGTGCGCCTGAAGAGCATAAGGCTTTTTATCACGGCCATTCATATACCGGTAACCAGTTGGCCTGCGCGGTGGCGCTGGCCAACCTGGACTTGTTCGAAAAGAACCGGGTGGTGGAAGGTGTGCAGGTCAAAAGCCGCCATGTGGCTGAAAAGCTGTCCGCTTTTGCCGCGCTGGTGCACGTCGGGGATATCCGGCAGCGCGGCCTGATGGTCGGGATCGAGTTGGTCGCGGACAAGGACCGGCAGACCCCCTACCCGCCGACGGCATTGATCGGGGCCGAGGTGACGCGGCGCGGCCGGGAACTGGGGATTCTCCTGCGGCCGCTGGGCGATGTGATGGTTTTTATGCCGCCTTTCTCCAGCAGTTTCGAGGAGCTTGACGCCATGCTCAATCTTTTATACCAGGCGATCCGGGATGTCACGGAGCAGGGCTGGCGCAGCGGGGTCGTGGGGCGTTGAAAGGTTTTTTTGTAACGGGTACCGATACCGGAGTGGGCAAAACCTTGGTGGCCGGGGCCCTGGCCGCGGCGCTGCGCACCGCCGGGCTGAATGTGGGTGTGTTTAAGCCGGTGCAGAGCGGCGCCCTCCAGGAGGAACCGGATAGCGACGCTGCCTTGCTCAAGACGTACTCGGGCGTGGATGACCTTGTACGGGAGATTTGTCCGGTCGCCTTCCCGGCGCCGCTGGCCCCGCTGGTGGCCGCCAAAGTGGAGGGAGTCACTCTTTCCCCCGGCTGGTATGAGCCGGCCCTGCGGCGGCTTGAGGAGCGGTACGATTACCTCTTGGTTGAAGGAGCGGGCGGACTGGCCGTACCATTGGCCCCGGGTCTGCTGGTCCTGGACGTGATGAAACATTTCGGCCTGCCCGTGTTGCTGGTCGCCCGCCCGACCCTGGGTACGGTCAATCATACGCTGTTGTCGGTCGAAGCCTTGCGCGCCAGGGGGTTGACGGTGGCCGGCGTTCTGCTTAACGGATTCCGGGAAGGAGCAATAGGCATTTGTGAACAGACCAATCCGGAACTGATTGAAGAATATGGCCGTATTCCGGTCTTGGCCCGGCTGCCGTGGCTGGAGGGTGCGTTTACCCGGTCGGGACTGGCCGGTTGGGTCGAGCGCTACGCTGATCTGGATTATTTGAGAGTCTTGCTGACGGAAGGAAAGGCTATGGCCTGTCTCCAAAAAGGATGGTGTTCAATTTAGATGGACAGTACGGAGCGGCTGGATTATTGGCAATCACTGGCGGACAAAGCCCTGCGCGGGGAGATGCTGACCAGGGACGAGGCCCTGGCGGTTCTCCGCGCGCCGAATACGGAGTTGTTGGCGATTTTGCAGGCGGCCTTCCGGGTACGCCGCCATTTCTTCGGAGTCAAGGTCCGTTTGAACATGCTGATCAACGTGAAAAGCGGCCTTTGTTCGGAGAATTGCGGGTACTGCGCCCAGTCGGTGGTTTCGAAAGCGAAGATTGACAAATACGGTTTGGTGGACAAGGAGACCATTCTGCAAGGGGCGGAAAAAGCCTACCAATTACAGGCCGAGACTTACTGTATCGTGGGGAGCGGCCGGGCGCCGAGCGACCGGGAACTGCAGCAGATAATTGAAGCGGTGCGGGAGATCAAGCAGCGCTATCCCATGCGGGTCTGCCTCTCGCTGGGCCTCGTCAACGAGGAGCAGGCGGCCCGCATGAAGGCGGCCGGCGTAGACCGCTACAACCACAACCTCAATACCAGCGCCGGCCATACCCCGGCCCTGGTCACCACGCACACTTACCAGGACCGGGTGCATACGGTCAGGTCGGTGGCCAAAGCGGGGTTGACCGGGTGTTCAGGGTGCCTCGTGGGTACGGGCGAAACCGACGACGATCTGTATGATTTGGCCTGTGAACTACGGGCTCTGGACGTTGAATCCATCCCGGTCAATTCTCTGCACCCCATCCCGGGTACGCCGTTGGCGGGCAAAATGGAGCTCACTCCCGGGCGCTGCCTGAAAATCCTGGCCTTTTTTCGCTTGATGTGCCCGGCCAAGGAGATCCGGATCTCCGGCGGGCGGGAGGTTAACCTGCGTTCGCTGCAGCCTTTGGGACTATATGCCGCCAACTCGATCTTCATCGGCGGCTACCTGACCACCGGGGGGAGTTCTCCCGAGGCGGACTACGCCATGATTGCCGACTTGGGGTTTGAGATAGATACCGGAAAAGAGCAGGTCTTGTCGCAAGGTGACACCGGTGAGGCACAGGCTCCGGTTGCAGGAACGGCTACGGCAAGCGGGGGTCAGGTTGAATAGAAAAGCAAGGAGCGCAGGGGCAATGGAGGTTCTGGAAGCGGATCTCGCCCAACGGGCCGAAGCCGGTCTCCGGCGGCGGTTGAAGGTGGCGCAGGCGGCCCATAGCCCGTGGGTAAGTCTCGACGGGCGCTGGCTGCTCAACCTTGCTTCCAACAATTACCTGGGCCTGGCGGGTGACCCCGCCTTAATTGAGGCCATGACGGCCGCGACGGTCTCCGGCGGGTGCGGCGCCACCGCCTCGCGCCTGATCGTCGGCAATCATGCCGCCTACCGGGAAGTCGAGGATTATCTGGCCCGCTTTAAGGGGATCGGGGCGGCACTGCTTTTTCCCAGCGGTTATCATGCCAACGTCGGTACCATCAGCGCCCTGGCCGGCCGCGGGGACGTGGTGTTCAGCGATAAGCTGGCCCACGCCAGCATTATTGACGGTATCGTGCTCAGCCGGGCGGACCACAAGCGTTTTCGCCACAATGACAGCGAACACCTTAGTCACCTGCTCCGTAAATACCGGCCGGAGTACCGGCGCGCCCTGATCGTGACCGAGAGCGTTTTCAGTATGGACGGTGATGTGGCGCCGCTGGTGGAACTGGTTGCGCTGAAAGAAAAGTACAACGCTTGGCTGATGGTGGACGAGGCGCACGGGGCGGGTGTCTTCGGTTCCCAAGGACAGGGTCTGGTCCACGCTCTCGGGCTCGGTACGACGGTCGAGGTCCAGATGGGCACTTTCAGCAAGGCGTTCGGGTGTGTGGGGGGCTATATCGCCGGGGCCAATGCGCTGATCGATTATCTGGTGAACTCGTCCCGTTCGTTTATCTACTCCACCGGGCTGCCGCCCGGCGTGGTCGCGGCCATCGGCGCGGCCATTCGGGCGGTGGAGCGGGCGCAGGCACGGCGTAAACGGCTGCGGGAGCACACGGACCGTTTCCGCCGGCTGTTGCAGGCGGGCGGGCTGAATACGGGGGCCAGTACCACTCAGATTATTCCGGCCATCGGGGGCGAGGTGGGAGTGACCAACCGGTGGGCCGAACTGCTGCAGGAGGCCGGAGTGGCTGCCGTACCCATCAGACCGCCGACCGTTCCGGCGGGGCGGGCCCGCTTGCGTTTTTCGCTGACATCCGAGATGGCTTGGAATGATCTGGAGTGGGCCGCTGGCCGGATCATAGCCATGGCGCGAGCAGCGGGGGTGATTTCTTGACCCTTGATATCCCCGTATTGTGGCTCCATGGCTGGAGTATGAGCCCGGGATTGAACATTTTTCCGGACCGGCCCGGTCCCAGCGGGAAGGACGGGCTGCTGACCGTAAGTTTTGACGAGTGCCGCGTGCCGGCGGACTTTGACCGGGCGGTGCGGACCCGGATAGAGGCGGTGCCCGGGGTGTTGGACATTGCGGCCTGGTCTCTGGGCGGTTTGCTCGCCTTGCGGGCGGCGGCGGAACTACCGCTCAAAGTGCGCCGTCTGGTATTGATGGCCGCGACCCCGAAGTTTACCGCGGATCCCGTATCCGGTTGGCGGGCGGGTTGGCCGTTACGGGTGCTGAAGCGGATGCAAAGGCGGTTGGCTGCGAATCGGCAAGGGGTCTTGCGGGATTTCCGGGAGGCGATGTTTACCGAAGCCGAATGCCGGGTGGGCTGGCCGGACCGCCTTCCGGAGGATCCGCCGCATGCGGGATCCTGGTCGGATCAAGCTCTGGCGGCGGGCCTTGATTATCTGGCCGCAGCCGATCTCCGGCAGCGGGTGGGTGAAATCAAGGCGCCCGCTCTGGTCATACACGGCGCGCGGGATGTCATCTGTCCCGTCGCAGGCGGGCGCTGGCTGGCGGAACGCCTGCCCCGGGCGGAATGGCTGGAGATTGAAGAGGCCGGTCACGCCCCCTTTCTTACACAGCCGGAGCGGGTGTGGCCGATTTGCAGGGAGTTTTTAGAATGAGTGCGGGCGTGGAAAAAAAACTAGTCCGGAAACATTTTGACCGTCATGCCCGGGATTACGACCGTTACGCCCGGGTGCAGCACGAACTGGCGGACCGGCTGTTGGAGAAGATTGACCGGCGGGCTGAGCGGGGAGCTATTCTGGAGATCGGCTGCGGTACCGGTTATCTGACGGCACAGATGGCGCGGTTGTTTCCCCAGGCCGGGATCACGGCCCTCGACTTCGCGCCGGCCATGCTGGAAACGGCCCGCCGCCGCATCACGGACAACGCCGGGGTCGCTTTCCGGTTGGCGGATGTGGAGGATATTGCCGGTGAAGAACTGGCGGCGTGGGGTTTTTTTGATCTGGTCATTTCCAACGCCACCTTTCAGTGGTTTAACCATCCGGAGGAGACGTTGCGGAAGTTGGCGCAGGTTCTCAGACCCGGGGGGCAGTATCTGTTTAGCACTTTTGGGGCGGGGACGTTTCCGGAATTGCGGGCCGCCTTTGGGGAAGCGACAAGTGGGTCGGACGGACAGTGGCGGCACGGTCCGCGCTTGCTGCCCGCCGCTTTCTGGAGTCGGGCGGTGGAGCAGGCCGGCCTGCGCCTAGTGCACACGGACGTTCGACAGATCCGCGTTTTCTATCCGTCCGTGCTGGAGTTATTGCAGGCGGTGAAACATATAGGCGCGAATAACGCCGCGACCGGGGCGGTGGTGTGCCGCCGGCCCTCGGTTGTCCGGCACATGCTGGAGATCTACCGGCGCCGGTTTAGTGCCGGCGAACAAATCTATGCGACCTACGAAGTGGTTTGTGTTTCAGGTTGTAAGCAGGAAGCTTGAACGTGGCCGAATTTATTATACTGCCGGGACTGGAGTTGCCCCGGTTTCGTGGACACTTTAGGTCTTGGTTTTCAGGCTATAGCAGCTTCTTTCTCCCGATTGTAGAAATTCCTTTCGAACGGATATGTAAAATATTCTGTGTAAATTGCTCGATAGGGTGGGATTGGGCGGCCTTGTTACGGGAGAACTGGGGAGATTCTTCCCAAATCTACACCAAGGCCAATTCGAGTTTATGCTTCCGTTTTTCCCAATCGGGCATCACTTTTTCCAGTAGGTTATAGAATCCCGGGCCGTGATCGGGGCATTGCAGATGGCACAACTCATGGGTTATCACGTAATCAATGCACTCCCGGGGGGCGCGAATGAGATCGGTGTTGAGTGTGAGAGTGCCTCTCGTGGACAGGCTGCCCCATCTTGTTTTCATACGTCTGATTTGCAGGCGGGGCCTCGGTAGGGAGAGCTTCTCGAAAGCAGGCCAGCACCGTTCAAAGCTCTCCTTGAACCGTTTTGTAGCTTTCTCTGCATACCACGCTTCCAACAACCTCTTGACCTTGTCAGAAGAATTGGTCTCTTTGACCTTGACCTGAAAGTAACCACGGATGAGCTTCACTTCTCCGCGCTCACCGATACTGATTTTCAGTCGATACTGTCTGCCCAGATAGAGATGCGTTTCGCCTCCGACATACCGTCGGACAGGCGTTCTCGGGTGGAATTGCCGGAAGTAGTCCAGATGTTTTTTGATCCATCCGGCCCGTTTGTGCACCCGCGTTTCAATCTCTTCAGACTTCGTCCCAACAGGTGCTTTGATCACCACCGTGCCATCAGGGTGGACGGCGATTTGCATAGTCTTTCTAGGTGCATAGAGCACCTGATAGTAAATGGTCTCGCTTCCGTAGGTCACTGTGCCGCAGGTGGCTGTTTCGTCGGATCGGCTCATATGGCGCTCCGATGCCTGGCCACCTGCATCGTCCTTTCGATGATCTCATCCATCTGATCGAGACTCATTTCTACGCCCCTGTTGCCCTTGATCTCGTCGAAAAGGTAGTCGTCAATCTCGTTGATCACCTGCTTCTGGGCATCGTCATCGTCCCAGAACTGCACCTTCCATTGACGCTTCAGGATATCCTGAATTGCTAAGGCGGTATCGGCGGACAATTCGTCGCATTGGTCTTTCTCCAATTGATGCTGTTCAAAGAAGGGCTTAAGGATGCCGAAATAAGCCATGGCGTCTTCGTTGCTTGAGAGCTTCTCGGGTATGTCGTCACGCTGTCGGGTGACGAGCTTGTTACGGATCACTGTGACCTTGTTCAGGTAGTCCAGGTCGGACAGGCGCTTCGCCCGGAAGTCTTCAATGGCCTGCTGAATCAGTTTGGAGAATTTCTCGTAGAACGCCGGATCTTCGGCCATCTTTTCGGTGATGACGCGCTTTGTGGCGTGAGCAATGGCATCGGCCTTTGCGGCTGTGGTTTTCCCGGCGTATACGCCCTGGTCTTCCTTCACCTGGTCAAACATCTGGTCATCAAAGATGTTTACCGGCTCATTCAACTGAATGACCTCATTGGCCTGGATGTGGGTGTCCAGCAACTTCTTGATCTTCGGCTCATAATCCCGGTAGTCGATGGCCTCGGCGTAGCGGAGCTTAACGGCTGCTTTTAGATTCTGAAAGCGTTTCAGGTCAACCTTGTAGCGCCGTAGCTTGGCCTCGTCAATCTGCATGATGAAAGATTCGGAGGAGAGGGCAATCCTCAAGGTTTTCCCGTAGTCAGCCAGTCGCTGGTAAAAGTCCTCGCGCAAGGCGGCATCGGCCAGCAGAACCTCGTAAGCCTCTTCGTCGTAGCTGTTCTTTACTTCCTTGAAGAGATCCCAGAGGTCGGAGTAACGCTGGGGTAGCTTTTCCACCTCGGCGTTGACCGAGGTCAGCGTGCCTGCCAGATCATCCTCATCGAACCCCTCGAAGGCACTGTACATGGTGAGGGCCCTGTCCAGCTCTCCCAGTGAGCCTACATAGTCGACGACAAAGCCGTATTCCTTGGCTTCGCACAACCGGTTCACCCGGGCGATGGCCTGCAACAGGGTGTGTTCCTTCAACTCTTTGCACAGATAAATGACCGTATTGCGCAGGGCATCGAAGCCGGTCAGCAGCTTGCTTACCACGATCAGGATTTCCGGCTCCGCTCCATGCTTGAACTGGTTGATGATCTGCTTGGTGTACTCATCCTCGCTGCCATAGCGTTTCATCATTCTCTGCCAGAACTTGACCACCTCGTCGGTCGGTTCCTCATCGGTCTCCTCATAGCCCTCGCGGGTATCGGGTGGGGAGATGACCACTTCGGAGGTTACAAAGCCGATATCCGAAAGATGGCTGTGATACGTCAGAGCAGCTGCCTTGCTCGGGGCAACCAACTGGGCTTTGAATCCGGTTCCCTGCCAATTGGCCCGGAAATGCTCACTGATATCGAAAGCACGCATGTAGACGACCTGATCCGCCTTGTTCAGCATCTCGGCCCGGGCATATTTCTTCTTCAAGTCGGCCTGTTGCTCTTTGCTCAACCCCTGGGTGTGGCGCTCGAACCAAAGGTCTATGGCGGCCTTGTTCTGCTCCATCTCCACATGGCGGCCTTCGTAGAGCAGGGGAACGATCGCCCCATCATCTACCGCCTGGTTGATGGAGTAGTGCGGTTCGATCAGGCCACCGAACTTGAGAAAGCTGTTCTTCTCCTTCTTAAGCAGGGGGGTGCCGGTGAATCCTAGGTAGCAGGCATTGGGAAACATCAGCCGCATCCGCGCCGAAAATGCGCCGAAATTGGTGCGGTGGCTTTCGTCGATCAGCATGAAGATATCGGGGGACTCGTCCTGATACTTCTTCAAATTGAGTGCCTTGTCGAACTTATGAATCAGCGTCGTGACGATCCCGGCCTTGTGTTCCGCAACCAGTTCCAGCAAGTGCCGTCCCGAAGTGGCCTGGTTCGGGTTCAGACCGCAGGCGGCGAAGGTGTTGCCGAGCTGTTTGTCAAGGTCGTCGCGGTCGGTTACCAGCACCATACGCGGATTCGGCACCCCCGGGTCCAACGCCAGGTTTCTGGCCAACATCACCATGGTTAGGGACTTGCCTGATCCCTGGGTATGCCAGATGATACCGCCCTTGCGCCGCCCCTCGCCGTCGAGCTGCTTAATTCGCTCCACTGTGGACTTGATTACGAAATACTGCTGGTAACGGGCGATCTTTTTGATGCCGCCATCAAACACGGTGAACCGGAAGGCTAGGTCCAGCAAGCGCTCGGGGCGGCACAGGCTGTAGAGTACTTTGTCCTGCTCGGTAATCAGACGCTCGCCTTCGGCCTCCTGGGCTTTGAAAAAGGCACGGGCCACCGCGAATTCGCCGCTGAAGAGTTGATCCCGCTGTGTTGCGGAGAGGGTGGTATTGACACTATGGGTAACGTCGGTCTCTTTGTCCAGCAGCTCTTTCCATCGACTCCAAAACTTAGCCGGTGTCCCGGCGGTCCCATACCGGGCGTTATTCTTGTTAATCCCCATAACCAGTTGGGCATAGACGAACAGCTTGGGGATGTAATCATCGCTCTGGTTACGGATGGACTGGGAGATGGCCTGCTCTACTCCCACTTTGGGTGATTTGCACTCGATCACGGCTAGCGGAATGCCATTTACAAAGAGAACGATGTCCGGCCGGACCGTTTCGGTGCTGCGGGAACGCTCCACGCTGAATTCCGCCGCGACGTGGAACACGTTCCGCTCCGGGTTGCGCCAATCGATATAATGAAGGTTAAAGCTCTTCGAGTCGCCTTCAATAGTCTGCTCCAGGGCGGTACCCAGGGTAATCAGGTCGTAAACCGCCTCATTGGTCTTCAGCAGACCGTCGTATTTGACGTTCTTCAGCTTCTGAATGGCGGTCTGGATATTCTCCTCGCTGAACAGGAACTCACGGCCCTTGTAGTTGATACGGTTGAGCCGTTTAAGCTGTTCACGCAGAATCCCTTCCAGCAACACATTGCCGGCTTTCCTCTGCCGCTCGGCATGCGCCTCTGACGGCTCAAGATACCGGTAGCCGAGGTTTATCAGCAACTGCAGAGCTGGAATCTGAGATAAGTATTTTTCATTGAACCTGAAGCCGTCAGAGGCAAAGGTTGAAGGGTAAGGGGTGAAATGTGAAATGGGATGAACTGTCATTATTTCGTCTCCCTCTTCTTCGGGAGTTCCGTCCCTCTGATCAGCCTTTTCTCATCCGACTTCACCCTGCGCGCCAGTTTCCTGAGGTCTACTTCCGCTGGCAGTTCCTCGGGCTTGATTCCCCGCTCCACCAGCAGGTTGCGCACGCTCTGATTGTTCTGAACATGCTCGACGGTGATGGAAGGTTCACCAAACAAATCATTGTGTTTCACATTATGGTTGGTGATTTCCGTGGCCAGGTTCTTTGCGGTAATGGTGATGGTCGGGAGGAAGTCGGCCAGTGGGCGCTTTTCCGGAATACCGAGCCGGTTTTTCATGCTCTGAGTGGTGTTCCCACCAAAAAGAGCGGCATCGCCTTTGGAGCGTATTCGGCCAAATCCCTGATCGTCCACTCCCCGCTCATAGATATTCTTGGAAAGCTCAGTTTCGGATTCGCGCAGTTTCTGTCGGGCTTGCAGGCGTTCTTGCAGCCGTATGCGCTCCTCGATGATTTCCTGCCTGCGGGTCTGGATGGCGAAATAGCTCTGGGCAAAGGCAATCGCATCCTTGCGGGGATCACCGTTCTGGGCAATGAGGTAACAGGCGTAGCGGGTCAGCATAATATCATCTATAGGCCGTTCTGCGCCTGAGCCGATCTTGACCATTTTACTGACGTCGGCAAAATGGTTTTTCACTTCGGTACCAGCATTATAGCAGGCGATCTTGGCCTTTTCGATCACTTCCACGAAATTTTGCCACTTGATATATCCTAACACCCACTGCAAATCCCGGGCATACCAGAACTCCACTTCGGAATTCGGTATCACCTGGACGATGCCGTCAAACTCCCGGTGCAGCTGGATTATCAGCTCTTTTTTCATTCGTGATTTCCTCCCTTCACCCTTCACCCTTCTTAATCACCCGCCACGTACCGGTCAGCAGCTTCTGCATCAGGCCGCGCTTCTGTTTGCGGTAGGCTTCAGCCTGTTTTTTCAGCAGGTCGATTTCCTGCCGGGCGGTGTTTAGGATTGAGGCAATTTGCTTTTGTTGGTCTAGAGGTGGGATTGTTAATGAGAGGTGTCGTATTTGCTTGTCCGATAATTCCTTTTGTCCAGTTCCATCCATGATGCGACCAATGCGCTTGTAGTAATTGGGTCGCGAAAGGAAGCAAAACAGAAAGTCGGTATCCAACAAGCCTTTTTTTACCCGAAGACTCGTAATTGCATTGGAAGCAATCAGCCCATCAAGCTCCGGAGGAACAATCCCAAAGCCACCGTTATGGAAGTTCTGCCTGCCAATTAAGAGTTCACCCGCGAAGCGCCTAAAGTAAGGCCGCCCCCTTTCTGTCAGCTTTGGCTCGATGCGCAAATTCTCCTCAATGCCTTTGCAATGGAGCCTTACCGTCAGAAGAGTTTCTCTTTCGACTGATACTAGTTTTTCCTGGGGCGGAATCTCCGCCACAGCCCCTAACTTCACTCTTAACCATTTACCCCCCTTGTTTTCCTCATTTATTAATTTGTTGAGGAGGCACTTAAACTCCTTCTCCTTGGCCTCGACCAGCCGCTCGATCTTTTCGATCGCCTGGTCCCAGGTGGAGAGCAGATCGGCGATGGCGGTTTGTTCCTTTCTTGGGATAACATATATTGGTAGGTTGCCAATGATTTCGGTGTTTAGATTAAGCATTGTTTGACCAAGAGCATTGCTTTTAAGCCAACGCTTTACCGACTCAAGTTGAACATACTGGTGGATATACCGGGAATCTACATCGTCTTTGAGTCGTGCCCTTAGGCAACCTGTACCACATATCCAACCAGCGTTCTCTTCTGTAGTAACTCCAATTCGTCCAAGATCCCCGCGTCGTGGGAATATGATATCCCCTGGTTTGACCCGGTGCTTGGCAAGTTTCTTGGCTTTATCATCAGATGTTCGAGCGATTCCATTCTCAACAATTCTTCCAGAGAAAACGTCCTTGGGCATTATCACTGGTATGCCATTGTTCGTGTACTCTTCTGCTTTGAGCTGACTGCCAAAGGGTCCGGTTTGCAGACCATTGACTGCTGCTAATGAGCGTAAGGGTACCTCCGTTCTACTCATCCTTTCCGCCCTCCAGCTTCTTCTGCTCCCGCTCCAACTGCTTGGCGCTTTTCTCGGGTGCGGGGAGGTCTTCCGGCATGGTACCGCCGAGTTCCTTGATGGTCTGGCGGACCTTCTTCTTTACACGCGAATGGGTCTCGGACAGATCGTCATTGGTCTGTGCCAGTTCTTCGGCCTGGGTCTCGATGAAGGCAGCAGTGGCGGTCTGCGTAAACCGTCCTTGCGATGGATTCAGGAAATTCTCGCTGCTGACCACCGGCGTTCCGGTCTTTGCTTCCAGTTCCTTGCGGGCGTTTCCGGCAATATTCCCGCCTTCCTTGGCGGCGGTCCGATTCCTTTTGAACCCTTGGGCGTCTTGCTTGCGGGCAATCTCGGTGGTGCTGGCCTCACCCAGCATAGTGAAGATCAGTTCGAGATCGGTCATATGGTCGCGCAGGTTGTTGCCGGTTTTGACCTGATCCAGCCCCTTAATCTTGCCGTGCTCTGTAGGCGTCACGCCGAAGGTGGCGCAGGCGATTTCGGCGGTGAGGATGGCGTATTCCCGTCCTTCCTGAACTCCGCGCTCTTTCCATTCCTTGGTCAGTTCGCCGCGAATGGCGATGGAGCGCAGCCGCTTCTCAATCCAGGCTGGGGAATAACCCTTGGCCTCGTAAAGCTCACGGGCGCGGAGGCCGGCCAGTTCCGGGTCTTCAATTTCTTTTACCCGCTCGTAGCCCACCTGGGCCAGCCAACGCTTGAATGGTTCGGCTCTGGGTGAGGGAATGGATTGGATGATGCGGAAAACGCCTTCTGTATTGGCGCAATCGGTGACACGCTGCTTGCCGTCCGGCGCCTCCAGTTTCAACCCGTGACAAATTGTCACGACTTCGCTGCCTTCGGCGTTCAGCCTTTGCTTCAGTTTGCGCCAGTAGGCGCCAGCATCCGGGCTGTCAGTCAGTACCCCCACCACATCAATCACCGAAAACCACCACTCATCCTTGTACCACGTGCGGCGGATACTCTTCTCCTGAAAGACCACGAGCCGCTCGGCTTGAGTTGCTTCCGTCTTGTCTTTCTTTCTCATCGTGTCACCTCCGTGACCGTGAACGATCCTTTGAGATCAACAAAATGGTCTGTTCTAGTTGCGGGAGTTAGGAATTGGCCTCTCATCGCACTACATCCTTGAGCATGGCGGCCATCTTCGCCCGCACTTCGGCCAGCTCGTTTTCCAGTTGATCGATTTCCTGCTGGACAGCATCGATGTCGATCTCTTCTTCTTCTTCGAAGGTGTCTACATAGCGGGGGATATTAAGGTTGAAGTCGTTCTCCCGAATTCCCTCGAAAGTGGCGATGTGAGAGTATTTTCCCACATCCTGCCGGGCCTTGACGGTCTCCACGATTTTTTGGATGTGCTCCTCGGAGAGGGCGTTTCGGTTCTTGCCCGGCAGGTACTCCCGGCTGGCATCGACAAAGAGGACGTCTTTGCGGTTCTGGTTTACACCACCTTTTTCCCGGCTGCGGTCAAAGACTAGAATGGCTACCGGAATCGAGGTGGTGGGGAAGAGGTTGCCCGGCAGACCGACCACGGCATCGAGCAGGTTTTCCTCGATCATCTTTTGACGGATGCGGCCTTCAGCCGCTCCCCGAAACAGCACCCCGTGGGGTACGACCACGGCCACACGGCCTTCTTTTTCGAGTGCCGCTTCCACCATATGACTGATAAAGGCCCAGTCTCCTTTGCTCTTGGGCGGAACCCCGCGCCAGAAGCGGTTGTAGCGGTCGTGCTGAGCTTCGTCAGCTCCCCACTTGTCGAGAGAGAAGGGTGGGTTGGCGACTACGACGTTGAACTTCATCAGCCGGTCGTTTTCGACGAGGGCGGGACTGGTGAGCGTGTCGCACCATTCGATGCGGGCGCTGTCTGCCCCGTGTAAGAACATGTTCATCCGGGCCAGGGCCCAGGTGCTGCCGTTGGACTCCATGCCGAAGAGGGCATAGTTGCGGTCCCCCACTTCGCGGGCGGCCTCGATCAGCAGTCCCCCCGAACCGCAGGCCGGATCGCAGATGCGGTTACCGGGTTTGGGAGCGGCCAGCTTGGCCACCAGTTCCGACACCTTTTTGGGCGTATAGAACTCGCCGGCCTTCTTGCCGGCATCGGACGCGAAGCGCTCGATGAGGTAGATGTAGGTATTACCGATGACATCCTCGGAAACCCGGCTCGGGCTCATATCTAACTGCGGCTTGTTGAAGTCATCGAGGAGCATTTTCAAGCGGCGATTGCGGTCCTTGGTCCGGCCGAGGTTCGCTTCGCTGTTGAAATCAATGTTCCGGAATACACCCTCCAGTTTGGCCTTGTTAGCGCCTTCAATTTCGTCCAGGGCGATGTTGATCAGCTCGCCGATGTTGGCTTCATTACGCTGTTCGTAGAGGTCGTAGAAACTGGCTCCTTTAGGTAGCACGAAGCGTTCGCGTTCCAACTTGCGGCGGATGCGGACATCGTCATCGCCATACTGTTCGCGGTACTTCCCATAGTGGTCTTTCCACACGTCCGAGATGTATTTCACGAAAAGCATCACCAGGATGTAATCTTTGTACTGGGCCGGATCGACCACTCCGCGGAAGGTATCGCAGGCGGCCCAGGCGGCATTGTGGATATCGCCCTGTTTAATCTGGTGTTGCCCGTTGCCGTTTGGGGGATTAGTTGCCATGATTATTCTCCTTCTACCAGTTGCATCATAATGGTCGAAACGTATTGCCTGCGTTTGCCGGCCAGCCGATTCATCAGGTTCTGCTCTTCCTCCACCAAAGCGGCCAGTTCAACAATGGTTCTTTGGCGGTCGAGCGGGGGAACACAAACTTCCAGGCTTTCCAGCGCCTGCTTGCTGATCATCTTTTGCGCGGTCCCTTTGGCTCGGCTCGCCAGAAAGGCTTGTGCCGGTGGCTGGTTGATAAACCAGTTTAAATACTCTGGCAGGACAGCCTTGCGACTAACCCTGATCCTCAACAGAGGCGCCGCCACGACGGCTTCACCCGGGTCTTCCGTCAAGATAGCGGAGGTGGATACCTGTCCACGCGAACGAAACACGAGATCACCCGGCCTGACGAGGTGGTGCTCTTTGAGCTTCTCCATCTCAACCCGCAGCAGACCGCTGCAATCAACCCGGTTTTCGTCCGTCAGGTCCCTCATCTGAAGGACCGCGATTTCCCCCGGCTGCATCAGCTCGAGGCGCGTCCGGAACGAGTACCCCATCTGGATCGATGCGATTCTCTTGAGTTCCGCTCTCATCTCATCACCAGTTATAAAAATTGCAGAAACCACGTTACAACCAATATATCCAATCACGCCCATGTTGTCAATAGCCAATTTGCAAAAATACCGTTACAGCAGAAAGAACCTCTGGAAAAACTAATTCTCCCTTGTTCAATTCCGCGTGCCCCAATGTGACGGGCGCCGATCTGGAGACGGACTCCGGGGAGTCTAGTCACAAGCCCCCACTTCAGGGTTGGGATAATCTTTCCTTAGAAGGGAAAGTGATGCCATGCCAGACGGGGGACATTGATGTTATGGCGATCATCGACGGGGATCCTTTGGCCGTGGTCGAGAAACTTAGAGCAAGGGGACACGGAGTACATATTACTAAGGGCGACCTTCTCGACCCGCTCGGCGATGTCATTACCATCGATTCCGAATTCCCCATCCAGTTGATTGCGGCTAAATACGCATGGCGATCAAGGCAACACAGAGAATTTTGGGAAGGCAAGGGAGAACTCACTAAATGTTATCCATCCCCGCATACCGCAATTAATCAATTTTTATTTGAAGCCTTCCGCGCTTCGATGTCTCTCTGGCGAACGGGTGGCTGGAACGGGCCGGGCAAAGCACGAATTCTAGAAACCTGCGTCACGTTGGCATTGCCGTGTCCATACAACTAGGCGAGTCCCATATCTATGAGTATTGACCGTAGTCGCTTGTCGACTTTAATTCGCCCAGCCTTCTCTATTAGAGAAGCGATATCCAGGTTCTGGCCCTGTACTTCCAGAATAGACTCAACATCGCCGAGGTCGTGGGGGCTACCGCCCTTAAGCTTCAGCAGCATGAGGTCTTCTGCTGAGACCACTGGTAGGTCCCGGTTATCGTAAACCACGATCGTCGCGTTTCTGACTGCGTCCAACTGGTTTCAAGTAAGTTATGGCATGATGCTTGCCGGGTTGACGGACCAATACACGAAAGCCCTGGCCCGCACCAGGCACTGGAGACTGGCGGTGGACGCGTGGATTAACGTGCTGGAAATGGATGTCCTGCGAAGTACCCGTGAGGCCTACCGCCAGGCAGCCGGGTTGCTGGCACGGGCGAAAAGCGCGGCCGCGCGGCGCGGGGAGGAGATGCTGGTAACCAAGGTGGCTGATGACTGGCGGTACAGGTATCCGAGACGCCTCGCCCTGCTCGAAGAGCTGGAAAAGGCGGGGCTCTGACTTTGACCCCCCGCCCCATGGGAATCCAGGGAACTCAAGGCTTTCAGGGCATGAAAAACAGACGTACCACTACAATCGGTGTCACGTGTTGCAGCCGAAGAATGCCGAAATGATACCCTAAACCAAGGACTTGGGCGAATGTCGTAGAATTGAGTCATGATCCGGTTCGCATAGAAAACGATAAGGTTCGTGGTCGCCAGAATGGATGAGCAACTTCTCAAGCCCATCTCCGAAGTCTCCTATCTTACTGTCGGGAACGCTTGGCGTTACCGGGCTGTCTTGCGCTATTTCTATGACCAACACGAGCGCCTTCGTCACTATCTTTTCCCCGAAGAAATCCTGGAACATCTCCGGCAAAGCCCGCATTTCCACGACTACTCAGCAGAGCAGCTACAGCAGGACTTGAATCAGCTGGTAGAGTGGAAGAATCTGATTCCCAGGCAGGACACCGGTAAGGTTACTTCTATCGAGGAGTTTAAGAAGAAGCGGTTTCGTTACCAGTCGACCCCGTACACAATCGAAATTGAACGCATGGTACAACAACTGGAACAGATGGGAGAGTCATTTGGCGGCTCTCTTGAGAAGACATTGTTTGATCGACTGCTGGCCTCACTGAACAGGCTTGTCGCCGAACAGGGCCGGCCCGTAAAGGGTGACCAGGAGAAAAAGTATGCCGTTGACAGACTAACCGGCGAGGCCCTGAACGCTCTATGGAGTGAGACATATGAGAGCTTCCGCAAGCTGACCGAAAACGCGACTGACTATCTGGCCCACCTGCAAAGCGAGCGCGTCGAAGAATTGATGATGACGGAAGCCTTTCTGTCTTACAAGGAGGCCATCACACAATACCTGCGCGATTTTATGACCGTGCTGCAACGGACCTCACTACACATTGAAACGTTACTGAGGGAGACCCCACCAAGCCTGATCGAGCGGGTGGCCGGGCGTCTGGCCGATCACTACCTGAGCATTCCTCGTCTTGAAGAACCTCGGCCCCGGGAAGATGTGGCAGAAAGATATCTGGTCCAGTGGCAGGCCCTGAAGGACTGGTTTTTGGGCAGCGGCGGGCGTGAGAGTGATCTCGTCTACCTTCAGAACGCCACCAACGAGACGATCCGCCGGATTACCCGCTTTGCCCAGCGTCTGGGGGAACAGCACCACAGCTTCCGCAGTCGCAAGCGGGACTACCTGCACATCGCCGGGTGGTTCGCGGCATGTACCGACCTGCAAGCGGCGCACGAACTGTCGGCGGTTGTTTTCGGTGCTTTTCATACCCGTCACTTGTACGCCGCCCCCAAAGAGACCGAGGACATCTACGCCGAGATATGGGACCAGCCGCCCACAGAGATTACGCTGAACCCCCGGATACGGATGTACCGGGAGAAAACCAGGCCCAATGCCGCTGCCAGCCACAAGGACGAAAAGGCCAGAGTGATGGCGGAGTACCTGCGGCAGAAAGAGGCCGAAAGAACACTGATTGAACGATTGATGAGAGGCAATCGGATTGTGGTGGGGGAACTGCCCGTGGTTGATCCCCACGTCCGTAAGACCCTGCTGTATTGGATTGCCAGGTGCATGGGCAGCCGGGACTGGGTCGGGAAGACAGAGACCGGCCGATCCTTCCGCCTGGCAAAGATCGATGACCACGAGGTAGTCCTGCGTTCTGAAGACGGGAATCTCCGGATGCCCAATTATGTTCTGCAGTTTATGGAGTAGGTGAAACCTTGGGAAGAGAGCGGGAGCAGTCCAAATCCGAGTTTGACAACGCCGCCCGGGAAGCCGCCGAGCATCTCCTGGAGCAGTTCTGGATCCGGCGTGATGAGGAACCGGAAAAGTACCAGTCTGTTCGGGAACGGGAGCAGGTCCTGCGCAGCTATTTCCTGGACAAGGCGGGATTCCGTCTCATCCTCCACCGCTATTTTGCCAAACTGGAGAAAATCCCGGCCGAGCCCGAGTCCTGGATGGGAATCCAGACCTTCCATCATCCCCGCGACTATGCCGTTTTCTGCTGCCTGCTGGCCTACCTGGAGAGTAAGGCCGTGGACGAGCAGTTCCTGCTGTCCGACCTGTGCGAAGAACTCCGGGCGGTCTACCCCGGGGATGACGCCCTGGACTGGACGCACTACGAACACCGCAAGTCACTGGTCCGCGTCCTACGCACATCCGCTGATCTAGGGATTCTCAAGGTCGTAGACGGTACGATCGAGGGGTTCAACTACGCCGAAGACAACGAGGTACTGTACGAAGTGCCCGTGGTCGCCCGCTACTTTATGCGCTCCTACCCGAAAGACCTCTTCCAGTTCGCCACCAAAGAGGAGATCCTGGCGGCGGATTGGCCGGAAGGGGTGGATGAGGCCTTGAAGCGGCGGCACAGGGTGTACCGCCGGTTGCTGCTCTCGCCGGTCATGTACAGTAGGGACACCGTGGAGGCCGATTTCCTGTACCTGCGCAACTACAGGCACCGGGTCCGTGAGGACATCGAGAAGCACACCGGCTTTTGCTTCGAACTGTACAGGAATGCGGCCCTGTTGACCCTTCCCGAGCAGCGGGTCCGCTTCACCCTCTTCCCCGACAACAAGGCCATTTCCGACATCGCCATCCAGTTTGCGGCTGTTGCGCGTGAGCGGCGGGCGGAGGACGACATCCCCTTACAGTTCGACGGCATTCTTGGCCTGACCATCCCGGACTTCCAGAAGTGGGTGCGGATTTGCAAGGAGCGATACGGGGCGGGATGGAGCAAGCAGTACCGTGAGGCCGGTATTTCCCAAACGGCGAAGGAACTGCTGGCGTTTTTGGTGGAGTGGAAGATGGCGGAGCGTGACCCGGAGACAGCGGCCGTGCACTTAAGGCCCCTGCTGGCCCGGACTACCGGCCGTTATCCATCTGATTTTGACCCAAGTACGGTGCGGGAGGGGGAAATCAGTGCGAAGGAATAAGTGGCAACTGCATCGGGCCGGCATTTTCAACTTCTGGTATTACGACGACGAAGAACTGGACTTTGCGGGCGGCAAGCTACTGCTCCGTGGAAGCAACGGATCGGGTAAGTCGGTCACGATGCAGAGCCTTATCCCGGTGCTGCTGGACGGCAGAAAAAGCCCGGACCGCTTAGACCCATTCGGTTCCCGGGCACGGAGAATGGAGGACTATCTCCTTGGTGAGAAAGGAGTGGTCGACCGTGACGAGCGTACCGGCTACCTCTATCTGGAGTATCAGCGGCAGGGAATGGATCAGTACCTGACCACCGGTATCGGTCTACGCGCTAAGCGCGACAGCAACCTGCAGTTCTGGGGTTTTATCATCCTGGATAACAGGCGCATCGGCCGTGACCTGGTGTTGTACAAGACCGAGTACAGCCTGGAAGACGGGAAGGAACAGAAGATCCCCCTGGTCAGACGGGATTTGGAAAACAGGCTGGGACAGGGCGGCAGGGTGGTACGGACGCAGAAGGAGTACGTCGAGCTTGTTAATAAGCATATTTTTGGCTTTGAGTCCCTGGATGCCTTTGAGGACCTGATCAAGCTCCTGATCCAACTGAGGAGCCCCAAGCTCTCCAAGGATTTCAAACCCACAATTATTTACGAGATCCTTAACGATTCCCTGCCGGGCCTTTCGGACGATGAACTGCGTCCACTCTCAGAGACCATTGAGAACATGGACCAGACTAAACAGCAGCTGGACCAGCTGCTGCGGGACCAGCGCTCGCTGAAAAATCTGTGCCGGCAATATGATGTGTACAACCGGTTTGTCCTGGCCGAGAAGGCTGATGGGTACCTACGGGCACAGAAGAAGGGTGACGACCTGGACATCAGGGAGAGGAAACTGTTGAATTCCCTTGAACAGGACCGCGAGGATCATGCCCGGCTTACAGCCGAATGGGAGCAGCTTAAACGTGAAGAGGTGGTCCTTAAGGGTGAAGAGGCAGCCTTGAAGGAGCATGATGTCTTTAAGGCCGAGGCCGACAAGGTGGGGATCGAAAGGAATATCGCCACCCTTCAGGAGAACATTCGTAAGAAGACCAACGGACTGGAGCAGAAACGACAGAGCGAACTCAGACTGCGCCGCGAAATCGAAGGGGAAGAAGCCAAGACCACCAAAGCGGAGACAGCAATGAAGGGCCTACTGGACAACCTGGCCACTGAAGCGGGTGAAGCCCTGTTTACCGGTCACCATATCGCGGCAGAAGAGTTCCGTCGGAAACACAAGGAAGAGTTCACCTTTATCCTTTGGAAGAAAGAGGCCGAAGACTACCTGGCCAGGCTGGACGGCATCCTGAAGGTGCTTCGTGAACAGAGCCGGGCCAGGGAGAAGTTCGAAGAGGCCGACCGCGACCGGGGCGAGGCGCAGCGTCAGCTGGATCAGGCCGAACACGAAGCGTCCAAGGCCGATGCGTTCTTCGACGAGGAAAGGGGTCGTTTCCTGAGTGTCTTCCACTTTTGGGTTAAGCAGAACCGAGAAATGCTGTTGTCAGAAGATGAAATCCAGCGGACATCCGAGCGGGCCTTGCAGATGTTTGAACCGTACCGCTTCGAAGACGTGCGGGAGGCGGTGGCGGAGGCCTATGTCCGCCATTCCGAACGGCTGCGGGGAGAGCTGGCGGACCAGAGGCAACAGATCAAGGTCAAGAAGCAGGCGATCCTGGAGAAGAACAAAGAACTGAACGGGTGGAAGAGGAAGAAGGACCCGGAACCGGAACGCCACCCGGATACGGAGGCAGCGCGGGCCGGGCTTGACGCGGCCGGGATTCCTTATCTGCCTTTCTTTGCCGCCGTTGAGTTCCACGAACGGGTAACCGAGGAGGAGAGGGAACGCATTGAGGCGGCGATTACCCAGATGGGGCTTCTTGACGCCTTGATTGTCCCGGAGCGTTTCCTGGACCGGGTGGACCGGCACGACCGGGTGATCAGGCCCGCCCCACAGCTTTTTGCCCACACGCTGGCCGACTTCCTGATCCCTACGCCCGCAGTAGGCTCTGCCATCACAACGCAGGATATTGACAATGTGCTGCGCAGCGTGTTGATTGACGATACCGGGGGGGACCAGGCCTTCCTACACGAGGACGGGAGCTACCGGTTGGCTTTGCTCAAGGGACATGCTCCCCGCCAGGACCGGTCGATCTATATCGGCAAGGAGGCACGGCGTCGGTATCGGCAGGAGGTGATCAACCGGTTGGCGGCCGAACTTGAAGTCCTCGAGAGCGAGCGTGCCGCCCTGGAACAGACGGAGCAGCAACTGCAGGGTTGTCTTGGTCAGCTCCGTAAAGAGTATGCAGAGCTTCCAGGCGATGCCGATGTCAGCGCAGCGTATGGAATGCGGGAAGAGTCTCGCCAGCAGGTCAAAATACGGGGCGAAGAGGTCCAGAAGAAGGACGAGTTGCTCAGGAAGGCTATGGAGCGGCTCCAGGAGGTGCGGGCCAGGCTGCGTACCCTGACCGAGGGTCTTACGCTGCCGGGTACCGAGGAGGCCTATGACACAGCGCTCAGGCACATGCGCGGATACCGCGATTACCTGCACAAGCTGGAATTGGCCCATAAGGATTTTACCAACTGCCGGAGCCGTATCGTTCATTGCCGCTGGAGCCTCGATGAGGTGGTCAGGGATGCCGGCGTTTTGGAGAAGGAGCTTGCCGCTCTGAACGGGGAACTCGAGACGAACAGCCAACGCCGGGCTCAGATTATTCGACGGCTGAAAGAACTGGGCGCTGACGAAATACGGGCGCGGATTGAAGAGGTCCTGAAACGCCTCGCAGAGCTACCGGGGACGATCGAGGAGTTGAACACAAAGATCGGGGATACCCGGCATAAGATCGAAGACACCAGGAAGGAGATTGGGGTTACGCGTAGGAAACAGGAAGCAGCGCGTTTCCTGCACGGGCTCTGGAAGAGGACCTTCCTGGACGAACTCAAGCTGGAACTGACCGTTTCGGTGGAGATCGGCTCTGACCCGGCGGATAACGATGTTTCCAGGATCGCCCAATCTGTTGTACAGCAATACGGCGCGACTTCCGGGGAGCTTGACCGGGATAAAGTAACCGCCCGGCTGAGCGAGGCTTTCTTCAGGGAACAGGCGGTGCTTATCGAGTACCGGCTGGTGCAGGAGACGGTACTGGCCATGGATGACAAGACGGTGGACGAAGAGGACGAGGAACTGACCATTCATCTCGATCAGCTAAGGCAAAAGGCGCGCAGGGTTCAACTACTGATGGAATACGATGGCAAACGGGTCAGCCCGTATTATGTGCTGAACCGGATGGAAAAGGACATTGACACCCAAAGGACGATCCTCACCGAAAGGGACCGGGAGCTATACGAAGAGGTGATCATGCACAGTGTCGGTCGCATCATCCGTGGCCGGATCAACCGTGCCGAACGGTGGGTGGCGAAGATCAACCGGCTGATGGAAGAGAGGAACACCTCCAGCGGGCTGACCTTTTCAATTCGCTGGAGGCCGCGGACAGCGGAGCACGAATATGAGATGGACACGCAGGACATGGTCGAGCTGCTGCAGCGTGATCCCCGGCTATATAAGGAAGAGGATGTCCAGCGGGTTACCCAGCACTTCCGGTCCAGAGTGGGCAGGGCCAGGGAGGCGCTTGAGGACAAAGGCTATGGAGAGACTTTTCACCAGATCATCAAGGAGATCCTGGACTACCGGAAATGGTTTGCCTTTACCCTATACTACCGGCGGACCGGGGACCAGCGCAAGGAGCTGACCAACAACGCGTTCTACAAGTTCAGCGGCGGAGAAAAGGCGATGGCGATGTACATCCCCCTCTTTTCAGCGGCCTATTCCCGCTACCTGGACGCCCGGGATGACGCCCCATACATCATTTCCCTAGACGAGGCTTTTGCCGGGGTTGATGAGCACAACATTCGGGATATGTTTGATCTGATGGAAAACCTGGGCTTCAACTATATTATTAACTCCCAGGTCTTGTGGGGCGATTACGATACTGTGTCCGCTCTCTCCATCTCTGAGTTGGTCCGGCCCCAGAATGAGCCCTACGTTACCGTGATTCACTATCGTTGGGACGGGAAGATCAGGCATCTACTAAGTAAGGAGGGGGGCGACCATCAATTCGTAGTGGGAGAAGCCCGTACCGGGACACCGTAGCCCTGCAGTCCCAATCTGATCAAGAGGCCCAGCGTCGCGCCCTGCTTAGGGATGCTGTACGCTACTTCCGGGACAACCGAGGGTTCCACCGGCTTTTCAACCTTATGATGAAGAAATATCAGGGACTGGGGAGAGTCGGTGGGAGCGTCACCCTTAAGAATCCGACTAATCAGGAGCGGGAGGCACTCTCCCTGTTCCTGGGCCGGGACTACACGGGGCGGATGTCGGCTACTGTATCCTTGGAAACCTTCACCGATGCCTTGGGCAAAACAAAATACTCAGGGATAGGGTTTAAGGAATTACTGGATGGATATGTGGGGCACGATGTCCTGACACGGGTGGAAGAGCAAGAAGGTCACAGGAGCCGGAAAGTCTCGTTTTTCCGGGATCTGGCCGGTAAGCATGACAGTACGTATGGGCGGTTATGGCTCGAGCACATCGAGAGATCAGGCCCAGGTACCCGGGGAATTCATCTGGCTTTCGAAAAGCACCCGGATGTCTTGTCCGGACAACTGGAAAACGTGCTGGCCGCACTCAGCCGGCTAACACGGATGGGCGAGCCAGGAAAGCACGCGGCATATGAGAGACTACCGGTCTTCGCCAGTCAGACGGTCCATGATCCGCATGGGTTCGACCTGGATACCGACCAGGGCCGCTACCTGATCGCGGCTCTTCAACTAGTCCGGAGCCAACAGGACCAAGGGTATTCCATCAGCAGCCGGCTGTCCGCAGAAGAAGTAACAGAGCTGTTCGGCTACTTTGGGATCATCCGGGATGATTTACTGAACTTCGTCACCTGCGCGGGCCTCTTGGCGCTTAGAGAAGGCAACGAACCGGTTGCATTATGGCGTGCGTCCTGGGACGATGGTGCAGTGCTAAACGTTCCCCTGAGGGAGATCGCCAGAATACGTGCAGTTGTCCCGGCTGCATCCTTCGATCACCCGGATCAGCCAAGGGTGGTGTTTGTTGTCGAAAACTCCGGTGTCTTTTCAGAAATCATGGATGGCTTCAGCGGGACATACCTCCCGCCGGTTGTATGTACGCACGGGCAGTTTAAATTGGCCTGTCTGATGCTTCTAGATAAGCTTGTTGCCAACAATACGATCATCTACTACTCAGGTGATTTCGACCCGGAAGGACTGCAGATGGCTGTCCGGCTTCTACAGCGCTATCCCAATCAAGCTGTTCCCTGGCGCTATACGGTAGATGATTACGGGCACTGTATGTCCGAGGTTACTCTCTCCGAGTCCCGGTTGAAGAGAGTCAACACAATCGACCATCCGCTCCTGGTACCCGTACGGGACATAATGCGATCAGTGCGGAAGGCGGGTTATCAAGAGTATCTCGTCAAGGACCTGGTGGATGATATCAAGGATGTACTGGGATAGGACGACGTCACCATTTACACAAAATATTTTACATGCCCGGTGTCGACCGTTATCCGTGCGTCATGCCGTTGGGCAACGCGGTAACAGACAGCCAGTCCCAGGCCTGTCCTTCATCTTTGACAAACAACACAACCTCTTCACTGCTCCGATACGTTCCTATCACCAGGGTTCCACCGTCAGACATCACCTGCAAGCCGTTACCCGTCAGATTTAAGATCAACTGGCGGATCTTTTCATCAATCACAATGTGAGGGATGTTTCCAAGATCCGTTATAACGCACTTGTCAAATTGGATAGCCTCCGCCTCAATAAGAGGAATCAGTGCCGCAATGCACGCATTAAGATCGCAAGGGGCCAGGTGATTATCGTATTTGCCCGATCGAGTTCGCTCGTACCCTGCGGGATGATGACGACAGATTTACCAAGAACTTCTTCCAGTTGCGGCAAACTGGAAGAGATATTTAAATTCGCCCCTGAGGCAAGGGAAAGGCTTGAGAAATTATCCTGCTCTAAATAATCGGTTTAACCGTTTGGTTTGCTGCCGGAACCTCTTTTTCTTTACCCGCCTTCCTGACCCCGGCCAGTGCCCGGGCCAGCCGGCGGGTGGCTTCCTGCAACTGGTCTTCGGTGTGGGTGGCGAAGCAGAGGCGTATTTCCCTTTCGCCTTCAGGGGGGTAAGCGTAAAACGCCTCGCCCGGTACAAACGACAGCCCCTCCCTGGTAGCCTCGTGCAGCAGCCGGCTTGATGAAACCAGGCGGTTAAGGCGGCACCACAGATAAAACCCCCCTTGGGGCGTTTCAAAGGACAGGTCATCACCACACTGGCGGCGGAGCGCTTTGGCCAGCGCGTCCCGCCGCTTCTTGTATTCCCTGGACACCAGCTCTAGATGTACCGGCAGGGCGCCGCTTTCCAGCAGCCGACACAGCAGCCACTGGGCCAGGTTGTTCGTGTGCAGGTCAATGAACTGCTTTTCCATGGCCATCCGGTTTAAAAGTGCCGGGTGGGCGGCCACGTATCCGGTGCGCAGCCCGGGAAAAAGAATCTTGGAAAAGGTGCTCAGGTAAACCACACCTCCGTAAGTATCCATAGCCTTGAGGGAAGCGGGGGGCTTTTCCCCGTAGCACAGATCGCTGTAGGGGTCGTCCTCCAGCACCACCAGCCGGTGCCGGGCGGCCAGCCTTAGCAGTTCGCGCCGTTCGGCCTCCGGCATAACCCGCCCCGTTGGGTTGTGGTAAGTGGGAATCAGGTACATCAGCTTGGGGCGGTAGCGAACCAGGTAATCCTCCAGCAGGGCGAAGGGAAACGGCCCCCCCAGCGGCAGGCTGAGGATCCTGGCGCCGGAGGCCCTAAACACCTGGTGGGCGCCGATAAAGGTGGGTGACTCAACCACCACGTAGTCCCCCGGCTCCAGCAAGGCCTTGCTGATCAGGTACAGCCCCTGCTGGGACCCGGCGGTAATCATCACTTTATCCGTACCCGTACTGATGCCCCGGTCAGCCAGCATTTCGGCCACCAGGCGGCGCAGGGGGCCGTAGCCTTCAGTGGCGATGTGGCCCAGGTCGGCTGGGTTGATGCCTTTATCGCTTCGGGCAACAATCTGGTGCAAAATATCAGCCGGGTACAGCGCAGGATCCGGCATGCCCGCCGCCAAGGAGATGCTGCCGTCGGAGACGCTGATGTTTAGGATTTCCCTAAGCACCGTGGACAGGGGCATCTGGGGGAACGGGGTCATAAGCTGTACCCAGGGGACAGCCGGGCCTTCGTCTTCCCGCCCGTCGGCCAGCTCGGCCACGTAAGTGCCGCTGCCCACCCTGGTGACCACCATCCCTTGCTGTTCCAGGTGGCGGTAAGCATTGATGGCCGTGGTACGGCTGACCCCGAAAAGCGCGGCCAGCTCCCGCTCCGGCGGCAGCTTGGTTCCGGTTGGAAAAACCAGGTTTATAATCTTGTCCCCGATGATGCCGGCGATTTGCAGGTATATCGGCTGCCGGGAAAGAGGATCTGGTTGAATACCGGAAAGCATTTTGGATATATCCATTTTGCGTAAGTCCCTCCTTGATATCCAATTCACCTAACAATAGTACTAATTGGATATTTACGATGTTTTTCCTTCCGGGTAAGATACAAAAACCAGTATCCGGAGGGAGAAGCATATGAGTACGGCCAGAACCGTGTCCAATTTGAACATCGAAGCGGTACCGGAATTCCGGGCCGGCGTCCGGGACAGCCTGCCGGTAATCGTGGGGATTGTGCCCTTCGGGCTGGCCTGCGGCATCATGGGGGTTACGGTAGGCCTGACACCCCTGGAAACGGTACTGATGTCCGCCCTGGTTTTTGCCGGCGCAGCCCAGTTCGCAGCCATAACCATGTTGGGTGTGGGCCCCGTGGGATGGGGCATGATCGTTCTGACCACGCTACTGATTAATTTACGCCACCTGCTGATGGGGGCCTCGCTGGCCCCGTACATGAGCCGCCTGCCTGTATCCGTGAAGGCCCTACTGGCCTTCGGCATGGTGGACGAAACCTACGCCCTGACCATGGACCGCGTACGGCAAAAGGGGTATGACGCCGGCTACCAGTTGGGGAGCAACCTGTCCTTTTACGTCGTCTGGGTGACTTCCACCGCTGCGGGGGCTCACTTGGGGGAACGCATTGCCAACCCGCTGGCCTGGGGACTGGACTTCGCCATGCCGGCCATGTTCCTGGCCCTGCTCGTCCCCCGCCTCACGGACCGGACCGGCGTCACCGTCTGCGCCATAGCTGCAGTGGTGGCAGTTTTAGGGGCCTTGTACCTGCCGGGGAAATGGTACATCATCATCGCCTGCCTGGCGGCCAGTGTCGCCGGCGGCCTTTTGGAGGGGAAGAACGATGCGCAGTGAGATTTTGCTCATCATCCTCGGAATGGCCGCAGCCACCTTTTTCACCCGGTTCGCCTGTCTGGCGCTTTTCAACCGCAGCGGCGTCCCCGATTGGCTGAAAAAATGGCTGAAGCATGTGCCTACCGCCATCCTGGCGTCCCTGATTGCGCCTGCTCTCCTGCTGCCCGGCGGCAGCCTGGACTTCAGCCCGGACAACCATTACCTGTTGGCGGGCTGCGTTACGGCGGTAACCGCCTACAAAACCCGCAGTGTTATCGCCACCATAGCCCTGGGCCTGGCGGTGATGTTCGCCCTCCGGTGGTTCGGTGTGTGAATACTGTTGCATCAATCCTCACAGTTCGGCATTGTGGCCAGGTATAGCTCCGAAACCAATCGCTGCCAGGCGGCAGCTTTTTCAGGGTCTTGCTCCAGGTTGTATTCAGTATGAGCCAGTGAACGAACGATGAACGCGCTGCTCACCCCCAGGAACCGGCCGATAACCGCTATGGGATAGCTTAAAGAATATCGTGCGACATAAATGAATAGCCCTCTGGCCTCACGAGAACGCTCGTGCGGTCCGGGATTACGGATCTGCTGCGGAGAAACCTGCATCCGGTCACAGACGGCTTTCAACAAGAGGTTCATTCGTACTTCACGGCCCCGCGTCTTTCGGCTTGCGGGGTATTCACCTTCGGCAACAGTACGCATTGTCTTAGAACGATGCGTTTTGCCTCCAGCCATGTTCTTCTCCACACCCTCGCCGAACCAGCGGTACGCTTCCGGAACAGGAGCCAACCCGGCCTTGACCGGCTCCAAACGAAGGTAGCGTATCAGGCTTGTCAACCGGTTATACCCCTGTATCCGTTGAATCCGATGGTTCTCAAGGGCAGGCGCAAAGCGCTTGAGGGCGATACACCATTGTTCAACGCTGCGGACATTCGGACTGAACAGGCAGTTGTCGTGTGGTCGAACGACGAGATGTACGTGATCCGGCATCAAAAGGTAAGCCAGAACCAAAAGACCTTCCCGGTCTGCACTACTATCCAAAAACTTGAGTAATGTCTCGTAGTCCGATTGTTGCTTAAATACGGCTTCTTTGGAGCCTTCAATAATGACGTGATAAATCTGCTCGTGTTTAAAACCATTAAGACCCCCTGTCATAATATCCCTCCTGATATTTTGGCATAGATCTTATCGCCATTAACTAATTATTGTCAAGAGTTCTATCGATATTTAGATAGCAGATGTGGAATAATCAGGATATAATTGCCTACTTATTGGACCATACGCTATCATAAGGTAAGTACCGGGCAGAAAAATCACTTGAGCAGCAATGAGGGATAGCATGGACATCGGAGTACGTCTCAAGGAATTGCGTCAAAATGCTGAGCTTAGTGGGAAGGCCCTGGCTACGAAAGCTGGCATCGCCCAGTCAACAATCAGTGAAATCGAATCCGGCAAGTTAACCCCCGGAGTACGTATACTTGAAAAAGTCTGTCAGGCCTTGAGCATTACCCTGGCCGACTTTTTTGCACCATCCGGCGTCGTCTTCGGACCACTACCCGAAGACCTGGCCAAAATCCTGAAAAAAGCCCGCCAACTGACACCCGAACAGCGAACCACCGTTTACCTCGTGATCGATGCCCTCTTAAAGCAGTCCCGCTCAGCAAAGCAGAACAATGTAGCAGAAGACAGTCCGCCATACGAAGAAGATTAGATTGATGCCCCAATATGTGGCTAGACATGTTAAGGATACTATGATAAAACACCTCGGTTTGCACGTATTGTGAGACGCACGCTAATAAGGACGGAACTGTACTATCTATGAATTACCTCCAGATTGTCGAGCGTTGCCGGCAAGATCCAGCAGAAGGTGATCTGTACCTCACCCCTTCTATCTGGCGCTCGACTTCTTGGCCGAGCGCCAGGCATCCATTGAAGAGCAGTTGTTTTCTTACCGGAACCTCAAGCGGGTCGGAATTGAGGGAGGAGAACGATGAGTCAAGTTGACAAAGACTATTTTGCGGGCGTGGGAGTGAGTGTAAAGACGGACTCTTATGAAGCAGGCCAAGAGGCGGCGGCCATTGCCTGTGGGGACATTGCTCTACCGGTAATTGTCTTCTTGTTTTTGACAGACGAGTATACTCCCAGTGCCGTGTTGGACGGCGTAAAGAAAGTCGTGGGCGGAGCAAAGATCGCAGGGGCCAGTATGGCCGGGCTGTTTACCCGCAATGAAGTCCTTACAAGGGGGGTCGGGGTACTCGCGTTAGCAGGAAAAAATCTATCTGCCAAAACAGCCATGGCTAGTTTCTCCGAAAACTCGGCCAAAAAAGCCGGGGCAAAAGTCGGCCTGAGTCTGGCACAGGGTAGTAATGAGACCGGCGCTATCTTTTGTTTCCCCGACGGCCTGGCGCCAAACATCGCCAAAGCGATTTCCGGGCTATACAACGAAATGGGTCCCCGCTACGTATATGCCGGTGGCGGAACAGGGGATAACCTGAGATTTGTTCAGACTTACCAACTCACCGAAAACGGTGTCTATTCCGATTCGATTGTGGCGGCTTTGATCGAAGGGATCAGGTTTGTTTCAAAGGTAGACCACGACTGGATACCGCAAAACAAGACATTGGTTATTACTGATGCCGAAGGTAAAATCGTCAGAAAGATCGATGGAAAGCCAGCCTTTCAGGTTTACTCCAGTATCCTTGGCATTGATAAAGACGATTCCTCTTACTACTTTATGAAAAACCCGATCGGTATAACGGATGCTTTCGGGAAGCAAATCGTAAGAGATCCGTTAAAGGTGATTGACGATGACGCAATAGTGTTCGTTTCAGAAATTCCGAGTCGCGCTATCGCTTGTGTATTAGAGCCTGACGGCAAAAGATCTTTCGCCCTGGCCCAGTCTCTTAGTGAGACATATAAGGAATCAAAAAACCCGTTCTTCTCGCTGGTTTTTTACTGTGTCTCACGATCCCTGCTGTTGCAAGATGACTACAAACAGGAAATCGAAACCTTACTACACCCCTTAAGCAATGATTTTCCGGTATTGGGATGTCTGACCTTTGGCGAGATTGGGGCTTACGGGCGCGTCCCCCTTTTACACAACAAGTCTATCTGCATTGCTTTTGGATGTGAGTTATAGAGAAGGTGGCGCTTATGCAATTCAATGAGTTGGCCGTATTGTACGAAATCTCTGCTGAGTCTGTTTATGACAATGTTGAGCATTTTTTCGACGATATAGTTGACCGGGCGGGCAGGCTCTTTGGGGTAGAACGGCTGATTCTTGACATCACGATTGCCCACGAAAGGTTTTTTCTGCATTGGGGGTTCGGCAGCAAGAAGCCGAACAAGAAGCCAGAGAACAGAACACCGAACACCTTTATCAATAACTTAGATGAACTTGGATACGTCTACTTTGAGAAACAGCAAGACTTCACCGAAGTCGAAGGTCGCCTGCTATACATCTACACTCAGCAACTGGAGAAAGCCTTGAGCCTGCTAAACTGGAAAAAGGAGTTGAAAAAGAGCACCCTGGAACTGGAAAGAACGAACCTGGAGCTGGCAGTGGCCAATGAACAGCTAGTGGCTATCGAGGATGAGCTAAGGTATAACGTAAAAGCTCTTGAAAAGCATCGGGAAGAACTGGAGCTAGCCCACCAAAAGCTTGAAGACATTATTGAGTTCCTGCCCGATGCTACTTTCGTGATTGACCAGGATAAAAAGGTTATCGCTTGGAATAAGGCTATCGAACTGATAACAAACATTAAGAAAGCAGACATACTGGGGACAAGCAACTATGCTTACGCCATCCCGTTTTACGAAGAGAACCAGAAGTTGCTGGTTGATTATATTGGAGTCGAGGACAACATAATTGCTCCTGAATACAATAATTTTTATCGCACAGGCAACACGCTACATGCAGAGATATGTATTCAGCTCAATGGACAAAGCAGTATACACCTGCACGAGATGGCATCTCCACTCTACAATAAAAAAGGGGAGATCGTCGGGGCCATTGGCTCTGTCCGCAATATTACAGACCGCAAAATGGTTGTACAGCGACTCCATTTTCTAAGCCTGCACGACTCCCTGACCGGGCTTTATAACAGAACGTACTTTGAACAGGAAATGAACAGAATTGAGGTAGGGCGGTTTGTTCCAGTGACGATTATCTTGTCTGATGTGGATGGGCTGAAGCTCATCAACGACACTATGGGGCATAGTGAAGGCGACGAACTGTTGGATACGGTGGCTAAAGTGATTAGGTCTTGCTTCCGGCAAGAGGACATGGTAGCCCGGATCGGCGGGGATGAATTTGCGATCTTGCTTCCGAATACCGACGAAGAGTCCGCTCAGGAATCCTGTAACAGGATCAGGCAGGCCATCGAAAGGTACAATGCCCAAGAACCCAATCTCTTGCTTAGCGTTTCCATAGGATATGCCGTACGTACATCCCCCGATGTCCTGATGAACGACCTTTTCAAAGAAGCTGACAACAACGTTTATCGAGAGAAGTTACACCGAAGCCAAAGTGCTCGAAGCGCCATCGTCAACACGTTAATGAAGGCCCTGGAAGAACGCGATTATATCACCGAAGGGCACGCAGACCGCCTGCAGGTTTTGGTAGTAAACCTTGCTCAGTTACTAGACCTGCCTAGTAACCGGATCAACGACCTGCGGACTTTAGCCCAGTTTCACGATATCGGCAAAGTCGGCATTCCTGACCGGATCCTTTTCAAGAAAGGTCCCCTTATCCCTGAAGAGTATGCAGAGATGAAAAGGCATTGCGAGATCGGATACCGCATCGCTCAGGCATCCCCGGACTTGGCACACATTTCGGAGTGGATACTACGGCATCACGAATGGTGGAACGGGCAAGGGTATCCTCTAGGCTTAAAGGGAGAAGAGATTCCCTTGGAATGCCGCATCCTGGCTATTGCCGATGCTTATGACGCGATGGTGAGTGGCAGACCCTATAGGGAAGCTTTGGCCCCGGAAGAGGCGGCCAAAGAAATCATAAGATGCGCCGGAACACAGTTTGATCCGCGGCTTGCAGCCAGATTCTTGGAATCATTACGTCTTACGACTTCCGTAAATCTACTTGACCAGTAGATCCACAAATTAGAAGAATGGACAGGAAACACAGAGATGTTTCTGTTATGTTTCGAATGAAGTGATACATGCCCGTGAAGCCCGGAGGAGCGAGGTTGAGCCGAGGGTTACCGAACCCTCCCGATAATCGTTAACCACAATCAAATACTAGATCATTCAGGACCAAGGCAAGGAGCCGGTCGACATCGTCCGGCCTTGTCTGTTGTGGTTTATGGGGATAGTAGGGGTTATTACCGATCTTGTTTCGTCCGGTTTACCCAAATCTTTTACTTGCTATTTTGTAAGTGCGGAGTTATACATTAGAACAACAGTATCGGGAAGAAGGTTGGTTCCTGTGCGCGTAACCATCATCGGGGCTGGTAAAGTAGGTCTGGAGATCGCGCGTCGCCTGGACAAGGACAATCACGACATCGTGATTATCGACCGGGACGAGAGTAAGCTGCTTCAGATTGAACAACAGATGGACGTTCTTTGCGTGAAGGGAAACGCCTCCAGCGCCTCCGTGCTCAAGCTCCCCGAGGTTCTGCAGAGTGATCTGGTCGCGGCGATGACGAACTCAGATGAGGTCAACATGATTGCCTGTCTAATGGCCAAGAAACTGGGGGTGCCCCGAACGGTAGCCCGCATCCGCGACCCCGTGTACGCACGGGACCTGGTGGTGTCCAAGGAGGACCTGGGGCTGGACCTGATTATTAACCCAGAGTACAGTGCCGCCCTGGAGATCGCCCGCCTGCTGACGGTGTCACTACCGGTGCATACCGAACCGTTTGCGGATGGTAAGGTCCAGATGGCGGACATCACCATTGATGAGTCCCACCGGCATATCGTGAACCGGCGGGTTATGGATATTGACATCCCGCTGTCTTGCCTTATAGTGGGTATTTCACGAAAGGGTAAAATGATCGTTCCCGGCGGGGCGGACGTGATCCTGCCCGGGGACACCTTGTATCTGATCGGGAACGTTGACAGTATCAAGCGGTTTGCAGCAAAGCTTAAGCGCAAGCGTAACCATAATGTGACCAACGTGATCATCCTGGGGGGTGGCCGAATTGGTTACTATCTGGGGGAAAAGCTCTGTTCTCTCGGCATCCGTCCCAAGATCATTGAACAGAATCCCAGGCGTTGCCAGGAACTGGCGGAGCATTTACCGGATGCCCTGATCCTGCAGGGAGACGGTTCGGACATCGAATTGCTGAAGCGCGAAGGGATCAAAGACACCGACGGGTTTGTCGCGGTAACCGGTTTCGACGAGGAAAATCTGCTCCTTTCCTTACTTGCTAAACAGTTAGGTGCCAAACAAGTGATCGCCAAGGTGAGCCGCCCGAACTACACGTCCCTGGTGGAGCAATTGGGTGTAGACGCCGCCATCAGCCCGCGCTTGATCATGGCCAGTGCCATCCTCCGCTACATCAGGGGCGGCCGTTTGCTTTCCCTGGTGCTCTTACTGAACGGCCAGGCTGAGGTGATCGAGCTGATCCTGCATCCGGAGAGCCACACCGTAGGGAAGCCGCTAAGCAAACTGGGGCTTCCTCAGGGCATCATCATCGGGGCCATCAAGAGAGCGAACGAGATCGTCATTCCCAAGGGCGATGTCGTACTGAGCGGTCACGACCGGCTTGTGGTTTTCACCGTAGGTCACAACGCCTCCGAGATTGACGGTCTGCTTAACGTAGGGAGATGTCTTTCTGAATAGAGCGCTGATCAGCAAAATCCTGGGAATTTTATTGCTCGTTGAGGCGGCAGGTATGCTACCGTGCCTGGGACTGGCCCTCTACCATCACGGCCGGGATATTCCGGCGCTGGTGGTGAGCTTCGGAATTACAGCCTTAGCTGGCTTGATCCTGGCCGGGCGACAGGTGAATTACCAGGATATTGGCTACCGTGAGGGGTTTGCCGTCGCTGCCCTCGGGTGGTTTCTCACGGCCGTTTTTGGCTCCCTGCCTTTTGTCCTAAGTGGGGCCATACCCCACCCCATAGACGCCTTTTTCGAGACGATGTCCGGTTTTACCACCACTGGGGCCTCGATCCTTACAGACATAGAAGCCCTGCCCCTGGGAATCCTGTTATGGCGCAGCACGACCCACTGGATCGGAGGGATCGGCACGGTCGTCCTGCTCGTAGCCCTGATCCCCTCCCTGCGTATCGCCGGGATGCAGTTCTACCGGGCTGAGGTTAGCGGGCCTACCAAGACGAAGGCTTTACCACGTGTGGCACAGACCTCGCGCCAGCTCTTTAAGGTCTACGTCGTGTTCACGCTGCTGGAAGTCGTGGCCCTGCGCTTTGCGGGGCTCCCTTGGTTTGACAGCGTAATCCACACCTTTGGTACGGTTGCCACGGGTGGGTTCTCCAGCCGGAACCTCAGCGTTGGGGCCTACAACAGCCTGGCCGTAGAGTTGATCATCGTCTTCTTCATGTTGCTCTGTGGCATCAATTTCGCCCTGCATATCAGAGCCATGCAGGGTAAGCCCCAAGTCCTCTGGAGGGATCGGGAGACGCAGGTCTTTCTCCTCGTGGCACTTGTCGCGGTAGCCGTAATTAGCACAAACTTGATTTCGGTCACCGGAACATCCCTAGGCGCATCGGTACGAGATTCCCTGTTCCAGGTCGCGTCCATTGTTACCTCTACCGGTTTTGCCACCGTGGACTTTAACCAGTGGCCAGATCTAAGCCGCCTTGTCCTGGTGCTCCTGATGTTTGTCGGTGCGTGCGCGGGTTCGACCGGCGGCGGGATTAAAGTCATCCGGATCATGGTTTTGTGGAAGCTGGGCACCCGACAACTGCAGAAGCTGATTCACCCGCAGGCAGTAATTCCCGTACGGATCGGCCGGTCGGTAATCCCTCCAGAGGTTACGGACAGCATCCAGGCCTTCCTGATCCTATACCTGGGTCTTTTCATCGGGGCTGTACTTGTGATGGGCATGCTCGGACTTGACCTGATTAGTGCCATTACCTCCGTGGTGGCCACCCTCAGCAACATCGGTCCTGGTCTGGGTGTGGTCGGGCCGGTAGCCAACTACGCCGCTATCCCGGTGGCCGGCAAACTAGTCCTTTCTTTCTGCATGCTCGTTGGCCGCCTGGAGTTGTTCACGGTGCTAGCCCTACTGCACCCCGGTTTCTGGCGCAAATAGGTCGGTCATCTACAGGGAAGCGGTTTGTCACAAGCCTGCCCTGATCTCTCCTACCTCTTTGATTAACCCGACAGGAATAGTAAGAAATCTGTCGAATTTATCGATAAGAGGGCCGCACAAGGAATTACCATCAGAAAGGGAGATCATTAGGGATGCCCAAATTGCCGACTATCGGGAAGATATCACCGGAGATTTTTAGCGAGCTGATCTATCCCCGCTTGGGAGCCCCGGCTGACAACATCCTGGTCGGTCCGCAGAACGGTGTCGACGTAGGGATAATCAAAATGGGCGACCAAGTGTTGTCCCTGACCACTGACCCGGTTTTCGTGGTACCCGCGTTCGGCTGGGAGAAGGCGGCCTGGTTCGCTGTGCATATCCTTGTATCGGACGCTGTGACTTGTGCTCTAAAGCCCCGGTTCTTATCGATCGATCTGAACTTGCCGATGGAGATTAGCGAAGAAGAGCTGACCATTCTCTGGGATGTTATTCATCGTGAATGCACCAGGCTTGATATCTCCATCATTTGTGGGCACACCGGCCGATACAAGGAATGTCACTATCCGATGGTCGGCGGGGCGACGGTGATTGGCATCGGCGGCGAGGACGAATATGTCACCCCGCGGTTGGCGAGGGCGGGAGACAAGGTGATTGTTACAAAGGGACCGGCCATCGAGGCCGCAGGTATCCTGGCCACGGTTTTCCCGGAACTCCTTGCCCGACAATCCGGTCGTGATTTTCAAGCGGAGGCTGCGGACCTGTTCTTTAAGATGTCCGTGGTTGAGGATGCCCTGACAGCTGTGTCAGTTGGGGTAAGAGAAAACGGAGTCTGTGCGATGCACGACGCAACCGAGTGCGGTGTCCTCGGCGGCCTGTATGAACTGGCCCAGGCGGCAGGCTTGGGATTACGGGTGGAGAAGGAACAGATCGTGATTGAACCGGCGGCGATCGAGATCTGTCGTTATTTCGATATCGATCCTTATTCGGCCATCAGCGAGGGAACGCTGATTATGGCCTGCCGGGAACACAAGGCCCAGGCGATTGTTGAGGCCTTGTCTCGTAAAGGGATTAAATCATCTGTGGTGGGTGAACTGACCGTGCCGGAGAAGGGGATGACCATCGTGGATGGCGGAAGGGAGAAACGGCTGGAACACCCGGAGGTGGATCCGTTTTGGCAGGCCTTCGACCTCGCCCTGAAAGAGCATCGCAAAGTCATGCAGCCTTAATTACTCTTACTAAGGGACGGTGAACAGTAATAATTTACCTTGACTACATGGCGGCGGCTCTGGTACTCCCTGAAGTATATGAAGGCATGCTCCCCTACTTCCGTGAACACTGGGGTAATCCGTCCAGCATTCACGGTTTGGGCGAGAAAGGGCGGGAGGCCCTGGAGACTTCGCGGGCATAGGTCGCTGAACTGATCGGCGCCGAGCCGCAGGAGATCATCTTTACGTCGTACGGCACTGAGTCGAACAACATGGCGCTCAAGGGGGTGGCTTGGGCCCATCAGAAACGGGGCCGGCAACCGGTAATCGCACCAATGGTTAAAGTGTCTTTTAAGACCGTCATTACCGCCTTTCGTCTTATCATCATGGCCGTTCGAAAACAACAGAGGAAGGATACCCAAGACATACAGACCCTATACAAGTACAGTTCAGATTTGGTAATCCCGAAAGGTTAGGAAAAGGAATTTGGCTTTGTAGGCTGAAAATAGATTGGAAAAAGATACTTGTCCCGTACGAGTTTGAGCCGCCTACGGTGGGCAGGATATTCTATTGATCATCAAACTTTACGGGACGTGAAAGTTACGTGGTACAATCGCTTAAACCTGGAAACAACATTCGGGTTGCGGGATGGGTGGCCTGCTACGCGGCTCCTTTCGCCCTTTCGGCTTCCTGATGGACGCGCTTCTGGTCCTGATTATCGCAGGCGGTCTCCTTTATCTTTGGATTCTGTGGCAACGGCCGGGCCACGGACCGGCATCTGATAATGTGGATGACGTCCTGACCGTAGCCAAGACGAAGCTGGAACGGGGCGAGATCTCCGACGAGGAGTACGCACGTATCAAGGGAAACCTCAAGGATTAACACCCCTACCGGAGGCATCGGTATGACACTTGATCATGGTGGCGTTTCTGAACAAGACAATGAAGGTTTGACCACCAAAACCTTGAACCTGAAGGTGGAGGGAGTGAGCTGCGCCTCTTGCGTCCGGCGGATCGAGCAAGCGCTATCCAGGGTCCCGGGCGTGCTAAACGCCAGCGTCAACTTTGCGACCGAGAAAGCCACTGTTACCTATGATCCCGGCCAGGTCACGGACCAGGAGCTTGTTAAGGCGGTGTCCGAGGCCGGATACAAGGCCTCCTTGGCCGACCGCAAGCGGGTGACCTTTCCTATCCGGGGCATGAGTTGCGCTTCTTGCGTCCAGCGCGTGGAGGAAGTCCTTTCTCGTATCGACGGGGTGCATCGTGCCAACGTTAATTTTGCCACGGAAAAGGCGACCGTGGATTACGACCCGTCCGTCGTTTCCGTAGCTGATTTACAGGGAGCGGTCCGCGACACTGGTTACCAAGTGGAGGCGCTTGAGCAGCAGGCGGACGAGGACCGGGAACGGGTTGCCCGGGAACGTGCCCTGCGCCGGTTGACCTTGGACTTTACCGTCGGCGCCTTTTTCACCACCATTGTCTTGATCGGCAGCCTGCCCCACATGTACCCGCCCTGGGGCCAATTCGCCCCGTACATCCTCACCGCGCCTCTGGCGCTCCTACTGCTGACTGCACCTGTTCAGTTTGGTTCCGGCTGGCGCTTCTACGTCGGCGGTTATGCGGCGCTGCGTCACGGCACGGCGGATATGAACGTCCTTGTGGTCATGGGCACGACCACGGCGTGGGGCTACAGCGCGGCCATGACGCTGTTTCCCAACTTTCTCACCGGGCTGGGCTTTCCGTACCAGCTCTACTATGACGTTGCTACCGTAATCACCACCCTGATCGTGCTGGGCCGCTTGCTGGAAGCCCGCGCCCGGGGCAAGACGTCGGAAGCAATTCGGAAGCTGATGGGCCTGCAGGCGAAGACGGCCCGGGTGATCCGGGACGGGGATGAGGCAGACATTCCCATTGAAGAGGTTGTCGTAGGCGATATTATCCGCGTGCGCCCCGGGGAACGGGTGCCGGTGGACGGGGTCATCACCTCCGGCCAGTCGGCCGTTGACGAGTCGATGCTGACCGGCGAAAGCATCCCCGTCGAAAAAGGGGTTGGGGACGAGGTGGTCGGTGCGACCATCAACAAGACGGGCAGCTTTACTTTTGAGGCCACCAAGGTCGGCCGCGATACCGTGCTGGCCCAGATTATCCAGCTGGTTGAGGAGGCCCAGGGATCAAAAGCGCCCATCCAGCGCCTGGTCGATGTGGTTGCCGCCTATTTCGTCCCGGCGGTGGTGGGCACCGCCGCTCTGACCTTTGTGTTGTGGTTCATTTTTGGTCCCCCGCCGGCCTTGATCTTTGCCCTGACCACCTTTATCGCGGTGCTGATCATTGCTTGCCCGTGCGCCCTGGGTCTGGCTACGCCGACGGCGATCCAGGTGGGCACCGGCAAGGGGGCCGAGAACGGAATTCTGTTCAAGGGGTCGGAGAGCCTGGAGACCGCCCATCGCGTGCAGGCGGTGGTGTTCGACAAGACCGGTACCCTGACGGAAGGTAAACCGGCACTGACCGACCTAGTGCTGCGGGGAGGTTTCTCAGAGGATGATGTCTTGAAATGGGTCGCCTCCGTCGAATCCCGGTCGGAGCATCCGCTGGGAGAAGCTATCGTTGCCGGTGCTAAAGAGCGCGGTCTCCCGCTGGTGGAGCCTGAAGAATTTGAAGCTATTCCCGGTCACGGGGTGCGTGCCCGGGTGGACGGCCGCGCGGTGTTGATCGGAAACCGTAAGCTGATGGCCGACCGTCAGATCGCCATCGAAGACCTGGAAGAAACCGCCGAACGCCTGTCCGGTGAAGGGAAAACGCCGGTATTCGTGGCCATTGACGGGAGCGGTACCGGTACCGTGGCGGTGGCCGACACGTTAAAGGAAAACTCGGCCAAGGCCGTTAAGGAGCTGCAAAGGCTCGGTATCGAAGTGATCATGATGACGGGGGACAACCGCCGGACGGCGGAAGCGATCGCTAAAAAAGTGGGCATTAAAAGGGTGCTGGCCGAGGTGTTGCCGGAACACAAGGCGCAGGAGGTCAAACGGCTGCAGGAGGAAGGGAAGACCGTCGCCATGGTCGGCGACGGCCTCAACGACGCGCCGGCGTTGGCCCAGGCGAACGTCGGGGTGGCCATCGGCACGGGTACGGACGTGGCCATTGAAGCCTCTGATGTGACGCTGATCACCGGCGATCTGCGGGGTGTGGTTACCGCTCTCCAGCTATCAAAGGCCACCATCGGGATGATCAAGCAGAATCTCTTTTGGGCCTTTGCCTATAACATCGTACTCATTCCGGTGGCGGCCGGGGTGCTTTACCCCCTGTACGGTATTTTGTTGAACCCCATGCTCGCGGCCGCGGCCATGGCGTTCAGTTCCATTTCCGTTGTGCTAAATTCACTGCGACTGCGCTGGTTTAAGGCGGTCGAGCTCTAAGCCTTACATCCGCATTTCCGACTGGGTAAATGCTGCTGGCCAGTACTGCCAGGACATTAGCTTTACAAATGATCAATCCTATTACCCCCATTCCTGTCCAAAACCCCGATGGTCAGTGTCAAGCTGATACGATGCCCCCGCCTTGTCAATAAATGGTACAAACGGCCGTGGTATTGCATATGATGGGCACAACGCGTATTGGAGAAGTGCTCAAATGCATTACACGGTCAAAGTGGGAGACACGCTCCCTAGCATATGCCAACGTTTCAGGGTGGAAGTGGACGACGTCCTGCGGATCAACCCGTCGATCAGGACGGTCCATCACCGTCTCGTGGTCGGCCAGGTGATCCGGTTGCCGGCCACAGTGGTCGTAGACTGTCCGGTCCCGGAGCCGGTGTTGGAACGGATCATTCCCACTGCGGCTGGGGTGACCGTTAGGATCGTAAGTCTGACCAGGCGGCGCATCCCCGAACGGGTACTCATTTGCCGGGTCAGAGGCACGAGGGTGATCAGCTGCATCGTGGTCATCCGATTTACCTGTGCACTGGGATGGCAGACTATCTTCCGGCGTGACGACATCGGCCTCCCCCTGCAGTTTATGGATACATGCTGCCTGCTGGGAGATGACCGGGAACAGGTGATAATCGGCGGCATGTCGGTAACCAGAAACAACCCTGGCCTTTGTTTCATGGTCTTGGGGTGGCACAACGACCAGGTGGTGGAACTGGTGAACCACCTCCACACCCCGATTCCCCAGGGTACGGTCCGGGTTGAGGGGAGCCGGCTGGTGGTCGGTTCATCAACCGGGCAAACGTCGTATGTCTGGAACGGCTCAAGCATGGTGGAAAGCCGGTAACTCATCTCTCATCACATGTCGTAATTGCAAATGCCCCAGCGAAACCAGCTGGGGTGTTTTCGATTATTTTGGTCTTGAGATTGCTTTGTTCCTTGGAGCTGTTCAAGGGCTTCCTAGGCCATGTCGCGATATATAACAAAACGCTATAGGAGCCATAGAGGAGAGAAATACATCTTATCGAATTGATCATGTATTAGACCTCACTGAAAGGGGCTTTTTAGCATATGCAGAATGGGGAAATCAAGTCTTTCGAAGTATTTGAAACCATGCGCACCGCCAACGCCGGGCGATTGAAAGAGGCCCGGGAGAAAGGGAAAAAGTTTGCCGGAGTATACTGTACCTTCTGCCCTGAGGAGTTGATCATTGCGGCGGGTGCCGCTCCTTTTGGGCTCTGCGGTACGAAAGAGGATCCCATCGCGGCTGCGGAGCAGGTTCTTCCGCGTAATCTCTGCCCGCTTATCAAGTCCTCTTATGGATTCGCCGCGACGGGCACCTGCCCGTATTTTCAGGCCTCGGACCTGATCATCGGCGAAACCACCTGCGACGGGAAGAAGAAGATGTTTGAGGTTATGTCTGAGATCAAGCCGGTACACGTCATGCAACTGCCCCAGATGCCGGACACCGATAGCTCTATAAACCTTTGGAAGTCTGAACTGTATCGTCTGAAGGACGCACTGGAAAAAACGTTCGGGACGGAGATCACCGAAGAGAAGCTGCGTGAGGCCATGCGCGTCAAGAACCGCGAAACAGAAGCCCGGAGGAGGGTACACGACCTCAACCAGCGTGTACCGGCGGTCATTTCGGGGATGAAGGTGATGACCGCGACCTGGATGAGCGGTTTTGCGATTGACAAGGAAGAAATCATCGAGGCTCTCGAGGCGTTGACTAACGAGACACTGGCCCTGGCGGAACAGGGTCTGGCCTTTGGCGATGAGAAAACGCCGCGGGTGATGATTACCGGTTGTCCAGTCGGGTTGGGCAGTGAGAAGGTGATTCGGCTGGTGGAGGAAAACGGCGGGGCGGTCGTGGGTCTGGAGAACTGTACCGGTTACAAGACGCTGCGCTTGATAACGGACCCGGATGCGCCGGACCTGATGGATGCGCTGGCACGTAAGTACCTGAGTATTCCCTGCTCCTGCATGAGCCCGAATAAAGGCCGGATGGAACTGCTTTCCGACATGATCCGGGATTTCAAGGTGGACGGGGTGATCGACCTCACCTGGCAGGCCTGCCATACCTATAACGTGGAGTCATATACCGTGTCTGAACTGGTCAAGCAGGAGAAGGACCTGCCCTTCCTGCAGTTGGAAACCGACTACTCACAGAGCGACGTCCAAACCTTGAACGTGCGCATCGCTGCCTTCCTGGAGATGATCCAGAAGTAACCGGAAGCTGAAACACAACGGGGCGGGGGCAGGTGTTTAGGCAGTGTTGACGGTCGGCATTGACATTGGATCGGTAGCTACAAAAGTGGTTCTGCTCAATCAAACCGAGATGTACCGGATCGTATGCCCTACGGGCTGGAGCCCGCGACAGGCCGGGCGGGAAGCCTACCAGGAGTTGCTTGCCCGTTCCGGTTGTGCCGCTGAAGAGGTGCGGTATGTGGTGGCCACCGGCTATGGCCGGGTCTCCCTGGACTTCGCCGACCGGAGCGTAACGGAAATCAGCTGCCATGCACGCGGCGCACACTACCTCAGCGCAGGGGTGTCGCTGGTGATTGACATCGGCGGGCAGGACAGCAAGGTGATCAGAGTCGACGGGTCCGGCCGTGTTGAGGACTTCATTATGAATGACAAGTGCGCGGCAGGAACCGGGCGGTTCCTGCAGGTGATGGCGAACGCTCTGGGGTGCGAAGTCGATGAACTCGGGGTGATGACCGAAGATGCGGAGCCCGTTAAGATTAACAGCATGTGCACCGTATTCGCTGAATCGGAAGTGGTCGGACTCCTCGCCGAAGGCGTGCCGAAAGAGCGGATCGTACAGGGTCTGCACCAGTCCATTGCCCGACGGGTGGCCGGAATGGCCGCCCGGATGGGAAAGCCACCCAAGGTAGTGTTTACCGGAGGCGTGGCCCGTAACGAGGGGGTGTGCCGTGCCCTGGAAAGGGAGATGGGTGCACCGGTGGAAGTGCCGGATCTGTGCCAGTATGCCGGCGCTATCGGCGCGGCCCTCATCGGGCGTGACCGCGTCAGCTAGGATAATAGGAACGCGGTTTTATCAGGAAACCCTGCCGGAAGGATGGGCCCGGTGGGGTTTTTCTATTTGAACCCAAAGCCGTTTAGTGATGCGGAGAAGAGAGACAAGTCGGGCTGCCTGGTGGCCCTGCTGGTGCTTTTCCTTAGCTAGCCGCTGGGGCTCTTAGCCTGGCTGGTTTTCCTGTCACAGGCCTTCGTGGTTTTGTTTTCCATCTAGGGGGTGAAATACTGACGGGCCTATGAGGAATCCTATACACTAATGAAGAAGACACGCGATTGGATAACGAGGGTCTTGGCCCTCTGGCTTTTCTTACTGGCCCTGACGATGGCTGCCTTGGCCGGCTGTGATTATGGTGACCTGGAACTGCAAGGGGGTGGACCAGGAACCGAACCCGGCGGTGAGGCCGGGGGAAGCGGGGAGCTGGATTGGCTTGACTCCCTGGGCATTCTGGCGGACGAGCGGGATGGCAAGGGGGAAATCCGGCAGGCGTGGCAGCTGAGCAACCGTCTGATCTTGCTGAAACAGGTCCATCGGGAGGAGATCAGCTACTACTTGTACCATACCGACACCGGGAAACTGCTCCTGATCGTGCCGCCAAAGGAAAACGCCTGCCTGGAAAAGGTGGCTGGTGAGCGGCTGTTTTTTGTTGCCAAGGAGGTGGACGAGGCTGGCGAGCAGGCGTTTCCGCACCTGCTGGTTTTTGACCTCGGCACATACAAGGTCTTCCGGGAGCAGGACGTCTTCATCCGTCGGGATGTGGTTTTTGGCGGCCTGGGATCCCCCGGCCTTACCTTGAATGGCATCTACCCGCGGGGGGACGACGTGGTCCTGGACTTTACCTACGCTAAGGGGGAGACAGCCTCCGGGACCAGGCCGCTGACGGTTGCGGACTATTCCGGGAAAAAGCTGTCCCTGCGTATCTACAACGCCACCGCACCCGAAGGGACGCTCCCCACCACGGGTGAAGAGTCGCTTGTCGGGCGCATCTCCTGCAAGGACCTATCGGCGCTCTTTCCGGTCGACAAGATCCCCCTGTTGAGGGGTGGTCTCCCTTACGGGGTGGGATGGCAGGGCGAGATTGACTTTGAGCATCCTTCAATACGGGTGGAAATACGGCTGAGGGAAAGGGCGTCCTACCACGTGGCGACCGTGTTGCGGGGGACAGGCCTGGTATATGTAGTGGAGTTCAAACCGAACACATCGGATGACCTGAACGGGCTGAGTACAGACCGGCTGAAAGACCTTGGCCCGGCGGAAGTGATGGGACTATACTGGCGGGCGCGCCAGGAGCGGAGCTTGGAGGCACTGGGCGTGCTGCTGGCGGACAGCGCGGAAGTGGGCGGTGTAACTGAGGCGCTCGTCCAGACTAAGTACGAGTGGCAGCGGGGGCGCTGGATGGTGATCGCCTTTGCGGTCGGAGAGTCGGCCGCTGAGGGTGACCAGGCTACGGTTAAGGTCAGCTACAAGCAGACCGGGTACGACGGCAGGCTAATCGTGCGGGAGGATGTGCCCTTCGGTTTGTCCATGCAGGACGGTGTTTGGAAAGTGGACATCTCCGACCACATCCTGGCGCTTTCGCAGTAGACCCTGACGCTTCTTCCCACCTTCCTCGGACTCAACGGTTTGGACGACAGCAGTCTGGACACCTTCCGGTGCCGGGTTATCGAGTGCCTGCGGCCCGCCTTAAAACCATGGAGTGCTGTTTTAAGTGCTCCGGGGGAACGAACCGGGTAAGTGGGAGTGGTGAATGATGAGGCCCAACCTGACGCTACGGGTTCGGATCCTGCGCATTGTGGTCGGCCTGTTCCTGCTCGCTCTAGTCTCGTTGGCCCTCGTGGGACCGCAGTCACCGCTGGCCTGGCTGGGCCTGGTCGGTCTGGTGCCGCTGGTGGTCGGGTTGACCGGCTGCTGACCAGCCCACCGTGAATAGGGTCGCGTGACGGCTCTTTAGAATGGTTTACCCCATGGTGACAGCGTTTTGTCACCCGGGCAATGGTGCCCTTGACCGGGTAAGATACCAACAGAGGAGGAATCCGTAATGGAACCGTTTCAGGCGGTAGGAAACTGGTTCGCCGTACAACAGGCAGAGTCTGAGAAAGTACCTGGGAGACCGGGGGCTTTCCTGTTTTTGGAATGGCGGGATATCGATTTCCCCCCAGGGCGGGCATTGTGCTACAATAGACAAACGAAACAGTTTACTCAATTTGGTGAATGAGTATAATTTTTGTAAGTTCCAGGGCGGCGCGGCAGGTTACGGACGCCGTGTACCCTTGGAAGAGGGGGAGCATTATGTTTACCTTTAAAGGCGAGTTTTTCCCAGATCCGGCAAAGGCCAGCCTTTCCGAATTTTACGAGGGCGAACTGGCGGTCTTTCTCCACACGCTTCGTAGAAACGGTCAGCTCATTGAACAGCATTGGAACCTCGTCGAGCAAAATGGGGTCGTGAAACTGTATTGCATTGCCCCGGATGAAGACGCCCTCGAACCCAGACACTACAATCGGTATGGCCTTGAGGCCCTAGGTGGGTTGATCCAAAGGTCCCTCCGACCTCCTGTGTTCCGAGTAATCGGCAAGACCCTCGGTCTTTCCGACGCCTGTGCCTGCGAGAGCCCAAGCTACTACGTTCTCTTCAGTAATTTTGTTGCCGAGTATTCCCCAGTCAGTTGCGGGGATTGCAATCTCCCGGTGCCGTTGTACAAGCTACCGGGGGACAGTGAGGACGAGTATTACGCCCTCCGGCAATGGCAGGGGGAATATAAAGCCTGCGATTCCCTGTTTGTCCTGTCCGGTGTCGGTGAAGGCTTTGGTTACCGGGAGATCTCGGAGATAGAAAGCCCTCTGACCAAGGAGGGCCTGGAAATCTGTAGGGAAATGAGTCAGAAAAGCAAACGGCCTTTTTACTATTTTCTGCACCGGCACTACGTGCCCCAGGAGTCAACGTGTCCGGGGTGTGGTCAGGAATGGAAGCTGGATGGCAAGCTGCACGGGATTTATACTTTCAAGTGCGACCAGTGCCGCCTGCTTTCCGACGCCCCCTAAGCGATAGCTGTTCTTATCCTCTACTTCCTTTTACCCTAGATCATACGAGATCCGGTGGATCTCGCGGGTTGTAAATTGCAGGTCAGTCAAGAGGGATAAGCACGAGCCCGGCGATGCGTGGTCGCTGTACCACATATTCCGGGCTTGTTTCTTGGGAAACTAGGACTATGCGCAAGCGATTTCTAGTGGTCCTGCTGGCCTTGACGGTTTTAATTATTCAACCCCTGATCACCTATGTCCAGGGCCTACAGTTTAAACCTCTGCCTCCATACCCCCCATCGGTGGCCGATCAAGCGGCTGCTGAATCGCGTAACTGGTTCATCGTCTTTTTGAACGGGTTGACCACCGATTGTGACGGGTCCCCTTACCGGAACATGGGGTTTAGGTCAATACGTCGGCATCTGGTCAAGACCGGTCATTATCGTTATTACGACACACGCTTTCTGATGTACAGTTACACTGGCGGCCAATTCAGAAACGGGCGTTGGTTCCCGCAGGCCTACACCAGTGACGACACCTTTCAACCCATTGCCGCCAGTGTTGCTCACCTGCGAGAGTTGGTGCAAGAGGCCGCCCGCGAACACCCCGATGCCGGGTTCGTGCTGGTCGGGCACAGTCTGGGAGGGAGAATCGCTTTTGATTACCTGGACACCGCGGACGATCAGGAGCTTGAGCGAATCAGGGGATTGGTTACCCTGGATGCACCGCTGCTTGGCATCGGCCACCAGGCACTGACTATTCCCGTACTGATCCTGGAGCTGGCCCCTGCCAAAAAACAGACAGTCGTGGAGCAGCTCCTGGTTTCCCACGATCAGCTATTCGCCAGGGAAAGGGAAGTGGTACGTACCATTGAATCGCTCGCCCTGAAGAATATCCAGGTTATTACCCTGGCCTCCCGTGATGACCTGGTTGTTTCGTCCCGATGGTCGGTGGCCACACGTCCCGACGGCCGAATGGCCTCGGACGGGGCCGTCGTCAGTGCGGGCCGGAGTCACGGAACCTGGCTCAGGCGTACTGGCCACGTTCAGATTCTTAACCACCCCACGGCGCGGGAAGCCCTAGCCTCAATTCTGGGGATTTAGACTATTCGAGTACGGCCACGGCTCTTACCGGGGATCCGTCGGCCTTGATAATCTTTAAGGGGAAGCAGCAAAAGGTAAAATGACCGGGCAATCGGTCCAGATTGGTAAGGTTTTCGATGATCAGGATATCCTTTCGTAATAGTGCTTTGTGAATGGGAAATGCCGTGGAACCGACGGCGTCTACGGAGATCGCGTCCACTCCGAGTCCTTTCAACGTAAATTGGCTGAGCCACTCCGCCCCCTTCAGGGACAACACCGGAAAACCCTCGAAGTATTCGTCCCGGCCCCACAACCGATCCCAGCCGGTACGTAGTATTACAAAATCGCTCTGTAAGACCTCCTGCCGGTGGGGCTCCAGATCCTCCGGATCAATAGTTGTCTTCCGGATGTTGGCAAAATCCAACACGGTCCCCTGTCCGTAGAAATGACCGGCCGGCAGCTGATCCAGGGTCTTACCGCCCGGGAATACATGTGAGGGGGCGTCGAGGTGTGTGCCGGTATGCGAGAACAGGGTGATTCGGCGTTCCTCAAACCCGTCCCGCTGGATGGTGCACGGTATGGAGAAGGCGGGCGGTTCCGTACCCGGGTAGACCGGCATTTCCGGAGAGATCGGGTGGGTCAGGTCAATTACATTCATCGGTTTCATCCTCTGCTATGACCCAGCATAGTTTCTCCCCGGCGTTCGGGAAAGAGGCAATTTACCCGCAAGCCGGAGACTTCCCGGCGGCTTGTGACCGGTTACGACGATGCCATCGATGGCAAGCTCGAGGCTGATCTGCCCGTTGTGGGTATTCTGGAAAAACCGTTTAATGTGTCAGAGCTGCTGGAACACGTAAAAGTCATTGTCGGCAACCCGCTTCGGTGTGTTAGGCAACAGGAAACAAAGATGATCCACTAACTCTCTAACCGAGCGATATGATCAACTTTGTTCCACAGCGCGAACCGCCGTATACTGAACAGTACGTATGGTGGTGTGAGAGGACGGGGGCTAGCTGATCCCTCCTACTCGATCCAAAACCCCGCGATTTGGGATTTATATCGGCAGTCCACGATATTGCGCCATGACACGACAAAAGCTGGCATCTCAAGACAAACGACCATTTTCATCCTTACGTGGCACAGGTTGCTAGACCGGCATGAGGGGCTGCTCACCGTTTTTGCATTTAGTCGAAGTCGAATAGTTCTCCTAAAAATGACGACTTGCGTTTGCGCTTTTTAGGTTCGTAGCGCTCTTCGTGGCGTCCAAAATCTTTCGGATGTCTGTCTGCCTGTTCTTCAAAAGACGCTGGTTGTGCCCGCTCGACAATCTTATCGAGTTCCCCTCGATCCAACCAGACCCCACGACATTTAGGACAGTAATCGATTTCGACCCCCTGTCGATCGGTCATCCTTAACTCCGCATCACAAGCAGGACATTGCATACTTCTCACCTCGCTTGTTTTTAGTGTCAAGCCAGCAATCTTCCTCATTTACCCTGATCTATCTTAGCCCAAGAATAATGTTTGTGTCAAGCAAAACAACCTTGTTTTATGAAACGCTATACCATCAGTATATCCAGTTCCTTCCGTAATTATTACCATCCACAACCACAAAAAAGCAGCACCGTAAAAGATGCCTTTGGAAATCGGCGCCTCAGAATCCCGGTCTCGGAATGCCGAGGTATCTTGGTTTGCATTCCATCGGGTACCGCATCCTGGCCGAGCTTGGTTATCGGCTTTTTGTCTTTTTGGAAAACCGAAACACTCCCGTATGCGTCATGATGGATAAAAGTGGTATGCCATTTGGAAAGGGGTCTTGAAGGTGCTAAAGAGAGTGTTCCGTTATTCTATCCTTATCGTGGTTCTGTTGTACTCCTGTCTGTTCCTGGTCATTCCCGCCCCGGCAGCCGAGCCTGACGGTGCAAAGGCCAAGGTCTCTCTCGAGCAGGCGATCGGCATCGCCAAGGGTATCTTTACCATCCCGGCGGAGTTCAAACAGTTCAGTTCTGAGTACGCCTCCGGTCCGGAATTTGCCATGTGGAACCTCCGGTGGTCCAGTGAAGGCTCTCCCGGCGGGACCTTTCACGTGACCGTCAGCGCCATCGACGGTGAGGTCTTGGATGTCTCCTACTACAAGGACTTCCAACCCGGGAAGAGGTACAGCGGGTTCCCGAAGTACAGCCGCGAGGAGGCTCAGGTGATCGCGGAAAAGATGGCGCAGGAGCTGCAGCCGGAGCGCTTTGCCCAGTCCAGGCTGATGCCTGAACCGGGTTACGAAATCCAGCCGCTGCCGGGTCCCGGAGCCCGCGACTACCCGGTGATGTATCATTTCCGCTTTCAACGCCTGAATGAAGGAATCCCGGTGGTCGAGAACATGATCAACGTGGAAGTAAACGGGGAAACCGGTGAAGTCCAGAACTTCAATGCTTGGTGGGACAGAAACGCCAAGCTGCCGTCCGCTAGGGGACGGATCGATCAGGCCCGGGCACGGCAGATCTTCAATGAGGACGGCCTGGAACTGGCTTACGTGTACGCCGGGGTCCGCGACCGGGATGACGGCAGCCGGCCGTACCTGGCCTACCGCCTGCGCGACGGGGGTTTCCTGATCGACGCCATCACCGGGAAACCGGTTGACCCCGACGGAGACTTCTATTATGCTGGTGATCTCGGAGGAGGAATGGGAGGCCGGGAGGCGCAAAACCTGGTCTCAAATAGACTAACCCCGGAAGAATCCGCCGTAGTGGAAGAGACCAAGGGCCTGCTCAGTGCCGATGCAGCGCGTAAGGCTGCGGAAGCGGCCTACAAGCTGCCTTCCGGCGTCGCTTTGAACCGTTCCGAGCTCTCCCCCAACTGGAACGCGCCGGGGAACAAGGTTTGGAACTTTAGTTATGCCGACGAGGAACAGCAGATGAATGTTTCTTTAGCCGTAGATGCCCGCACGGGTGAGTTTCTACGCTACAGCGTTTACTGGATGCAGGACAAGATGGATTACTTCAAGACTCCCGAGGTAAATGTCAGCGAGGCGGAAGCCCGTTCCAAGGCGGAGACCCTGATGCGCCGGCTCCACCCGGAAAAAACCAAACAGGTCACCCTGCGCGACACCCAGCGCGAACTGGGCCCTTGGGTTGAACTTGGCGAGGCTCTGCCCCGGGCCTACAGCTTCAGCTATGTGCGCCTGGTGAACGGGATTCCCTATCCGGACAACGGTTTCCACGTGACCGTGGATTCCACCACCGGTGAAGTAACCAGTTATGGCCTCAACTGGTGGGACTCCGTTTTCCCCGAAGCAGACGGGATTGTTGGTAAGGACCGGGCGAATGCGGCTTTCCTGGCGAAAGCCCCGCCAGTCCTGGAGTATTCCAAGGTCTATCCACGCGGGGGCCGGGCCCAGAAGGAGAGTAAGTACGCGTTGGTCTACCGCCTGAACGGGCGGACCGATCTGCTCGTGGACGCCCGTACCGGTCAGGTCACCGACCGGCAGGGTAACCCGATCCCTGACCGCGGCCAGAAGACCTTTACCGATATCGCCGGGCACCCAGCGGAACAGGACATCCTCCTACTCTTTAATGCCGGCATCGTGACCGGGAATGAGGACCGGTTCCGTCCAAATGACCGGATCACCAACGCCGAGCTGTTAACCATGCTGGTGGTGGCTTACAGTGACAGTTATCGCTACCCGATAGCCGAGGTTAAGAAAGGTGCTCCCTGGTATGAGTCCTTCCTCGACCGGGCGGAGGCAATGGGGATCATCGAAAGCAAGGACGAGGTGAAGCCCAACGCCCAGACGACGCGGCTGCAGGCGGCCCGGTTCCTGATCAATGTGCAGGGTTACGGTCCCCTGGCCAGGAAGGCGTCCCTCTTCCGGCTTGAAGCTGCCGACGCCCGGAGTGTCCCGGCCGCCGACAAAGGTTACGTGGCCTCCGTCGTGGGCCTCGGTTTGCTAACCCTGGACAAGGGCAAGTTCCGGCCCAATGACGGCATCACCCGCGGCGAAGCGGCCCAGGTCCTGGTGCGATCCCTGAAAGACCAGCCCTGAGCTGATTAAAATCATTCGAAAAGCGGTGCACACATAGCCCGGCGTCTCAGCGCCGGGCTATGGTGTCACTGGCAAGTCTATGATACGGTTTGATCGGTCTGTTAGTGACGGCAGTGCGGGTACCTTTTTGCGCAACGGTGAAAGAATATTTTCGGGCTTGCAGGAATAGTACTACTGTTGTAGAATAAGATAAAAAGGACATAATTAGTCCCCTATTGGAGAAAACCGAGATGCAGATTACCCGTCAAACTGAATATGCGATCCATACGCTCCTGGAACTGTCTAGGGTTCCTTTCGGCGAACTCCTGCAGACCAAGGCGATCTCGGAGCGGCAGGGGATTCCGGAAGACTTCTTGAAAAAGACGATCCAAATCCTGGCCCGGGCCGGTCTGGTACAGACCCAGCGGGGTACCCAGGGCGGCGTCCGATTAGCACGGCCCAGCAGCCAGATCACGTTGGGAGACGTAATCGCCGCAATCGAGGGGCCACTGGCGATAAATGTTTGCCTGGCTTACGGGAACCAGTGCCCCGATAAAGGCACCTGCCAGGTACACCGGATCCTGCAAGGGGCCCAGAAGGCGTTGGTGGATGAATTGAACCGCAGGACCTTTGCCGATATCGTGGAGATGGAACGATCTGCTGAACAGGCTCCGCATTAAAGCCAGTTTTTTTACCCAGATAGGGGATTAAGATGATCCAATAAATCTCTTTAAGGGGGGATGATGAAACGCTCTCAATGGTACGTTGTGTTAACTGGATAACCAATAAATTCTTGGGAGGAGAGAGGAAGAATGAGTATGTTCTGCAACCAGTGTGAACAGACGGCGAAAGGTATCGGATGCACGGTGTTGGGAGTCTGCGGGAAGAAGCCCGAGGTATCTGCTCTTCAGGACCTTTTGATCCATGCGCTCAAGGGCTTGTCGCTCTACGCCCACGAAGGAAGAAAGGTGGGCGTCGTGGACGAAGCCGTCAACCGGTTCACCAGTGAGGGCCTGTTTGCCACCCTTACCAACGTCGACTTTGACCCGGCCCGCTTCCAGGCGCTCATCAGCCAGTGCGCTGAGCTCACCGCACAGATCAAGGAAAAGGTGGCCAGCGCCGGCGGCAATGTGAGTTTTGGGGATCTCGACGGCTTGGTCCGGCAGGGTGAAGCGGTTGGCCTTCCTTGTGATCATAGAGCTGACGCCGACGTCCAGTCCCTGCAGCTGACCACGGTAATCGGAATCAAGGGTGTGGCTGCTTACGCTCACCATGCCCAGATCCTGGGTCAGGAGGACGACGAGGTTTACGCCTACATGCATGAGGGTCTGGCCGCCCTGACCGACCCGAACCTCGGTCTCAGCGATTGGGTCGGGCTGGCCCTCAAGTGTGGTGAGGTCAACCTACGGGCGATGGAACTGCTGGACTTCGGGAACACCGGAACCTACGGCCATCCCGTGCCGACCGAAGTTCCCCTTGGACACAAGCGGGGCAAGTGCCTCCTGGTATCGGGCCATGATCTCAAGGACCTGGAGGAGATCCTCAAGCAGAGCGAGGGCAAGGGCATCTACGTTTACACTCACGGAGAGATGCTGCCCACCCACGGCTACCCGGAGCTGAAGAAGTACGAGCATTTCTACGGACACTTCGGTACCGGGTGGCAGAACCAGAAGAAGGAGTTCCCGCTGTTCCCGGGTGCGATTCTGATGACCACCAACTGTATCCAGGAGCCACAGGCTTCCTACTTCGGCAACATCTTCAGCACCAGCGTGGTAGGCTGGCCGGGGGTCAGGCATCTGGAGCACGGCGACTTTGCTCCCGTCATCGAAAAGGCCCTGAAGATGCCCGGCTTTACCACGGACGAGGATAAGGGCAGCGTCATGGTCGGGTTTGCTCGCAATGCCGTGCTGGGCGTGGCGGACAAGGTCATCGCCGGCGTGAAGAACGGGGACATCAAGCACTTCTTCCTGGTCGCCGGCTGCGACGGCGTCAAGCCGGGCCGCAACTACTACGCGGAGTTCGTGGATAAGACCCCGAAGGATACGGTCGTACTGACCCTGGCCTGCGGCAAGTTCCGCTTCTTCGACAAGAAGCTGGGGGACATCGGCGGCATCCCGCGCCTGCTGGACATTGGGCAGTGCAACGACGCCTACTCGGCCGTCCAGATCGCCGTGGCACTGGCGAACGCTTTCGAGTGCGGCGTGAACGACCTGCCGCTCTCGATGGTGCTCTCCTGGTATGAGCAGAAGGCGGTGGCGATTCTGCTGACCCTGCTGCACCTCGGGATCAAGGGGATTCGTCTGGGGCCGAGCCTGCCCGCCTTCATCACGCCAAACGTCCTGGATGTACTGGTGAAGACCTTTGACATCAAGCCGATCACCACCCCGGATGAGGACCTGGCCGCTATCCTCGGGAGTTAAGCGTATGATTGAAACAGCAAAAAGAATATAAGAGTTAGCATTGGCGGGGGAGATCCCCCGCCTTTTTTCGCACCAAGACCCCAGGATCTGGGGTTTATACCTGCTGTCCGTGATATTACGCCATGAAACGACAGCATTTCTGTCCAATTTACAGAGGAATTTGGGGATTGACGAAGAAATTCTAGGTATTAGTATGCTATGGCATATTATGGAGGTCGATGTCACCGTGGAGAGCGCGCATAGGCTGGCCCGGTATCTGGCCAAAGAGTTGTCCCTGGACGAGGAAAAGACCGATGTCTTAAGGTTCGGGGCGGAAAGCGTTCTATCCACGTTACTCGCCGCCCTGGCCGTGGTGATTACGGCCTGGCTGCTGGGTTGTCTCCCGGAGACTCTGGTGGCTTTAGGGGCCTATGCCGTGGTCCGCAACTTTGCCGGCGGTGCCCACTGTTCAACCCCTTGGCGCTGCTCGGCTTCGTCGGCCCTGATATTCCCGGCCCTGGGGAAATCAGCGGTGGTACTCTCCCCTCACATGCCGGGCAGTGAACTCTACTTCGTATTGGTTGCTGGTGCTGTTACCCTCTGTCTTACGGCAAAGCTGGCCCCGGTTGACAACCCGGTCAATCCGATCCGGGATCCGGAACGCAGATTACGACTGAAAAGATACAGTATCCTGGCCGTACTGTCTGTTTCAGTGGTGTTGGTCGGCCTCCTGCAGGTGTTTTCGTCCCCGACCCTGGTACCGGCCGGTGCTTTGGGGCTGGTCTGCAGCGCGTTCGTGCTGACCCGTCCCGCCCATCTCCTGACGGACGCTTTGGATCGCGTAATGAGATACGGCGCTGCCGTATTAGGAGGAGTCGCAAAGGAGAGGGGGTGACCTTGGATGGGCAGACTGAAAATCGCTTTTCTATTAACACTTACGACTGTGCTCTCACTCTTCGCAATGGTAGGAACAGCCTCGGCCTGCGTTTGGAGTCTTTATCAGCCCGAACCACCTAAGAGGATCTGAGTCTGAGGGAGAGATGGGGGACGGTTTGAAACTCGTCCCCCATTCTCTGTGGAAGGTACCTTTTCTGTAAGAGCGTTCCGTGACGCAATTCGGACTTTATCGAGAACCGGTCCGGTCTTACAGGTATGCGGGGAGGAAATGATATGCTGCCTTTTGAGGTTGTAACGGCTTTTGTGCTGGGGATTCCGGAATGCCTGGCCACAGTCTTTATGGTCTATGCCCTGCTAGGATTGAGGACCGGTCCGGCACGAATAGTGGGTTTGGGTTTGTTGTTCCTGAGTCTGGTTTATGTTATCCGAAACAGCGGCGCCCCGTTCCCGGCTCACACCCTGTTTACCTTTGTGGTGATGTCCGTAACCATCAGCACCTGGGAACGCATCGCCTTGCAGAGGGTGATCCTGGCGTGGGCCTTTACTCTGATACTGCTAGTTGTTTTGGAGACTGTACTGACCACGGCAATTGTGTCCGCCGTCGGGCTCCCCATGGATGAGCTGAAGACTCAGCCCTTGTTGTTGGCCCTTATCGGACTGCCGAACACCTTAGTGATTGCTCTGATCGCCTGGCGGTTGTACCGGCGCGGCGGAATCAGACCGTTTAAAGAAAGGCAAGAGGTACTGAGATGATTTCCCCTGAAATCCGTAATCATGAGAGTGTGCATCCGCGCTACAGTAACCTCTTTTCGACAGCGGTTCTGACTGCTACGCTGGTCAATTTCTTTGCGGTCGTGATGGTGGTTTCCCTCATCTTTCCGGATCGGCCTGTATACCCCCCGGTTAGGACGACGGAGGGCCTTGTCCTCACACTGGTTTTTCTGGTTGTCTGCCTCGTAAGCTTGCGCCTGGTGCGCATCGGTCCGGAGTATACGCCCAGCCATTTTGCCTTCCCCGTTTTCTCCCTGTTCTCAGTGGTTGTGCTCGTATTGTTTGTTCCCTACCAGCTGAATTACTTGACTGCCCTCTTTCTTTTCCCGGTCGTGATCTCCACACTGATGCTGGGCCGTCGGGGAATGCTGGCCGTACCGATTGCCGTGGTCTCTATCTTGGGAATAGGCTTCCTTTTTAGGGCTTCATTCACGCAGTGGGAGGTTGCCGACTATCTGGTGACCTGTTCGGTGCTGGTCTTTGTAGCCTGGCTGTTGGCGGAAGCTACTGAACTCAACCGGAAGGTCAACCAGGACCTGGTCGACACCTCACTTCTTCTGCAGACTGTGTTCGATGCCCTCCCGGTCGGAGTCCTGACCGTGGATCGGCAGGGACGGACCATTTCAGCGAACCGCTACCTGGACCGGCTGACCGGCGGTGCGAACAGGGAAGCGGAGCATAACCTGAATGCGATTCGGGCTCTGGCCGCCCAACCGGAAGGCCATGTCTGCCTGGGTGAACTGTCGGGTGAACAGGGTTTGCCGGTGCCGGTTCAGGTCAGCCGTCACCGGGTTTCCTTCGGCGAAGAAAAGGTGGACGTTATCCTGGTCCAAAACATGACGGACCGGCAAAAGCGCCGGGAGTCGGAGCTTCTCCTGCACCGGCTGCTGGCCGAGTGGAACACCGGGGTAATCTTCCTGGACGGGAAGAGCCGGATCCGCGTCCATAACGACGCTGCCTGTCGGTACCTGGGTCTGGATGGGAACCTGGACGGGAGAGACGGCACGGACATCCTGGAAATGCACAATAGCTGCGTTCCACAGGAGATTCTGAAGGAGCGGGGTGCCGGCTGTGAACTCTCCATAAACGACCGGTATCTAATGATCAACCGGAGTACCTGGAGTAACGCTCCCGACGGTCAGGTTTGGACTATCTTAACCGTAAACGATATCACCGCGCAGAAGAAGCACGAACTGGAACTACAGCGGGTCCGTAACCTGTCATCGCTCGGACAGATTGCGTCCGGAGTGGCGCATGAACTGCGTAATCCCCTGACATCCATCAAGGGCTTTACCCAGCTGGCTGTTGAGTCACGGAACGCGGAAACGGCCGCCCCGTTCTTGACCGTTGTCCTTGAGGAGATCAGCCGGATGCAGGAAATCCTAAACCGCTTCCTGTTGATGTCCAAGCCGTCCAAACCTGCTTTCCGGGACCTCGACCTCCGGGAAACCGTGCTCTGGATCTGGGAACTGATCTACAACGAGAGCCTGAACTGCCAGGTTGAACTGGTGAAAGAGCTTCCATCCGAGTTCTTACCGGTCCGTGCCGACGCCCAGCTGCTGCGGCAGGTGGTGCTGAACCTCGTGAACAACGCCTTTGAGGCCACCCCGGCCGGTGGGCGGGTGACAATCTCCTGCGGCGGTGACCGGGAACAGGTTTGCCTTTCGGTGACCGACACCGGGTGCGGCATCCCGCCCGAGAAGGTAGACCAGGTTTTCGTACCCTTCTTTACCACTAAGGAATCCGGCACCGGTCTCGGTCTGGCCATCACCAGCGAAATCATCAGGAGCCACGGGGGCAGCCTGACCGTCGATTCCTCCCCCGAAGGCACTACCTTCCGGATTGCGCTACCCCGGACAAACCCGTAGACGAACCCGGTACCGGTCGGTAGACGCTCCCCTTCAATTCCTTCCTTTTGTAAGCTTCCCTGTCATTTGTGCACAAAAGCCCATGAACTTGATATTGTCGCCAATTCCGGATAACATCAGGATATAGATCTGTGAGGTTTGTTCGGCCGGTAAGTGATCATAGCCGCGTTTATTGGCCTGATTGGCTCACGGGGAGCAAAAGGGAGGCTCAGACGATGGAACACCGTAGTTTTGGGACTCGCGCCATCCAGGAGTATGCCCGTATCTTTGCAGACGCGCCCAGTGCCGAAGATGTCCTGAACCAGTGCCCCGGGCTGGAGTGCTTTATTTCGAGGGCGACCATCGAGTTCCTGCACGAGTTTGCTCCCGGAACGCTTGGAGTCTTGGATCCGGACAACCCGGGGGCGATGCCGGAAGCCCTGCGCTCTTTTTTGCTGCTCGGAATCCGCTTAGGTATCGTCCTCGAACAGAACGAGGCCGCCTCACGAGCCATCAGGGAACTGCTGAGGGAGGTCGGCGGACCGTCTGACGACCAGCCCTAAACGGTTCCGGAGGGGCGGGGAGCGTTGGCATTGAATTCGGAACCGGTATGGTAGGACAGACACCTTCGCTGATCCGGGAAGTGGTCAGGGGGAAGTGTGCCTTTATTGTGTTTGAAGGGGCCTACCGTTCGTAAGCGGGGAATGGATGAATTTCGCATAGAGGAGCCACCAGATGCCGAGGCTTAATCGCTGCCGCTTTCTTGTCCTGCTGCTGATTCTGTCTTTGCTAGTGCTCGTTGGTTGTACAGTGTCGTTATCGGCTCCCGACGGGCCTCCTGGCCCGGACGGTCGGCTGGCGGTCCATTTCATCGACGTCGGGCAGGGCGACGCCGCCTTGGTGCAGACGCCTTCCGGGGGTACGGTCATCATCGACGGGGGCGACCGGGCAGCCGGGAAGAAGGTGGTTGAATACCTCCGGAAACAGGGGGTTGACACCATCGACGTGATGGTCAGCACCCATCCCCACGCCGACCACATCGGGGGACTGATCACGGTCCTGGAGCGCTTCCCGGTCAAGAAGGTGGTTGACCCCGGAGTGCCGCACACCACGCAGACCTACGAGGAGTACCTGACCCTGCTGCTTAAAAAGGACGTGGAATTCATCGAGGGCGGCCACGGAATGGAGATCGAAGTTGACCCGGTAATCACCCTTGAGATTTACGGCCCGGTGGAGGTTTCCGAGGAGGATCTCAACAATTCCAGCATTGTGATCCGCCTGGCTTATGTGAACGGTGATTTTTCGGTGCTTTTCACGGGGGATATGATGGAGGAGGCCGAGAAGACATTTTGTGACCTTAACGTCGACGTCCGTTCGACCGTGCTCAAAGTGGGGCATCACGGCAGCCGGGCCTCGACCAGCAAGGAGTTTCTGCAACGTGTGTCTCCCGAAGCGGCCGTGATTTCCTCCGGAGCGGGCAATAGCTACGGTCACCCGCACCCTGAGACTCTTCAGAGGCTGTCCGGGTTGAGTGTCTACCGAACAGACCGGCACGGGGATGTTGTCATCCGCTCGGACGGGCGGACTTATAAAGTATGGACTTCCAGGAACGAGAATGGATAACGTGAAGCAATACACGGTGGACGCCATCGAGGAAGGAATGGTCCGCCTGCTCCTCCGTGACGACGAACGGGTCTCCCTGGTGATGTCCGTTGATGCTCTCCCCCCCGGTGTCCGGGAGGGTGATATCGTAGATGCGGTGATCAGGGACGGCCAGGTCCGTTCCGCGAGCATCAACCGCCAGGCCATAGGAGACGCCAGGGCCAGGGTCAACGACCTTCTGAACCGGCTCCGGCAGCGCCGCTGATCGGATACAGGCTTCTATCCTATAAGTTTACTAATTGGCTAATCAATTATCCAATTTCTACTTTGCCACACGCTCCGGGGGGATCAGCAGTTCGAACCACCGCTTGCCCCACCTGCATAAGACCTGCTCCCACTTCGAAGGTTGTTGGGACGAATTTTCTTTGGGTTTAAGTATACCGGGAATGTAGTCCCGGAGCACAATGGGTTGACCGCAGTGCTTGCAGTAGATTTCCTTGGCCCCTTCGGGGAACCCGAAGATCATCAATCCACAACGCGGACAGACCATTGTGATCACCTCCGGATAACTAATTCGACTCCGGAGGGCGGCTTCCTTGAAGAACATGTTGGCACGGCGGGCAGGCTTTGTGCTAATTAAGCACTTCCTGGGGG
>QZIR01000003.1 GCA_003604975.1 Desulforudis sp. | reverse complement strand
CCCGCAGTACGGTGGTCGTCCGGCGCCCGGTGGGGCACCTGGCAACAGACCCCCGCAGTACGGCGGTCGTCCGGCGCCCGGTGGACCTCCTGGCAACAGACCCCCGCAGTACGGCGGTCGTCCGGCGCCCGGTGGACCTCCTGGCAACAGACCCCCGCAGTACGGCGGTCGTCCGGCGCCTGGCGGACGACCCGGTGGTGGGCCGATTCTAAGCAAGAATATTCCCAAGCCGCCGGCCCAGCTTGAGGCGACGAAGCCAGACAAGGGTGCGGGCCAGCAGCGCTTTGCCGATCGGAAAGAGAAGGGTAAGGGCGGTGACCGCCGGCGTCCGTGGGAGAAAAAGGGAGTCCGCGAACAGCAGGGGCAGAATCGCATGCGCCGCCCGGCTAAGAACGATATCCGGTATATTCCGCCTTCAGAGCGTAAGCCGATCATAATTTCCGGCCCGCTTACAGTAAAGGATCTAGCCGAGAAGGCCGGTATCAAGGCCGCCGAAATCATCAAGAAACTGATGGCCTTAGGCACTATGGCCACGATCAACCAGGAAATTGATGCGGATACCGCGGTCCTGATTGCCGAGGATCTCGGATTTAATGTTGAGTTCAAGCCTGCGGTCAGCATCGAAGACCGCCTGGAGTTCGAGTCCGAGGAAGACATTGATCCGGAAAACCAGGAGACCCGCCCGCCGGTCGTGACCGTAATGGGCCACGTCGACCACGGCAAGACCTCGCTCCTGGACGCGATCCGGAACGCCAACGTTACGGCAACCGAGGCTGGTGGCATCACTCAGCATATCGGTGCCTACCAGGTGAGGCATAACGGGAAGAGGATTACCTTTTTGGACACTCCCGGTCATGAGGCCTTCACGGCGATGCGGGCGCGGGGAGCCGGGGTTACCGACATCGCGATCTTGGTGGTAGCGGCAGACGACGGTGTAAAACCACAGACCATCGAAGCGCTTAACCACGCCAAAGCGGCCGGTGTGCCGATGGTAGTGGCCGTGAATAAGATCGATAAGCCTGATGCAAATCCGGACAAGGTCAAGCAGCAGTTGATCGAACACGGGCTAGTCGCCGAAGAGTGGGGCGGGGAGACCATCTTTGTACCCGTCTCAGCGATCACCAGAGAAGGCTTGGATGACCTGCTGGAAATGATTCTGCTTGTGGCCGAAGTCGGTGAACTCCAGGCTAATCCCAAACGGGCGGCCCGGGGTACGATCGTTGAATCACAGTTAGATAAGGGACGTGGTCCGGTTGCGACCGTCCTCGTCCAGAACGGTACCCTGAACAACGGCGATGCCCTGGTGGCCGGTGGCGTGTTCGCCCGTGTCCGGGCCATGATCGATCACAAGGGTCGCCGGGTCGTCAAGGCCGGTCCCTCTGCTCCCGTGGAAGTCCTTGGTTTCTCTGATGTCCCCGAAGCGGGTGTACCCTTCTACGTGATCGAGGATGAAAAACTAGCCCGGCAGATTGCCGGGAAGCGACAGGAACAGAAACGGGCAGAAGAGCTTAAAGGTCCGGGTCGTCTATCCCTGGAAGACGTCTTCAAGCGGATCCAGGAAGGCGAGGTCAAGGAACTGCCACTGATCATCAAGGCCGACGTACAGGGCTCGGTGGAGGCTCTGTCTCAATCGCTGGAGAAACTGAGCACCGGGGAAGTCAAGGTGCAACTCGTGCACCAGGGCGTGGGTGCGGTTACCGAAACGGACGTAATGCTGGCTTCGGCGTCCAACGCGATCATCATCGGTTTTAACGTCCGTCCGGATGTTAACGCCCGTAAGGCGGCGGAGCAGGAGCACGTGGACATCCGTCTCTACCAGGTGATTTACGATGCCACAGCCAACGTCAAAGCGGCGTTAAGCGGGCTTTTGGATCCGGAATACCGTGAAGTCGTTTTGGGGCATGCTGAAGTGCGACAGGTCTTTAAGGCCTCGAAGATCGGCACCATTGCCGGATGCTACGTTGTAGACGGGAAGATCACCAGGGATGCCAGTATCCGTGTCGTCCGCGACGGTAAGATCGTGTTCACCGGAAAGCTCGACTCCCTGAAGCGTTTCAAGGATGATGTCAAGGAAGTGGCACAGGGTTACGAGTGCGGCCTGACTATCGAACGCTTTAACGATGTTGAAGAGGGCGACGAACTGGAGTTCTACACCGTCGAAGAAATCGAACGGAAACTGTAACCCGGGGGTGCAACTGTTGTGGCATACAGGCCGGAGCGCTTGGGCGAAGTCCTAAAGCAGGAACTCGCCGAACTTCTACGCCAATTAAAGGATCCCCGAATCGGATTTGTGACTGTGACCTCGGTCGATGTATCGAACGACTTGAGATACGTCAAGGTCTTTGTGAGTGTGCTGGGATCCCCCGAAGAACAGAAGGCCACTATGACTGCCCTGGAAAAGGCGCAGGGGTACCTGCGCGCAGAAATTGGGCGTAGAATTCGGTTGCGTTACACCCCGGAGGTTTCCTTTAAGCTCGACCATTCAATCAGCGAGGGGGTCCGGCTCGTTGAGCTTATTGATGAGATCACGGAAGGGAAGCCGGGGGATCGAGATGATCGTTGACCTGCGGGAGCTTGCCGACGCTATCAAGCGGTGTGAGCGCCCTTTGCTGACTGGTCACATCATGCCTGACGGAGACTGTATCGGGTCTGTGTTGGCCCTCGCCCTTCTGCTCGAGGGGCAGGGGAAGCAGGTCATGGCGGTCAGCCCCGATCCTGTTCCACTGGTGTACCGGTTTTTGCCCGGTATCGAGCGACTGGCGGTGGGTGCGCCTCCTGCTGTTTTCGAGCCTGACGCTTTCATAATGCTGGACTGCTCCGACCCGGAACGGGTGGGGCCGGATTTGGTGAAGTATCTGGACAAGCCCGGCGTGACCGTAATTAATGTCGACCACCACGTTTCCACCAGGCCGTACGCGCACTACAACTATATCGATCCGGGAGCGGCGGCAGTCGGGGAAATTGTCTATGACCTGTCTTTTGTACTGGGAGCATCAATTACTCACGAGGTGGCCACCTGTCTTTACACGGCCATTTTCACCGATACGGGCTCCTTCCGGTATGATAATACCACGTCCGGCACCCACCGGCGCGTGGCACGGTTGATCGATCAGGGTGTTTCCCCGGCGGAAGTGAATACCGCGATATATGAGGAAAGACGGCTTGAGAGTATCAGACTCTTGCACGCCGCGCTTGGCTCAGTGGAACTTAATCCATCTGGACAGGTGGCCTGGGCGTCGCTGACGACAGAGAGGGAGGCGGCGTTAGGGGCTACTGACGAGGATGGTGAAGGGATAATCAACTACGTACGAATGATCAATGGGGTGGAGGTAGCCGCCCTGTTTAGGGAGACAAAGCCTTCGGTCTTTAAGGTTAGCCTTCGTTCCAAGCGTTACGTGGATGTCTCCGCCCTGGCGCAGGAATTTGGTGGAGGTGGACATCCCCGGGCGGCAGGGTGTACTATATCAGGGGCCTTGGATGAAGTGGTAGAGGCGGTCATCCGTGCAGCGGAGACCCGTGTGGCGGAGGACTCCGATGGTCGGCGTGCTTGAAGGAACCCTAAACCTGATCAAGCCACCGGGGATGACCTCTCACGATGTAGTCGGTTATGTACGGCGGATACTGGGTCAGAAACGGGTTGGCCATACCGGAACCCTTGATCCGTTAGCGGCCGGGCTCCTGGTGATCTGTGTGGGCCGGGCGACCAGGATCAGCCGGTTCCTGACCACCAGTGTCAAGTGTTACCGGGCCGAGGTCACCTTTGGTGTCAGTACTTCGACGCAGGATGCGGCCGGTGATATTGAAGAGATTTCCGACGCGTCTTCCCTGACCGCGGATGACATCATCAGGGCCCTGGACAGGCAGAAGGGAACACAGTGGCAGGTTCCGCCTATGGCCTCGGCGGTTCGCCATCAGGGTCGCAAACTCTACGAACTGGCGCGCACCGGTCTTGAGGTGGAGCGCCAACCACGCGAAATCGAGATATTTGAAATCCGGGCGCTTCGCCTGGACGATCTCGGAACCGCAAGGCCCCGGGCGCTGTTTGAGGTCACCTGTTCCAAAGGAACGTATGTGCGGACGCTTTGTTTCGACATCGGCCGGTCGGTTGGGTTACCGGCGTTCAATTCATTTCTGCTCCGTACCGGTGTCGGAGCCTGGGCGGTCAATGCGGCGTTTACGCTGGAGGAACTGGCCGGGCACGCCAGGGAAGGTTCTTTGGAAAACGTGTTGGTTTCCGTGGATGAGGCACTCGCCCATCTGCCAGTCGTCCTGGTCAAGGAAGCGGCCTGCCAGGCGGTGCTGAACGGCCGGACCCTCTATGCACCAGGTATTGAGGAGATGCCGCGTCCGCTTGATCAATACGTACGTCTGCGCGGTAGCGACGGGTTGCTCGCCGTGGCCGAGCGCGTGACCGAAGCCGACAGTGATACGGTTGCCTTCAAACCAGTATGGGTCAGATCCCGGATCTAGTGGGAGGACTATGTAATTGGACGTCTGTAAGGATTTTGCCGGTCTGAAGCAGCAGTACAAGAATGTGGCCCTTGGCCTGGGTAATTTTGACGGCGTGCATCGTGGACATCAGAAGCTGATTCACCGGTTAGTTACGGAGAGCAGGGAAAAGGGTTGCGTGTCAGGGATCTTCACCTTTGACCCGCACCCCCTTTCCGTGCTCCAGCCTGAGCAATGCCCGCCGTTCTTGCTTCCGCAGAAAGCCAAGCTTGAAATCCTGGAACGGCTGGGTGTCGAGCTGGTCATCGCGCTACCCTTCAACTATGAGTTTGCCCAGCTAACCCCCTATGACTTTGTTAACGAGGTCCTGTGCCGTGAACTCCAGGTGCGGTCAGTGGTCGTTGGCTACAACTTCACCTTCGGGCACCGCGGTCGGGGGACACCGGAAACACTGGCTGAGTATTCCGGGATATGCGGTTACGAAGTCAGCGTAATCCCGCCGGTGATGATCAACGATACCGTGGTCTCTAGTACGCTGGTCCGCTCCCTGCTACTGGAAGGCCGGGTCGAAGAGGCCGAGCAGTTCCTGGGATACAGTCCATTTATCGACGGGATGGTGATCCGGGGAGACCGCCGGGGCAGCACTATCGGCATCCCTACAGCCAACCTAACCGTAAAGAGTGACCTGGTGGTCCCGGCCCGGGGCGTATATGCCGTTAAAGTAGAGGCTCTTGGGGAATACTATGGTGGAGTAGCGAACATCGGTTTGTGTCCCACTTTCAAGGAGAACAACACCGAGGCCAATATCGAGGTGCACATCCTGGACTTTTCGCGCGACCTGTACGGGCAGGAGATACGCGTTCATTTTACTAATCGTCTGCGCGATGAGTGTAAGTTCTCTTCCGTCCATGAACTGCTGGCGCAGATCAACCGGGACATCGAGGCGGCACGTGGCTGTTTTGCGGAAGGCGGGCAGAATGTTGGTCTGGTTCCTTGAGAATTACATAATCTAAACTAACAACGTTTACACCAAAGTGGGATTATGCTAAAATATGGCGGTGAGGTGCATCGTGCCGTGGGCTTTCCGAGGATTGATCTACCCGAGGACGAGATGAAGAAATGGGTAGACCATATTGCCCTCATCTGTCTGAGTCCAGAATTCCAGTCTTTGAAACAGGAATTAGAAGCATTGTACTGCAGTGCCAAGATTGATGATGCTCCGTCAACTGCCTTTTCCGACGCACTCTATGCGTTCCTGTCCGAGAAGGAATAGGTAAAGGGAAGTGGAGGGATGAGTGTCATCATTACGGGGCACGCCAGGAAGCGCCTAAAAGATATGCGTCAGGACGACATCACGCTGGATGACATTGTCACAGCGGCGGCTTCGATACCGGGTCAGATTGCTTCCGCGACGCGATTTCGCGGGTTCTTTGCCCGGTCCGGTCGGATGTTCGATCTAGTGGTCAAAGACGTTAACAAGGGGCGCCTGGTTATAACGATTATCGGGAAGTGAATGAACTGCCTGCTAGGCTTTAGCGTTCTCCAGCGTATTGCTTGGCTTGCAGCGATTCAATAATACAAAATGGAGGATAAACGGAAATGATTGGGAACGAGAAGAAACAGGAAATCATCAGCAACTACAGGTTGCACGAACAGGACACAGGCTCACCTGAAGTGCAGGTCGCGATTCTTACGGAACGGATCATTACCCTGACCGATCACCTGCGTACCCACAAGAAGGACTTCCATTCGCGGCGCGGATTGCTGAAAATGGTGGGCCAGAGAAGAGCTTTGTTGAACTACATTCGTAACAACGACTTTGAACGGTACCGGACACTAATTGAAAGGCTGGGCCTGCGGAAGTAGGGGGGGTACCCCCTGCTTTTTGTCTAGTTATTGTCCGGTAACAATACCGCTTGCAAGGAGGCAAGGATCAATCCATGCCAGATCAGGGTGTTATAAAACGTGAAATCGAGATTTCCGGCCGGGTTTTCAGCCTGGAAACCGGTCGCGTGGCCAACCAGGCTCACGGCGCCGTTTTGGCGAGGTACGGCGACACGGTGGTGCTTGTGACCGCAACCTACGCCGAGGCCAGGGAAGGACTGGATTTCTTCCCGCTGTTAGTTGACTACGAGGAGCGTCATTACGCCGTCGGCCGGATCCCGGGCAGCTTTATGAAACGTGAAGGCCGGCCGGGGGAAAAAGCGATTCTCTCCGCTAGGCTGACCGACCGCTCGATACGTCCGCTTTTTCCGAAGCATTTCAAGAAGGACGTACAGGTTGTGGCTACGGTGATGTCCGTGGACCAGGACTGTGCTCCCGTGCTCTGTGCCATGAACGGGGCTTCGGCCGCGCTGTCCATCTCGGAAATCCCTTTCCAGGGGCCGATGGGTGCGGTCATCATCGGGATGGTGGACGGTGAACTCGTTGTTAACCCCGACGTGGAGCAGCTGCACGAAGGCAAGCTGCACCTGGTCGTAGCCGGTACGCGCGAGGCCATTAACATGGTTGAAGCCGGGGCGTCTGAAGTCTCGGAAGAAAAAATGCTGGAGGCGCTTGCGCTCGCCCATGACGAGATCCGGAAGATCATCGGCTTTATCGAGGACTTCCGGAATGAAGCCCTTAAGGTCGGACTGGCTAAGCCGGATATGGAGCTCCCGCTCCCGGAAGTAAACGAGGCATTGATCGCGGAAATCCGGGCGACCGCTTACGGTAAACTGGATGAAGCGGCACACTACTGCCGTGACCAGAAACTGGACAAACTGGCCACCGAGGGTCATCTCCGGGCGGTAAAGAGCGAAATGGTATCCCAGTTCCTGGAGCAGCATCCGGAAGACGAGTCGACGATCAAGAACACCGTGGATGCCCTTGAGAAAGAAGCGGTCCGGAAGATGGTGCTCAACGAACAGTTGCGCATCGACGGGCGGCGGACGGACGAGATCCGTAAGATCAGCGTGGATGTTGGGTTATTACCACGCACTCACGGTACCGGCCTGTTCAAGAGGGGACAGACCCAGGTGCTCTCTGTGGTCACCCTGGGTGCGGTGCGGGATGAACAGATCATAGATGGGCTCGATACCGAGGAAACCAGGCGTTTTCTGCACCACTACAACTTCCCGTCCTTCAGTACCGGTGAGACCAAGCCGATTCGCACCCCTGGCCGGCGGGAAATCGGGCACGGGGCGTTGGCCGGACGGGCCATCGAAGCGGTACTGCCTTCGGCGGACGACTTCCCTTACACCATCCGCATTGTCTCGGAAGTGCTGGAGTCAAACGGGTCTACCTCCATGGGCAGTGTCTGTGGCAGTACACTGGCCCTGATGGACGCCGGTGTGCCGATCAAGGCGCCGGTGGCCGGAATTGCCATGGGCCTGGTCAAGGATGAGGACAAGGTGGCTGTCTTGACCGATATCCAAGGGATGGAAGACCACCTCGGCGACATGGACTTCAAGGTAGCGGGTACCCGCGAGGGGATTACCGCACTGCAGATGGACATTAAGATCTCTGGGGTGACCGGGGAAGTCTTGGCCCGGGCGTTAACCCAGGCCAAGCAGGCCCGCCTTTTCATCCTCGACCGCATCCAGGAGCTTATTCCCGAACCGCGGCGAGAACTGTCGCCTCATGCACCACGGATTATCCAGACCATCATCGATCCCGACAAGATCCGTGACATCATCGGTCCCGGTGGCAAGACGATCCGTCGGATTACCGAGGAAACCGGTGTGGGCATGGATGTGGAGGACGATGGTCGGGTCTTCATTACCTCACCCTCAGCAGAATCCGCGGAGATGGCGCTTAAGATCGTCGAAGCGATTACGGGAGAGGTCAATGTCGGCCAGGTTTACCTGGGACGGGTCGTTAAGGTGATGGACTTCGGTTGTTTTGTCGAGGTCATCCCCGGTATAATGGGGCTGCCTGGCAAGGAGGGCCTGGTCCACATCTCGCAGTTGGCCCATACCAGGGTTGCAAAGGTAGAAGACGTGGTCAAGGAAGGTGATCAGATCCTGGTCAAGGCCATCGGCTACGACAACCAGGGCCGTCTCAAGCTTTCCAAGAAGGAAGCCATGGATCCACCCGAAGGTGGAGTTCCGGAACCCCCCTCCGGCGGCGGTGGGCGGGATTTCCGATCCGACCGGCGCCCCGGACGACCGCGCCCCTTCAGAGATCGGCGCTAATCGAAGCCCTCGTAAATGAGGGCTTCTTCATTTTTGGGATGACATTCCTTCAAGCTTTCGCTCCTGCCCGCATAGTCATTTAACCGGGGTGGTTTTTTATGAGCAGGAGCAGGAGAAGCAGGTTGAAGCGGATGGTCGTCCTTTTCTTGATTTTCTTTGTACCGACATCGGTGGTGTTTTACACGGTGGTTCGGGATCGGGTCCTGTCTGCAGTGGCGGAACCGGTACGTCAGGGCAGTGAGCACAGCAAGCAGGTGGCTCTCGCGGTGAATGTGGACTGGGGTGAGGAATACATCCCGGCCATGCTGGAGGTCTGCCGCGGCTCCGGAGCCAAGCTGACCTTTTTCCTCACCGGGCGCTGGGCGGACCTGCATCCCGACCTGGCCCGACGGATAAAGGAGGAAGGGCACGAAATAGGCAACCACGGCTACGGGCATCCACATCCCGATCACCTTTCCGTCGAGCAGAACGGTGCAGACATTATCCGGGCGGAAAACGCGATCTTCCAGGCTACGGGTTGCCGGCCGACCCTCTATGCGCCACCGTACGGGGAAAGCGGCAAGGCCGTCCTGAAGGCAGCCGAGAACAGCGGCTATACCGTGGTTTTGTGGAGTCTGGACACCGTCGACTGGAAATCCCGGAACCGGGACGCTATTCTCGAGCGAGTCCGGGGAAGGATGCATAACGGGGCCATTTTACTGATGCATCCGACTGAGGCTACGGCCCAGGCCTTGCCGGATATTCTGTCCCTGCTCGAGAGCAAGGGGCTGCAACCGGTTACGGTAAGCGCCCTGATTGGCCGGAAAACCATAAATGATATGAACCAAAATGGGATAAGATTTTGACAGATACGCCTCCCAGGCCGCTTGCAGGAATTTGGCGTACTTAAACGAATAATAGAAGGCATGCATAAGTGGAGGTAAAATAATGGTTCGAAAGGTTGTATTAGACAACGGGGTCAGGGTCTTGACGGAAGAAATTCCGCATGTGCGGTCAGTATCTCTTGGAGTATGGGTCAACGTGGGTTCGCGCGATGAGAGCGATCATAACAACGGGATATCGCACTTCATTGAACACATGATGTTTAAAGGGACCAAGAAACGGACGGCAAAGGAGATCGCCGAATCCCTGGACGCTGTCGGCGGTCAGATTAACGCCTTTACCACGAAGGAATACACCTGTTACCACACTAAAGTCCTTGATGAACACATCGATCTGGCGATCGAGGTCGTCTCCGACATGCTCTTTGGATCCCTGTTTGCTCCGGAGGACATTGAGCGCGAGAAGAACGTAATTGTTGAGGAAATCAAGATGTACGAGGATGCACCGGATGAAATGGTGCATGATGTGCTCACGGGCTCTATGTGGCAAACGCACTCACTCGGGCGACCCATCATCGGTAATGAAGAGATCGTTAGGAACGTGGACCGGTCCACGCTACTGGACTTTTACGAACAGCACTACCGTTGCGGTGATATGGTGATATCCTGTGCCGGCAACATCAAACACGAGCAGGTGGTCGAAAAGCTCCGGGCGGCTTTTGAACACCTTCCGGCGGCCAACGGCCCCCGCCTTTACACGGCCCCGCGGCCCGTTACCGAAGCCGTCTGCCGTCAAAAGGACACCGAGCAGGTCCACCTATGTGTGGGTACCGAGGGGTTGCGCCTGGACGACGACGACGCGTACGTGATGCAGGTGATCAATACGGTCCTGGGCGGGGGCTTGAGCTCGCGGCTGTTTCAGAAGATCCGCGAAGAACGGGGCCTGGTCTACACCGTTTTCTCCTATCACAGTTCCTACCACGATACGGGCCTCTTCTGCGTGTACGCCGGTTTGAGCAGCGCCAACGCCAATCAGGTACTGCAGATCGTGATGGATGAACTGAACGAGCTCAAGGTGAATGGTGTAGGTGAGACCGAACTTAAGCGGACCAAGGACCAGTTGAAGGGGAGTTTTCTACTAAGCCTGGAGAACGTGAACACCAGGATGAGCCGGCTGGGCAAATCGGAGCTCTACCTGGGGCGGGTTACAACTCCGGATGAGGTCGTGGAGCGACTGCAGGCCGTTACTGGCGACCAGATCAAGAGAGTCGCCGGCGAGATGTTCAACGCGGATCGCTTCTCGCTGGCCACGATCGGCCAGTGGTGTGATTATGATGGCTGGGAAACGGCCCTGACCCGGTTAAAGTCATCGCAATAACGTTGAAGGGTGGGCCTCCGGGATGAACCCAGGGGAAAAACAGGTTACCATCAAATGCCGGATGGTGCGTGATCCAGGGACGTCGGTCACCGAACCTCGTTACGCAACATCGGGTTCGGCTGGCATGGACCTTGCAGCGTGCCTGGACAAGCCGGTAACGCTGGCGCCGGGCGAAATCGTGAAGATCGGTACCGGGATCGCTATTCAACTACCTGACCAGAATTATGCGGCGATGGTCTTCCCCAGGAGCGGAAATGCCGCCAGGCATGGAATCACCCTAGCGAACGCCGTGGGCGTAGTTGATTCCGACTACACCGGCGAGATTCTCTGTCCGGTTATTAACCTGAGTAAGGAACCCTACACCATCAACCCCGGGGACCGGATCGCCCAGCTGGTGATTGTCCCGATCACCATCGCCCGTCTGGAGTTTGTTACTGAATTGGACGCCACGGAGCGGGGGGATAGAGGATTTGGCTCCACAGGCCGCTAGAGAGGAGAACGGTGATAAACTTCGCATGGCTTTGTCAGGCTCGTCGCCCAGTGCTCACGTACGTTTCAAGTACGCTCCGCTGCTGGGGCGACTTCACCTTCCGCGCCCTGCTCGTTTCTGACCGTTCTCCATGCTGGTAGACTTCTGGTGTGAGTTGAAGAGGACGACTGGTGATAAACTTCGCATGGCTTTGTCAGGCTCGTCGCCCAGTGCTCACGTACGTTTCACACCTTTGGAGAACACTATCACAACGTCGTCATAATCGCCTGTCTTGTCCCATAGATATGGTAGGGGGTGGGATAATGGTTACGGCGATTGTTTTTTTTGCGATCCTCGGGCTGTTTTTCCTGGTACGGTGGTACGACCGGGAAAAACGGGGTTCTTTTATGACCTGGCACCGGAGCGGAAACCTCTGGGAACTTGAGCCCCAGAAGACCCCGTTTTCAGAAGCCCTGGGCACCTTAATCGGCAACGCGGGTGGTATCTATCTGTCAGTAGTGCTAATGCTTACTTTTGTCGGCATTGAGCCGCCGGCCCGGATCACCGTGGGGACTATGGAGCTTGAGCCTCTGGCCTCCGCGGCCATCCTGCTGGCGGCGATCCAGCCCGTGTTGCTTGGCCTGACCCAGGGAATCAGAAAACGCGCCAGATTCTAGATCGAGGCTGGGGTGGTGTAAAACATGCGTCTGTCGCAGATGGCCGGTAAGGAGATTGTCAACATTGCTGACGGCTCCCGCCTTGGGGTGGTGGGTCACTCCGACATCTCCATCGATCCTTCGACCGGGGAGATCTACTCGCTCTTGTTGCCGAGGCGCCCTAATGTACTGAATGTGTGGACAGGGCAACAGGAACTGGTTGTTCCCTGGGATGCCGTACGTAAGGTAGGCACAGAGGTGATCGTGGTGGAGTTGGATCAGACTCAGCCAAGGCTCCGACGCTTCCTTTAGAGGAGACCAGTGATAAACTTCGCATGGCTTTGTCAGGCGAATGGGAAGTGGGAAGTCTCACTTCCAACTTCTCACATCTCACCTCCCAAACGCACGGTTGAAAACGAGCCGTGCGGCCATACTATTACAAGCGTTAAGCAGGCCCCTGATCACTACTGGAATGTAATCAGCTTCGCGAGAGAGGAGGTACTGATGGGCTTTTCCCGTAGACTCAACTTGTTGAACCGTATTGCCACACGCCGTAATTCTACAGTGATTACCTATATTACGGGTGACAGGGAGAATGTCAGTACCAGGATCGCGCCGGATGCGCTGCCGGTGATATACCGGCACCTGCGTCGCCGGTCATCCTATGAGCGCGTTGATCTCTTCCTGTATACCAGGGGCGGAGATGTGCTTACGCCTTGGCGGTTAGTCCATCTGATCCGGGAGTTCACCACCCACTTTTCGGTACTCGTACCTTACCGGGCTTATAGTGCCGGCACCCTGGTCTGCCTGGGGGCGGATGAAATCGTAATGGGACGGATGGGTGAACTGGGGCCCATCGATCCCAGTGTCGTGAACGCCTTTAACCCGCAAGATCCCATTAATCCAGGCGCCCGGGTTCCGGTGAATGTTGAGGACGTCTACTCCTACCTGACCCTGGTGCGGGATGAAGCCGGATTACGGTCGGAATCGGAACTGGCCCGGGCCTTTATGCTGCTGGCTTCACGGATCCACCCGCTGGCCCTGGGCAACGTCCACCGGAATCATCTTCTGGTCCGGTCCCTGGCCAGGCGGTTGTTGCTGACCCACCGGAAGACCTTTTCGCCGGACAAAATCCAGGCCATCGTGGACAGCCTCACGGAGAAACTGTATGCCCACAACCACATGATCCCGAGGCAGGAGGCGGCGCAGGAAATCGGTATGCCAATCGTGTATCCGGATGAACAACTTGAAGAAGACCTCTGGACCCTCTACGAGGATTACGATCAAAGCCTGAAACTCGGCACACCGTTCAATCCCGATGAAGTGGTCACCCAGTTGTGTCCTACGTTTGAGGTTCCGGGCGGGTACATCGAATCAGTGAACGGGCAGCACGTTTTTGTTTTTCATGGTGAGGTCGAGCGAAACGAGTTTGGAGAAAAGGGCCAGTTCAACGTCAATATCCTGAGCCAGGGATGGCGCTCGCAGAATGTGAAAGGATGTATCCAATGAACAGGGAGCCGGATTTCAAAATCAGAAAGCTGCGTTTTGCTCATAATACCGGGTTTTCGGTCTACAACATCATCGAGGAGAACAGCGGATGCCCGTCCGGCCGGTACAACATTACCTACATTCGCCCGTCTCGTGCCCACATGGTAACCGACACTAACCCGGATCGCTCCCAGTAGCGGTTAACCGGGGAATTGAGTGGCTTGGCGGGAAATAGTTGACAAGTTGTGGAAGATGTAATATAAATACCCTCATAACCAAATTCAGAATTGTAAAACTATAACAAAATGGTTCAAAAGAGGGTGAACGAGATTATTAGAGTTGCGGTAAGCGGCGCAGCCGGCCGAATGGGACAAGAAGTCGTACGGGCGGTAAGTAAGGAAAAGGGGATAGAACTGGTCGGGGCCGTTGACGTCCATCAGTTTGGCAAAGATGCTGGAGAGGTTGCCGGAATCGCCCCTCTCGGGGTGGCGATCGGAAATGATCTCAGGCAGGTATTGCGCGAGACGGGGGCCCAGGTTGTGGTCGACTTTACGTCTCCCCGCGCCGTTTTTGACAACGCCCGGACGGCCATTGAACAGGGTGTGCACCCGGTGATTGGGACCACCGGGATGGCCGCCGAGGAGCGGATGGAACTTCAGGAACTGGCCCGGAAAGCCGGAATCGGCGGACTGATTGCCCCAAACTTTGCGATTGGGGCTGTACTGATGATGAAGTTTGCGGAAATGGCCACGAATTACTTCCCATCAGTGGAAATCATTGAGCTTCACCATGACCAGAAGTTGGACGCGCCCTCCGGTACAGCATTGAAAACGGCTGAAGTGATTGCGGCCGCACGGGGTGACAACAGGCCATCGATGATCGAAGAAACGATCAAGCTTGAGGGTGCCCGCGGGGGTGAGTTTGCCCGGGGGATCCGGGTCCACAGCGTGCGGCTGCCCGGACTTGTCGCTCACCAGGAGGTCATTTTCGGCGGAGTAGGCCAGACTCTGACCATCAGGCACGATTCACTTTCGCGGGAATCCTTCATGCCCGGGGTAATACTCGCGGTCCGCCGCGTGATGGCTAGCGCCGAACTCATTTACGGTCTGGAGAACCTCCTGTTCCAAGAAAGCTGATAGTGTTGCCACTCAAATACGACGTAACCGATCGTTGACTTCGGATTTCTGACCTCGGACATAGGCTCTTTCTGACCCCAGAAGTCTGGTTGTCCGACTTGGATTTCGGTTTTTCGGATCTCAGATTCTGGTTTTTCCGACTTCTGACTTCCGACCTAGGTGTTTCGGATTTCTGATTTCGGAATCCGGTTTTCTGACCTCCGACTTCCGACCTCCGACTTCCGTTCATGACAGGCACCTCCCCTTTCCGCTGGACATATATTGGAGTGTAGCTGAGGGGGAGGTAATCAATTTGCAGCCGCTTAATGGAATGCAGATCGGAATCCTGGGGGGAGACGCCAGGGCGACTTTCCTGGCCCTGGAACTCGTGAACAACGGGGCCGAGGTTAAGACCGTCGCGATGCCCAATCCCGACCGGGTTCCGCAGGTGGAAGTCTGCCGGACGCTGGACGAGGTATGCGGCGAGGCCAATGCCCTGATTATCCCGTTACCGGGGATTGACGAACACGGAAGGTTAAATGACGCCCATGGCGCGGCGATTATGGAACTTTCCGGCGCCATTCTGGACCGGTTGGGGAAGGATACTCCGATCTTCACCGTGGTGGCCAGGGCCTACATGCTCAAGATGGCGGCTCAACTGGATCTTAACCTGGTTGAGCTGTCGAGCATCGATGAGTTCGCGATCTGGAATTCAATTCCTTCGGCCGAAGGTGCGATTCAATTAGCGATGGAGAAACTGCCGATTACGATCCATGGCAGCCAAAGCTTTGTTCTGGGACTCGGCCGTACGGGGAAGACTCTGGCTCGAATGCTTGCCGGCATTGGCGCTAAGACAACAGTAATTGCCAGGCGGCCGGAAACGGTAGCCCGAGCCGAGGAAATGGGCCTTGGGGCCGCATTCTTCTACGATCTTCCGGGGATTATCAGCCAGGCGGACATCATCTTCAACACTGTTCCGGCGATGGTGCTGCCTGAAGCACTGTTGTCCCTGGTAAAGCCGGAAGCACTGATTGTTGATCTGGCTTCAGCACCTGGCGGAACGGATTTCGAAGCTGCCAAAAGGCTGGGCATCAATGCGATGCTGGCTCCGTCCCTGCCGGGTAGGGTGGCGCCGCGAACCGCAGGACAAATCATGGCCCGAATCATTATGCGGATGCTCCTTGAGGATGCCTCCGGCAGCTCTTCTACCAATCAGGAGGTGCTAGCCAATGCGACTCAAGGACGTTAAGATCGGTTTTGCCCTAACCGCGTCTTTTTGCACGCTGGGCGAGGTGGTCAAGCATATGGAGAAGCTGGTGCAGGAAGGCGCGGAGATCTATCCGATCATGACCCAGACGATCGGTTCGACCGATACCAAATACGGGAAGGCGGATGAATGGCGTACCAAGCTGGAAGAGCTTACCGGTCACACCATCATCGATAATATTGTTGCGGCCGAACCGATTGGTCCGGGCAAACTGGTCGATGTGATTGTGATCGCTCCCTGTACCGGTAATACGCTGGCCAAACTAGCAAACGGAATCACCGACGGACCGGTTTTGATGTCCGCCAAGGCCCAGCTTCGTAATCAGCGACCGGTGGTAATTGCGATTTCCACCAACGACGGACTTGGCCTGAACGCCCGCAACCTGGGAACGCTCTTGAATACCAGGAACATCTATATGGTTCCCTTTGGGCAGGATAATCCGAAAGGAAAGCCGAATTCCTTAGTAGCAAAGATGGATCTTATGCTGGAAACGATAGAGTATGCCCTCAAAGGGCATCAGATTCAGCCTGTTCTAGCGAAGTATGACTAGATAGATGTGAGGGGGTTGTTATGTTTGCGTACCTATAACGTTGGTATTGTTGGCGCTACCGGAGCGGTCGGACAAGAGATATTGAAAGTCCTGGCGGAAAGGAAGTTCCCCCTGAAAGGGTTACGACTTTGCGCCACTGCCCGCTCCGCAGGTAAAGAGATTGTGTTTGAAGGTGAAAAATTTACCGTCGAAGAAACAAAGGCGACCTCCTTTGACGGTATCGATATTGCTCTGTTTGCCGGCGGGACCGCCAGTACTGAATTCGCCGATCCGGCCCGGAAAAGCGGAGCAGTAGTAATCGACAACTCCAGTGCTTTCAGGTTGCACCCCGAGGTTCCCCTGGTGGTACCGGAGGTAAACCCGGATGATGTCCGCTGGCATAAGGGGATTATTGCCAATCCGAACTGTTCCACGATCATCATGGTGGTTCCCTTAAAGCCGATCTATGACGCCGTGGGTATCAAGCGGGTAGTGGTGTCCACCTACCAGGCGGTGTCCGGCGCCGGTGCGGCCGGTATCGAGGAACTGTGCGCGCAGGCCAGGGCGATCCTGGACGGCGCCGAATACGCCCCGGCCGTATTTGCCTACCAGATTGCCTTCAACCTGATTCCCCATATTGATGTGTTCTTGGAAGAAGATTACACCAAGGAAGAGTGGAAGATGGTGAAGGAAACGCGTAAGATATTCCACGATGAAGATCTGCGGATCACGGCGACGACGGTTCGCGTTCCGGTTTTCCGAAGCCACTCCGAATCAATTAACGTCGAGACTGAAAAGAGCATTTCACCGGCCGAGGTACGGAAACTGCTGTCCGGGTTCCCGGGAATCGAGGTTGTCGATGATCCCGCGGCCAAGCGGTATCCGATGCCGGTCGAAGCTACAGATCGGGACGAGATACTGGTCGGAAGAATCCGTCAGGACAACACGTTAGAGAACGGTATTAACATGTTTGTCGCCTCCGACCAAATACGTAAAGGAGCAGCCACAAACGCAGTACAGATTGCCGAACTGATTACAGAGTATGGACTGGTTTAGGTCATCGTACCTGACCAACAATGAGGTGTCTGTGTGCGGTTTGTCATTCAGAAATTTGGCGGCACTTCGGTAAAGGACGCGGAACTCCGCTCCCGGGTCGTTGACAAGGTGGTCAAGGCTAAGGACAGTGGCCTGCAACCCGTCGTGGTCGTATCAGCATTGGGCCGGTTTCCCGACCCCTATGCTACGGACAGCCTGCTGGAACTGGTCCAGGCGAACGGAAACGGTGTTTCATCACGAGACCTTGATCTGCTACTGGCGTGCGGTGAAACCATATCCGGGGTAATGGTCGCCGCGGCGATCCGGCAGAGAGGTCTTTCTGCAGTATTTCTTACGGGCCCCCAGGCAGGGATCATAACCACGAGTACGCACGGTAAGGCCCGGATCCTGCGCGTTGAGACTGACCCCATCGTTACGCTGTCCCGTTTAGGGCATATCGTAATCGTCGCCGGATTCCAGGGTGTGAGCGAAGAGGGGGAAGTAACCACGCTGGGCCGGGGGGGCAGTGATACCACGGCGGCGGCGCTGGGGGTCGCGTTAAGCGCCGAGTCAATTGACATCTATACGGACGTCGAGGGGGTAATGACCGCGGATCCGCGGATCATCTCCGACGCCAGACCCCTGGAGTATCTGAGTTACAACGAAGTATGCCATCTCGCCCACGAGGGGGCCAGGGTGATTCATCCCCGCGCGGTAGAGATAGCGATGCAGCGTAATATCCCGGTCTGGATAAAATCGACCTTCAGTGATGCGGCCGGGACCCTGATTACGAATCACATCGATGCTGCCCAGGGAGCCCTGGACATATCCAGTGACCGGATCATCACTGGTGTTACCTACCGGTCCGGCTTGGTTCAGGTAAGGCTGCAAGAGAAGGGCGCCGAGGCCAAGAAGGAAGCCCTTAAGGCCCTGGCTACCGCAGGCATCAGTTTGGACCTGATCAACTACCATCCCGACCTGGTCGCGTTTTCGGTCAACGGCAGTGCCGGGCGGCAGGCCGCCTCGATTCTGGAGTCCCTGGGCGTGCAATTCGAATTGGAATCGGGATGTGCCAAGGTAGCGGTAGTCGGTGCCGGGATGGCCGGTGTTCCTGGGGTTATGGCCCGCATCGTGGAGACACTTGACGAACAAGCGGTGGAGATCCTGCAAACGGCCGACTCACATACCACGATCTGGGTTCTGGTCCGGGAAACCGATCTTCACAAGTCCGTGAGAGCCCTTTATGACGCTTTCGGTTTAGGGAATCACAATTGAATAACAGGTAAGGAAGGTGGATGTTTTGGTTTTTGACTTCGGCCGTGTACTCACAGCGATGGTCACCCCGTTTGATAACAAACTCGACCTGAACGTCCCGGTCGCCCGTAAGTTGGCCAGGCACCTGGTAGAGCATGGATCGGACGGACTGGTGGTTTCCGGGACAACGGGTGAATCGCCCACCATCAGCAAAGAGGAGAAGATTGATCTCTTTAGGGCGATAGTCGACGAGGTGGGTGGCAAGGCGAACGTGGTTGCCGGTACGGGCTCCTATTCCACGGCGGACAGCATCGCGCTTACCCAGGCGGCATCCAAGGTTGGTGTGGACGCCATCATGCTGGTTTGTCCGTACTACAACAAGCCGTCCCAGGAGGGTCTTTACAACCATTTTCGGGCGATCGCCGAGAGCACGCATCTGCCTGTCATGCTGTACAACATCCCCGGCCGGACCGCTGTCAACCTGTTGCCGGAAACGGTGGTCAGACTTGCTGAGGTGCCCAACATCGTCGCGATCAAAGAGGCCTCGGGGAGTACCGACCAGACGACGGAATTGGTGCGGAGACTGCCGGAACGCTTTGCGGTGTACAGCGGTGACGATTCACTTACGCTGCCGTTGCTTTCCGTCGGAGCGCGCGGTGTGGTCAGCGTGGTGGCCCACCTGGTCGGTGACCGGATGCAGGAGCTGGTAAACGCCTATGCCTCTGGAAACGCCGGTCTTGCGGCGAAGATCCACCGTCGCCTCTTCCCACTGATAAAGGGTATGTTCATCGACACCAACCCGGTCCCCGTAAAGGCGGCGCTGAATCAGCTGGGCTGGAACGTCGGTGGCACCCGCCCGCCCTTGGCTGGCCTGAGTCCCGAAAAGGACGCCAAGCTTCGGGAACTGCTGAAATCTGAAAACCTGATGTAGTATGTGATCGAGAGAAATTGCCGGTCACTTCCGTACGAAGGTCTCTGTTTGGCTTGTCCAATAGTCAGAAATGTTGTATAATATGTGCAAATGTATTGAACGGAACGGAACCACAAACCCATAATCCTGGAGGTGTAGGTTTGGCGCGCGAAACCAAACTACAGATTATCCCTCTTGGAGGACTGGGTGAGATTGGAAAGAACCTGACTGTTGTTCGGTACGGTAATGATATCATTTTAATCGACTGCGGCCTCGCCTTTCCCGAGGAAGAGATGCTCGGGATTGATGTCGTTATACCTGATATCGGTTATCTGCTAGATCACAGGGATCTGGTACGGGCCATTCTGTTAACGCACGGACATGAAGATCACATCGGTGCGCTACCTTATGTCCTGCCTCAGATTAACGTGCCGGTGTATGGCACCAAGCTCACCCTTGGACTCCTGGGAGGAAAACTGAAGGAAGCAGACTTTGAAGACCAAGCCGTATTGTGTCCGGTCAAGCCGCGTGACATTGTGGAACTCGGCCCTTTCCGGGTCGAGTTCATTCGTGTTTCGCACAGTGTTCCTGATGCCGTAGGTATTGCCATCCAGACGCCGCTCGGTACCATAATCCACACCGGCGACTTCAAGATCGACCACACGCCGGTTGACGGGGATGTGATCGATCTACAGCGTTTTGCCTACTACGGCGAGAAGGGTGTGCTGGCCCTACTTTCGGACAGTACGAACGTGGAGCGTGCCGGCTATACCCTGTCCGAGAGGATGATCGGCGCCACCTTTGACGAGACCTTCAAGGAGGCCCGGGAGCGAATTCTCGTGGCCACCTTTGCCTCTAACGTGCATCGCCTGCAGCAGGCTATCACGGCGGCCCACAGTCACGGCCGAAAAGTGGCGGTTGTCGGGCGGAGCATGGTCAATGTTGTGTCAATCGCCTTCCAACTTGGTTACCTGAAGATTCCCCCCGGTACACTGGTAGAACTGGACGAGGCGAACCGCCTGCCGCGCAACCAGGTCGTCATTCTGTCTACCGGAAGCCAGGGTGAACCGATGTCCGCCCTCACCCGGATGGCCACCGGAGAACACAGGCAGGTAAGCATTCAGCCCAATGACACGATTATTATCTCAGCCACGCCGATTCCCGGAAACGAAAAACTGGTTTCCCGGGTGGTAAACCATCTCTTCAAGCGCGGTGCCCACGTTATCTACGAAAAGACCTCGGGCATCCACGTTTCCGGCCACGCCAGCGAGGAAGAGCTCAAACTTATGCTGAATCTCGTACGGCCGCGGTTTTTGATTCCTGTCCACGGAGAATACCGGATGCTGATGAAGCACGCCAAACTAGCCCAGGAACTGGGCACGCCTCCCGAAAACACCTTCGTGGCGGAGAACGGTAATGTCCTTGAATTCACACGCCACACGGGGAAGATCTCCGGTCGGGTGGCTTCGGGCCGGGTACTGGTGGACGGGCTTGGAGTAGGGGATGTTGGGAATATCGTTCTGCGTGACCGCAAGCAGCTGGCGCAGGAGGGGATCCTGATTGTGGTGGTGACGATTGATCCGGAGCAGTGCTCGATTGTGGCCGGACCGGACATCGTTTCCCGCGGGTTTGTCTATGTACGTGAATCGGAAGAACTGATGGATGAGGCCAGGGAGCGGGTTTCGGCCACCCTGGACCGGTGTTCCACACGCCGGATCTCCGAGTGGTCAACGATCAAGTCTGAGGTCCGGGAAACGCTCAGCAAGTTCCTTTATGAACGGACCGGACGGCGACCGATGATCCTTCCGATCATTATGGAGACTTAAAAAGCAAGAAGGCCGTAAAAGGCCTTCTCTTGAATTACGGATGGTCTACTGTTTCGGGGTACTCCGTTCCTGGCAATATTGTAATTATGGCGGGAGTGTGTGGGAATCGAACCCACCTGAGGCTCCTCACCTCACACACGGTTTTGAAGACCGGGAGGCCCACCAGGACCCATCCACCCCCGTAAGTTAGCCCGGTTCATCCCGGAACTAAGCATGCACAATTATAGCATGTCTCGATGGGGTGAGCAAACAAACCCCGATGGGTGACGGAAAAATGTCGACTCTGGAGGTTGATCCGCGGAAATGCTGATCCGATTCTGGGCCCTGGTGATCCTGGTGCTTACTGCTGACCAGATTACCAAGTTGATTGTCGTGAACCGGTTGGTACCGGGTAAGCCCTACCCGGTACTGGAGGGAATACTGAATCTCACCTATATCCTTAACCCCGGCGGGGCCTTCGGATTCTTGGCCTCGTTAGACCTCTTACTGCTTGCGGTCACCCTGTTGACGGTAGTGGCGATCATCATCCTGCACCGTTCGATTATCAGGTCCGGCATGGGTCTACCGGTTGCCTTTTTGCTAGGCGGGGCGATCGGTAATATGGTGGACCGTTTGAGACTGGGAGCAGTAATCGACTTTATTGACCTTGGTTTCTGGCCTGTCTTCAATGTGGCGGACATCGCCATCGTGGTGGGAATAACCCTATTGGTCTACCAGGTAGCAGGTACCAGACCGGGCCGCGCGGGTGAGGCCGATGGCTAAGACCTTCAGACTGGTCGTCGGTGATGACGATGCCGGTCTCAGGCTGGACGCCTTTCTGGCGGTTCAGAACCTACAGCTGACCAGATCCCGGATTCAAAACCTGATCCGTGATGAGCTGGTCACCGTCAACGAAAACCCGTCCAAGACCGGATACCGGGTCCGGACGGGGGACGTCCTTACGATGGTCATTCCCGAGCCCGAAACCCTACAAATGCTTCCTGAGCCTATTCCACTTGACATCTACTACGAGGACGGCGACCTCATCGTTGTGAACAAGGCCCGGGGGATGGTTGTCCACCCGGGGGCCGGTCACTTTTGCGGGACTCTGGTTAACGCCCTTCTCCATCACTGCTCTGATCTTTCCGGGATCAACGGGATTCTACGACCGGGCATTGTGCACCGTCTGGACAAGGACACTTCGGGGCTTTTGATGGTGGCCAAGAACGACGCCACGCACTTGGCCCTAGCCACACAGCTCCAGGAACGGACCGTGCAGCGAAACTACCTGGCCCTAGTGTACGGGCGGCCACGCCAGGAACGGGGGACGGTCCGCACACTCATCGGCCGGCACCCGCAGGAACGCAAAAGAATGGCGGTGAACGTCAGGAACGGGAAAGAGGCGGTGACTCACTACCAGGTTGCACGCGTATACCGAGGTTACACGCTGCTCCGGCTGAAACTGGAAACGGGCCGGACGCACCAGATCCGGGTACACATGACCCACATCGGACATCCCCTGGTGGGTGACCTGGTCTACGGCCGGGCACGTCCGGCGCTGGGGCTGGAGGGGCAGTTCCTGCATGCCGAAACCCTGGGGTTTGTCCATCCTTCCACCGGTGAACACCTCGCCTTCACCGCACCCCTGCCCGCCGAGCTGGACGATATCCTCATACGACTGGAAGGTGGAGACTGACCTGAGCGTCAACTGGGCGATGGGACTGGGTTCATCCCCCCTTGGGCTCCGGTGCTGGGTTTCCCGAAGCTCCGCAAGTCGCCAGGGTGGATAAACCCGATCCCCGGCTTCCTGGTTCACTTAAAGTAGCGGAAGAACTCCACGAAAAGCGCCGCCACCCCGGCGGCCATCAGCGGTCCGACCGGCATGCCGCCCAGGAACACGATGCCGAAGATTGAACCCAACAGCAGCCCGAAGATGATGCCGGGATCAACCTGCATCATCTTCAGGCCTTCACTGTTCAGGTGAGTTGCCAGTGCTCCCCCTAAGAAGGCAAAGATACCCGTCAACGACGTCATATTATAGACAATGTCCTTATGACTGATCTTTCCGGTGGCCAGCGGCGTCATGATTGCCAGTAAGAGAAACAGTAACCCGATCTCCAGGCCCTTGCTTTCTAGAAAGCGAAATACATGACCCAGATTGGCAAGCCTCAAGAAAATAAGAATACAGGCCGAGGCGGCGATAAGGTGAGACTTCGCCAGGATTCCGATCAAGAGTAGAGCCACCAGTATTAGTTCGGCAGTCACTATCCATTACGCCTTTCGTTTTTACCACCTTATGCCAGGCCTGTTTTACATATAACCAGCTAACTGACCTACCTGTAACAGCGTTTCAGGGTATCCCCGCGCAGACCGACACGCAGCGCTTCCAGCGATAGAATTTCACCCGGCGGGATGTTGCCCAGGTTCACATCTGCACCGAAACGGTTAATCAGGGTCTCCTGTTGGTCCTTTAAGGGCGCCTCCCAGAGCAGGCACTCCGGTTGCTTGACCCACATTAGGAATTCCTCAACTGCGGAATCCTTGATTTGCCCGGACTCATCGTAGATGACCACATTCTTGCCGAACTCTCGCCCCTCAACAATTACCCAATGGGCGCCGGCTTCCAGGTCCTTCTTCGCCTGTATGGCGAGTTCACGGTAGGTGTCCTGTTCGTCTGGATCCTTCTTGCCTACCTCCGCCAAGACCTTAAAGCCGAACTTCACACCCATTTCGATTGCCCGTCGGCGGTCATCAGAGTCGAGATAGATGGTGCCGTCCGAGACCTCGATTGCCGAGAATCCAATTGACTGTGCAAGCTTAAAGAATGATTCGACTTTCCCCTGCGCGGCCGCCACCTCAAAGAACGTCCCACCAGGGTAAATGTCCACCCCGTACGCTTTCACCAGGTTGATCTTGGCCTGCAGTATCCCGTCGGCGTAGAGCGCCGAAGTACCGAAACCCAGTTTGATGAAGTCAATGTGGTTAGCCGAAATATCCAAGAGATCCTTCGTTTCCGCCAAACCCAGTCCCTTATCCAAAACCATAGACAATCCCTGTACCCTTGGCTTCCTACTCCGGCCGGCCAAGGGAAGGGCAATCATTTCCCGCCAGCTATCCATGCTGACAGCTCCTTTCTCGTCTTTGTATGTAGACTAGCTGGAACAGTTTGGTATGCCTCTGATGTGTAATGTATGCACAGTTTTGGGAGCCTGTTACAGTGCTAGGCGGAGTTGCCTTTCAAGATTTCCCCTACGCGGACAAAAATTAACACCACGATTCCGGTAGCGAGGGTTAAGCCAGCCACGGACCAGCCCATTACCCTGATACCCGGCTCCAGTAAGAGGCTGAAGAGGGGAGGCCCGCCGGCAACACCGAAGAACCGGACGCTGCCGTAGAGAGAGGTGATCAGCCCACGCTTGGCCGCATCCACGCTGGAGGTGATCAGCGTGGTGAGGCAGGGGAGCATCAGGCCGACCCCGACCCCGATAAAGGAGATCACGGTGAAGAAATAGTAGGTATTGTAGGATAGGGGAAGAGCTATGAGGGTGGCAGTCATAAGGCCCGAACCGGTTATGATCAGGTACTTCATCAGCCTGATCTTCTTTTTGATGACCAGTCCCGTAAGGTAAGCTGTTACCGCCATGAACAGCACCGGAATGGCCAGGGCGAGGCCTTTGATGATCAGGTTAAGCTCGTATCGCCGGTCCAGGTGTTCCGAAAGGAAGAACAGGATCCCGAACAGAGTGAAAAGGGCCACCGCGCCGGCGAGGAAGCAGGAGAGCAGCATCCCGGTTTTTTTCTCAAAGACCTTGAGGATATCCTTAAAATACTTTCCCGCCGCGGCCGGTTTCTTTTCTTTCTTGGGCTCCTTGATAGCCAGCCAGACCAGGACCGCGGCAATAACCGTAAAGGCCGGGAAGACAAAGAAGGGGGCGAACCAGATGATCAGGCCCACGGCTGCCCCGAGAACCGGGCTGACCACCTTGCCGACCCCGTTCGCAGCCTCAATCACCCCGAGTGCCTTCGCCCTCGCCTGCTCCTTGAAGATGTCACCGGTCAGGGCCATCGCAATGGGGGCGGTTCCCGCAGCGCCAATGCCCTGCAGGATCCGGCCGGCGAGTATGATCGCGTAGGTTGGTTCCACGTCAAATAGCGCGGCGCCGCTGGCAATAAGACCCCCGATGCCGTAAAGGATCAGGGCGGGGATGATCACGATTTTACGGCTGAAGTAGTCGGACAGGAAACCGGAAAGCGGGATAATGATCCCGGCGGGAACGGAGAAGAGGGTGATGACCAGACTGGCCTGGAAGGCGGTGATGTCGAGGGCCCGTTGCATTTCCGGCAGGATTGGGATCAGCATCGAATTGCCCAGAACCATTACAAAGGGGACGGAGGAGAGGGTCACCAACGTCATCGTTTTTCCTTGTGCCACACACCAGACCTCCCGTGCTTGATAGTCTCTCTCTGCCTTGGGAGCTATATGCGCTCCATTGTCGGCATAGAGTTTATCGATGGTGGAGGTGTGCCATGGATAAGGTCGTGCTGGGAATGGCGGCCCTGCGTTTTCTGTCCGCGAGCATTGAATTCACGGTCGCAATACTGATACTCTATTTCGGCCGGGTGGAGACGGCAGTTAAAATCAATGCCGTTCTGGCGATGGTCGGGCCCACCGTGCTGATCAGTGTCACGGCGCTGGGGTTGGTCGGGTTGGCCGGGAAGGTGTCTCCGGTGGATGCTCTGCATCGTCACCGGGGTTGGCTTTATATTCCTGGGCTGCGCCATCTTTAGGCTGGCAGTCTTCATGATTACGGCTTGACAGTGGGCATCCGCTGCAGTAAACTTGACTGAGGAACAAAGCGCCTTTAAATCGGCCCCGAGAGGCTGGTAAGGGTAACATAGCGCGACCTTTTAAAGGGTGTACTATGCCTACTTGCCTTTCCTGGCGGTAGGCTTTTTGTCGGGTAGGTGATGTGATTGCGTTTGGTTGAAAAGGCTCAGATCCTGGACGAAAAGGGAATGGCCCGGGCCTTGACCCGGATCGCGCACGAGATTATTGAGAAGAACCGTGGTACGGACGACCTGGTCCTGATCGGGATCCGCCGGAGAGGCGTCCCGATTGCCGTCAGGCTGGCCGAGCGCATCCAGAGGATTGAGGGAACATCGGTACCGGTAGGGTTTTTGGACATTACCCTTTACCGGGATGACCTTACCAAGCTGGACTACCATCCGGTCCTCTATAAGACGCAGGTCGACTTCCCGGTTACCGATAAGATTGTAGTACTCGTTGATGACGTCCTGTATACCGGAAGGACAACCAGGGCGGCGATGGACGCGATAATGGACCTGGGCCGGCCAAAGGTGATCCAGATGGCGGTAATGGTAGACCGGGGTCATCGCGAACTGCCGATCAGGGCCGATTACGTGGGTAAGAACGTGCCGACCTCCACCAGAGAGGTGGTATCGGTAGAGATCAATGAGATTGACGGGCAGGATCGCATCGTGATCCTGGACCGAATAGGACAAAACGAGTAAGTCTAACCCCTTCCTTTTAACAGCGGTCCTGAGAGACCGGCAAAGGAAGCGAGAGCGGAATTATGCCGGCCTCTCCCGGATCATAAACGGGAAGAGGCCGTATTTGTCAGGGGGTACGCCGGTGAGCATTAAACACCTTTTGGGCCTGCAGCATCTGTCCGTTAACACTATTACTCAAATTTTGGATACGGCTGGCCCGATGAAGCAGATTATCTCCCGGAATCTGAAGAAGGTGCCGACCCTGCGCGGGAAGGCGGTGGCTACCGTCTTCTATGAGCCCAGTACCCGGACCAGAATGTCGTTTGAATTGGCCGCGAAGTATCTGAGTGCGGACACCGTCGGCCTGGCTGCGGCCTCATCCAGTGTAGTCAAAGGCGAGACCCTGATTGATACCGCACGGACCGTCGCCGCGATGGGGGCGGACGTGATTGTGCTCAGGCATCCGATGGCAGGGGCGGCGGAGTTGATGACCCGCTATACCGATGTACACATCGTAAACGCCGGGGACGGGATGCACGAGCATCCGACCCAGGCCCTCCTTGATATGTTTACCATACTCGAATTGAAGAACACGATTTCCGGCCTCAAGGTGGCAATCCTGGGGGACATCCTACACAGCAGGGTGGCCCGCTCCAACCTCTGGGGTCTGACCAAACTGGGTGCCGAGGTACACGTTGCCGGACCACCCACACTGCTTCCAGTGGGCCTTCAGCAGCTCGGGGCCCATGTACACGATTGCCCGGAGGCGGCCCTCGAGGGGGCGGACGTGGTGATAGCCCTGCGCCTGCAGCTGGAGCGCCAGCGGCAGGGGTTGATTCCGAGCCTCCGGGAGTATACCCGGCTTTACGGGCTTAACGCCGAACGATTGGCCCTTGCCCGAGACGACGCGGTTGTACTGCACCCCGGTCCGATGAACCGCGGCGTTGAGATCACTGCCGATGTGGCGGACGGCTCCCGGTCGCTCATTGCCGAGCAGGTTACGAACGGGGTGGCAGTGCGGATGGCCTGCCTGTACCTATTAACTGTGGGGGATGGTGGCCGTGAAGATATTAATTAAGGGCGGAACGGTAGTTGATCCTTCGGCCGGGACACTGCGCGAACTGGACGTCCTGGTTGAGGATGAACGGGTGATCAAGGTGGAAGCCGGAATTACCGCTCGAGGCGCCACTGTCCTGGACACGGCCGGGATGCTGGTTTCGCCGGGTCTGATCGATATGCACGTCCATCTGCGTGAGCCCGGGTACGAGTATAAGGAGACGATCGCCACTGGTACCGCAGCCGCGGTCAGGGGCGGGTTTACGGCGGTGGCGGCGATGCCAAACACCAACCCGGTAGCTGATACCAGGGCGGTTATTGAATATGTGAAAAAGCAGGCCTCCGTGGCCGCAAACGCCCGGGTTTACCCGGTTGGCGCGGTGACCAGGGGCCTTGAGGGAAATGAACTGGCCGAGATGGGGGAGATGCGTGAGGCCGGCGCGGTGGCCTTCAGTAACGACGGTCGGCCGGTGGTTTCCGCCGGGGTGATGCGGCGGGCCATGCAGTACGCCAGAATGTTCGGGACACCGATCATCTCCCACTGTGAGGACGATACGCTCGTCGACGGCGGGATGATGAATGAAGGCCTGACGGCCAGTGTCCTTGGCCTTAAAGGGATTCCGGCGGCGGCCGAAGAGGTGATGGTGGCGCGTGATCTGCTCCTGGCCGAAGCAATCGGCTGTGCCCTGCACGTGGCTCACGTCAGCACCGCCGGTTCGGTGAGGCTGATCCGCGAGGCCAAGCGGCGCGGGGTGCCGGTTACGGCCGAGGTCACACCGCATCACTTTGTACTGACGGAAGAAGCGATAGCCGGGTACGACACCAACGCCAAGGTGAATCCTCCCCTGCGGTCCAAGGCGGATGTACAGGCCGTGCTGGAGGGCCTCGCCGATGGCACCATCGATGTCATCGCCTCTGATCACGCGCCGCATGCGGACTATGAGAAGGCCGTGGAGTTCGATAAGGCCCCCTTTGGGTTACTAGGACTGGAAACGACGCTCGGGCTGGTATTTACCTACATCGTGGAACCGGGGGTGCTGAGTGCGCCGCAGGCGCTGGCGCGTTTGACCGTTAATCCGGCCCGGGTCCTGGGCCTGGCCGAACCGGCCATCAATCCGGGGGCCATGGCCGACATAACGGTCATCGACCCGAACCACGAAGCCCAAGTCAATCCTGACCGGTTTTTAAGCAAAAGCCGGAACACACCCTTCGGGGGATTCTGGCTAAGGGGACAGCCGGTAGCGACCATCGTTGCCGGAAAGATATTCAAGTTTGACCAGGAAGGTCGTTAAACCTAACGGAGGTGTTGTTGATTGCAGGCGGTGCTGGCACTCGAAGACGGAGCCCTGTTCTATGGACGGGCCATAGGGGCAACGGGGGAAAACTGGGGCGAGGTGGTCTTTAACACGGGGATGACGGGTTACGAGGGTGTGCTGACCGATCCCTCCTACTGCGGCCAGATTGTGGTGATGACTTACCCGCTGATTGGAAACTACGGAATCAATGCTGAAGACTTTGAATCCAAGAAGTCGTATGTCAGGGGATTTGTGGTCCGTGAAGCCTGTGAGATCCCGAGTAACTGGCGTTCCCAGGGAACCCTGGATGCGTTCTTGAGCCAGCAGGGTGTTGTCGGATTGACCGATGTCGATACCAGGGCGATCACCAGGCGTATTCGGACCGAAGGCACGATGCGCGGGATTATCGCCACGGGTAATGTCGACGGTCGCCTGCTCTCGATCCGCGCCCGCGAGGCGCCCGACCTCAGTGACCAGCACTTCATCCCGGAGGTCACGGTGAGTGAGATTCACACGATTCCCGGTGCCGGCGGCCCCCGCATCGCCCTGCTCGACCTGGGGGCGAAGGGGAACATCGCCCGCTGTCTTAGCGAACGCGGCTGCGAAGTCGTGGTGTTCCCGGCGACGACCACTGCCGAGACCATCGCCGGCTATCATCCCGACGCGATGCTGATCTCCAACGGCCCCGGCGACCCACTTCGGGCGGAGTATGCTGTGGATACGATCAGACAATTCATCGGCAAGATGCCGTTATTCGGGATCTGCTTCGGGCACCAGCTGCTGGGGCTCGCGCTTGGAGCGCGTACATATAAACTGAAGTTCGGACATCGCGGGGCCAACCATCCGGTCCAGGATCTGGCCACCGGGCGTGTTGCGATCACCACCCACAACCACGGGTTCGCCGTGGATGAACAGTCCCTGCTTGACACCGGCCTGGTGGTCACCCACCGGAACCTGAATGACGGCACGGTGGAAGGCTTCAAACACCCGGAACTCCCCATCGTCGCCATCCAGTTTCATCCCGAGGCGGCGCCGGGTCCGCGAGACGCCAACTATCTCTTTGACGAATACCTTGCACTTCTGCAGCAGGAGGCGAAGTAGATGCCCCGCAATGAGGGTCTGAAAAAGGTTATGGTGATCGGTTCCGGTCCAATTATTATCGGGCAGGCAGCCGAATTCGACTACGCCGGCACACAGGCCTGCCGCGCCCTGCGCGAGGAGGGCTTGGAGGTCGTCCTGATCAACTCCAACCCGGCCACCATTATGACCGACGCCAACATGGCGGACCGGGTCTACATCGAGCCGCTGACCCCAGAGTTCGTGACCCGGGTACTGCGGCAGGAACGGCCGGACGGGCTCCTGCCCACCCTCGGTGGGCAAACCGGTTTGAATCTCGGCAAACAGATTGCGGAATCCGGTGTGCTGGAGGAACTGGGCGTCCGCCTGCTGGGCACGCCCCTGGAGACCATCCGGAAGGCGGAAGACCGGGAACTCTTTAAGGAAATGCTGAAGCAAATCGACGAACCGATACCGGAGAGCACGATCGTGTCCTCCATTGAGGGGGCTGTGGCATTTGCGAATCAGATCGGCTACCCGCTGGTCGTACGTCCCGCCTACACCCTCGGCGGCACCGGCGGGGGTATCGTCCAGAACGAGACCGAACTGATCAATACCGCGGCGCGGGGTCTTAAACACAGCCTCATTCACCAGATCCTCGTCGAACAGAGCGTGGCCGGGTGGAAGGAAATCGAGTTTGAGGTAATGCGGGACGGAGCGGATAACTGCATTATCATCTGCAGCATGGAGAATGTGGATCCAATGGGGATCCACACCGGGGACAGCATCGTCGTAGCCCCTACCCTGACTCTGAGCGATAAGGAATTTCAGATGATGCGCAGCGCCTCCCTGAAGATCATCCGGGCGCTGGGCGTCGAGGGCGGATGCAACATCCAGTTCGCGCTCGACCCGGACAGTTTTGACTACTACGTTATCGAGGTCAACCCGCGGGTGTCCCGGTCTTCGGCCCTGGCTTCCAAGGCCACCGGCTACCCCATCGCGAAGGTGGCGTCAAAGATCGCCATCGGCCTTACTCTTGACGAAATTCCAAACGCCGTGACCGGCAAGACCCTGGCCGCTGCGGAACCGGTCATCGACTACGTCGTGTTGAAGTTCCCGCGTTGGCCCTTCGATAAGTTCGCCTCGGCCAACCGGCGCCTGGGCACCCAGATGAAAGCCACCGGAGAGGTGATGTCCATCGGGCGTACCTTCGAATCCGCCCTGCTCAAGGCGGTGCGCTCCCTGGAGATCGGCCTGGCCGGGCTGGCCCTGCCCGAGGCCAGTATAATGGACGACGCCCAGATCCGGGCCCGGATCGCCACCCCGGACGACGAGCGCATTTTCTACATCGCCGAGGGTCTGCGCCGGGGCTTCAGCGTGGAAGAGATATTCCAGGAAACCCGGGTGGACCGCTTCTTCCTGAACAAGATCAAGAATATCACCGACTACGAGCAGGTGCTGGAAAGCGCGGGTGAGGAAGGTCTTTCCGACGACCTGCTGACGGGCGCGAAGCGGATCGGCCTGTCTGACGCGACAATTGGGCAGCTGGTGGAACTGGATGAGGCTGAAATCGAAAAGCGGCGGCTAGACACGGGGATCAACCCAGTCTACAAGATGGTCGATACCTGCGCCGCCGAATTTCAGGCCGAGACCCCTTACTACTACTCGGACTATGAGACCGAAGACGAGGCCTTTAACACCAACGTGCGCAAGGTCGTGGTCCTCGGTTCCGGCCCGATTCGCATCGGGCAGGGGATCGAGTTCGACTACTGCTCGGTGCACTCGGTCTGGGCCCTCCGGGAAGAGGGGATCAAAGCGATCACCATCAACTGTAACCCGGAGACCGTCAGCACCGATTTTGACACATCCGACCGGCTCTACTTCGAACCCCTGGTTCCGGAGGATGTGCTGAATATCCTGCGTAAAGAAAAACCTGAAGGGGTCATCGTCCAGTTCGGCGGTCAGACGGCGATCAACCTGGCCAAGCCGATCGCGGAGGCCGGCTTCAAGATCGTGGGCACCACGGTGGACAACATCGACCTGGCCGAGAACCGGGAGAGGTTCGATAACCTGCTGGCCAGGCTGAACATCCCCCGTCCGCCGGGAGGCACCGGCTTCTCAGTCGAACATGCCACGGCCATCGCCGAGCGGATCGGTTTCCCGGTCCTGGTCCGGCCCTCGTATGTATTGGGCGGGCGCGCGATGGAAATCGTCTATAATCACGAGGAACTGCTCGACTATATGGCGACCGCGGTCCGGGTAACCCCCCAGCACCCGGTACTGGTCGACAAGTACCTGGTGGGTAAGGAACTGGAGGTGGACGGCATCTCTGATGGGGAGACCGTCCTCATCCCCGGTATTATGGAACACATCGAGCGGGCGGGCGTGCACTCCGGTGACAGTATCGCCGTGTTCCCGCCGCGCAGCCTGAGCGAGGAAATCAAGCGCCAGATGGTGGAATACACTTTCCAGCTGGCCCAAGGCCTGGACGTCCGCGGACTCTTGAACATCCAGTACGTGCTGCACAAAGGCCAGCTGTACGTGATCGAGGTGAACCCGCGCTCCAGCCGGACCGTGCCGTATATGAGCAAGATCACGGGAGTGCCGATGGTGAACCTGGCGGCCAAGGTCAGCCTTGGCAAAACCCTGGCCGAGATGGGTTATCGGGGCGGACTGTGGCAACAGCCCAAATACATCGCAGTCAAGGCGCCGGTGTTCTCCTTCGCCAAGCTCCTGGATGTGGATATTTCCCTCGGACCGGAAATGAAATCCACGGGCGAGGTGATGGGTGTCGCCGAAGACTATGCCGCAGCGCTGTACAAGGCGACGCTATCGGCCGGATACGCCCTGCCAGCATCGGGTACCGCCCTGATTACCGTTGCGGACAAGGATAAGGAAGACGCCCTGCCGCTGGTGAAGAACCTGGTACGGCTAGGGTTTGAGATTTACGCCACCCAGGGTACGGCAAAGATGCTTGAAGCTGAAGGGATCAAGGTTAAACTGGCCCGTAAGCTGGACGAGAGTTCACCGAACATTATCGACCTGATCCGGACGAATCAGATCCACCTGGTGATTAACACCCTGACCAAGGGTAAGGCTCCCGAACGTGACGGCTTCCGCATCCGGCGCGCGGCCGTGGAGATGGGGATTCCCTGCCTGACCTCGCTGGATACGGCTGAGGTGGTGATCGAGGTGCTGGAGGCGAAGGTGGCCGGGGAAGAGGCCCCGATCATCCCGCTCCAGGAGTACGCCGGGTAGGCTAAGGGTAAAGGCCAGACCCGTCGCGAAGTCCAAGAGGGTTTTCTAGCGATTAAGAATCGAGGGTTAATCGTGTCCTTTATCGTAGAGGCCGAGATCATCCACAACCATAAGGTGGCCGAGGGCTGTTACAGCCTGGCCTTCCGGGCCCCGGAGATTGCTGAGTCGGCCCAGCCAGGGCAGTTTGTGCATCTTCGCTGCAGCCGGACCTTCGACCCATTGTTGCGTCGGCCCCTGGGGATTCAGGGAATCGACCGCCGGGACGGATTGGTTAAGGTACTGTACCAGGTTGTTGGCAAGGGGACCGGGTTACTCTCCGGATTTGAACCGGGCAGCCGTGTCAACGTACTCGGGCCGCTGGGCTGCGGTTTTACACTGCCCGCCGGTGCCCGGCGCGTGGCCCTGATTGCCGGAGGACTGGGCATCGCTCCGCTGTGTTTTTTATACGAAACCCTGGCCGAACAGAGAATAGAAGCGGTGGTCTTCCACGGTGTCCGCTCCGCTGGTCAGGCTCTGGCCCCGGATCTGTTACCGCCGGTCGCGGATCGTGTCCTGATGGCGGCTGACGACGGGTCACTGGGGTACCACGGTTCCGTGGTGAAGCTGTTTGAGACTTACGCGGGGCAGGAGCCCTTCGACTTCTTCTTCGCGGCGGGACCATCCCCGATGCTCCGGGCGCTAAGTATAGTTGCCAAGGAGTATCACCTGCCGGGTGAGGTCAGCCTGGAAGAACGGATGGGATGCGGTATCGGGGCTTGCCTGTGCTGCAACTGCCGCACCCGGGGCGAAGACGGGTGGCGGTACAGCCGGGTCTGTGCGGACGGCCCGGTGTTTCCCGTGGAAGAGGTGGTCTGGCCGTGATCAACACCGCCGTCGAATTGGCTGGAATAAAGCTCAAGAACCCGGTACTGACCGCCTCGGGAACCTTTGGCTACGGCTACGAGTATGCCCGGTTCTTCGACTTGTCAAGGCTGGGGGCACTGGTTGTGAAGACCCTGACCCTGGAACCGCGCAAGGGTAACCCGCCTCCCCGCATCACGGAAACCCCGTGCGGGATGCTAAACGCTGTGGGCCTGGAGAATCCAGGTGCCGAACGCTTTATCCGCGAGATCCTGCCCGGTCTGAAGCAGTATCCGGTACCGCTGATTGTCAGCATCGCAGGCTGTTCGGTCGAGGAGTACGCTACGATGGCCCGCCTGATGACCTCGGCCGGGTCCATAGATGCTCTTGAAGTGAACATCTCATGTCCCAATGTGAAAGCGGGGGGCATTGCCTTTGGCACCGTTCCGGAGATGGCCGCGGAGGTTATCCGGGTGGTGCGCCTGAACACCGACCTGCCCATCATTGCCAAGCTGACCCCTAATGTAACTGACATTGCCGGTATTGCCGTCGTCGTGGTTGAGGCCGGGGCGGACGCTGTTTCCCTGATTAACACCGTGACCGGAATGGTCATTGACATCGAAAGGCGCCGGCCCGTACTGGCCAACCAGGTTGGGGGCCTGTCCGGTCCGGCCATCCGCCCCATTGCCATCCGCGCCGTCTGGCAGGTTTACCGGGCCGTTAAGGTGCCGATCATCGGGATGGGCGGGATCATGGAGGCACGAGATGCCATCGAGTTCATGCTGGCCGGGGCCCGGGCTGTGGCCGTGGGTACCGCCAATCTGGTCAACCCCCTGGCCGCTGACAACGTGGTGCGTGGTATTGAGGAGTACCTGGCGTCTCACGGCATCTCGGACGTGAATGAACTGGTAGGGGCCGCCCACGGAAAGGAAGACTGACATGAAAGCCGCGAACCGGATACTGGTTGCCCTGGACGTCGATACCTACGCCGAGGCCAAGCGGATTGTTGATCAACTGCAGGACGGCGTGGGCGGCTACAAGGTGGGAATGCGCCTGTTTTACCGCGAGGGCCCCCAGGTGGTGCCCCGCCTGGCCGAAAGAGGCGGCCTCGTCTTCCTGGACCTGAAAATGCACGACATCCCGCAGACCGTAGCGCAAGCAACCAGAGCCCTGATCAGTCTGGGTGCTGACATTGTCAACGTGCACGCCTCCGGCGGTCTGGACATGATGAAGGCGGCGGTGAATGCCGCACGCGAAGAGGCCGACCGTACGGGTATCCGGATGCCCCGGTTACTGGCCGTGACTGTCCTTACCAGCTTGACTGCGGAGGCCCTGAACAACGAGATCGGGGTTTGCGGAGGAACGGATGAAGTAGTCCTCAGGTGGGCACAACTGGCCTGGCGGGCCGGGATGGACGGGGTGGTATGTTCGCCCCGCGAGATTTTGATCATCCGGGCGGCCCTGGGCCCGGACTTTCTGATTGTAACACCCGGTGTCCGTCCCACCGGCGCGGCCAAGGATGACCAGAAGCGGATCGCCACGCCTAGGGAAGCCGTCCGCCTGGGCGCCGACTACCTGGTGATCGGCAGGCCGATCACTGGCGCATCCGATCCCCGCGAGGCCGTCCGCCTGATCGTGGAAGACATTGATAACCCTATGGTGTAGGCGGGTCTGGGTTTACTCCCGGTTTCCCGAAGCTCCGCAAGTCGCCGGTCGCAAACCCAGGCCCACCCTCGCACTTGAGTGTTTTGCCCCAATTAGTAACTGGAGGTTGATTATCGTGTCTCTGTCACCTGAACAGGTTGAGTCTATCCTTATTGAATGTAACGCCCTGCTGGACGGGCACTTTCTACTGACTTCGGGACGGCACAGCGGGCGCTACGTGCAGTGTGCCCAGGTGCTGCAGTATCCGGAACACTGCGCCAAGCTGGGTGAGGCCATTGCGGACGGCTTCCGCGACGCCGGGGTAGACCTGGTCGTCGGTCCGGCTCTGGGGGGGATCCTGATCGCTTACGAGGTCGCGCGGTCCCTTGGTACCCAGTGCCTTTTCACTGAACGTGAGAACGGGAAGATGGCCTTAAGGCGCGGTTTCGTGATCAGGCCCGGAACGAGGGTGCTGGTCGTGGAGGACGTCATCACGACCGGCGGATCGGTGCGTGAGGTGATGGACCTGGTGGTGGCCTCCGACGCTGAAGTGGTTGGGGTAGGCGTCCTCGTGAACCGGAGCGGTGGGAAGGCCGACTTCGGAGTGCCGCTGCGTGCGCTCCTCGGGCTGTCGATTGAAACCTATGATCCCGTGAACTGCCCGCTCTGCGCCGTCGGCACCCCGGCGGTCAAACCCGGTAGCCGCAGCATCACCGGTACCGCCTGAGGAAACAATAGTGTTTGCAGTACCCAGCACGGCGGTTTAGGTTTACCCCTGCCGAAGGCTAGTCGGATAGAATAGCCTCCCTGATTAGAATGTCCATAAATAAGTCCCCACTGAACGCAAGTACGTGGTCAACCGTTAACCGGTTCATTAGTTTCAAGACTGCTTCTAATCCCCCTTCGAACAATCGCATCAATTCCTTGTCCTATTTCAACCCCATTAGGCCATTTTTCCGGTGAATTGTAAATTATGATTTTAGATTCAATAATCTTCCGGCAGCTATCTCCAAAAGTAGCCCCATGGCCCTCATCTTGGTCGGGCAGAGCGAGCTGCGGGAACGGCTCCGGCTCCAGGTCAGCCGTTCCGTCAATTCTTGGATAATTAACACCGTCTATTCCCGGACATTATGGGGTGGCAGTAACAAGATGGTTTTAGGGAGAAACAGGAGCCACCTGGATGGTTTTCTCGTTGCTGTAAACGACGAAGCCGGGCCTGGTTCCTTTCGGTTTCTTTACGAAGCGCCGGAGTGTATAGTCTACGGCCACCTTGTCGGTCTGGCGCGACCGACTGAAAAAGGCAGCCAGGCCGGCGGCAAATTCAAGGGCGGTATCGTCCGGGGCTTGCCCTCCGGTACGCAGGATAACGTGGGCGCCGGGGACGCCCCGCGCGTGCAGCCAGACGTCCGTTTCCCCAGCCAGCCGGAAAGTGACGATGTCGTTCTGCCGGTTGTTACGCCCCACCAGCACCGTCTGCCCGTCAGGGGTCGTAAACCGGCGCGGCTCAGAGGCGGTTTCCGTTACCCGGCGCGGCTTCTGAACGGGATCCCGCAGGTAGTCCTCTGCCACCATCTCTGCACGGATTTCTTCAAGATCGGACAGGCTGTCCGCGATCTGAATCGTCGTCTCCAGCTCATCCAGGTACTGCAGTTCCGCGGCTAAGAGTTCCGCCTCGTGTTCAGCCCTGGCCACGGCAGTTTTCTGCTTGTTGTAGCGCTTGAAGTAGGCCTGGGCGTTCTGCGCCGGGGTTAGTCGCAGGTCCATCTCGATCGTCACCGGCTCGCCGGTATAGAAATTCTCCAGCGTGACCTGGCCGGCAGCGTCCTTTATTTGATACAAATTTGCCGTCAGAATCTCCCCGAACATCCGGTAAAGGTCGGCCTTGGGCGCATTCCTCAGGGTATCCTTAGCTGCGCTTGCCTTGCGTTCCAGTTTTTTGCGGCTGCGTACAATCACCGAGTTTAGGTTGTTCCGGGCGGTTTCCAGCTTGTCTTGCTCCACCCGCTGCGTGTAGAACCGGTTCACGATCTCATTCGGTGAGCCCGTGTCGCTTCGGCTACCGGCTAGATGCGTAAGTTCAACGGGTGCAAAATCCACCGGTTTCCCTAGGGGGTTGTAACTGATGACCGTCCGGGGAGCACCTCCGGATACGTCCCGGTAGACCGCCTGCAGGGTTTCCCAGGTGCGGCGTAGCTCATAAAGCCCACAAAACTCAAGGCGGGTGTCCAGGTCCAGGTTGCTGCGGTGGACGATCTCCCGGGCAACGGGGAGACTCAGCCCTTCCAGTCTCTTTTGCAGGGCCTCGAACAGCTTCAGGTGCATTGGTTCACCGGTAATCAGCGAAATGAACTCATCGACATCCAGCATTGAGGGGTTTACCTTGTCGTTCGGGGGCGCCTGGTAGGGAACGCCGGGCAAGACCTCGCGGTGCCGGCTCACCGCATGGTTGTAACGCTTGATGCCGTCCAGGATCAGCCCGGAATCCCCGTCCACCAGAATGATGTTACTGTGCTTACCCATGAATTCGGCTACCAGTTCCCGCCGACCTAAAAACCCGATTTCATTCCGGCCTTCCACGACCAGCCGCGCAATCCTCTCGTAACCAGGTTGTTCAAGGGATACAATCCGCCCGCCATCCAGGTGCTTCCGCAATACACTGCAAAACACGGGAAGGGCCAACGGGTTGGTGAAGGCGCTCTCGGTCAGGTGCATCCTGGCGGCATGGGCCTCCGCGGTTAACAGCAGGCGAAACTTCCGCCCCTGGTTGCGTACCTGGATGATAATCGCGAGGCGTTCGGGCTGATGGATGCGTTCGATACGGCCACCAACCAGCAGCGGAGCCAGTTCCCCGCAAACGGCGGCCAGGGCCAGTCCGTCAAACGGCATTTGGTCGTCTCCTTACGAGGTATTCATCGGGCGATCCTACAGGTCATTATACCTTATCACGGTAAACCTTTGGTTATCTAGAATGAATTACTCCAATCTCCGGGAGTCGTCCGGCAGGAGAACCACAGCAGATTATAGAAAGACGTCAATTGACTGGCGGACATGTAATTCAGAGGAGGCAGGTATACGGGTAATCACAGTCTTGGTAACCGTATTGCTCTTAATGGGTGCTGCCTTTGTAGCGAACTGGAATCGCTGCCCCTGATCGTTCAGGCCGTGACCGAGCAGGGTTATGTGTTCAAGACGATCCCGGAAATGCTATTTGAGGAGAACGTTGCAGAAGGAAATCAAGGAGACGAAGCGCTTTGATCAGAACGCGCCGTGGAAGAGTCCTTTCCATCACCGATGAACGTCCCGGGATCACCGAGCTGTTGGTGGAGTGCGAGGGCGCCGAGTTCCGGGCCGTGAACTATGACCGGCTCACCGGGCGGCCCGAGCCGGGAGACAACGTTATCCTGAATACGACGGCGGTCCACAAGGCATTGGGCACGGGCGGCTATCACTTTGTCATCGCCAACTACTCCAGTCCCGACCGTGACACGGCCGAGCCGGGCCACATTATGAAACTGCGTTACACTCCGCTGCAGGTGAAGGTCCTGGCCGCGGAAGAGGAAGAAAGCCCGATTTCCGAGAGGATCAGGGAAACCAACTCGCTCGAAGGCATGCCGGTGGTTATTGGAGGTCTGCACAGTCATCTCGGCCCCTTTGCCGCGGCCCTGTCCGAAATCCGGCCCGGTCTAAGGCTGGTCTACCTGATGACTGACGGGGCGGCTTTGCCTCTCGCCTTCAGCCGAACGGTTGACGAGCTCCGGGCCAGGGATCTGCTGGCTGCCACGGTCACCTGTGGGCACGCTTTCGGGGGCGACTTCGAAGCGGTAAACGCCTACAGCGGCTTGCTGACGGCCCGGGCTTTGGGAGCGGACGTAGTGATTGTTGCGATGGGACCGGGGATCGTGGGGACTGGTACCCGGTTCGGCCATACCGGCGTCGAACAGGGCCAGATGATCAATGCCGTGGCTTCCCTGGACGGCAGACCGGTGGTGATCCCCCGAATCACCTTCGCCGATAAGCGTCCCAGGCACCAGGGAATCAGCCATCATACCCTCACTGCCCTGCGGTATGTCACCCTCGCCCCGGCGGACATCGCCATTCCTGTGCTGCCTGAGGAACAGCAGCAGCAGGTCCTCGACCAGGTTGATCAGTTTGAGCTGCGGACCCGGCACAGGGTGGTTGTCAAGGACGGTTCGGCGGCCCTGGCGGGCATGGCCAGGCACGGTCTCCGGGTCACTTCCATGGGGCGTGGGGTCGACCAGATCCCCGAGTTCTTCCTGGCGGCCGGTGCCGCTGCCTCCCTTACGGTCGGCATGCTTAGCGGGTCGCACACGACGACCGGACCCTCTTAAGGCCCACGGCTTCAAACCAGCCTCCAGTATCTTTACGGATATCAAAGTCCCCACTCTCTAAGGCCGGATGCACGATCCGGGCTCAAGGGCGCAACACCCGCAGTACTATCCCTCCCGGTCTCCCCATATTCTAGATATAGGGGACAGGTCTTCAGGGGGAAGGAGCAGGTGTATGTGTGCATGGCCATTCGGCGGTTTCTGCTGCACTCGGCCAAGACCGGCTGGCCGCTGTATCTTATCGTATTTGCCGCCTTTACCGCCGGAGTGGTGGCAGGCAGCCTCCAGGCGACCTGCCTCGGGGCAGAGGCGGTGTCCGATCTTCAGACCTACATCCATTCCATTCTTATGGAGACTGAAACCGACAGCGACAATCTCCTGCCGGGTGTCTGGGACGGGGTTGTGGACAACCTGCTTGTTTTCGGAGCCGTTTACATCCTTGGCCTGACCGTGATCGGGATTCCGGTGATGCTGGTATTCTTATTCATCCGGGGTTTTGCCCTGGGTTTCTCCGGCTGGCTGGTCTGGAATAGTGACGGAACCGGGACAGCGGTGGCCGTGATGTCCTTCCTCCCCCATAACATCCTGTTTGTTCCGGCACTGTTAGTGGCAGCGGCGGTTTCCCTCTCCTTTTCATTGTTGTTGATCAGACGGGGTTTTGACTCCCGGACAGAAGTCTGGCCCTGCTTCATAAGGTACACCTGGATCTCCTTCGGGTCGGCAATGGTCGGTGTCTCCGCAGCACTACTGGAGAGGATGGTCAGCCCATACCTGATTCATTTTGCGCTAAGCCTTTCCCGGTAGCCCGGTCGCCTTTTTGCTGCCCCGGAGTATGCATGTATTGGGAGGAATAAGAAAAAAATGATCGTGATCTTTATCTCGAGACTTAAGCGCAAGATGTTGTTTGGGTTCCGGCTGTTCCTGCTGATCATTATCTTAACGATCCTTATCACACAGATTTACGCCGTATTCAGACCCGAGCCGCCGTCTGACGCCGAACAAACGGTAACCCAGATCGAAACGACTGACGACGGTATCCTTGAACACCTGACTGAACGCCTTAAAGAATACTACCGGGGGGATCCCCGGTAGGATTTTTTTTGCCGATATAGAAGAACATAGTAAATGAACGCTGAGGCGGAAGTCGAATGCATAAGCTGGTGGAACACTTTCTCAGTTACGTAGACGTGGAAAAGGGGCTGTCCGGCAACACCCTCCAGGCTTACCGTTCAGATCTCGCTGACTACCTGGCCTTTTTGAAAAAGCGTGGTCTGGATGAGCCGGAACTGGCCGGTAAAGACGATGTGATCGCTTACCTGTATGAATTGAAGAAACGAGGGAACCAGCCGGCCACCATTGCCCGCCGCTTGTCGGCGGTAAAGACTTTTATGCGGTTTCTCCGGATGGAAGGATATACGGCCCAGGACCCGACCGGAAGCCTTTCCTCTCCGCGATTAGCGCAGAAGCTTCCCCAGGTGATGACCGTATCCGAAGTCGAGCGCCTGCTTGAGGCGCCAACACCGGACTCGCCGATCGGTTTGAGGGACCGGGCGATCCTGGAACTGTTGTATGCCGCCGGGCTTCGTGTTTCCGAGGTGCTGTCGCTCAAGCCCGGCGATCTGGACGCCGCGCGGGGTCTCCTGCGCTGCAAGGGGAAGGGCGACCGCCAGCGGGTTGTGCCCGTCGGCGGGGTGGCGCTGCACCAGATTCGCAACTACCAGTCGACCGTCAGGCCGGGTTTCAAACCGAAAACGGGGATGCCCCTGTTCGTAAACCGCCGGGGCAAGCCCCTGACCAGGCAGACGGTCTGGAAGATGATCAAGAGATACGCCCGGGCCGCCGGGATTCGCCGGGAGGTAACCCCGCACACGCTCAGGCACTCTTTTGCCACCCACCTGCTGGAGAATGGCGCCGACCTCCGGGTCGTACAGGAACTCCTGGGACACGTTGATATTGTAACCACGCAGAAGTATACACACCTGACGACCAAGACGCTTCGCTCCGAGTATGATCGCGCCCATCCACGGGCCTGACGGAGTACAAAAGAGGAGGTTTATGCTGTGCCGAGGTTCAGACGGATTATCCTGGTGGTGCTCGACAGCGTCGGCATCGGGGCCCTGCCCGACGCCTGCCAATACGGTGATGTCGGGTGCAACACGATCGTTAACACCGCGTCTGCGGTGAACGGTCTCAGACTACCCCACATGGAGGAGATGGGTCTCGGGAAGATCACGCCGATCATGGGTGTGGCGGACACCACCACCCCGCAGGCCGCCTATGGGAAGATGGCCATGCGTTCCGCGGGTAAAGATACGACCACCGGCCACTGGGAACTGGCTGGCTTGATCCTGGACCGCCCCTTCCCAACCTATCCGGAAGGATTCCCGTCCGATCTCATTAAGCGCTTCGAACGGGCCATCGGAAGACCGGTAATCGGGAATAAGCCTGCTTCCGGTACCGTGATTATCAACGAACTGGGGGATGAACACCTCCGGACCGGTTACCCGATCGTCTACACCTCGGCGGACAGCGTTTTCCAGATCGCCGCTCACGAAGAGGTGGTTCCCATTGAAGAACTGTACCGCTACTGCACGGTAGCCCGGGAAATGCTCCAGGGGGAGCACGCCGTCGGTCGGGTGATCGCCCGGCCTTTCACGGGGAGCCCGGGAGAATTCCGGCGTACCGAGCGCCGGCACGACTACTCATTACCGCCGGTCGGCCCCACGGTGCTGGACGCCCTGCAGGAATCGGACCTGGAGATCATTGGGGTGGGGAAGATTCAGGACATCTTCGCCGGCCGGGGGATAACCCGGAGCATCAAGGCCAAGAACAATCAGCAGGCCGTTGAGGGAACCTTGCAGGCGCTGGCTCTGGATCTTCCCGGATTGATCTTCGTGAACCTGATCGATTTTGACATGATCTATGGCCACCGGAACGATCCCCGGGGCTACGCCACGGCACTGGAGGCCTTTGACGCGGAGATTCCCCGGCTACGGCAGGCTCTGGAAGCGGACGACCTGCTGATGATCACCGCCGACCACGGATGTGACCCGACGACGTCCAGCACCGACCACTCCCGGGAGTTCGTGCCCCTGCTGGTCCATGCGGACGGCATCAATCCGGTCGATCTCGGTACCCGTGAGACCTTTGCCGACTGTGCCGCCACCATCGGAGACAACTTCGGCCTCGGTTGGCCCGTGGGGCGAAGCTTTCTGGGGCAGCTTTAGCCGGTGCACCCAAATCCACTCAGGAGTTTAAAGAATTGAGTATGCAGCCTGCTTTTCTGATTAAGAAGAAACGAGACGGTCAGGAACTGACCACCAACGAAATATCCTACCTTATTAACGGCTATACCAAAGGCGAGATTCCTGACTACCAGATGTCCGCCTGGTTAATGGCGGTCTTCTTCCGGGGGATGAGCCGTAGGGAGACCGCGGACCTGACCCGGGCCATGGTCCGGTCGGGGGAGAGATGTGACCTTTCCGATATTCCGGGGATCAAGGTGGACAAGCACAGTACCGGCGGTGTTGGGGACAAGACCACTCTGGTTCTGGCCCCCCTGGTGGCCGCAGCGGGTGTCCCCGTGGCCAAGATGTCGGGGCGAGGACTTGGACATACAGGGGGAACCATCGACAAGCTGGAATCGATACCGGGATTCCGGTGCGCCCTGACGATCGAGGAGATGAAGCGACAGGTACGTACGATCGGACTCGCCGTAGTCTCCCAGACCGGTAATCTGACCCCGGCGGACAAGCTTCTCTACAGCCTGCGGGACGTTACCGCAACCGTAGACTGTGTCCCGCTGATTGCGGCCAGCGTAATGTCCAAGAAAATCGCCTCCGGCGCTGATGCCGTACTGCTTGACGTCAAGACCGGCAGTGGAGCTTTTATGAAAGAGCCGGAGGATGCCTTGCTTCTGGCTCGTACCATGGTGGAGATCGGTTCCGATAATGGCGTACGTACAACGGCACTGGTGACGAATATGGACGAGCCTCTGGGTCACAGTATTGGGAACGCCCTTGAGGTGTCCGAGGCGGTTACGGCGCTCCGGGATCCCCGGGCAGTTCCGGATCTTGTTGAGCTGTGCCTGGTATTGGGCAGTCAGATGCTGGTCCTTGGGGAGCGTGCCCCTGACGCTGCCTCAGCCCGGCACATCCTTGAAGAAATACTGGAGAGCGGGCTGGCGCTGGCCAAACTGCGGGAGTGGATAGGAGCGCAGGGAGGGGATCCCACCTTCATCGACCGGGACGTTCCTCTGTCCCGCAGTGTGACACAAGTGCCGGTTCAGGCTTTTCGGGACGGCTACGTCACCCGTATCGATACGGAGACCGTGGGCCGCGCGGCGTTGGTACTGGGTGCGGGTCGGGTCCGGAAGGAAGACACTGTTGATCCTCGTGTTGGTGTAAGTATTCGGAAAAAACAGGGAGCCTTTGTCCGGCGGGGTGACGACCTTGGCGTGGTTTACAGTGCGGGCCGGGGTACCGACGAGGCGGTGAGGCTTTTGGCCCAGGCCTACCAGCTTGAAGAAAGGCCGGTCGATCCAGAGCCCCTGGTGTATTACCGTGTGGAGTCGGACGGGGTGGTATCGAGCGGGCCAGGGCATAATTCAGACCGAAATCCATAAAAGTAAGAGGAGACTTGTCGAAGGCCGCGAATTAAGTTATGTTACGCATCTGTGTATCCATGAATTGCAGTAGGAGGAAAACATTATGTACCGAATTGCTGTAGTGGCTGGTGACGGAACAGGCCCTGAGATGATCGCTGAAGGCATTAAGGTGCTCCAGGCCGCAGCCCTGAAGTATGGCTTTAACTTCGAGACCAAGTTCTTCGATTTTGGCGGCGAGCGTTACCTGCGCACCGGTGAAGTCCTGCCCGAGGGCGCCGTGGACGAGTTGCGTACCTACGACGCCATCTACCTGGGGGCTATCGGTCATCCGGATGTCAAACCGGGTATTCTGGAAAAAGGCATTCTGCTACGCCTGCGCTTTGAACTGGACCAGTACATCAACCTGCGCCCGGTGAAGCTGTATCCGGGTGTGGAGTGTCCCCTGGTGGGCAAGGGACCCGAACACATTGACTTTGTGGTCGTGCGGGAGAACACGGAGGGCCTTTACGCCGGAACCGGTGGCCTCCTGCGGGAGGGGACGCCGGATGAAGTGGCGATTCAGACCTCGGTCAACACCCGAATGGGTGTGGAACGCTGCCTGCGGTACGCCTTTGATTACTGCCAGAGACGGAACAATCAGAAGAAGCTGACGCTCTGCGGCAAGACGAACGTCCTGACCTATGCCTTCGGCCTGTGGGAAAGGGTGTTTAATACCGTTGGCGCGGAGTATCCCGAGATCAAGCGGGACTACGCCCACGTGGACGCGATCTGCATGTGGATGGTCAAGAACCCGGAATGGTTCGACGTCATCGTCACCGACAATATGTTCGGGGACATCATCACCGACCTCGGGGCCATGATTCAGGGCGGCATGGGTATTGCCGCCGGTGGCAACATCAATCCCCAGGGGGTCTCGATGTTTGAACCGATCGGCGGTTCGGCGCCGAAGTACACCGGGCAAAACGTGATCAATCCGCTGGCGGCGATCTGTGCCGGGGCGATGATGCTGGACGTCCTGGGTGAGGCCGAGGCGGCCCAGATCATTGAGGAAGCGGTAAAGCAGGTCTGCGCGACAAAACTTAAGAGCCTGGCCGCGGGCCGGATGGGCTACTCCACGTCCGAAGTAGGCGACTTGGTAGTAGCTCACTTATAGAGATATTCTGCGGTAGATTACCCTCATTAATCCTGTTTAGATAACGGTTACCGGCGTTCGTTCGGTAACCGTTGTTTTGTTTGATACAGAAGCCACTTTACAGTTATTCCTTACACGGCCGCCCCTCCAATATTCTGTTTTTCTCCCGCTGATTGATGTTAAGTGCACACTGGAGGCCGATTTGAGACCGTTATGCTAAGGTTGACATTGGCCTACATTGGCTTGTGTCTGCCCTTCCCTGCGCATAATCGTGACCTTGGTGAAGGAAAATATGCCTATCAAGGTACGATGCGGATAAAACGGTATCAATCTTCCTGTTCCGGCAGGATTTTAAAGGGGGCTGACCTACCTGATACGGGAAGAGGGAAAGATCTCGGGCTTTCAGGCTATGAACTACGCGATCAGTATCGTGCTCGCTACGGCAATTCTCTTCGTCCCTTCGATCACCGCCCAACACGCCCGCCAAGACGCCTGGCTCTCGCTACTCCTGGCTGGCGCCTTCGGCGCCCTGGTGACGTACATTGCAGTTCGCCTGGCCCTGCGCTTCCCGGGAGAGACGGTTGTCCAGTACACACCGCGGGTACTTGGGCCGGTACTCGGGAAACTGGTCGGGTTCATTTACGTTTACTATTACTTGTTCGTCGCCTACTTCGTACAGCGGGAGTTTTCAGAACTGATAAACGCGGCCTACCTTTCGCGCACGCCGATGATTGTCATTATCTGTGTGCTGACGCTCCTGGCCGTCTACGTGCTTTACCAGGGGCTGGAGGTTCTCTGCCGGGTGAACACGGTTGTGCTCTGGAGCATGATTGGCGCTATCTTTCTGATTATTATGCTTGGAATAAAGGAGGTCCGGCTGGAGGCGTTCCTCCCGATCCTTGAAAACGGGCCCGGGCCGGTAATCCTTGGGGCGGTCACCCCCGGCTCCTGGTTCGGGGAAACGACCGTGATCCTGATGCTCATGCCCTTTATCCTTGCGACCGACCAGCCCCGCATGGTGAAGTTCAACCTCCTGGCGGTGCTGGTCCTCTTCCTGGTCTTAGAGATGATCGTCGTGGCTGCCGTGGGCCAGTTTGGGGCCGCCCAGGCAGCAACCAAGCTTTTTCCGACCCTCTCCCTCGCGCGGCACGTTGACATCCCGGCGCTACCCATCTTCTCACGCCAGGACGCCGTGTTCATGGCCTTCTGGGTGGCGGGAATGCTGTTTAAACTGACCACATTCTTCTACGCAGGCACGCTGGGCCTCGCCCAGTGGCTGAACCTTAAGGACTACCGGCCCCTGATCCTGCCCCTGGCGGTAGTCATCACCGCCCTGTCTTTCCAGGCGTGGGTTGACATCACCGAGCTTAAGTCCTTCTCCGGGGAGGTCTTCCCCTTTGCCATTAGCTTTGTGCAGTTCATTCTCACCGGGCTGATCCTGGGTGTAGCCGTAATCCGGGGCATAAGACCGCAGCCTGGGAAGGGGGGAGAGGTTTAGCATGCCGGAGCGTAAACGCCGACTCGTAACCCGCCGGCTGAGCGAAATGCTGCGCGAGGTGCAACAGAAGAGAAACACGGCGGAGGATGAGTCGACTCTTCCGGCAAACGGCGCCGGCAACGAGACCTATCACTACGACAAGCTTAAGCAAATGCCCCTTTCCGCGTCTCTGGCCCAGAACATCGCTGTGTTAAAGCGGATTTTTGTGGACAGCCCCGGATTTAACGTCCGTGAGTTCCTGGTCGCCGGGAAAATTCCGGTGGCTGCCGTCTTCGTCAAGGGCATGGTTGACACCTTATTGGTAAGTGCCAATATCCTAAGGCCGCTGATGCATTACACCCGGGATGAACCGGTACCTCAGGGGAAAGGCCTCCTGGAGATAGTTCAGTTTGCCGGGATAACCACCGTCCCGGTACGTACACGGGATACCATCGGGGAAATAGTTCGGGACGTACTGGAAGGCGGGGTAGTCCTGCTCCTGGACCAGGAATCACGGGCCTTATCGGCGGAAGTTACCGGGTTCCAAACCCGCTCCATCGAGGAACCGGTTAGCGAAAGCGTGGTCCGCGGCCCGCGGGAGGGCTTTACCGAGTCCCTGGCTCACGGTCTGAGCCTGGTTCAGCGCCGCCTGAAGAGCCCTAACCTGGCGGTTGAGAACCACTTCCTGGGCCGGGAGACTCATACCCAGGTCTCGGTATTGTACATCAAGGGGCTGGTCAACCCGGAGCACCTCGCCGAATTGAACCGCCGCTTAAAGCGGATCGGCGACAACATCGACGGGGTTCTGGAGAGTTCCTACATCGAGGAGATGATCGCCGACCGGCCGCTATCCCCTTTCCCGCAGGCTCTGAACACCGAGCGGCCAGACAGGGTGGTCGCAGCCCTGCTGGAGGGACGGATAGCCATCCTGCTCGAGAATACGCCTTTTGCCCTCGTGGTACCCTTTGAGTTCCAGGCTCTGATGCACGCTTCGGAAGACTACTACCAGAACTACTGGTTCGCGACGGCAATCCGCATCCTGCGCTATGTCGCCCTGACCATCGCGCTGATCGGCCCGGCGGTTTACGTGGCCATCACGACCTTTCACCAGGAGATGCTCCCGGAAGTCCTGCTTTTTCAGGTCGTGGCTGCGCGCCAGGGGATACCCTTCCCGGCGGTGATCGAGATGCTGCTGATTGACTACGCCTTTGAGCTCCTGCGTGAGGCCGGAATCAGGCTGCCGCGTCCGGTGGGCCAGGCAGTGTCCATCGTCGGAGCCCTGGTCATTGGCCAGGCCGCGATCCAGGCCGGGCTGACCTCACCCCTGGCCGTAATCGTCGTGGCTGTTACCGGGATCGCCTCCTTTGTTGTGCCGGTATTTTCCATGGCCTTCACGCTGCGCCTGATCCGCTTTCCCCTGACCATTCTGGGGGGTATGTTGGGCCTTTACGGGGTGATCGCCGGGGTGCTGGCAATCGTCATCCACATGGCCGGCCTGCGTACGCTGGGGCTGCCGTATTTAGGGGGGGTTACCCCCCTACACGTCTCGGATCTTAAGGACTCGGTTGTGCGCTTTCCCTGGTGGGCGATGCGCGGTCGACCGCACGAACTCTCGAAGCGCAACCGGCAGCGACAGACACCGGACCTCAAGCCAAGACCCGAGAGCAGGAAGTAAAAGTGCTATCAAGCTTTACAGACGTTGGAGGTTCCGCTGGATATGGCCGGTAATGGAAGAACACGGTTCTGCCTGTTCATTATTGCTCTCCTCGTAATTGGGGGGAGCATGGGCGGGTGCTGGGACAAGAAGGAGGCCGAGGATCTGGGCTATGTCCGGGCGACTGCGCTCAATTCCGCTCCGGACGGAAAGGTCCACCTGCTCGCCCAGGTACCGAACCCGGCCACCTTGGGGGGTGCGGGAACGGCGAGGATCACCCCCGGCGCCAGCCAGGACGCCAAGGCCTACCGCAACTTCGAGGCCGAGGGGTCCACGGTCTTCGAGGCTATCCGGCAGCTGGCCCTTCAGGCCCCACGGCGGCTCTTCTGGGCGCAGAACACCCTGGTCATCTTTTCTGAAGGGTTGACACGGCAGGGTATCGCCCCTCACTTGGATTTCTTTGAACGGAGCATGGAAATCCGGCGCCGTCTAAACCACGTCCTCGTCACTCCGAACGACCCACGCGTCCTTCTGGACGTCCCCGCCCCGCATGAAACCATCCCGGCGGGCCGTATCGAGCGGATCATCGACCAGGAGCAGCAGACGTCACGCTTTGCCATCGTAACCCTGAGCGCGTTTCTACGGATGCTTTCCACCGAGGGGCAGGATGCCTACTGTGGCGTTGTGCGGGTACGGAACAACCCGGCCCGTCCGGCCCTGGTGCAGCAGGCAAACGCACCGGAACCCACCCTGACTATTGAACTGAGCGGTGCCGCCGCCTTCCGTGGTGACCGGTTCGCCGGTTACCTTACCGAGCGTGAAACACAGGGTCTCCAGTGGGCACGGAACGAAATACGGGGAGGCTTTGTCACCGTTCCGAGCCCATCCGGAAGTGGAAGGGTAACCTTAGATATACTGCGCGGAAAGGGCCGCATGATTCCCGCCATTCAAGACGGGAGGCTTCTGGTTACGATAGAGATTACCGGTGTAGTGGCCGAGTTGGCCCAGGCCGAGGCCCCGCTCGATTTAACCCGTCCCGAGGTCCTGCACACTCTGGATCATGCGCTGGCGCGGGAAATCGAGCAGGAGGTAATCGCGGCGGCCAACAAGTCTCAGGATCTAGGCGCTGACGTACTTGGGGTAGGGGCGGCATTCCACCGGAAGTTCCCGCGGGAGTGGCGGGAAATGAAGGACAACTGGCCGGAGATCTTCCCCACCGTGGAAATTACGGCTCGCGCCGAGGCCACGATCCACCGTACCGGCTTCATCCAGAAGGGGATTACCATCAAGGATTAGGGGTAGTGGTTTGAAGCTGCACTCGGACTTCTAGATTTGAGCCTATTGGTGAAAGGTGATGCGGATTTGAACTTTTTTCTCTTACTGTTGTTGTTTGCTACCATTATCGCCGCGGAGGTGCCTAAACTCGTCCGCCGGAAATTATACCGTGAAATCTGGGCCTTTGCCGGCGTAACCCTAATCGCCATGGTACTGAGTTTCGGACAATTGCTGCAGCTGCCTATTCCGAACATTACCAAGGGCATCGAGGGTTTGGTCCGACCGTTATATCTTGCCTTTGAACGGTTGTTGACACCGTGAAGTATTGATTAACGTGCTTGGAGATGGTTTTCATTTTTTCACTGGTTGAATAAGATTGTGGTACACGGGTTTTATCAACGATACTGCAGGATTTAGTCCTAAACCCGGCGAAATATTCAAAAAACTAAGCCCGGGAATCGATTAGGATGAAACTACTATACTTGACAGACACCCACATAAGAGGGAGTAACCCACGAAATAGAACTGACGACTTCCCGGCCACCCTACGCTTAAAGCTGCAGGAAGTGGCTGATATTGCCGTGTCTGAAAAGGCGGATGCCATTTTACACGGAGGCGATCTCTTTGACCTTCCGACACCGGAGTTCCCGCTCGTCTCAGGCTGCATGCGTATCCTGATGTCGGTGGGAATCCCGATCTACGCGGTCGCCGGTAATCACGACATGTATGCTTACAGCCCCGACACCCTTGACCGGACAATGCTTGGGTTCCTAAGCAACCTGAATATCATCAGTCTGCTGCAGCCGGAGGAACGTCTGTATCTATCGGATGATCGGGTACGGGTCCAATTAACCGGACAACACTTCCACCACGCCATAGACCGGCGTGATCCGGTCCTTGACTATTGTGTGGACAAGGTGGACTGTGATTTCGCCGTACACATGGCCCACGGCATGTTACTAAACAAGCCCTTCTTCAAGGACACGCCGTACACCCTAATCGAGCAGGTGGCTCCCTTTACCGAAGCGGACGTGACCCTGGGCAGTCATGCCCATTTTGGCTATCCGGAAGTCTGGGCGGAAGGGAAGTTGTTCATCAATCCGGGGTCAGTCGTGCGTTTATCACACCAACCGGTCGACATTAACCGGCTACCCCGGATTGTGGTCCTTGACTTTGAGCCAACAGGTTTGACCTTCCGGTACATATCCCTGCAATCGGCGCGTCCCGGCCGCGAGGTGATCGACCTCAGTGGGCCGGATGTATCCAGGACGCGCGAGGAGTGCATTACCGGGTTGGCCGGGACTTATGGAGAGGGTCCGGTTGTACGGGACTTGAAGGGTACGCTGGACGATGTCAGTGAGAAAAGAACAGTGAGCAGAGCCGTTAAGGACGAAGCGCTGCGCCTGATCGATAAGTATCGCCGGGATGCGGAGTGATTTGGGTGAACATCTCACGCCTGGTGCTTGAAAACATCCTGTCCCACCGGACCACCGAGATTCAGTTTGACGCGGGCCTTAATGTCATCGTAGGCGAATCTGGTTACGGCAAATCGTCCATTGTGCGGGGACTCAACTGGTTGATTCTCGGTGAGGAACAGGCCGTCAGCCTTTTGGCGTACGGCCAGTCCCGCTGCCGGGTCACCGTTTACACGGACGACGGGGTCAGTCTGACCCGGGAATGGGACGAGGGTGAAGAACGTTACGTTATTGCTTTGCCCGGCGGTCCGCCTCGCTTTGTACCATGCCGGGACGGTTTTATGCCACCGGAGGCCGTGGCCTGCCACGGCATTGTCCCTTCCCGTATCGGTACCCGTTTGAAGCTGTGTCTGCAATTGCCGACTCCACAGGAACCGCCTTTTCTGATCAACCATCCGGCTAACGTAAAGGCCACCGCTCTCGGTAGCCTGCAAGGAGTCTTAGCCGCCGACGCCGCCTTGATGAACCTGCGAACGGATGATGCCCCCGCTGACCAATCTGGCAGATCGAATCCCCGCAGTACGGAGTTCAGGGGTCAGGTTCAGGATTTGATCCGGCATTCGGTTCAGAGTGTCCGTACCCGGGCCAAGGATGAATTGGAGTGCTTCGTTACCACGGCCCTGCGCTACACGTTTGAATCCGACCTGGACTTCGTCGTCCTATATGATCCCGAATCTGAGCCGGCTGGCGCCGACTTCTTCATTCGCTCCCGACGGGGAAGAGGGGACAGGCTACTTTTTGCTCCCGTCGCCGCTTATGGTTCCGGTATCAGCGAGTTTATCGCACTGGCCCTCCGGGTGGCCTTTATGGTGTCGGCGCACCCGCCTTTGCCGGGCCCGCTGGTCCTGGACGAGCCGATCCGGTCGCTGAGCGATCAGTACATCTCGAACGTCGGTCGATTCTTGAAAAGCGTATCGGACGGATTTGACCTTCAGATCATCCTGCTCACGCACGACCAGCACCTGACCGGGTCGGCTGATTCCGTGAGCGTCCTGTCGCTGCCTGAAGGAGAGACCATCGTTCAGCATCGGGGAAGTTCCATTCGGGCTCGGAGCAGACGCTCTCCCCGTTCCACATAATAGAAACAGCACGGCAAAAATGAATATCCGGACTCCTTCCTGCGGAAGAATATAAACGCAATCCCGTTGGAAGGAGGTGCAGTGAATGCCCGATATCAAGTGCAACGTCACCGAGTGCAATTACAACAACGATGTCAAATGTAATGCACCCATGATCCAGGTCAACCGGAACCACTCGTCGAAGTCCGCCACGTCCGATGAAACCAAGTGTGAAACCTTTAGACCCGCGGAATCCTAATCCCGAGAGACTGGCTACCGCCAGTCTCTCCCCCGCATTAGGGGCCGGCCGTAAACTTTCCGTTGTTTTCGAAGACAACCGGGATGATCACCTTATCCCGCTCCTCGCCGCTGGTTAACTCCGTATGGAAGACCTCCAGGAATCCGCGGCCGCCTCCTGGGGACGTAAACACGATTTCGGTGTCAAAGTTGCCGCGTTCCGGCCTTTTTTTGGAAGTCTCCGTAAAGGTTTCAGCTAGAATCTCACCTGCTTCGGAAGCCAACCTCACTTCCACTACACCACCGTCAACCAAGGCACTTCTCCTCACCAGTACCGGGTTTGTAACTATTCCGTTTGGTTCGGGGTGCTCCACCCAGATCGCCGGTTCGAGTACCATGGACAGATCGCGTTTGAGCGGCTGTCCCTGGAAGCCAAGAGCGGTAAGCCAGAGTTCCAGGTCCACTTGTCCCACACCATTGGCCCTTAAACAGACTTGTTCAATGGTCTTAAACTCGGTCAGGGTGTTCACCAGGGCTATGACGGCGAGCGTAAGGGTTTCAACATTGGATCCGGCCATAACCAGGTCTTTTGAAAACCGGACGTCCGCACGATGCCCGTCGACTTGGACACCAAGACAGCTGATTTCGTGGGGGAATCCGACCTGAGTCCCCGGGGTGGTGGGTACGCCGTCCGTCAGCTCGCGTACCGCCGCCAGGAAAACATCGTCCGACACGCGAATGGAGTGGACTTCTCTGACCAGATGGGGTCTGCCGTCTGACCTCAGGTAGTACACCGCAACATCCGTTTCTGGGATCTCGGCATCTGCATCAACCACCGGCGGGGAATTGGGCGCAGCGGTCGACAGTTCCCGGCCGCTGCAGGCGGTCAGGGTCACTGCAATCACTACAATCAGGGTGATCACCCACATCCTTCAGAGCACGTCCCTCTTCCTTTCCAAGGTATTCGGGGCATCAGGCGCCAATCCATTCTAACACGGCGTACCTGTCGGATCCTGGAGATTCAACGAGGGGCACCCCTGGTGTTTTCCGACCCTTTGCGACGTTAATCACTCTACCGCGAATCAATTCACTGCTCCTGGTTAGGCGGTATTTAGGGAAGCAGCCGGTATTCAGGCTGGATAGTGTTGGGTATAATGGAACTATCTTAATCAGGAAAGGGGAACCATTTGTTGAAAAAGGCAATCATTGAAACTGATAAGGGAGATGTAACGATTGAGTTCTTTGAAAAAGACGCTCCAAACACCGTAGCGAATTTCGAGTCCCTTGCGAACAAGGGATTCTACGACGGTCTGAGTTTTCACCGGGTCATTCCGGGTTTTGTGCACCAGGGCGGTTGCCCTCATGGTACCGGGACCGGCGGCCCCGGCTATACCATCAAGTGCGAGATCAACCCGAATAAACACGTGCGCGGGGCACTGTCCATGGCTCATGCCGGGCGTGATACCGGCGGGAGCCAGTTCTTTGTCTGCCACGACAAGTTTCCGCACCTTGACGGGTTACATACCGTCTTTGGTCAGGTCGTGGATGGAATGGACACCGTTCTTCAGATACCGCAGGGCGGTAAGATGAACAAGGTACGGGTTGTCGAGGAATAGACAACTTCCGGTTACTTTTCTCTGATTCGACAGGAAAGCTTCACCGACTGCCGAAGTATTTGGTAACTGGCGGTTGAAGGTGGTATGCTAGGGTGCCCAGAATTATCGTTGACGCCGACGCCTGCCCGCGAAATGTCCTGGCCGCCTGTACGCGGGCCGCGGCCGCCTTCGGCTTTGAATTGTGGACGGTTGCTAATTTCCATCACCATATTACTTCTGAACGGCACATCGTCGTTGGCGGGGACTCTCAGGAAACCGATATCAAAATCGCTAACCTGACGCGGCCCGGAGACGTCGTAGTAACCCAGGACTGGGGCCTGGCCGCCCTTATACTGGGGAAACAGGCGTATGCAATCTCCCCGACGGGTCGTGAGTACCGCCCCGAAACCATCGACTTCCTGCTTGAAGAGCGTGAGGTCAAGGCCCGGATCCGGCGCTCGGGCGGTCGCACCAAGGGTCCTAAAGTCCGCAATGCACGTCAGGATGCGGCGTTTGCCCGTACCCTGGGAGCACTCCTGGCCCAAATCACTTCTGAATCGGAAACTCCGTATTACTAAACCGGCTAGACCCGAATAACAGAGCACTTGACTCGAGTAGAGTCAAGTGCGTACTATCTTATATCCCCGGATGCCAACGGCGTAACGTCTTAGCAGAAAGTGGCACCCCTGAAATGGGAACAATCCAGCTTCATCGCTTGTCCTACAAGGGGGAGTTCATCCAATACAGTAAGAGAGGTTGCCGATGTCCAATCCCGATCGATGCTTTGAAATCCTTATCCTTCAATCTAAAAACCTCCGAAACACCCTTCGCGCGAAGGCGGACGCCATTGACCCGTATGAACGGTTCAGGGTCGCCTTCGAACTGCGCCTGGCGTACAACCTCACCCTGCGCCGGTGCAGCGACGAAGTGGTGTCTCGCGAATTGCTTGGACTGATTGAGGAATGCGAGGATCTGCTTAACGTCTAAGGTTCAAGTGATTCAACCATCCGCTTGATCTCTTCCGGACTGATAAGGCCTGAAACCCAGTAGGAAATCCCGTCTTCGACCCAACGGAGATTGCTGTATTTGCCATCCTCAACCCTGGTGACGGTAAGGGTTGCTTCATTCCCCCCGATCCGCATGATCTCCCTAGTTGTTTCCGGTGAATCATCATACTGTACGGATGGTAACTCGATCACGAGATTACGCTGGGTCAGGTCAATGTGATTGGGGGAGCCTTCCTTTACCAATGTGATCATGGTTTCACCGGTCTCGTCGTCGTAGGCCAGGTAAGAGAGACTGGTCGGCACAAAACCCTCTGGAACAACGGCCGGATACAGAACCGGGAAGGGAGCCAGCTGACGGAGTTCCGTAATGTCCGCAGCCCGGTGCAGGGTAAACGAGCCTTTTTCCTGTATGAATTCAAGTGACGCTGACGGGTGCTGCTCGCCATCTGGAATCATCGTCACCTGCACGCTGTCAGGGTCGGCTTCGTCGGTAGGTCGGCCGCCCCCCAGTCCCAGCGACGGTAGCTTACGGGTGGCAGGTGACGGGGCGGACTCTTCCTTGGCGAGATCCTTCCCGGCGACGCTCACCTTCCAGGATTCCCTGTTGGCGATCCCGACCCCGCTGTCTTCCGACTGTTTAACGTTTTGAGTGTCAAGGAAAGTCCGTTTTCCAATTTCCGTTAGCGCTCCGGGGTATACGATCAGGGCGAGGGCTAGACAGGCCACCATTGCCCCGACACTAACATACTGCCACTTAGAGAACCGGAAGCGACCGAGGTCTAGCCGGGGGGGGCGTTCCTTTCGTTGGACTTCCTGTTGGATTTTCGTCCAGAGAAGGTCGCCGCGAGGCTCGCCGGCGTCGTCCATGCGCTGCCTGATGTTCTGTGCAATCAACTTATCTAGCTGTTCGTCCTGAAAACTAGACACCGGCCTGCCCCCCTTTCGCTGTGTGCTCAGTCTCGGAAATGCCAAGCTTGACCGCAATGATGGACCGTGCCTTGCGCAACCTGGTCTTCACGGTTCCTTCCGGAATCTCCAGGTAATCACTGATTTGACGGGTGGTCATTTCCCGGTAGTACTTGAGGAACACGATCTCCTGGTATTCCGGGGCCAGATCCTCCACGATATCGATAATCGTGTGCTTCTCTTCGCCGGCCAGCAGGTTCTGTTCCGGATCCCGCGAGCCATCCCGGTCGGGCAGGTCCTGGTCCAGCGCTACGCTGGCCGTCCGCTTGCGTCGCCGCAGCAGGTCGCGGGCCGCGTTCATCGAAATGCGCACCAGCCAGGCCTCGACCTTGGCGATATCACGCAGTTGACCCAGCTTTTCGTATGCCTTCAGAAACGTCTCCTGGGTAGCATCCTCGGCGAGGTTACGGTCCCCGGACACGTAGAAGGCAGCATTATAAACGGCCCGGTAGTGTAGGTTGAAAAGCGCTTCCAGGCTAGTATGGGAAACCGAGGAAAGATTGTCCTCAGGGCGCCTGTTTATCATGTTATCCACCCGAAAAGGTCTATTCTTGCCGGAACGGTCAAAACCCTTCCCAATTCGGATGGATCGCTTTGTATCTCATCTTGTGTACTAGACGTCCGTGAGAGGGATTTAGTTTTTGGCTTGTGGATAATTGGCCGAAATCGCCAATCCGGCTGCCCTTTTTGCGCGTCAATACAGTAGGATCAGATATAGTTAACGGAGACGCTTGGAAGGAGATTGCCTATGACCGGGAGATGGAGTATTATCCGGCATTGCATTTCCATTTTGTTGTTGGCTCTCTTGGTTTGCGCAGGCCTTTCGGCCTGTGCGCCGTTGCCGGGTATCGAGGTTCCAAACCACTATTCACCGGCAGACACGAACAATAATGGAAAGTCGGACTCGCTGGATCTGGTGGAGGCCGCGCGGGCCGAGATAGCCAGGGGAACCCGTTACGATGCCGGTTACTATCCCGGAGGCTACCCTCCAGACGGGCTTGGCGCCTGCACCGATATTATCTGGGTAGCCCTCAGGGGTGCCGGTATTGACCTAAAAGCCCTGGTGGATGAGGACATCCGGCAGTTCACAGCGGATTATCCCCGCGTGGGAGGCGTGCCGGATCCGAACATTGATTTCCGCCGGGTACCCAATCTGGTTGTGTTTTTCGGCAAGTACGGGATGACCCTCACGACCGAGATTATCCCCGGAAACCCGGAGAACCTGACCGAATGGCAGCCCGGAGACATCGTTGTGTGGGACGGACCGGAACACATCGGGATTGTCTCAGACCGCCGCCGCTCGGACGGGGTTCCGCTGGCCATTCATAATTGCGGCCCCCAGGCTTCCGAAAACGCGGCCCTGCTCAACTGGCCCGGAAAAATCACGTATCATTTTCGTTATCCGGCCTGGACGGTTGATCAATAGGATAAAAACGTCAGTTTAATCCACCGGCCTCAAACCCCCGAAACTGCGTTCAGGTGGTAAAGACTCACCAGCGTATAATGTCTCTCCCGCCGCATAATAGTGATGAGAGCAAAAAACGCGGCGTTGCTAGGTATAGCCGCCAGCGGAAGGGGAGAGTGAGTTGCTGACGTCGGATGTTGTGTCCGGCATGATCAAACTTTACATGCATGGTTACGTGTCTTACGACGAGCTCGTCGGGTGGGCTGTAGATAAGTTTACGGACGGCAAATACATCGAGGATACGGATGATGAACACTCCGATGCGATGTTTGACGTCCTGAGTCAGATTACCACCGGCGAGACCCAAGGAAATCATCTGGAACCAAACGACTTTGCCCACTTCATCAACCGCCTCGATACGCCCCAACTCACCTGAGATAAAGCCTTTTTTAGGCTTTATCTTTTTCTCAAATTTTGGCATGCCAAACTTTTACTTACTAATCTCACTTCCTTTTAACAATAATATGAACAAGAACGTACAAAGGAATGATGGATAATGTTGCAAAGAGGATTAGCCTTTGGGCTGCTCCTGGTAGTCGCCCTGGTGCTGGTTGGTTGTCCTCCGGGGGCGCAACGCAGACCGGCGATCCCTCAGGAAATTAGCCAGGGGGAGAATCAGGAGCCAAGGCTTGATGTCTTTGTTGTTGAGGACAAGCAAATCAAACAGTTTGCCTTTGAAGATTATGTGGCTGGCGTACTGGCCGGAGAGATGAGGAACGATTGGCCGGAGAACGCCCTGGCGGCGCAGGCGATTCTGGCCCGAACCTTCGCGCTCAAGTTTATTAAAGAAAAAGAGTCACGCTACGAAGGGGCGGATATCTCGACGGACATTGAAGAGGCCCAGGCCTGGAACGCCGCCGAGGTCAACGACCGGGTCAGGCAGGCCGTATCACGTACCAGGGGACAGGTGCTGGTTCACCGCAACGATTTCATTAATTCCTGGTTTCACGCTCACGCCGGGGGGCGGACCGCCACGGCCAGGGAGGGCTTGAACTGGAAGGACCGCGAACCGCCCTATATCCGATCTGTAGACTCCCCCGACTTTCCACAGGCGCCCCCGGATGACGCCCGTTGGACCGCCACCTTCACTAAACAGGAGGTCATTGAGGCGCTTAATAAAATTGGGCCTCGCCCCCGAGACTTCACAAGTATTGATATTGTAAGCCGGGGACCGTCCGGGAGGGCTATCCAGTTGCGTATCGGAAATGTAACGGTCCACGCCGCAGACTTTCGGATCGCGCTGGGCAGTACCGAGATGAAATCCACCAAGCTGACCTCTGTCAGGGTGGTGGGGGACCAGGTCACGATGTCGGGCGAGGGTTTCGGGCACGGTGTGGGAATGAGCCAGTGGGGGGCTTTTCAGATGGCGCAGGACGGTCGGTCACCGGAGGACATTGTCCAACACTACTTCCGTAATGTACGCGTCGTAAAGATGTGGGAGTAAGGAGAGGGGGCAGCGCCCCCTCTTACCGTCGTCCCAACAGACCGACCATATCGGCAACGCGGGAGGCGTAGCCCCACTCGTTGTCGTACCAGGAAACCACTTTCACCAGATTGCCCACGCTCATCGTGAGCAGGCTGTCGACGATTGATGAATGGGGGTTTCCGGCGATATCGCAGGAGACCACCGGCGAGTCGGTATAACCGAGGATGCCTTCCAGTTCTCCTTCCGCAGCTTCCTTCAGGGCCCGGTTCACTTTTTCCGCCGGCACGGGTGTTTCCAGCTGAACAACCAGGTCCAGTACGGAAACCACGGGTACCGGCACTCTGAAGGCGAGCCCGCTGAACAAACCTTCAAATTCCGGTGAGACCAGGGCCACGGCCTTGGCTGCCCCCGTTGTGGTGGGGATGATTGAGAGGGCGGCGGCCCGTGCGCGGCGCAGGTCGCTGTGCGCGGAATCCAGCAGACGCTGGTCGTTGGTATAGGCGTGTACCGTCGACATCAGGCCGGCGGCGATGCCGTACTTTTCACCGAGCACTTTGGTGATCGGGGCCATACAGTTCGTGGTACAGGACGCGCAGGAGACCACATCGTCGGTCTCCGGGTCATAGTCAGCTTCGTTAACGCCTAGAACAATGGTTCTGCCCGGACCTTTCAACGGTGCGGTGAGTACGACTTTCCTGGCCCCTGCTGTAAGATGCTTGAGGAGTTCCTCCTGCTTCCTGAACCTGCCGGTCGCTTCCACGACGACGTCAACCCCAAGCTCCCCCCACGGAATAGCGGATGGATCCGCGTGTTTCAACATGGCGATTTCCTTACCGTCGACCAACATCGTGTCGCCCTTGGTACGTACCGTGCCGCGCAGGTTGCCGTGGGCGGAATCGTGACGAATCAGGTGGGCCAGGGTATCCGTGCTGCCCAGATCGTTGATAGCGGCAATCTCCATATTCGACCTTCTCCGGGCAATCCGGAACACGCAGCGCCCAATCCGCCCAAAACCGCTGATACCAATTCTTATTGTCATTTATAGTGCCTCCTTTTCTAATGCTGTTAGTTGACCGTTGCATTTATTCCTCTATACGCCTCCTTAGCGACAAATCCCTTCTACTTCTCCCTAGTTGCGGAATTCAGAAATGTGTGAAGACGTCCTGTAACCATGTTTTACTAACGCCGCTCCAGAAAGTTCGGTTATTCGGTTATAATGAAAAAGATTGGAACCAAAAGCGCCGATTCTTAATCTCTCTATATGGAACAATTGTCCGAGTCCTGGATGGCAAGACCCAGGAGATCATTAACGGGGCTTGGCAACGAAAAGAAGGTTTAGCGCTCGTTGAGTGTGAGAATTGTACTGGTTTTGATAGCCTCGTTTACTGCCTTCGTGAACCTCCATTTAGGCTTTATCGTCGTTCCGGCGTACCTGATTGAGGCCGGGTTCAGTGAAGTCTTTGCTGCCGGACAGAATACCATATTTGCCGGTTCGGCGGTGGCTCTGCGCTTTTTGTTCACGCCCCTGGTGGACCGGTACCGTAAATGGTCCCTGGTCCTGGCCAGTTTTGCCTTTGCCATCGCCCCGCTCGGCCTGGTCTGGGCGGAAACGGCCGCGACCATCACGGCCATCCGTATCCTTCAAGGCTTTGCGCTGGCCCTGTACCCGTTTTCTGCTAATACCTTTCTGGCCGACGTTAGTCCGACGGAGCAACGGGGCACCAATCTCGGCTTTCTGCGGATGGTCATCATTTTGGCCCTGATTATCAGCCCTCCTTTTGCGGTCTGGGCGATCGGGAGCTATGGCTACCAGGCTCTCTTTATCACGCTTACCCTGATCGGCCTCGTCGGCTTGTCGCCCTTACTGCTCCTGAGGGAACCGGAGCACCAGCACACGCGTGGTAACCCAGTGCGTCTCTTTAAGGAAGTGTTAAAGGATCGGAGCATCACTCCGCTGCTCTATGCTACTGTCCTCGTGGGTGTGGCTTATGGCATCATTCTGACCTTCGTCCCCATCTATTCCTTGCAGTTGGGGGTTGAAAATTACGGCGTCTTCTTTACTGTTTTTGCCGCTAGCGGCATCCTGGTCGGGATCCTGGCCGGTCGCCTGTCGGATCGACACGGGCGGGCGCGGGTGGCTAAACCGGCGGTTGCCGTCTTCGGACTGGGTACAGCAATCGTAGGGCTGTTGGCCGTGGATAGGGTGATCTGGCTGAGTGCGGTCTTTGCCGGAATTGGCTACGCTGCCTCGGTGACCGTATTGGTAGCCTGGATCATTGACATAACACAGGATAGGCTTAGGGCTACGACCCTAAGCCTATATGATAACTCCCTTGATGTTGGAATCACGGTTGGCGCCTTTGTGTTTGGGGTCTTCGTTCTCATGATTGCTTACAGTTGGGGTTTTGTGGTGACGGGGCTAACTGTGTTTTTGCTCGGAGTAGCCTTTCTTAATTACTCTGAACGCCGGCAGGCGGAAACAGACTGACCGAAAAGAGTCTCTATGAAACCAACAGCAGTTCGCATTCCGTAATGAGCTCCTGGAGTTCCTGGGTCAGCCTCATGTTCTCACAAAGACTGGCACTGAGGTTATATGCAAGGCGCAGTTCAAACCGCAGCCTGGCCCGGTCAACAGAACTGATCGCTTCTGAATCCTCGCTCAAAACCTTCACCAGTTCCTTGGACTTGTCTAGTACGACTTCAAAATCCTGTTCGATATTGGACACTAGCCAAACGCCTCCTTATATATACTGTTGCATTACATCCAATCCCGTACTCAACACATTGTACCCTGACCGCCCCGCCTGTGCTAGGCAAAATATCTGCCAGTGCTACAAATTCCTGCCCCTGGGCGGTATTTACGTATCGAAGCTACCTTCGACAAAAAACGCATAAACTAAACTTTACTAGTTTACAATCGGTTGACCCTGTGCTATATTAGGACTTGCGGCGAACAAGGGATGAAGCAATCCAACTTAGCCAAAAAGTACAAATTGACTTAGGCGCCGCAAAAATGA
>QZIR01000038.1 GCA_003604975.1 Desulforudis sp. | reverse complement strand
TCTCAATCCCCAGTTCTGCTTCCACTTCCTCGATAGTCATCCATCCTTTTTCTTTTCCAGCCTGCTCTCCCTGGGCAAGCTGTGACATCAGCTTCAGCGAAGCCTTTAATTTTTCATATTCGTTAATATCGATAATGGCAAATTTCCCTCTGCCATTTTTGGTTAAAAACACTGGCTCGCCTATGGCAATATCTCGCAGGACTTCATTGTAATTCCTTAAATCAGAGATGGGTTTGATATTTGGCATAGATAACAACTCCTTTCATTGCTGTTATTATTATACCCTTATTATTCGTAAAATACAACAGCTTCCCGACGTATGACCATATCATCGTGACGGCGCTGGCGCTTGCATCCACCACCGAATCTTACCGCTAATCTGACTCCCCAAATGTCTCCCAAAAAAAATCTCCCGCCGCCCTCACCATCGAGGACATCCGGGAGATTCAAAAGCTCCTCCAGGCGGCCGGTGCCCGCCTGGATAAGTAAGTTTTTACTTTTAAGGTTTGACCCCTCTAGTTTTGCTCTTTGGCACCTTGCCATGATGTGGTATTATTATGGTAGGTGGGACAAGGGGGTTTATGTTGTGAATGATATTCTAAACCAGATCCTTGATCAATTAAAGGAACTGGGCAATGAAGTCAAGGGGCAACGCGGTGAACTGAATGGCTTACGCGGTGAAGTCAAGGGGCAACGCGGTGAATTAAACGGCCTACGCGGTGAACTGAATGACCTGCGTAATGACGTACAGGCCATCAGGGAAGAACACGGCGGTTTGCTCCGCGTACTGGAGCACCGGGCCGAAGTTACCAGCGCCAACATCGTCCGTTTGCAGGAAGACGTTACCTACCTAACAGGCAGTGTGAACCACCTTAAAGGCGATATGGACCAGCTTAAGGATGATATTGGGCAGCTTAAAGGCAAAGTGGACCACCTGCAGAATTAACTTTTTAAGTCTGACCCCCTACGGACATCGTTACGGTTCTAGTGGCACCGTCCCAGCCTACGGACGCTCCGAATGCTTCCGCAATAAATCGGTAGGGCAGCATAATCCGTCCCGGGGGAACAATCTCGGGCGTCACATCCATTTCCCTTCCGGTTTTGTTCACCTGAAGAATCTTGCTCCCCGGCCTCACTATCACCGTCTTGTCACCCTTAGTCAAGATTGCCGCCGAACCGTCCCACTTGATGTCATCAGCATCCACGCTCAGGCTCAGTCCGACATAGCGGAGCGGCAGGAAGGTCCGGCCGTTTATAGTATACGGCGCGACGTCCACCGGGTGTTCCTTACCGTTGATGGTGTATTGGCTACTGCCGATAGAAAACACCACGGTTCTCGGCTCAGGTTCCGGCTCCGGGATAATTACAGGCGGTTGATAATGCGCGACCAAGACAGTGGCGGAAGACAGAGCGCGCAATCCCTGTACCTGCGCTCGCACCTCGCCCTCTTTCGCAAGTGCGGCGTCATCCAGCCTGACCTCGGCTTCCACCAGGAAAGAAGAGCGGGTAGTGCTTGGGCGTTCCGTCCGCATTTCAAGCACCCTTCCATCCACCACCGGAGTGGCCTTCAGGCCTTCCCCTTCCGTCAGGGAACCGCCGGCATTCGCCCAGGAAAACCCTTCCGGCAGGGTGAGTCTGATGGGACTATCGGCCCGAAACAGCCCGGCCATATTCTCTGAGAAAGAAATCCTGACGCTGCTCTTTCCGTCCCTGATCAGGCCGGCCCCGGTTGTCTCAATTCGAATCTCGCCCGGCCATCCCTGACCGGTAACCACCGCGCCACCGCGCAATTGCCCTTCGATGCCGGTGATGCTAATCTCGATATCCCCGCTTGTTTCCGAAGGAATCGTGGAATGAATCGGAATCAGGAAAGTGTACCGCTGGTTGCCCCCGCCGGCCAGTGCAAAGCTGCCTAAGAATTCGTTCCCGGCTGTCCTCCGGGTTGTCAGAACCACCGTGGGGTCTTCGATTGAGGCGATATCACCCGGAAGGACCATTTCGAAATCACGGGGCAGGGCAAACAAGGCAGTATGGGTGCCATCGACCAGCGGCTCAACCCGTACCGACAGAATACCCAACTGTACGGATGCGTTCTGGGGTACAGACCACATTTGCCCCCGTAGGAATTCATAGGTAGTCGTGGCAAAGGCCGAGGATGGGCACAGCAACAGGAGACCCACCACCAACGCTAACGACCAAGCTGACAGTCTTCTCTTCATCAAGCTATCTCCCTTCCAAAGCCTTCTCTAGATGACAATTCTACGAAACACATTCCGGCTCCTGCCATTCCCTGGGTAATCGAACAGGGCCGTCCGTCTACCCGAACGACCCTGATTATTCCGAAACTACTCAATTATTATCTGGTCATCGCCCAAGGTTTCTGAAAGGCAAGCTTCATGTAGGCGTGCTGACAGCCCAAGTCCAGCAATCCCTGCTTTGCCTCAGCAAAAGCAGCCTCCCTCTCGGCCACATCAGCAGCTGTAACCATACCCAGTTCTTTCATCAGCCGTGCTACACGCAGAGCCTCCTCCGCCGTCTCTACACCCTTTTCAGCGGTGCTGTAGGCCTCTTCTAATCCACGCAAGGCATAGTACAACTCTCTTGTTCCGAGTTTGACAGCGTCCCTGGCTGAAAGAGCAGTGTACTCCGCCTCCTTCACCTCTATCTTCCGTATCTCGTAGGGTGTGTATTGGCCAGCGGCCCACATCAGTTCCTGCGCGTACTTAGCCATTGTCACCCCTTCTCCGGCCAGCCAGATACTGGGGTTTGTCTCAAGCACGCGTTGGATGTGTGTATCCAAGTTTTCGACTTCGATCGGCTTAAATTGTACCGTGTCCACCAGTACCGGCCGATCCTCCGGCCACACTCCGATCACTTGGTTTAGCGCCGTATAGGCCAGGTCAAGGTCGTTCTGAGCACCCACCAGACCTGCCTTGGAGCCGGTTAATCCCATCTCCGCGGTTTGCAGTGCCAACTGAGGGGACATTCCGGGAGCGGATAAACCGGCCTGCACCTGTGCCCTCGTCTTCCGTAAGGCCAAATCCGCCTTCTTTAGACCCAGTTCGGCCGCCTTTACTTTCTCCTGAGCCTTTAATACATCCCAATACTTCTGGCAGGCGCTCAAAACCAGACGATCCTCTTCGGCATTCTGGTTCCGCTTGCTCATCTCCCAACCCAGGTCGGCAGACAACAGTGTATACCAAGCCGCTTCCAGGCGGGGATCGTAGCTCCCGCCCAATACCGGGGTATAGGTCAACTGGTCGGATGCATACTTGCGCTGTTCTCCGGCCTTGTCCACGGCTAGCCCGGCTGTCTTCATTGTCGTGCTGTGCTGAATTGCCAGCGTAATCGTTTCATTCAGGGTCAGTTCCGGCGTTGCCGGCTCCTTACCCCAAGCCAAACCACAGGTAAAAGCCAATGCCAGAACAGTCACCAATAGCACCTGGACCGTCCTTCTCACCACAACCACTCCCCCAATTAAGTTAAGCTGGTTAACTATTTAGCAAATTAAGTATAGACTTACATCCCGGGCAATGTCAAGCAGCCAAGTTCATCCTTTCCGCCAAAGGAAGAACCCGGGTCTAGTCCGACCCCGGGTTCCAACCTACAATCGTTTCGCATCCTTACAGTTCCATTGTCACGGTCCTTGTCGAAGAGTCCCAATCAACACTGGCACCAAAGGCCTCCGCTATGAATCGATAGGGAAGCATAACTCTACCCTGGGAGAATTCGGCCGCAACATCCATTTCAATTGAGGAGCCGTTGACAACGAGTTGCCTGCTTCCGGGTCTAACCTGTACGTTTTTGTCACCGAGGACGAGCGTAGCCACACTTCCGTTCCACTTGATGTTGTCCGGCTCAACACCCATACTCAATCCGACATAGCGTAGGGGCAGGAACAGACGACCCTCTTTAGTGTATGGTAGCACATCCATACTCAGAGTACGTCCGTTGCTGAGATACCAATCACGACCAACAGTAAAGCGGGCTTCGTTCTGGGGCGCTATCACCCGTGCCAACACGAGAGTAATTCCACGGGTCAGGTCCACACCGTCTGCCTCTGCTTTAATCTCCGTACCTGTTCCGAGAGCCCTCTCCGACTTCAGTGCACCTGACATTATGAAGGCACCCTTCGACCGGACACCCTGTTCTTCGATGTCTATCAAGAGGATCCGTGGGTTTCCGGAGTCAAGCCGGGGTACTGGAAGAAAACCACCATTGCGTACAACATCAATCTGAATCCCCGGTTGCCATTCTAAGCCCTTGTCTATTCAACCAAGGGTCCGCCAAGGCAAGTATAAAATGTCAGGCAAAGTCTGTCAAAGCTCGTTTGATAAATAAAAACCCGGGTCCGAAGACCCGGGTTTTCGGGAACTGTTTAACGGTTCTGTTACAGGTTCATCGTCACGGTCTGGGTTGCGGCATCCCAGTCAACCGCTGCGCCAAAGGCCCAGGCAATCCAGCGGAACGGGAGCATAGTCCGCCCGTCTTTCAGTTCCGGAGCGACATCGAGATTGATGGTCGCGCCGTTGACGATCATGGCCTTGCTGCCGACGGAAACCTGGACAACCTTGTCACCCTTCACCAGGGTCGCGGTCTTACCATCCCAGAGGATGTTCTCAGGGGCAACGCCTAGGGCGTAGCCGACGTAACGAACGGGCAGGTAGGTCCGGCCGTCCTTCACGTACGGGACAACGTCCATGGTCGCTTCAACACCGTTCAGGGTGTAGGTCTTGGCACCGATCACGAAGGAAGCAGCCATCATGCTGTCGCCAGGGGCCGGGGTACCAACTGTAGCGTTAACAACAGCTGCTACTACGTCGTTTTTCGGGAAGATTTGGGTAACACCTACGATGGGGTAGAAGTTTACTGCACGGGCAGCCAGCTCGGCAGGAACCAACAGAATATCATTGACCTCATCAAGTGCATTACCAGCAATCGCAATCTTAACTGGACCCTCAGGAACTGTGCGGTCGATAGTGAACTTAATGTTAGAGATAGTCACGGTCGAGGCAACCACGCTATCGGCTTTAACCGGGATGGTTAGAACTCTACCGTTACGCTGCACAGCTTTAAGATCGAATTCGAGATCACCTTCGGTAACCGTAACCGTGGGATCTGAGGTCCAGTGTACGTTCAGAGGAGCCGTAAGCACTAGATCCTTGCCACGCTTGAAAGTTTCTGCGGCACCTTCGACTAGGGTAATGGTGCCAGCTTCCTGGCCCTGCACACCGATCTTAACGGTCGGCTTCTCGGCAGTTGCTTTAATCGGGGCTACTGCTTTGGCTACCAGTACTTCACCAACAGCACCAGCAGTGCCATCGATCTTAACCTTAATGTCTCCCGAGAAGTCAGCAGCTACATCAATCTCAAGATCCTCAAAGGTGATGGTACCCTTTCCACCCGCAGCATCGGCCGGGGAGAACTTGATCTTGCGTCCATCGGTGCCCACAACATTGGCAGCACCAATAGCGATTGCAGCAATACCGCCTTCAATTTTCGGGGCAGGAATATTGGCCCACTTGCAACCAGCGGGGAGTTCGAGGGTAATTGCCCGACCATAGTACAGGGAATCGGTAATAGCTTCCTTCATTTCAATCTTACCGATCTCCTGGGCATAACGGCCAGCAATAACCTCTTCCACGCTCTTCGCAGCAACAGTTACACCGTATTCCTTGTAGGAACCAATCGTCAGAGAACTGGGGCTGACCGAACTGGAACCCGACACGGTTACTGAAACATCACCCAGTTTGGCCTCAGTTTCATCCACAGCAATACCAACGCCAAGACGGAAGATGCTCTTACCAATTACATCAGCACCGCGGTCAACACTAAGGGTGCGGGTGCCGGTTCCGGCTAAGGTCCAGACAGGGGCTACGGTCAACAGGTTCGTGCCATCATTTACCCGAACAGCAGTTGCACCAGCAGTATCCCAGGTGTAACCTTTCGGGAGGGTGAACTTCACAGAGCCAGCAACTTTCTTCACAGCAGATGCTGCATTCTCAGAAAGAGTAATCTGCAGGCCCGGAGCAGCCAGTCCATTTTCAGTCAAGGTTACCGTATCAACGAGAGATACAGTGACTGCACCGCTGCTAGCCTTACCGACTACAACAGAACCACCAGTCAGCTGGCCACCGAGACCGGTAATGGTAGCTACGATGTCGCCCTCAGCATCGGAGGGTACGGTAACTCCGGGGAGTGTCAAGGTGAGAAGCACATCGGTTGCAGGGTTGACTGTTTGGACAACGTCAATTCTGAACTCATTTGCAGCGAACCCAGCAGTTGTAACGGCAGGGGTGGTAGCGCCGCCAACTTGAGTTGCCTTAGCAACAGCGAGTACCGGGGGTACTGCGGCGGCAACGAAGTCAGCCGGTAGGGAAACGAGTGCCGTGTGAGTACCTACACCGAGGGTGTCAATCTTAATGGTAATTGTACCAAGCACAGCGTTCGCCGCAGGGCTAGCAGGCACCACAGTCGGTGTCGTTAACTTGTCATAAGTGGTCGCCGCGCTTGCCGGGGTTGCCAGAGGCATCATGATCGTCAGCACGAACACGATGGTTAGCAACAGTGCGAACTTTTTGTTACGGATTTTATACACGTGTATCCTCCTTGTTTATTTGAAATTGGGCTTTCGCCCCGGGAACCAAGGTGCTTCTGTGAATGTCGCCAGTTGGTTGGTGTGTTACCGGCATCCCCCCTTTTGATTACGGCTTGTGCCGCGCTACCCAGATTAAGGTGCTGAAGCGTCTCGTTTCCTGGGTCTCTCGTTAACTGGTAAATCTGGAGAACGCCGCACATCCACGGTATATTCTACACGTGTCAGCAGGTTTCCTCCTGCTATGGCGGGTTTCTCCTGATTTACCTTGGTTAGTTAGACAACCGTACCTGCAAAAAAGTTCCACAGCGAGGGGAGTTTTTTTGGAAACCGAGGTAGAGGGTAGACAATCTATATATAATGAAGGGAATTGTCCCACGTCTTTCCTGGGGGAGAATGCGCTTTAGGTCTTTCAATAGAATGGTAAATGTACTAAATTATAAAGCAGGTTAACTATTTATCCAGAGCCATGTACTTTTGCTCATTAATTGTTACAATTTTGTGAACCGGGGCCGGAACTTTTCGCCGTGTCACTTTGTCTAACAAGTGTCGGAATAATTTACCGGCGCCCAGGGGAGAGTGCTCCTTTGGACGATGTAAAAAAGCTGGTGCGCCGCTCGCAGAAGGGTGACGCAGTCGCCTTCGAGCAGTTGGTGACCTTATACCAGGATCGCATATACGGGCTGACCTACCACCTCACAGGCAACCACGCGGACGCCCAGGACCTGGCACAGGACGCCTTCGTCAAGGCATATTATGCGTTAAAGGGTTTTCGCAACGAGGCGGATTTCGGCACCTGGCTGCACCGGATCACGGTCAATGTCTGGATCAACGTGAAGCGGAAGCAGCGGCCGGTGGTCTCCCTCGATGAACCGATAAGTACCGGAGACGGCGAGGTGCAGCGGGAGCTGGCGGCGACCTCCGAGGGTCCGGAAGAGGCGGCCGAGCGCCGTGAGTTTCAGGAACTGGTGCAGGCGGCGCTGCAGGAGATCTCTGCCGAACACCGGACGGTGCTGGTGCTCCGGGAGCTGCAGGGATATACCTACGAGGAGATTGCCGAAATCCTGGACTGTTCCCTGGGGACAGTGAAGTCGCGAATCAACCGGGCCAGGCAGGCGCTGAAGGAAAAGCTGGCGTCCTTGCCGGAGCGGAACTAGTTTACCAGAGTCAATGAGTTAGTAATAAGGAGGTGACGCACAAATGAAATGTCGGGAGGCACAAGACCTGTTCTCGCCGTATCTGGACGGGGAACTGACCGCCGTGGAGAGCCGGGCGCTGAAGGCTCATCTGAACGCGTGCGTCACCTGTCGTGCGGAAATAGAGACCCTGCGCACAATTGCCGAGGCTTTGCAAGCCCAAGTCGATGTCGTGAAGGCACCGGCCGGATTTGCGTCCGCGGTGCGGAGCCAAATCGCCGGGGAACAGCGCCGTGAGGTCGCTTCCTGGTTCGGCGGCTGGCGGCGCGGAGTAGCCGCAGCGGTGGCTTCGATAATGATCCTCGGAGGATCGCTGGGATATGGTGCCACGCAACTCTTCAACAGGGGCGCGCCGGTACTGATCGGCCAGGAAGACCTGGGGACCACCATCGTCGATGTCCGCAACCCGGCGGAGGATCCGGTTACACCGGCAGACCAGCCCACGCCGGGAACACCGGTGGTTCCGAGTGCATCGGGTGCGCCTGTGGATTCTACTCCGGCACATGATCCGGTAACCCCGGTTGAAGACCCCGGTACCATAGACAATGATGTTCCCAGGACTAAACCAAGCGCATCGAATACGATAATGATCGCCTCTGTGTATGAGGAGAAGGTGTTCCTGAGCAAGCAGCGGGCAATCAGCAGCACCATGCTGAAGGTGAGCGTCGAAGACGTGAAGGCCGCCCGGGACAAGGCGTTTAACCTCGGTGCCACCTACGGGGCGTCCTTCCTGCCCGCCGAGCAGATCAGCAACGGCCAGGTGGAGATCCTGCGCCTGACCGTGGGGCGTGAACAGGCTGAGATCCTGACCACGAAGCTGGGGGCGCTCGGCCAGGTAATGGCGCGGGATACCGAGACCAAGGATATCACCTCCCAGTTTGACCGCACCCGTGAGCAATACCAGGCGCTGCTGGCGAAGCGGGCTGCGGTGGCAGATGCGAACGAGCTCGCTGAACTGGACGCCACGCTCCGATCGCTGGAACGCCAGCTTACAGATTGGGACCGCGAGGCGGAACGGCACGTGATCATCCTGTGGCTACAGTCTGGGATGTGAGAGGTTAGAGGTTAGAGGTGGGATATTTGGAAGGAGCCGAAGCGGCTCCTTTTTTGTTTTGATATGCTCTTAGTTTTCGGCGGCTGAGAGGTAACGGTTAATGGCGGCGGCCACTTCCTCCCGGGTGATCGGTGTGGACGGGGCAAAGAGGCTGTACTGTTGACCCTGGAAGAACCCGGCGTCGTAGGCGCGGGAGACCGAGTCCCGGGCCCAGTCCGGCACCTGGTGCCAGTCCGCAAAAGGCGGAGGGCTGCTGCTCTGAGGGTCTTCAAAGTCAGTCAGGGCACGGACCAGCATGGAAGCGGCCTCGACCCTGGTTACCCGGGCCTGGGGGCGGAAGGTGTCATCGGGATACCCCCCGGCCATACCGCGCGCCTGAGCCACAGCCACCGAGGGTGCCAGCCAGTCCGGAATCCGGTCACTGTCGGTAAAGGAGGGCCGGGCCGTGGAGACCGTGGGCCAGCCCAAGACCCGGACCAGAATGGCGGTGAACTCACCCCTGCTGACCGGTTTGTCCGGTTGGAAGCTGCCGTCCGGATATCCGGACAGCAGTCCGCGCCCGGCCAGATGCTCAATTTCCTTCGCAGCCCAGGAATCGGAGATATCGGTAAAGCTCCGGCCGTGTACCGTGGCCTTCCTCTGGAAACTCAGATCGACCCCATTGACACCGCCGTCGATCGTGTTCACGGCCACCACCCGCAGGGATTCCTCTCCGGGCAGGCGTTCGATCGGCAGGCTGAAGGCCCCGTTTTCAATCGGTATGTTCCGGCGAGTACCGTCGGTCCGGCAGATGAACACTCGGTCTGCCGAGGTGCGTCCGTGAATGAGCAGATACTGTTCCATGGGCAGGGCCGATACGGTCAGTTCGGGAGGCCTTACTTCATCCCGCGTTTTAGCGGCTACGGAAACCAGAACGGGTCCGGTGGGGGCCGGTGCCTTGAGGGCGGTGAATTCAATCGTTTCGCCGGGGCGCAGGTCGGCGGGCCTTACCGGGTATCCGTTCTTGGTGACCCGGGCGCGCGGGCTGATCGGATACTCCCGCCCATCTTCCAGCTTAATATGAAACTCATCGGAGATGTAGGCGGCCACCGTGCCGCTGCCCACTTCCGCCGTCTCCGCGATGTCCACCCGCCACAATTCATCTTCCCGGGGATTAAGGGTAAGACGCACCCACTGCCCCGGAGCCAGGGCGGCAGCGTCAACCTGCAGGCCCCAGCGGAAGATGTCGGTGCCGGGCTTAAGCCGTAGGGTTACGAAACGGTTGGTGGCGTCAAGCAGGTACAGAGATTGCCCGCGATCACTGACATAGACGACTTGAGCGTACCGCACCTGGGAATGGGCATCAATAGACAACACTTCACGGGAGTCGGCCATGAGCACGGCGGAAATATGATCGCCCGGCTGTATTAGACTGAAGCTGCTTTCCACACCGTCCCGTTTGACCGTGGCTCCGGGAAACACCTTGTACCGCTTGCCGGTCTCCAGGGTAATCCCGTCATCGTCCAGTGCCTGAACCATCCCCACGGTGATCAGGCGGCGGGCCTCAATGTACCGGGCCGTCCCGTCTCCGGGTGATAACACCAGATAGACGTTGGTGCCGGGGAGGAGCCGCCCCAGATCGGCTGGAGTGGCTGCGCCGAAGGGCACGTCGGCCCAGCCACCGTCCACAATCCGGTCGGTAACCGCTACGGCCGTGTTTCCGGTGCGGTACTCCACGGTATCGTTGATCAGCCGCAAAGTGCCCTGATCCTGGTTCACCGACGCCAGCACGCCCCACTTTTCGGTGAAGCTGAGGTCGGCGCGCCACAGCTTCTGGGTGTAGGGGTTGACCGTGGCCACCACGTCCGATCCGGTCGGGAAAGGAGCCCCCTGACCCACGATGTTCCCGTTCAAACGCAGGGTACCGTCCGCCCGCGGATCAAACAGGTATCCGCCGTCACGCTTTCGGACATCCAGTTCGGTGAGGAGCTTCTGCCCGTCTACGGAAAGCGTGGTAATGCCTTCGGCTTGCCAGGTACCGGCGTAAAGATAGGCGGTCGGGGTTTCGGGATGAGCATAGTAGTAGATTTCAGAACCGATCAGGACGGACGGGGTCATCCGGCGGTCGACGGCCTGCTGGAACCGGGAGCCGCCGCCGGCAGGCAGGGGATGCTTTGAACCATCCCCGAGTTCGACCGCGCCCCCGGAATACCCCGCGACCGCTTCCCGAACCGGCAGTTGACCGTAGACCAGGGCAAAGTCCTGAGCGACGGCGAAGGCCTCCCGGATGGCCGTGACGGTGACCGAGGTGCCGCGTACGACCACGGTGTAGGTGCCGGTCGGGGCGTTTTCAATCGTCACCTGCTCGATATTGTTTATATCGTCCCGGGCTCCGGAGCCCCGACCCGCATTGCCCAGGTAATTCGTGCCGTCCGGTGCCCGCACGATCAGATCGAGGTCGTTCACCAGGGTACGGGCCGCCCCGGGAGCCGCTGCGGGATCGGTCCAGGCCAGGGTGGCGCGGAAGGTCGTGCCGGGGGTGTTCACATCGTATTTGTAGGTGGCCTCCTGTCCCTGCTCAAGTCCGTCCCGGTAGTCCGTGTAATGGAAGGAGCCGGTGCGGAGGGAAAGGACGGTGCCGGCCAGGTCCAGAATGCCGAAACCGGCACCCTCCACCCCAGGCTCCGCAGTGCGGGCACCGTTGACCAACGCCGCCTTGAGCAGTGCGGCAGGGACGTACGTCAGCCTTTTTTCCTTTATAAAATACTCGCGCAGGACGGCGGCAGCGCCGCCGGCGAGCGCGGCGGCCTGGCTGGTCCCCTGCATCCGGATGTAGTCGGGGTTTCCGGCCATCCCCTTCGGACCGAGCCGGGAGCGCGCGGAAATCACCGAGGTTCCGGGCGCGGCCAGGTCGGGCTTGATCCGCCCGTCGGCCGTGGGACCCCGGCTGGAGAAGGAAGCGATCTCCCCGGCCTGACTGCTGTCTTCCCCGTAGGCGGGGCGCGGGTTCTGGGCGGCACCGATGATCAGGGCGTTCTTGCTGTTCGCCTCCGGAGTAAGGGTCTTCGCTTTGGGGCCGGTGTTGCCGGCGCCGAAGACGGGCAGAAAATCGGGATAGTCACGGACAAAGCGGTCGATCTGGGTGCTGACACCGCGGTAGGCGTTGGCAGTGCCGCCCCAGCCGTTGATATGAATCCGGGCACCCGCTTCCCGGGCCGGGCGGAACAGCGTGGTGATGTCGGGCGGGGGTTCGAGCTGCCCGACTTTGTTCAGAATGGCCTGAAAGTAGATGCTGGCCCCCGGTGCCGCACCACTGTATTTGCCGTCCGAGGCCGCGCCCGTCCCGGCCGCCGTGGCCGCCATATGGGTACCGTGGCCGATCGGATCGGCGGTTCCCCCGCCGGACCAGGAGCGCAGGTAGGGCACCTTGGGCATCTTCCCCGGCTCACTTTGGAGGTCCGGGTGCAGATCGTCCAGTCGGCCGCTGTCCAGGCCGCTGTCGGCAATAGCCACCATCTGCCCTGCTCCGGTCAGCCCGGTACGGGTGGCGAAACCGGGGATGGTGAGGGGGGTAATCCCGGCGACCGCCGTCGCCCGGTTGTTCAGCATTTGCGGTGTCGTGTAGGTCTCGGCGAAGAGTACTTCAGGGGCCTCGGCCAGCTCGATCAGCCGGTCGGACGGGAGCGATACGCGCAGGGCACGCCCTTCCTCGCCGATACCACGCAGGACGCTGCCGCCCAGCTGTCGCACCAGGGTATCCACGGTCGCTTTGTCCGCAGGGTCAAAGAGCGAAACGGTCAGTGTGACCGACGAAGCGGAGCTGCCGGAAGGATCCAGGTCTGCGGCGTTCCCGGGGACACTGTGGACGGTGCGCAGTTCCGGGCAGAGACGGTCGGCCGGGTGATACGGTTCCAGGGCGGCTCCGGATAGTACATCAGGCGTTAGGGTCGTGCCCACCGGCACGCGCACAATGTGGCCACCGTCACCGGTCGGGATACCCACAATAATGGCGTGATCATTCAGAAGTCCCGGCCAGTCCGCAGAGGTATCCGGCCCTGGGCGGAACACGAACAGCCCGCCGGCGGCGAGCTTGTCCGAATCGTAGGTAAGGGTTGGGCCCTTTATCGGCCGTATGGGGTTATCCGGCGCGTCGGCTGCAATGAATGGAATACTCCTGGTCAACAGCATTACAGCCAACACAAACAGGATCAGCCCGGCACCGGCCAGGGCGAGCAAGTTTCTCTTGGACATCGGACGGCTCCTTATCAGGAGTATGACAGTCACATGCAGGATCTATATGGTAGACGCGACGACAACAGGCTCGGTTTCAAATACTTGTTCGAATATGTCAACTAATGAACAGCGTCTCCAGTATTTTACCACATAAGAAGCGTGCAGACCGACTGGAAAGTAGTGTAAATGATGGACAGAAGGTCTGCGGCCTGAGTATACTAGAGGTAAGGATTCCTTTCCTTGATCAAGGAGTGTTGTTCTATGGGATACGAAATCGTACGATTAACCTCTAAGGGACAAATGACGATTCCAGTTAGTATCCGCCGTCAGCTTAGGCTGAGAGAAGGGGACAACTTGATTGTTGCCGTTGAGGGAAATACCATCCGGTTGCAGAAACTGGAACCGGTGCGTCCCCTGGACGAAAACGATCCGATATGGGGGCTTATCGGCAGCGGCGAGAGCGGGTTGAGTGATGTGGCCGAAAATCACGACCGCTATCTGGCTCCCTGTTAGAACTCCCTGGGTTTACAGATGATCTCCCGGATCTTGGTCTTGAAGAAGTGCTGCGAGTGGGCCGGGCTGATCACCACGGCAGTGTCGGCACCGGTCGCGGAGCCGCCGACCGCAACCACGTCTTCCCCGGGGGTGACCAGACCGGCGTCGGCAGCCATGCCACAGATCTCGGCACAGACCTTAACCCCCTGCCCGAACATGCGCAGGGTGGTGGCCACGATCTCAGCCGGGTAGACCCCCTGGAACTGAAAGCGCAGCGCCCGGTCCAGCCCGGCCATCAGGTGAGTGGTGGTTAAGACCGCCACGCCACTCTCTTGCAGCTTCTGCCGCATCTCGGCGGGTAGCTCATCCTCACCGGGCTTCGCAAATCCCACTTGGTGGGTGACGCACACGATCTCCAACCCGCTGTCCAGGAACAGCTCGGCCGTACGCCCAGTGCAAGAAGCGACTACGACCTTCTTGATGCCCAGTTCCTTAGCCCGCTCAACGGTCAGCCGGACGGTTTCCGCCGTGTTCTGTTCACCTTTGGTTTCGAAATACACTTCATTTATTCCTTTCAAGAAATTAACTGATTGGGTTCGCATCAAAATAGTCGCGGGGTGTACATACCAAGACGCTCTGTATGAATTGCCCCCGTAGACTGCCGAAGTGGCGTAGATCGCCGGTTAATAAGTGGGTTGCCCGCGCATTGATTGCCGCAGCCAATATCGGTTTATCCTTCTCAGGAAGCCTCAGCAGCTCAGCAAATGCAAGATGGGCCTCGGCTACGATTGCCATTGTGCCTATCAGTTCTGCTAGTTGAGCCCGATGCCTGGGCTGAAGGTTCCGGCGAGCTTCCTCTACAGCGTAAGCTGAGCTCAGCAACAAACATCTGCCTTCACGAGCCCAGTTCCATAGTGTTCTTAACCCTTTACTGCCATATGCAACCGAAAAGAGTACATTTGCATCGAGAAAAACACGATCCATAACTATTCCTTAGCATCCGAACGGACAGCATTCGGATCCAGCCCCATTTTACGAATCTCTTCTTCCGCCCATCGCATATCATCATCAGATACTGCGTTATTCAGAAGAAATTCAGCCTTCTGGATCGGTGAATACGTTTCGACCGGCAAGGCAACAGCCGGACGCAACAAGATACCCTCCGGTGTAGGTTCGGCCACTATTAGGCTTCCCTCATCCATACAGTACTGACGTCGAAGTGAGGCTGGGATTACAATCGTACCCCGTCGTCCCACCTTCGTTGTTTCTGAAGCCAAGCTGACCACCTCCTATAATCAGTATATCCGATTTTCAGACATTTGCCATATGGTCTTCAGTGTTTTTTCTTGGCAGAAAACACAGCCTCGAGCTGTGGGGCCCGGGGCTGTAGGTGTTTATCAACTTTTTAACTTTTTAAGTCTGACCCCTAGCCGACGCGCTTGAAGATTTTTGCTTCTTTGATCTGAGGCAGGAAGTTCATCATGGACAGTGCCCGTCCGGTACCTAGGGCCACGCTGCTTACCGGGTCTTCAGCCAGGAAGGCCGGGAGTCCGGTTTCGGATCTGATGAGATCGCACATTCCGTTTAAGAGGGCGCCGCCGCCGGTGAGGATAACGCCCTTGTGGACAAGGTCTGCCGCCAGTTCGGGAGGGGTGCGCTCCAGTACTTCCCTAGTGGCATGGATTACGGCACTGAGCGGTTCCTGAATGGCTTCCCAGATCTGGTATGTGGAGACGGTAACCGACTGGGGCAGCCCGGTCATCAGATCGCGCCCACGAATGTTCATTGTACGGTGTTCTGTCTTTGTAGGGTGAGCGCTTCCGATTTCAATCTTCAGGTTCTCAGCACTGCGTTCGCCGATTAGGAGTCCGAACTCTTTACGAATATATTTCACAATGGCTTCATCGAACTTGTCCCCGCCGACCTTTAGTGAGGCGGCGCAGACGATGCCACCCAGGGATATGACCGCTACGTCGGTGGTGCCCCCGCCGATGTCAACGATCATTACGCCCGAGGCTAAGGAAACGTCAATGCCGGCACCCAGTGCCGCCGCCATCGGTTCTTCAATGACGTGTGCCTGGCGGGCTCCAGCCTGGATGGCTGCCTGACGGACAGCACGCTCTTCAACTCCGGTAACCTGAGCCGGGATGCAGATCATAACGCGTGGGCGTAGGAAGAGCTTCCGGCAGCCGGCCTTATGGATAAAGTAACGCAGCATCCTCTCGGTAACGTCGAAGTCTGCGATCACACCCTCTTTGAGCGGTCTGATCGCCACAATGTTTCCGGGAGTCCGCCCCAGCATGCGTCTTGCTTCAGTTCCGACTGCTATTATCTTGCCGGTATCCTTGTTGATCGCCACCACAGAGGGCTCTCTTAGTACGATTCCCCTACCCTTAACATAGACCAGGACGGTAGCCGTACCCAGATCAATTCCGATATCCGGCGCCAAGTTTAACATCATACCATCCCCTATTGAACCTTTATTCCCTTGTTTGACAGGCCTGTCCACTGTATCGTCCAAAAAAGGGGGAACAGGTCGTTGGCTGCGCCTCAGTTACACGCCCGACAAACTCCGGGTGTTCAATAGGTAACTTCTACATTTTGTGGCAGATTTCCTCCTTGTTCAGGAAAGTTATCCAGTTTCTTTATACTTCCGGCGGGTGGCTTCGCCGCCCCGAAGATGCCGCTCAGCCTTGTTGTATTCCAGCACGGTGCGGACCTTAGTGGCCAGCTTCTTGTTCAAAGAAGGAAGCCTTTCGGTCATGTCTTTATGTACTGTGCTCTTGCTGACGTTGAATTCTGTAGCCGTCTGCCGCACAGTGGCATTAGTCTCCAGAATGTAGGCACAAATATCGAGTACCCGCTTCTGAATGTATTCCTGCATCACCCTACCCCCCGGTAAGCTGTTACAGAATCTATATGCGCGGAAACTCAAGAAATGCTTGGCCTACAAAAAGAAAACCGCCCTAAATGGGCGGAAGGAATGGTTAGTACGGCTCTACTTTTACGTTCATATAGTAGTGCCCGATGATCCCCTCGGAGTCGTACCCGTGTTTGGCCAGGCCGTTAGCGCCCCACTGGCAGAGGCCGACGCCGTGGCCGTGGCCGTGGGTGACTAGCTCGAGGTGCCCGTCCTCTATTACGGCGCTGAAATCCGTGGATCTGAGGCCCAGCTTTTCGCGTATGGTGGTGCTGGGCAGCGTTTTCCCGGCTACGGAGAGCGTCTTCGGACGGCCGGTGGAGGTGTATTCCAACACTTCAATCGGCTTTGCGTTACCCCCGGCGCTCACTGCAACTGCGGCTAGCCCGGTGCCTAGTGCCTGGTCGACCTGTTCCAGCGTGAAACGCTTCCGGTCACCGGGGTAGGGGTCGTGGTCGTATGGGCAGGTGACACCGCGCAAATAAGGCAACGCTACCTGCCAGACGTCTTCGGAATGCTGGGTGCTGCCGCCGCAGGACGAGTGGTACACCGGGTCGATCAGTTCGCCCCCGTGGGTAATGACCAAGCCTTCGGTATCGGCCACCGCTTTCTTGATGCGATAATAGTACCGGTAGTAATCCAACGTTCCCCAGCGTTCGCGCAGCTGTTCACGCGACAGCCAGCCCTGACCGTGACGCGGGTCGTCACAGGCATCCGCCCCGGGATGGATGGTATTGGCCACTCCGCCGGCCCCCAACCGTTTCAACATGTAGGTCCGGGCGCAGAGGGCCTGGGCCTTGAGCGCCTCGGGATGAAACTCGGCCGGCATTTCGGCAGCTACCACTCCGACGATGTAGTCTTCCAACGACAGGTTAACGATCTGGTCGCTGTCGTGGACATACATGCGCACCACGGAGGGTGGCTTCGGTCGCTCGATATCCACGTATTGCTCATAACGTTCACGGGCTAAATCCGGAAAGGCGAGGGTCAGGGCAACGGCCACCAGGAATAGCCCGATAATCAACCTTTTCATATCCGCTCTCCCCCTAGATGATGGGAATCATTTCCTATATCCAAAGGATATGCTTTTCCCCAATCATTTATACAGGAGAGAGAAAGGGAAAACCAGGTCGGTGGCACCGACCTGGTTTGAAATGAAACTCTTTGTTAAGTTAATGTCCTGGCCCTTAACTTAACGTTTTCTGTCTATTTACTCTGGGCCGCATCCAAACGGGCCAGAGCGCGCATCAGCGCGGCCTTTGCCCGCATCAGGTCGATGTCTGCGGCCTTTGAGGCGAGGCGCTCTTCGGCACGCTGTTTCGCCGCTTCGGCACGCTTGACGTCGATCAGGTCCGGGCTCTCGGCTGCGTTAGCCAGTATCACTACACGGCTGTCACGCACCTCCAAAAACCCACCGGCAACTGCATAACTGGACCATTTGCCGTCCTTCTGGATGCGGACTACACCCGGCTTTAAGCCTGTAATCAGCGGGGTGTGTTCGGGCAGGACACCCAAGTCACCGTCCACACCGCGGGCCGAGACGAAGCGAACCTCGTCACCGTAGACCACACGCTGGGGTGTGACGATCGATAGCATCTGGGTTTTTTCCGCCATGTGTCATCCACATCCTTTAGGATTCTAAGATCTGCTTGCCCTTCTCCACGGCCTCGTCGATGGTGCCGACCATATAGAAGGCATCTTCGGGGAGTCCGTCGTGCTGTCCGGCCAGGATTTCCTTAAACCCGCGGATACTCTCCTTCAGCGAGCAGTACCGTCCGGGCTGACCGGTAAAGGCCTCGGCCACGTGGAAAGGCTGCGACAGGAAACGCTGCAGCTTACGGGCGCGGGCCACGGTGAGCTTATCCTCTTCGGAAAGTTCTTCCATACCGAGGATGGCGATGATGTCCTGGAGTTCCTTGTAGCGCTGCAGAACCTTCTGCACGCCGCGGGCGACCGCATAATGCTCCGGTCCGACAACAATCGGGTCCAGGATCCGGGAGACCGAGTCCAGCGGGTCCACCGCGGGGTAGATGCCCAGCTCGGCGATCTGCCGGGAAAGAACGACGGTGCCGTCCAAATGCGCGAACGTGTTCGCCGGCGCGGGGTCGGTCAAGTCGTCGGCGGGCACGTACACGGCCTGCACCGAGGTGATCGAACCCTTGACGGTCGAGGTAACACGCTCCTGGAGCTGGCCCATCTCAGTGGCCAGGGTGGGCTGATAACCCACGGCCGAGGGCATCCGGCCGAGAAGCGCCGAAACCTCGGAACCGGCCTGGGTGAAACGGAACATGTTGTCGATGAAGAGGAGCGTGTCGGCGCCTTCTTCGTCACGGAAGTACTCGGCCAGACACATCCCGGTCAGCGCGATCCGAAGACGGCAGCCGGGGGGCTCGTTCATCTGACCGAACACCATCATGGTCTTGTCCAGAACGCCGGACTCGGTCATTTCTTCGAGCAGCTCGGCGCCCTCACGGGTACGCTCGCCCACGCCGGCAAACACGGAGATACCGCCGTGCTGCTTGGCGATATTGTTGATGAGCTCCATCACGATAACGGTCTTGCCCACGCCGGCGCCGCCGAACATTCCGACCTTACCACCCTTTGCGAAGGGCACTAGCAGGTCGATAACCTTCAGGCCGGTCTCCAGCTGTTCCACCTGGGTGGACTGGTCCACCAGGGGCGGGGCGGGACGGTGGAGCGGGTAGAACTTGTCGCTTTTCACTTCACCCTTGCCGTCAATGCCCCTGCCCAGAACGTCAAGCAGACGGCCCAGGGCCGGACGGCCTACCGGGATCATAATCGGGCTCCCGGTGTCAACGGCCTGCATCCCGCGGGAAAGGCCGTCGGTGGTGGACATAGCAATCGTCCGGGCTACGTTGTTGCCCAGGTGCTGTGCTACCTCTAGCGTCAGGTCGATTTTCCGTCCGAAGACGTCTTCCTTATCGCTCGTAATCTTGATGGCGTTGAAAATCTCGGGGACCTGTCCCGGTGGGAACCGGATGTCCACGACAACGCCGATGATCTGTACTACGTGACCTACACTCATTGCGTTCCCGAACCTCCTTTATTCCAGCGCTGCCGCGCCGCCCACGATATCCAGAAGCTCCTTCGTGATGTTCTCCTGGCGCAGCCTGTTCATTTGGAGCGTAACGCGGTCGATCAGCTCGCCCGCGCTCTTGGTAGCGTTGTCCATGGCCATCATCCGAGCGCTGTGCTCGCTGGCCTTGGACTCGATTAAGCCTTGGAAAACGCTGTTCTGGACGTACTTCGGAAGCAGGAACTCCAGAACATCCTCGGCGGACGGCTCAAAGAGGTAGGCGGCCTTGCTCTTCGCTTCGGCCTTAGCCTCTTCGGCACCCTCTTCCGCCTGAGGCGGCTCAACGGGCAGGAGCTTGACCACCGTCGGCACCTGCACCATCACACTCTTAAACTTCGAGTAGATCAGGTAAACGGCGTCGTACTCCTCGTCAACGTACTTCTTGATTACGAAGTTGGTGATCTCGTTGGCCTGTTCAGGCTTGACGTTCTCACCCAGCCCGATGTACTCGGCATCGGTCTTCCACTCGCGGAAGCGGAAGAAGTTACGGGCCTTGCGCCCTACCGGGACCAGCGCTACGCCAGGCCACTTCTCGATCTCGCGGGTAGTCAGGCGTAGGATATTTGAGTTGAACCCCCCGCACAGACCCCGGTCGGCCGTGATCACTACGTAACATACCTTTTTCGGGTCGCGAACCGCCAACAACGGGTTTTTCACGTTGCGGGCGCCCTCGGAGACCCGTCCCAGAACCTCGTGCAGTTGGCGGGCGTATGGCCGGGCGGCGAGCACCTGTTCCTGGGCCTTGGACATCTTGGCCGTGGCCACCGCCTTCATCGCCTTGCAGATCTTCTGGGTGCTCTTTACACTCTTGATTTTGCGCCTTAGGTCGCGTACTGACGGCATATTAACACCTCACCTTCGCGCGCCGGCTAACTAATGCCATGCTGTGACTTGAAGCGCTTCTTAAATTCCTCAATGGCCTCTTTCAACTTGGCTTCGTTGGCGGCCGTAATTTCCAGGCTGGCTTTGATGTCTTCGCCGACAGCGGCTTTTTCAGCCTTCATATACTTCAGGAAATCAACTTCAAAATCACGGATCAAGTCTACCGGGATGTCGTCGACCAAGCCATTGACGCCGACGTAAATGATCATTACCTGGTCTTCCAGCGACATCGGGACGAACTGGCCCTGCTTGAGGATCTCCAGCATGCGCTCACCACGGGTCAGCTTGGCGCGGGTGGCTTTGTCCAGGTCCGAGCCGAACTGTGCGAAAGCGGCAAGTTCGTTGTACTGGGCCAGGCTGAGGCGTAGCTGGCCCGCAACCTGACGCATGGCTTTCCGCTGGGCTTTACCACCGACACGGGAGACCGAGAGACCGACGTTAACGGCCGGACGCTGACCGGCGTAGAACAGGTCGGGCTCCAGGATGATCTGACCGTCGGTGATCGAGATCACGTTGGTCGGAATGTAAGCCGACACGTCGCCCTGCTGGGTTTCAATGACCGGCAGCGCCGTGATCGAACCGCCGCCCATATCCTTACTCAGCTTGGCTGAGCGCTCGAGCAGCCGGGAGTGCAGGTTAAACACGTCACCCGGGTAGGCCTCACGGCCGGGCGGGCGGCGGAGCAGCAGGGACAGCTCGCGGTAGGCGGCGGCCTGCTTGGTAAGGTCGTCGTAAACGATCAGGACGTCCTTGCCCTGCTCCATGAATTCCTCGGCCATCGCACAACCGGCGAAGGGGGCGATGTACAGGAGCGGGGACGGGTCTGAAGCGGTGGCGGAGACGACGATGGTGTGGTCCATCGCGCCTTCGTCGGTCAGTCTCTGCACCACGTTGGCCACGGTCGAGTTCTTCTGGCCGATGGCGACGTAGACGCAGATGCAGTCCTGACCCTTCTGATTGATGATGGCGTCCACGCCGATGGCCGTCTTACCGGTCTGGCGGTCGCCGAGGATCAGCTCACGCTGGCCGCGGCCGATCGGGATCATCGCGTCAATCGACTTGATGCCGGTCTGCAGCGGCGTGTTAACGGGACCGCGGAAGATAACGCCGTAGGCGATCTTCTCGATCGGGCGGAACTTATCTGATTTGATCGGGCCTTTGCCGTCAATCGGCTGGCCGACCGGGTTCACAACACGACCAATAAGGCCGTCACCCACCGGTACCGAGGCAATACGACCGGTACGCTTGACGACGGAACCCTCTCTGATGTGCCGGTATGGGCCGAGAATAACGACACCGATGTTATCCTCTTCCAGGTTGAGCGCCATTCCCAGAACGCCTTCCGGGAACTCCAGCAGCTCGGAGTACATACATTCCTCGAGTCCATACACCCGCGCGACGCCGTCACCAATCTGGATGACTGTACCGACATCGGTGACCTCGACCGCTGTTTCGAATTTCTCGATCTGCTGCCGGATGATGGAGCTGATTTCTTCAGGTCTCAGATTCATATGCCTCTTTCACCCCTATCCAACTTGAGTTTCGCGGATGCGCTCTTTCACGCGTTCCAGCTGTCTCTTCACACTGGCGTCCACGATCCGGTCTCCGAGCCGCACGACCAGACCGCCCAGAATCTCGGGGTCGGTCTGGTACTTAACCCGGATCTCCTTGCCAGTCATCTTGGAAAGAGCCTGCATCAGGTTAACCTTGTGCACCATCGGCAGTTCCAGCGCTGAAGTAACTTCTACCTCGGCGATGTTCCGGGTCTGGTTGGCCAGGTTGATATAGGCCTCGCAAATGGCCTTGAGGTAAAACTCCCGGTGGCGCTCCAGAATCACGCACAGGAAGTTAAAGGATGTCTTGGAGATCTCACCCGCAAAGAGTTCCTTTACGATCTCCTTTTTCACACCGGCCGGAACCTGGGGATGGAAGATGACCTTCTGAAAATCGCGCGACTCATCCAAAGCCTGGATCACGCCGCGCAGTTCACCCTCTATTCCGGCAATGTTGTCGGTATCCTGGGCGATGTCGAAAAGTGCCTGAGCATAACGTGCGGCCACTGCTCCTTTAATCATTGCAGCTGACCCACCTCTTTAACGGCATCCTGGACCAGGTTGTGATGTTCGTCAACGCTCAGGCTGCCCTTGACAACCTTGGCGGCAACGAGCACGGCCAGAGACGCCACTTGATCACGGAGCTCGGTAACCGCCTTATCCTTCTCACGCTGGATGTCGGCAAGAGCGGCTTCCTTCGCCTTGGCCGCTTCGGCCTTGGCGCTTTCGAGAATCTGAGCGGCCTGTTCTTCGCTGGCTTTGGTAGCCCGCTCCACGATGGCCTTAGCTTCTTCACGCGCACGCTGGAGATCGGCTTCATACTGCGCTTTAAACTTTTCGGCTTCAGCCTTCTGATTTTCGGCAGCCGCGATATTGTCCGCGACATACTTCTGCCGCTGCTCAATGATGTTCATCATCGGCTTATAGGCAACCAGGCGCAGAATGATTAACACCAGGACAAAGTGGAACATCTGCGCCAGCAATGTGGCATTAAAATCAAGGTTGATGTTCACCTACGGGCTCTCCTCCTTCCCTAGTGACATTAAGAGAGGAAGTGTGTAGCAGGCTCCACCCTTTGCAGCCCGGAGCCTGCTACAGACATTCAGTTGGTTAACCGGAAAACGCTGGGCTGAAATTACATTTTGCCCATCAGGATGAAGGCAACAACGATACCGATAATGGGAAGCGACTCAATCAGACCGACGGAGATGAACATCAGGGTCATAACATTACCCCGGGCCTCCGGCTGACGGGCGATACCCTCGATCGCTCTTCCGCAGGCAAGACCGTCACCGATCGCGGAGCCGGCGGCCGAAAGGCCGGCGGCAAGACCCATTCCGATTGCAGCAGCAGCACCAATTTCCATTCTCTTTAACCTCCCTTCTAAAATTTCTAAAGTTTAGGATATAATGTTTGGTCTTCCAAGCTAGTGATCATCGACTGCGACACCAATGTAGGCCACGGTCAGGATGGTAAACACGAAGGCCTGGATGGCCGAGACAAAGATCGAGAACAGAAGCCAGATCACGTTGCCCAAAAATCCACCGGCCCAATGCGCCGTCCCGGTAATCAATCCGAGAAGCGCCAGGATCATGATTTCTTTACCCTTCATGTTGCCAAAAAGTCGGAAGGCCAGGGTTAAGGGTTTTGCCAGGTCTTCAATGATCACGATGGGCAGGAAGAACGGGTAAGGTTGGAGGTAATGCTTGAAATACTTTGCGCCCTTGTACTTGATGCCCATGATAAAGATCATCGAGAACGTGATCATCGCAAAGGCAAAAGTGGTTTGCGTATCGGCCGTCGGCGCCACGCCGGTGGGCAAGAGACCGACCAGGTTACACATCAGGAGAAACAGGAAAAAGGTAACGACCAGTGAAAAGATATGGGCGCCCTTCTTCGGATCCATACTCTGGTTGATCAAACCACGCCAAAAATCAAAAAGCAATTCAAACATTGCGGCCATTTTTCCGGGCCGCTTCACATCGGCCCCACGGGCCGCCACGAGAGCGATAAGAATCGTCAGGGCCATCGCAACCCACGTAAAGAATACGGTGGCCGCATTAAGCTCAATAGGGATGTGCAGGGAGCCGACCATAATGTCACCGAGGTGCCACGGCTCCTCGGGCAGACCCCAGATATTCAGGTTATGGTGCATCTGTGTTATGAAGTCGACTTCCTCGTGATGTCCGTGTTCAGCTGCCACAGTTGATATTCACCTCCCTTCACTAGGCTTTTACCCCGTTTTTCGCGCCCTGGTAAATCCACGAACGCATTATCCCACCCAGACTAAAGGCCAGGGGGACAAAAAAGCCCGCCGCCATACCGAAGAGATTAAACCATCCGGATACGGCAGCGAACCAAAAGGCCCCAATGATGATCGCCCAACGGGCGGCTACGCCGAATTGCATAAACCAACTGGCTTTGCGGGGGTCCATCAGCACCATCCGGGCCATCCCGTCAATACGGAGCGCCAGCAGAAAAACATTAACGATACTCAACGCCAAACCAGCGACAAATCCCAGCATGAGCGGATTAGTCGGGTTAAGGAAGAGCACCAGCGCAGAAATGATCAACACAATGAAGGACTTTTTCAGGGTTGTCTCAACGTGACCGAAGAACTCCCGACTTGACAAATAACACACTCCCCCGAGACCGCCCGTAAAAAACCGGTCTCCCCCTTACCATTCATCAACAGGAACCCTTATGGAACCCGGAATCCAGTCAACTAGTCAAAATACCGGGAAATTAACCGATAGACGCTCATTGTCGCGGCTGCCAGCCCAGCCAGCAGGCCAACGAGCATTAACCAGGGCTCAGTGCCGAGATACGAGTCTAAAAACCGTCCTCCCCACAACCCGAGCAGCACGGCGACGGCAAACTGAACAGCGATGGTGGAGCCCAGCGTAAACGCCCGCATTCCTTTGTGGAGGCCCCCGTTTTCTTTCTTGTCCATCGTCACGCCTCCCTACCGGACTCGCTCCCAATATGGTGGCACAAAATAAAACCAGATAACTCTGATGAAACTACCTGGCCACGTTTTTAGTATACTTTCTACGGGATTGAGCTTATTCCTTCTGGCCACATGATTTTTTAAGGGTCTTTGTGAAAAAAATTTTATCTATTTGTAAACTCCTGCCGGTGTTGGATCGGCTATGGAGGCGAAACCCGCCAATATCCGGGGGAAATGGTAAGGCCCGCGACATTTCTCCCGGTGCGGGCCTTCTTTTTGGACAAGGGACAGAAGAATCGAACAGTGAGGAAACCCTCCGATAGTGCCCGTCGTCACAATCTATCCTAAACCACGCCGGCCTGTTCCATATCAACCCTGGTCGGGGCTAAACTCATCCGGAGCCGTCGCCAGCCCCAGGTAGTGGGCCAGACCCCGTACGCTGCGGCGGGCACCCCTACCGTCCCCGTAGGGATTGACGGCCTCCGCCATCCTGCGGTAAGCTACCGGATCCGACAGGAGTTCGTCGGCGGTCTCAAACACCGCCCCCTCATCGGTCCCCACCAGTCGGACGGTTCCGGCGTCTACGGCCTCCGGCCGCTCGGTAGTATTACGCAGGACCAGTACCGGTTTACCCAGGCTCGGCGCCTCCTCCTGGAGCCCGCCCGAGTCCGTCAGCACCAGGCTGGCCCGCTTCATCAGGTTTACAAACTCCAGGTAGGGTAGCGGTTCGGTCAGTACCACCCGCTCCCGCCCTCCCAACTCGTCTTCCACCACGCGCCGGACGGCGGGGTTCTTGTGCACCGGGAAAACGACCAGCGTGTTCGGATGCCGGTCAAGGATTCTCTTTAAGGCTCGGTAGACCCCGGCCAGGGGAGCACCCAGGTTCTCGCGCCGGTGGGTGGTCACCAAAAGCATCCGGCAGTCGGTTTCATCCACACGGGTCAGGTTCGGATCCGCAAACTGGAACGGGCGGGCCGCGGTGTCGAGCAGGGCATCGATCACCGTGTTTCCGGTGACGTAGATCCGGGACGGGTCGATCCCCTCAGACAGCAGGTTGGCCCGAGCCCCGGCTGTCGGCGCCAGGTGGACGTCGGTCAGCACCCCGGTGAGGTGGCGGTTCATCTCTTCCGGAAACGGGGAGAACTTGTTACGGGTCCGCAGCCCAGCCTCGATATGACCCACGGGAATCTGCAGGTAGTAAGCGGCCAGTGACCCGGCAAAAGTCGTGGAGGTGTCACCGTGCACCAGCACAGCGTCGGGCGACTCAGACGCGAATACCGCCCCGAGGCCGGTAAGCGCCCGGGCGGTAATGTCAAACAGCGTCTGTTCAGACCGCATGATGTTTAAGTCGTGATGGGGGGTAATGCTGAACAGGTCGAGCACCTGGTCCAGCATTTCGCGGTGCTGGGCGGTAACCACAACCCGCGGCATAAACCAGGGCGAACGTTCGAGTTCCTTGACCACCGGGGCCATCTTGATGGCCTCGGGTCTGGTGCCGAAGACCACGCAGACTTTCTTCATTAATCTCCTTCCGCCAAGTCACTCCGCAGACGGGGCGACTTAACGGTACGCGCCGAGTTCTTGCCGGCAGCAAACGATAGCGAGTATGAATCAAAAATGCGCAGTGGAGCCGGGGAATAGCGTCGGCCGCCTGTTTGAGCGAAGCGAGTTCGGCGACGCCCGAGGCGCAACGAGCAGATTCCGCTGTCACTGCATGTTTGCGAAGGCAAGACGAGGGAAAGCGTACCGTTCAGAAGCTGTTTCTAGTACTCCAGCGGGAACGCCGCGCAGAGCTCATCCACCATCCCGCGGGCCTTCTCCAAGTATTGTGCATCGTTTGGGTAATCGAGAGCGTAGTGAATGACCTCGGCGATCCGGCGCATTGTCTCTTCGTCCATTCCACGGCTGGTCATGGCTGCCGTACCCAGGCGAATGCCGCTGGTCACCCGCGGTGGCTGCGGGTCAAACGGGATTACGTTCATGTTGCAGGTCACCCGTACGGCATCCAGCATGTTCTCGGCATCCCGCCCGGTCAGACCCTTGTTCCGCAGGTCCACCAGCATCAGGTGATTGTCCGTACCGCCGGAGACCAGTTCAAAGCCGTATTCCTGCAGCCCGGCAGCCAGGGCCTGGGCGTTCTTCACGATTTGGAACTGGTACTCCTTGAACTCCGGCTGCAGGGCCTCGTGGAGGGCGACGGCCTTGGCCGCGATCACGTGCATGAGGGGACCGCCCTGGATGCCCGGAAAGACCCCCTTGTCGATGGCGGCGGCGTACTCCTCCTTGCAGAGGATCATCCCGCCGCGGGGACCGCGCAGGGTCTTATGGTTGGTGGTCGTGACCACATCTGCATAGGGAACCGGGTTCATGTGCGCTCCCGCTGCCACCAGGCCGGCGATGTGCGCCATGTCCACCATCAAGATCGCACCCACTTCGTCGGCGATCTCGCGCATCACGGCAAAGTCGAAGGCCCGGGGATAGGCGCTGGCCCCCCCGATAATCAGGCGCGGCCGGGTTTCCCGGGCGATACGGCGCATCTCGTCGTAGTTGATCCGTCCGGTGGCCTCTTCCACGCCGTAGGAAACCACATCGAAATACTTGCCGGAAAAGTTGATTTTCATGCCGTGAGTCAGATGCCCGCCGTGAGACAGGGTCATACCCATAATTCGATCGCCGTGGTTCAGCATCGCCAAGTAGACGGCCATGTTCGCCTGCGCGCCCGAGTGGGGCTGCACGTTTGCATGGTCGGCGCCAAACAGCTGCTTGGCCCGGTTAATGGCCAGGCTTTCGGCGATGTCCACAAACTCACAGCCACCGTAGTAACGGCGGCCCGGGTAACCCTCGGCGTATTTATTGGTCAGCACCGAGCCCTGGGCCTCCAGGACCGCCCGGCTGACGAAGTTTTCAGACGCGATCAGTTCCAGCTTGGAACACTGGCGTTCCTTTTCCAGGGCAATGGCGCGGGCGATTTCCGGATCGACCTCGGCCAGGGGACGGTGGTCAGTCATCGTATCTAACTCCTCCTTGGAGACCGTCGTGTCATCATTGGGCTGGGCTGCCTGAACGGTCTCCCATATTTCAATGTTGCTTTCCTACGGCATTACAACCCTTTACCGTTACAAAACGTTTCTTCGATGCTGGTGATCTTGTCCACCCGGCGGGCGTGACGTCCACCCTCAAACCCGGTCTCAAGCCATACCTTAACGACATCACGGGCCAGCCCCGGTCCGATCACCCGTTCCCCCATCGCCAGAATATTGGCGTTGTTGTGTTCCCGCGAGGCATGGGCCGAGAACGTGTCGTGGCACAGTGCCGCCCTGATGCCGGGAACCTTATTGGCTACAATTGAAACCCCGATACCCGTACCGCAGATCACGATCCCGCGATCGAAGGTCCCGTCGGCCACCGCCTCGGCCAGAGCCCGGGCAATGTCGGGGTAGTCACAGGATTCGGCAGAATGGGTTCCAAAATCCCGGTACTCGATACCCTGCGATTCCAGGTATCGGGTCACCGTCTTCTTCAGTTCAAAGCCGCCGTGGTCACTGGCTACTGCCACGCGCAAGGTTTCACCTTCCCCTTTCCGGACAACGGTAGGTGTATCACTGCCTTTTTGCACAAGCCACCATTTTCTACATCTTACCGCGATTATCCTGCCCAATTCGATTAATTTCACCTTCAAGCCGTCTCAACACCAGCCTGACCAGGACCTCGAGGCGGGCGGCGTACTGCCGGTAGATGGCCAGCGGCCCGCCGAACGGGTCGGCCAGGTCGCCACCCATTCCCGCATACTCACCAATGGTATATACCTTGTGTGCGATATCAGGCCCCGCCTGCAGGACTTCGCGTTTGTGGGAGGCGGTCATGGCCAGGATCAGATCGGCCTGGGCGATCAGGTCCGGGGTAAGCATCGCGGAACGGTGGTTCGAGATGTCGATTCCTTGTTCCGCCAGCGATTCGATGGCCACGTCAGTCGCGGCCGTCCCAGGCAGGGTGCAGACCCCTGCCGAGAGCACCCGCGTCCGGTGGTCACCGCTCCGGGCCAGGATGTGCCGGGCCAGGCCCGCCGCCATCGGCGACCGGCAGGTGTTCCCGGTACAGACGAAAAGGATGGTTATCGGTTTCATCGATCATCTCACCTTCGCAAGGGGTCAGGCCCTCGGATTTTCGGATTTGGTTATACCACATAGGGGTAAACCCCTGTTAAAACAGTAACCGGATGCCGACACCGACCAGCACTACTCCCCCGACAAGCTGCGCCCGCTGGCCCACCCAGCCCTGTACCCACTTGGCCAGGATAAAGGCGCTCGCCGTCATCAAGCCGGCAACGATTCCGATCACGCCAGCGACTAGAAATAACTGTCCCCCCGCAACTCCCAGCGTAAAGCCAACGCTCAGCGCGTCCAAGCTTACACTGAGGCCAAGGAGTACGATCCCGAACAGACCGGTCAGCGCCGAGGGGCTGACGACAGCCTCCTGCTTAAATGAATCAATAATCATTTTCACACCCAGGTAGAAAAGTACGCCAGCGCCCACGTAGGCCGCCCATTGACCGGCCACCCGCCCAAAAAGCTCCCCCAGCCAGAACCCGAAAATAGGCAACAGCACGTGAAAGACAAAGACCACGACCACCAGGAGCACCGCCTGCTTCCGGGGTACCCCGGCCAAGCCAAGACCCAGGCTCAGGGAAAAGGCGTCGGCGCCCAGTGCGGCCGCCAGCAGGGCCAGGGTGCCAACACTCATTCTTCCGCTCCCAATCTGATAATCTCTTTCGCCGCCTTACGTAGCCGGTTCATTACGGCGTGCCCTACACCCCGGACCTCGACACCCTCGGCCAGGATCAGGTCCGCCCCGGCCGCGTCACACTGACGCAACGCCGCGTATAACCCGGCGGCAACATCATCCGGGTCATCCCGCCGCCCGCAAGGAACGACTTCCAGGCCCGGATAGTCCCCGGCCGATTCCACCCGTGCCAGAACCACCACACGACGCCGTCCACGGTCGGTCTCGGCCAGCTCCAAAATTTCTCGCCGCACTGCGTCCGGCGGACCGGTTACCAGCAGCAAATCAGCACGGGGTGCGTAATGGCGGTATTTCATCCCGGGTGAACGCGGTACCTCATTCTGTTCCCCGGCCACCCGTACCTCGACACCAAGGACTGCCTCAATATCTTCTACGGTTACCCCGCCGGGGCGCAGGACCACCGGATACCGGCCGGTGACGTCCAGTACCGTCGACTCCACCCCCAAGGCGGAAGGACCCGCATCAATAATCGCTTCAATTCTGCCGTTCAGATCGGTCAGTACGTGCCCGGCGTGCGTTGGACTGGGCCGACCGGACGCATTCGCACTGGGCGCGGCTACGGGTACACCCGAAGCCCGCACCAGGGACAGAGCCACGGGGTGGGCCGGCATCCGAACCCCGACCGTCTCGAGCCCAGCCGTAACCTCGGCAGGGATCGCCGGATCCCTGGGCAACACCAGGGTCAGCGGGCCAGGCCAGAAAAGTGGTATCAGCTTTTCGGCCATCGGGGTGATCTCGCTGATCACACCTTCCAAATCCCTTACGGCGCCGATGTGGACGATCAGGGGATTGTCCTGCGGACGCCCCTTCGCGACAAAGACGCCGCGTACCGCGTTCGCATCCAGGGCATTAGCGCCCAGGCCGTAGACGGTCTCGGTCGGAAAGGCCACCAGGCCGCCGCCGCGAATAACAGAGCCCGCCCGGGCCATCACCTGCGGGTCGGGCTGTTCGGGATCAACCACCCACACGGCGGTCTTTATCCTCTGTTTATCCTGAAACACAGTAATACATAACCTCTGACAAATTTCAGTTATAGGCCTAAGGCATTTCATAATACCTCAAAAGCCGACCATACATCTCGTGGTAGTATACCACAAAACGGATGTCGGATGTCAGAGGGGAAAGGGGGACGGTTACTTTTAGGAGATGGTGCCAGGCACTTAACTTATTAACTTATTCAAGGGTTCGGCAGGCGAAGACGACCCGTTCCCGACCGGCCAAGTCATACTCGTGCCAACCGGAAAAACCTTCGGCGTGAACAATGTGAAACAAAGGAAGGGCCTGGCCCGGACCGATTTCCATTAGTAGGTACCCGCCCGGTTTCAAATAGGCGCGCGCGGCAGGAATGAGGCGGCGGTACACGTCGAGCCCGTCCACCCCCCCGTTCAGGGCGACACTGGGCTCAGCCCGTACCTCGCGGGGCAGGAGCACGATTTGCGTTTCGGGAATGTAGGGAAGGTTCGCCAGGATGAGATCGACACTGCCTTCGAGAATCCGTGGCAGGGGGGTCAGCAGGTCTCCCTGGCTGAAATGCATTCGGGTAAGTACGTCGTGATAAGTAGCGTTGCGCTTGGCGACGGCCAAGGCGGCGGAAGAAACATCAACGGCCCAGACCTCGGCGTCGGCCCGGTACTTGGCTACGGTTACGCCGAGTGCACCCGACCCCGTACCGACATCGACCACCCGGGGCGCAACCGCCGGCGCCAGCAGTTCCAGGCCTCGCTGGACGAGCATCTCGGTTTCAGGCCGGGGAATAAGCACACCGCGGTTCACCGCAAAGTCCAATCCGTAGAATTCTTTTTGCCCGATCAGATAGGCGACCGGCGTGCCCTGCGCCCTACTCTCAACCAGCCCGTAGAACTGAGCCTGGACCTGAGGGGGCACCGCGAAATCCGGTTCACGGTAAAGCAGGGCAGGCTCACAGTTCAATGCGTGTGCCAGAAGAACCCGGGTATCCAATACCGCGGTATCGACACCTGCGGCCTGCAGCCGCTCACGCCCCCACATGAGGGCATCTCGGACCGTACAGGTAACCACCAAATCATCAATCCATTGTCTTCAGCTTTTCGGCCTGGTCAGCCGTGATCAGGGCATCGACCAGTTCTTCAATGGAGCCCTGCAGAAGTTCGTCTAACCGGTACAGCGTAAGGTTCAGCCGGTGATCGGTCATCCGGTTCTGAGGGAAGTTGTAGGTCCGAATCCGCTGGCTCCGGTCGCCGGAACCCACCTGGGTCTTACGCGCCGAAGCGATTTCCTGCTGCTGTTCCTGCATTAATTTGTCCAGGATACGCGCCCGCAGTACTTTCATGGCCTTATCACGGTTCTTGTGCTGGGACTTCTCGTCCTGACAGCTGACCACGATTCCGGTCGGGATGTGGGTGACCCGCACCGCGGACTGAGTGGTGTTTACCGATTGTCCACCCGGGCCGGTGGAACAGAAGATGTCCACCCGGACCTCCTCGGGTTTAATATCCACGTCCACTTCCTCCGCTTCGGGCAGCACAGCCACGGTGGCCGCGGAAGTGTGAATACGGCCGCTGGACTCGGTGTCCGGTACGCGCTGGACACGGTGCACACCGCTTTCGAACTTCAGCCTGGAGTACGCGCCCCGGCCTTCAATCAGCACGACTGCTTCCTTGAAGCCGCCGAGATCGGTCTCGTTCGCGCCCAGCATCTCAATCCGCCAGCCCTGCCGCTCGGCGTAACGCAGGTACATCCGTAGTAGATCCCCCGCAAAAAGGGCCGCCTCGTGTCCTCCGGTACCGGCCCGGATCTCCATGATCACGTTCTTCTCGTCGCTTGGATCCTTCGGCAGCAACAGCACCCGGAGCCGCTTCTCGAGTTTCACGCGTCTTACTTCCAGTTCATCCAGTTCGGCCTCGGCCATCTCACGCAGGTCGGGATCCTTTTCCTCATCAAGAATCTCCCGGGCGCCGTCCATTTCGGCCACCACCTGCTTGTACTCGCGGTAGGCACTGACCACGTCGTCCAGTTCGGCGTGGGCCTTCATGTATCCGCGCCAGCGTTCCTGGTCCTGAATGACCTCCGGATCGCTGATCAGCGTGTTTAATGTCTCGTACTTTTCTGCCAGATGATCAAGTTTGGCAAGCATCGGGTTTTCCTTCTCCGTTCTCAGCTACTTTAACCGCCTGAAAAGCCCGGATGGCAACTTCGACCTGGCCGTCATCGGGTTCCCGGGTGGTCAGACGCTGGATAAGCATGCCGGGCGCGATGAGCAGGCGGCAAAAGAACGCCTTATCGTGGCGCGCGGCGAATTTAATCAGTTCGTAGGCAATCCCGGCTACCAACGGCAGCAACAGGATGCGGGAGGCGATCCGCCACCAGAGCGGGTCTGTGGCCAGAAAGGCGAAGATGAAGATCTTCAATACAATTACTACCAGCAAAAAGCTGGTCCCGCAGCGGGGGTGCTGAACCGAGAACCGCTGCACCTTTGCCGGCGTAAGTTCTGACCCGGCCTCGTAAGCGTTGATGGTCTTGTGTTCCGCCCCGTGGTACTCGAAGACCCGCTGGATGTCCTTCAGCAGCCCGACCAGTGCGATGTAGGCCAGGAACACGAGAATACGGATCCCGCCTTCCAGGATGTTCTGCCCCACGGCCCCATGGATCACCGGCTTGAACAAGTGTGCCAGCACCACGGGCAGCACGATAAACAGGACGATGGAAAGGCCAATCGCAAAGGCAATCGTGCCGATCATCTCGAGCGGTGAGATCGGTTGGTCTTCCTCCCCGGTAGCCTGGTTGGCTGAGAAGGTGAGGGCCCGGATGCCGATGACCAGAGACTCGACCAAAACAACCGTACCACGTATAAACGGCCACTTCAGAAGCGGAAACCGCTTGGTAACCGATTCCACGGGCCGTTTTTCGACGGTTATGGAGTTGTCCGGACAACGGCAGGCGACCGCCCATTCCTCCGGCCCGCGCATCATTACCCCTTCGATAACGGCCTGACCGCCATAGGTAGGGGGTGACTTCATCAATTCTCTCCCTTTAAAGAATTAGCAGAGTTCCACTCTGCTAACTGCCCTGGTTAAGACCGTACTTTCTGCGGAACTGCTCGGCCCTGCCGCGGGTCTCTACCGTCCGCTGGGTCCCGGTGTAGAACGGGTGGCACTTGGAGCAGATGTCGACACGCTGTTCCTTCGTGGTTGAGCCAACCTCAAAGACCGCACCGCAGATGCAGGTGAACTTGGCCTTTCCGTACTTCGGATGAAGATCCTTCTTCAATTTATGTCACCTCTCTTCGCACAGGAATACAGAACGCAAGTATTATATCACGCCTGCTCATACTTGGGAAGTGAGATGTGTGAGGTGAGTCACTTCCAACTTCTTACATCCCACTTCTCATTTGCGCGGGTGGGTGTAGTTGCCGACTTCCAACCCGGACACCGAGCACAGGCTCTCAATCAGCTTTCGAATACCCAAGACTTCCCCCTTCCCGGGCGGCAGTTGCCGGAACAGGTGGTAGGGGTCGATATTCAGGTTACGGAGCTGCACCATGTCCACCCATCCCTCCCGGAACAGCTCAAACAGGGCCTCGGTTTCCTCTTTTCGGTCCGTCAGCCCGGGCATCACCAGCAGGTTAACCGAGACGTTGAGCTCGCAGCGGCGGGCCAAAGCTAGGGAACGCCGCACATCGTCCAACCCAAACCCCCCCGGACGGTGATAGGCCTCGTAGACGTCCGGGCGGGCGCTGAGCATGCTCACCCGGACGGCGTCCAGTCCGGCCTGGCACAGTTTCTCCAAGGCTGCGGTATCCCCGGCGTTGGTGTTCATGTTGATGGTACCCCGGTCTGTACGCTGCCGCATCTCCCTGATGGCCGCCGCGATCAGGTCGGCCTGCAGCAGGGGTTCACCCTCACAGCCCTGTCCGAAACTGATGATCGGTTCCACGCCCTTTTCCAAGTGCGGTACGGCGAGCTCAACCACCTCGGCCTGGGTCGGCACAAACTTGATCCGCTGCTGGGGTGCGGCGCAGCACTCCGACGGCTGCAGCGAGATACACCCCAGACATTCGGCGTTACAGCCGGGAGACACTGGGATCCCGGCCTCCCAGCGCTCGTAGAAGATGTTCTGAGCCGTCAGGCAGTGGTACTCCTGGGCACATCCGGCGAGGTGTTCCACAAGGCGGTTTTTCGGCAGATCCTTCTTCTTACTTTTGATCCGCTTCGGCAGGGTCAGGTCGTTGTAGACCAGGGGGTTCCACTTGTAGGTCTCGTCGGTCTGCACCGCGGCCACGTAGAATTCCCCGTCCCTGGCCGCGACCGCCGTATAACCGAAAAGTCCGAGCATGTCCGCCTTGCCGTGCGGGCGGTAGGCCGGCAGGAGCGTCCGAGTGTAACCCGCGGGCAGGGTGGCAGCGACTGCATAGAGCCGATCTCCGGCCTGTACCCGCTTGATGTCCTTGACCGGTTTCTTTTTCCCCTGGTCCCAGCCCACCGGGGCCATTCCCGGGAGTAGCACCAGGTCCGCCCCTTCAGGCAGGGTGACGGTGTTCTCGCCGGTCAGGCGCAGGGTCCCGCCCGCCCCGTTCCAGCCCGCCGCCTCATAGTCCGGGTCCTCGTACAAAGTCCCCTCGGCGTCCGCGTACAGTAGCTGCAATCCTTTCGTCTCCTTTACGATCCCCGGCCTGTCCTTCATCACAATGGTGCCGGGAGTCTTACCTACCTGTAGTATACACTCCCTGGTTCCTGGTTTACCGATAATCAACCAAGATGACACACCCAAATGAGAACCAGCGGGAGTCGAAAAGACTGCCGCTGGTTCTCATTTGGGTGTGTCCATCTTAACTCGTAGTCCCCAGGCCGGTGGCCGGGAGGTAGAGCAACGGGTCGTACGGTTTTCCGTCCCACCTGGTCTCAAAATGCAGGTGCGGACCAAAGGAACGACCGGTCGAACCGACATAGGCAATCTGCTGCCCGGCGTCCACCCGCTCTCCTGCCTGTACGCTAACCGACGAACAGTGAGCGTAGTAGGTGGTAAAGCCGTCGCCGTGATCCAAGATCACGAGCAGGCCGAAGGTTCCCGCCGGTCCGGCGTGAACCACCCGTCCGGACGCGGCCGCCCAGATTTCCTGTCCGTGATCGGCCGCCACGTCAATCCCGTAGTGGGGATTCCCGTCACGGATACCAAAACCGGAGGTCATCAGGCCCATCGCCGGCCAGACCAGCGTTTGCCACTCCGTTTCGGCCGGCGTAACCGGACCACCCGTAGAAGCCACCGGGATGACCAGTTCCTGTCCGGGTGTTAAGAAGTCTGGATTGGCCAGGTCATTCTCCCGCAACAACTGGGATACCGAAACACGGTAGCGCTCCGCGATGACCGAGAGGTTCTCACCGTCCCGGACACGATGGGTCTGGGTGCCGATGGCGCCCCCCGGCAGGGTTAGAAGCTCGCCTTCCCTGATAAAATCAACTTCCTCTAAGCCGTTTATGTCAGCCAGGGTCTGTACGTCTGTACGGTGTTTCTCCGCGATCGTCCAGAGGCTGTCCCCAGCTTTCACGCGGTACAGAGCGGTCTCGGCCGCCGACGACGGAGCACTCTCCTGCTTTTCTTCTTCGATTATGATTCGTTCATCCAGGCGGGCTTCCGCCGGAACAAATACGGTCAAGGCCAGGAGCATCCCGGCCACGATACCGCCGATTAACTTCTTGGTGTTCACAAAGACTCACCCCATTCCAAAAAAGACATTCGCTAGTTAGTCTTGCCCAGGGAGCAGGGTAATATACAACTTTCTATAAGTTTTTTTCGTCACGTTCTGGGTTACCCCCTTGCTCCGCAAGTCGCCGGGCTGTAAACCCAGAACGTTACAAAACAATAAGGAGATCGTGGCCGATCTCCTCAAAGCGATCTATATTTGGTTCTGCAATTCGGGTCTTAGTGGCCCTTACCGTTTGTACCGTGCTCTGAGGTCCACCCATTGCCGGCGGTAGCCCGCCGGAAGGCCTGGAAGTTGCGCAGCAGTTCCTCGTTGGACTTGGTACGGCGCATTTCCTCGATCATGTGCTCCACCGCCTCCCAAGGGGACATCTGGTTGACGGTCTTCCGGAAATACCACATCAGTTCCAACTCCTCGGTGTTCAGGAGCAGGTCCTCCCGCCGGGTGCCGGAACGCTGCACGTCGATGGCCGGGAAGATGCGGCGGTCGGCCAGGCGCCGGTCGAGCACCAGTTCCATGTTGCCGGTACCCTTGAATTCCTCGAAAATGACCTCGTCCATCCGGCTTCCCGTTTCAATCAGGGCCGTTGACAGGATGGTCAGACTGCCGCCTTCCTCGATGTTCCGTGCTGCTCCGAAAAAGCGTTTCGGTTTATGCAGTGCAGCGGGGTCGACGCCGCCGGAAAGGGTACGGCCGGAGGTCGGAATGACCAGGTTGTAGGCACGGCCGAGGCGGGTGATGCTGTCCAGCAGAATGGCCACGTGCTGTTTTTGCTCCACCATCCGTTTGGCCCTTTCAAGCACCATCTCGGCGACCCGCACGTGATTGTCGGCCGGCTCGTCAAAGGTCGAGCTGATCACCTCGGCCTGAACCGAACGCTGGATGTCGGTAACCTCTTCCGGACGTTCATCGATCAACAGGATTATTAGCTTTATCTCGGGGTGGTTGGTCGTGATGCTGTTCGCAATCTCCTTCAAAAGCGTGGTTTTCCCGGCCTTTGGAGGAGCCACAATCAGACCGCGCTGGCCCTTGCCGAGGGGCGAGATCAAGTCGATGATCCGGGTCGCTTTCTTGTGGGTAACGGTCTCGAGCTGGATCCGCTCTTGCGGGTACAGCGGGGTGAGCGTGTCGAAATGCGCCCGGCGTGCCGCAGTATTGGCGTCTTCGCCGTTGATCTGTTCAACCCGTAGCAGAGCCAGGTACTTTTCGTTGTCCTTCGGCTGGCGGACCTGCCCGGAGACGAGGTCTCCCGTACGCAGATCAAACCGCCGAATCTGTGATGCGGAAACATAGATGTCGTTGTTGGAAGGGACGAACTGGAAGGGTCGGAGGAATCCGTAGCCCTCGGGCAGGATCTCAAGTACGCCCTGGGCCTGGAACAGTCCGTTTCGCTCCGCGTTGGCCCTGAGTATCTCCTGGGTGATCCTGGGCGGTGCCTCCCGGTTTACCCTGGGAGCGGGCATCTCCGGTTCGCCCCCACTGGTCTCGTGGTGTACTCTGGATGCATCTTGAGTGCCCCTCGCCGGTACTATCCGGTTCACCCTTGGTGCAGGCGTCTCCGGTTCAGCCCTCGGCGTTTCCTGGTCCACCCGGGGAACCTCCCGTACGGGCCTCCGTATTGCCTCCCGGGGTACCCTGGCTTTCAGGGTCTCCTGATCAACAGCGGAAGACTCCTGGTTTACCCTGGTAATCTCCCGAATCAGCTCTTTTTTTCGTAGACGGTAGTAAGCCGGAATATTCAATTCCCTGGCTATGTTCTGCAGCTCACTGACCGTTCGGGTTTCCAGATCGGGAATCGACATGGCATCCCCCCCTCGCTAAGGAGATTAGTATTCTTAGGGTGTCAATGATAAGGGTTTATCCAGGATAACCCTCTAAGAGGACAGGCACTAAACTTGGGAAAATGGAAGTCGCGCAGGTGTTTACCTGAAGGCTTTGACCTGGTGTACTACTTCTTGAAGGCGGCCCAGTCATCCAGGAACTGCTTAATACCGTTATCGGTCAACGGGTGCTTGAACATCTGCATCAAGACCTTGTAAGGGATAGTGGCAATATGGGCCCCGGCCCGCGCTGAATTGATCACGTGCAGCGGGTTCCGGATCGAAGCGGTGATCACTTCCGTGGAGATCTCGTGAATGTTGAAGACGTCCATAATTTCGCCCACCAGTTGGATCCCGTCGTGTCCGATGTCATCCAGGCGGCCCAGAAACGGGCTGACGTAAGTCGCGCCGGCGAGGGCGGCCAGCAGAGCCTGGTTGGCGGAGAAAACCAGGGTCACATTGGTCTTGATGCCCTTGGGGGCCAGCATACTGACGGCCTTTAACCCCTCGGGAATCATCGGGATCTTGATCACCACATTGGGGTGGATCTTGGCCAGTTCCTCGGCCTCGGCCACCATCCCGGGGGCCTCCAGGCTGATTACCTCGGCGCTGATCGGGCCGTCTACGATTTCGGTGATCTCCTTAACTACCTGAACAAAATCCCGGCCTTCCTTTGCGATCAGAGAGGGGTTGGTAGTAACTCCGGAGATTACTCCGATGGCCGCCGCCTCACGGATGTGTTCCACGTTTGCGGTGTCGATAAACAATCTCATATAAGTCTTCTACCTTCCTGAAATCTAGATTTCGCTAGCCTTACCAGCGCTGCCGAACAGGCGGATCTTCTCCCGGATCACCTCTACCGCCGCTTCGCGGGCCGGCCCCAGCACCTTGCGCGGGTCAATCTCGTCCGGCTTCTCGTCCAACACCCGCCGTACCGCGTTCACAAACCCCTGGCGGATATCCGTGTCGATATTGACCTTGCGCACCCCAAGTCGGACGGCCTCGCGGATGGCGTCCGCCGGTACCCCGGATGAACCGTGGAGTACAATGGGAAGCTTGACGCGGGTCCGGATCTGCTCCAGCCGTGGAAAGTCCAGTTTTGGCGTGCCCTTATACAGCCCGTGGGCTGTACCGATGGCGACCGCCAAAGCGTCTACCCCGGTTTCCTGGACAAAACGGTAGGCCTCATCCGGATCGGTGAACAGGGCATCCCGTTCTTCCACGCTGATGTCGTCCTCGACCCCTCCAAGGCGCCCCAGTTCCGCTTCCACGGAAACGTCCACCGGGCGGGCCGTTTCCACCACCCGCCTGGTCAGGGCGATGTTCTCGTCCAGCGGGAGGTGCGAACCGTCAATCATCACCGAGGAAAAACCGGCCCGGATACAACAAACGACCTGTTCATAGCTGGTTCCGTGGTCCAGGTGCAAGGCTACGGGTACCCGTGTTTCCTTAACAGCCTGCATGACCAGGGCGGCGATAAAGCCCAGTCCGGCATACTTGATGGCACCTTGACTCGCCTGAATGATAACAGGGGAATGCTCTTCCTCGGCAGCGCGGATGATCGCCTGGACGATCTCCATGTTATTGCAGTTGAAGGCTCCCACGGCCCATCCGCCTTCGTCGGCGCATTGCAGGATCCGTGAGGCGTTTACCAGAGGCAATACGTCTCCTCCTATGAGACCGCGCGTCCTCAGTTCAGAGGACCTCCCACACAGGGCAAAGCTTAAGGGGCCGCCGTTAGGCTTGCCTTTCACCACCGCCTTCTGGTGAGTGGTCTCGGGGGTTTGGGGTTTAGTCTTATCGTCGGATAGTATGTGCTGTCTTACGGGTATTTACAACTACTTGTTGTCGTGTTTGCGGTGCATCCGCAGGGTTTTAGTGCGTGCCTTGCGCGTAAGCTTGAGTACTTCGTCATCCCGCAGATCAGAAGCATCCTGGGCCGTCATCGCAGAAAGAACATGCATCCGGTTGCAGTGACGGCAGTGGAGTTCGATCCGGTCGGGGAAAATCTCCAGTTCAATCCGGTTATTCTGACATGTGCAGTTGAGGTTGCCCTCCTCGGCGAGCGTGTGGACGTGGGTCAACACCGACAGCATCACCCCGGCGTTCACGAAGTAGTCCTGACCACCCATCTCCTCGACCAGGGCCTCCAGCGCCTCTTCGTGATTCTTAATATATTCCTTAATCTTATGCCGGTCTCCGATGTGTCCCAATTCCAGGCCGGTTTCCTGACAGGAAAGGTGGATCACCTCGTGGGTCCACATTTCTTTCGCGGAGAGATGATAGAGGTGTACCGCCTCGCAGATTACACAGTTCACCTCAAGCCAGAAGGATCTGTTGCCCTTGGTGCTTACCACCACCTGTGGGCTGCCGCAGGAGCAGCTGACTTCCTTGGTTCGCCCCCCGCCAAATTCAAACCGCGACAGAGTATGCAGAATGAGCCGCCCACAATCCGGGCAACGCAGAGCCACTGTGGTTTCGGTCTTGATTAACATACCCGGACCTCCTTAATAGTAGCCTACTTCGCCACTATAAGCCAGATTCCTTTTTTGCGTGCTTTTCAGCCGAAACCTTGTCCAGGACCCTGCGTACCACCACACGAACCTCATCCAGGTCAAAGGGTTTAAGAATCAGGCAGCGGACACCCATCCGTTCCGCTTCGCCCGGGTCAGACAGTTCACCGTAGGCGGTAATCAGGATTACGGGCAACCCGGGAGCCACCTTGTTCAATTCACGTAATGTCTCCAGACCGCTCATTCCGGGCATCTTGAGGTCAAGCAGGACCAGCGCCGGCCGGCGCTGCTGCACCTTGGCTACCGCCTCGCGCCCGTTTGCCGCCAATTCCACCTCAAAACCGTCGCTAGCCAGCGCTTCCAGCAGTAAATGCCGTATCGCCGGTTGGTCATCCACGACCAACAGCATCTCCAATCCCACCTTGCATTATTCCCTGGAGACCGACCTCCAGAATCCTAACACTGCAAATCAAGTATGTACCATATTCTTGGCGCTATGCTAAAATCCTGCCCCAGAAATGGAAGTGCAGAGGGAAAATTAGAATAACCCGGGCAAAGTCGGGATCTGTGGGATAAATGCGGTAAATCCTAAGGCCGCCAGAATTGACACCAGGACCACGAACAACACAATGGTGATAACGGGCGTCACCACCACGGAAATCGCCTGCCCGGTTCCGAAACGGTGTACTTCACGCAGGCCCAGAACCAGGAGTACCAGGCTCCAGCCGAAGACCACCAGCCCGGCAAGCCCCATCAGGGAGGTGGCTACGGACTCGCCCAGGCCGGCCACCACAATCAGACCCTGTACCGGAAGCAGGAGCAAAGCCGGCAGTCCGGCCAGGCCATAAACCGAGAGGGTGGCCTTGGGGCCGTTCACCCCGCCGAACAACTGGGACACCAGGTGCAGCACTGCACCGTAAACCAGCCACTTGAGATACCACAGGAAGAAGCTGATCAGGGCAAAGACCGGTATGATTGCCGCCACGAATACATCCAGTTCGGAGATGCCTCCGAAACCCGCCGTACGGTAGGTGATCACGCCCATTAGGGTGGTACCCACGTTTACGAGGGTAGCAATCAAAAACGTCAGAAAGAGCGGCGGGTTCGGAGCCACGCGCCGGAAGGTGGACACGGGGTCAAACAGCACCCCGTAAATCAATTCCAGAAGACCTGGTTCCGAAACCGGTTCCGGCGCTACGGCCTCATCCGGTGTCTCGGCCCCTTCAAGATCCGAAACGGCAGGCTGTTCCTGAACCAGGTCTTTCCTGTCTTCCTCTGTCCCGGACATTTAATACACTCCCTAACGCTGCGAAAATGACGGTATTATCATCATCCAGCCACCAGGCGGGACCAGCTTTACGGACATCCCGCCAAAAAGCTGCCGGAACAGCCCATTGGGATATCCCATTTCAACTACTTCTGGATCGTGCAGGCCCGCCAGTTCGGTGGCCTCTTCCACCGCTTCCCCGAAGTAACCCAGCCGATCTACCAGTCCCAGCGAGTAAGCCTGGCGCCCGGTGAACACGCGCCCGTCGGCCACGGACAGGACTTCGTCCCGGGACAAGCTCCGCCCCTCCGCCACCGCGTCCACAAACTGGCTGAACATATCGTCTACCATTTCCTGAAACAGATCACGTTCCGTACCGGTCAGCGGGCGGTTCGGTGATCCCATATCCTTCAGGGGGCCGCTCTTAATGACCTCGGTTTCGATCCCGAGCTTCTCATACAAACCGGCGAAATTAGTCGTGTTGATGATCACGCCGATGCTTCCCGTCGCGGTAGTCGGACCGGACACGATTGAGTCACAGCGGGACGCGATCCAGTACGCCGCAGAAGCCCCGGTGTCACCCATCGAGGCTACCGCAATCTTACCCGAACCACGCAGACGGTCTACCGCATTCGCGATCTCCTGGCCGGCGGCCACTGTGCCGCCCGGACTGTTGATCCGGAAAATGACCGCATCCACCATTGGGTCCTCGGCCGCCGATTCGATCTGCGCCACGATATCTTCCGACCAGGTCATGCCTCCCTCAAAGAACGAACCGCCGCTGCCGCCGATAATCGGCCCCTCGATCCGGATCACGACGATCTGGTCTGTGCCTCCGCCGTAATAGTCAGGCCCGTCCTGCACGGAGTAGGCTACAGCGATCAGGGAACCCACAACAACGACCAATATCAGCACGGCCCATATTTTCCGCAACACAGCACCCCTCCCAACATTATAGTCACAGATCCCGCAAACGATCCCGGATCAGTTCAAGCTCGCCTTTAGCGCTGCACCGATAAAGTCCTGGAAGAGGGGGTGCGGGCGGTTGGGCCGTGACCGGAACTCCGGATGGAACTGGGTAGCCACGAACCAGGGATGATCGGCCAGCTCAATGATCTCCACCAGACGTGCATCGGGTGAAAGGCCACTGAAGATCACCCCGCCGTCTTTGAACTGGTTACGGTATTCATTGTTAAACTCATACCGGTGACGGTGCCGCTCCGTGATCTGCTCGGTTCCGTAAGCCTTGTGGGCCAGGGAGCCCGGGAGAAGGTCGCACGGGTACCCGCCGAGGCGCATTGTCCCGCCCATGTCGGCGACGTTTTTCTGTTCCGGAAGGATGTCGATTACCGGGTGCAGGGTGTGCGGGTCGAATTCCGAGCTGTTTGCATCCAACCAGCCGAGGACACCGCGGGCAACCTCCACACAGGCCAGCTGCATTCCCAGGCAGATGCCGAGCAGCGGGACCTTGTTCAGCCGGGCATACCGCAGGGCCTGGACCTTGCCCTCAGTACCACGGTCGCCAAAACCGCCCGGCACGAGGATTCCATCCGCCCCGTCGAGAACGTCTTCCACGGCTTTGGTCTCCAGATCCTCCGCATTGACCCAGACGATATCCACCCGGGTGCTATGGGTGATCCCGGCGTGGCGCAGCGCTTCCGCGACACTGAAGTAGGCGTCCGGTAGCGATACATACTTCCCGACCAGAGCAATCGTCACCTTGTGTTTCGGGCTTTTTAGCTTGCCGAGCATCTCCTGCCAGTCGCTCAGGTCCGGCCGGTTGCACTCCAGGCCCAGCCGCTCCACCACGAATTCACCCAGGCCTTCCTCCTCCATCATTATCGGCACCTGATAGATCGAGGCGGCGTCCAAAGCCTGGATCACGGCCCGTTTCTCGGTGTCGCAGAAGAGGGCCAGCTTGTCCTTCAGACCTGGAGGGAAGGGTTTTTCGGTGCGGCAGACCAGTACGTCGGGCTGAATGCCGATCCCGCGCAGTTCCTTCACACTGTGCTGGGTCGGTTTCGTCTTGAGCTCGTTGGCCGCTTTGAGGTAAGGCACCAGGGTCACGTGGATATAGAGGGCATCGCCGCGCGGCAGATCGGATTTCAGCTGCCGGATGGCTTCCAGGAAGGGTTGGGACTCGATGTCACCCACCGTGCCGCCGATCTCGACAATAACCACCTCGGCGCCGGTTTCCTGAGCGACCAAGAGTACCCGCTCCTTAATCTCGTTGGTGATGTGTGGAATCACCTGGACGGTCCCGCCCAGGTACTCGCCGCGCCGTTCCTTGCGGATGACTGAGGAGTAAATCCCCCCGGTGGTCACGTTGCTGGACTGGGTCAGGTTTACATCCACAAACCGTTCGTAGTGTCCAAGGTCGAGGTCGGTCTCAGCGCCGTCCTCGGTCACGAAGACCTCCCCGTGCTGGTAGGGGCTCATTGTACCGGGATCAACGTTCAGGTAGGGATCTAGTTTCTGGATGGCAACCTTTACCCCCCGGCTCTTTAAGAGGCGACCCAGGGAGGCGGCTGTGATCCCTTTTCCCAATGAGGAAGTTACACCACCGGTGACAAAAACAAATTTGGCCATACTCTCCTCCCGCTGCTTTACAATACCCTCAGGTACGCCCCTTTGGCCGGCGCGTACCTCGAGAAGATTTTTCTTTTACATTCTCTCTGGTGCGGTAACCCCCAAAAGGCCGAGACAATTACGGATCACGGTCTGGGTACACCGGGCCAGCACCAGGCGGGCCCGTTCCAGACCGTCCCCCGCGCCGATCACGCGGTGGGCGTTATAGAAGCTGTGAAACAAACCGGCCACGTCGTGAACGTAATGGGCGATGCGGTGTGGCGCCAGGTCTACTGCCGCCTGGGCGGCCTCCTCCGGAAAATCAGCCAGGCGCCTGATCAACGCGCGTTCGGCGTCTTCCTTTAGCACCGTAAAGTCGATCGCCCCGACGTCCGGCAATGCCCCTCCCCGCTCGGCCAGCTGGCGGAAGATGCTGGCGATGCGGGCGTGGGCGTACTGGACGTAATAGACCGGGTTCTCGTTAGACCGGCTCTTGGCCAGGTCGAGGTCGAAATCCAGGTGGCTGTCCGCGCTGCGCATCACGAAGAAGTAGCGTGCTGCGTCCGTGCCGACCTCTTCCAGCAGTTCACCCAGGGTAACGTACTGACCGCTGCGTTTGGACATCCGGACGATCTCCCCGCCCTGGTACAGCCGTACCAGCTGCATAATCACTACGTCCAGGGCGTCGGGGTCAAGACCGAGCGCGTCAAGGGCACCCTTCATGCGAGCCACGTGCCCGTGATGATCGGCCCCCCAGATATTGATCACCCAGTTAAACCCCCGGTCGAACTTGTTCTTGTGGTAGGCAATGTCGGCCGCGAAATAAGTAGGTATGCCGTTGGCCCGAACCACCACCTCGTCCTTTTCCGCGCCCAAGGCGCTGCCTTTCAGCCAGAGGGCCCCGTCCTTTTCCACGATGTGACCGCGACGGCGCAGGAGTTGGATGGTTTCGGCCACCGCCCCGCTGTCGTGCAGCGACTGCTCGGAAAACCAGACATCGTATTCAACCCCGAAAACCGCCAGCGTCTCCCGGATGGCGGTCAGCTTTTCGTTCAGGGCATACTTTAACAGCATCTCCCGGCGTACTTCAGGCGCCTCGTTCCGGTAGCGGTCCCCGTACTGTTCGACGAAGTGACGGGCCGTTTCAATCAGGTCTTCCCCGTGGTAACCCTGCTCCGGGACCTCGGCATCACGCCCCAGTTCCTGCAGGTAGCGGGCCTCCATAGAGAAGGCGAGGTTCTCAATCTGGTGTCCGGCGTCATTGACGTAGAATTCGCGCGCGACATCGAAGCCGGCAAAGGATAGAAGGGAGGCCATACTGTCCCCCAGGGCTGCCCCCCGGGCGTTGCCCATGTGCAACAGGCCGGTGGGATTAGCGCTCACGAACTCAACCTGGACCCTGCGGGAACCGCCGATGCTACTCCTCCCAAAATCCGGCCCGGACGCCTCGATCTGGGGCAGGACCCGGTACATCCATTCGGGATGGAGCCGAAAATTAATAAAGCCCGGACCCGCGATTGTTACCTCCTGTACCTCACAGTCCTGAAGATTCAGGTGGGTGATGAGGATTTCGGCAATCTGGCGCGGAGAACGCCGGGCTGGTTTAGTAAGCATCAGAGCTAGGTTGGTGGCGAAATCGCCGAAGTTCTGCTCACGCGGAACTTCAACGGTAAACTCGGGAAGCGGAACTTCGGGATGGATTCCCAGGTCATCCCTGGCCGCTTCGGCGGCACTGCGCAGCGCCCGCTCGATGCCTGCGCGCAGGCCTGCCAGAAGGTAGTCCAATTCTAGACCTCCTCGACGGTTATCGAAAGGGCTTGGTAACCTATTTTTTGCCTGTCCATCTCCAATTCATACTCTAGATTAATACTTCCCCCCACCTCTGTCAAGTCGACCTCGACCTTCCATGGCAGGACGGCTACTGGCAGCATTCCGTACGGGGTGATGAAACTGGCGCGGTCGTGTATACCGTACTCAAACACTTGGCGTACCTCAGCCGTACCCACTTTGTTCAGGGTCACGCGCGAGGACTCGGCCTTCCAGCTGGTCGTGGTGCCGGCCTGACCGGAGGCTTCAGACTCGTTGTATATAATGTAGAAACAGTCTTTCCGCCGGTAGAAATCACCACGTGTGGCGAGTTCCACGGTTTCCTCCTCTCCCAGGTCGTCAGTACGTACCGAGCGCAGGGTAACCCAGACTTCCTTACGGACGGAGACCACCACCTTATGGGAGGCGAGAAGTGTGAGGTGGGAAGTGAGATGGATTCCCCTTACTCACCTTCCTTGCTACCCCTTGTTTTGATGCATCATGGTTGAGACATCTAGTAGCAAGATTCGACGTTTTTCTTAAACAATCCTTCCCTTTCCAGGTACCCAATATGTAAATCATGGAGTCCTCTGAACCAAACGCCCGATCCGCTTGAAAGCCTCAGTGAGGTTCTCCACCGAAGCGGCATAGGAACAGCGAATATAGCCCTCGCCGCAATCACCAAAGGAGTTGCCCGGAACAACCGCCACCTTCTCCTCCCGGATCAGCCGCTCGGTAAACTCCTCCGAGGTCAGCCCGGTGGGGCGGATGTCCGGGAAGACGTAGAAGGCCCCCCCGGGATTGAAGCAGGGGAGACCGATCTCCCGGCAGGCCTTTAGGACCAGGCGGCGCCGGTAATTATACTGGTTAACCATCCGGTGCATATCTTCGCGGGCATTTTTGAGCGCCTCGATAGCGGCCATCTGGGCCGTGATCGGCGCGCAGAGCATGGTGAACTGGTGGATCTTGGTCATTGCCCCGATGAAGTCTGCATTCCCCAGGGCATATCCCACCCGCCAACCAGTCATGGCAAAGGCCTTGGAGAAGCCCTGCAGCAGGATGGTGCGGTCGCGCATCCCGGGCAGGCCGGCAAAACAGGTGTGCTCACCCTCGTAGGTGAGTGCCGCGTAAATCTCGTCCGAGATGACCAGGATGTCACGCGAGGCACAAAGTTCGGCAATCGACTCCAACTCGGCCCGCGGCATAATCGCCCCCGTCGGATTGTTCGGGTAGCAGAGCAGGAGCGCCTTCGTACGCGGGGTAATCGCCGCTTCAATCTGGGCCGCGGTGACCACAAATCCGTCTTCGCCACGGGTGGGTACAGACACCGGGGTTCCACCGGCCAGGGCCACACAGGGCTGGTAGGACACGTAGCAGGGCTCCGGCACGATCACCTCGTCCCCCGGCGCTACGACAGCCCGCAGCGCCAGATCCAGGGCTTCGCTGACGCCAACCGTGACCAAAACCTCGTGGTTGGGATCATAGGTGAGACTGTACGAGTCGGCTGTGAAGCGAGAGATCTCCTGCCGGAGTTCGGGAAGCCCGCTATTTGCCGTGTACATCGTGTAGCCCTTCTCCAAGGCATAGATCGACGACTCCCGGATCCGCCAGGGAGTAACAAAGTCTGGCTCGCCCACGCCGAGCGAGATTACTCCCTTCATTTCTGAGGCCATATCGAAAAAGCGGCGGATCCCGGACGGTTTTATATCTCTTACGGTTGGGTTTAGCCTTTCGGCCCACTTTCCGGTCGTCACGGTGACATCACCAGCCTGTGGTCACCGTCACCATCCTCGAGCAGGATCCCCTCTTCCTTAAAGGTCTGCAGGACAAAATGGGTCGTGGTGCTGGTCACCCCGTCGATGGGCGCCAGCTTGGTAGCCACGAAGAAAGCCACCTCCTGCATTGTCCTTCCCTCGATAAAGACCGCCAGGTCATAGGCGCCGGACATCAGGTGCAGGGTCTTCACCTCGGGGAAACGCCCAATCCGCTCCGCTACCGCCTGGAAGCCTACGTCCCGCTGCGGCGTTACCTTCACCTCAATCAGGGCGGTAACCCGTTCCTTTCCTACCTTATCCCAGTTAATCAGGGTCCGGTATCCGAAAATGATATGGCTCTCCTCCAACTGCCCTATCAAGCGGCGGGCCTCTTCCTCGCTCATGTTGAGCATGGTAGCCAGTTGCTCGATCATCAGGCGGGCGTTTTCCGCCAACAGTTCGAGTACTTCTAACTGCCGATCCAATGTTCTCCCTCCCTGGAAAAAAGTAAAGGACGCTGTCCTTTAAAGGACGGGCGCCCTGGCCACGCGGTACCACCTTCATTGGTCTGCCGGAAAGACAGACCCGCTTGCGACCCTTCTAACGGAGGGCTTCCGGAAGGCTCTTCACCTTCTGCTCGGGGGTGGCTGTGGTACCTCTGTTGGCCGGACTCACACCGTCTCCGGCTCGCTGCTCAACGGCGGATACCATTGGTCCCTTCATCACCTTACCGTTTTCACTTATATAACAACTTAGCACCGGGGATAAAGCTTTGTCAATAGCCCGCTTGTATTCGGTCGTCGGTTGTCAGAGGTCGGATGTCGGAACGGCCGGAAGGAATCGGCTTCCGCGCGCTGCTTGTCCTCGCAGAGAACTTGTTTTTGGCGGCCTCACTACTTTCTCCCAAGTCCACCTGTAGATTGTTTTTCGCGACTCCGATTCTTTCTTATGTTAGCCTGCATAGCATCAACAAGGCGTTTCCTCGGGCTTGAGTTGCAGACCTTTTAGATTGTGAGTTCGCCCTCGGGGGCGTCGACCAGCTGCAGGATGCGTTCCTGGCGGCCGTTGTTTGCGTTCACGTAAACCAGGTAGGTATTCCCAGCGGCTTCACCCCTAAATTCCCAGGTCAGCAGTTCGCCGCCGCCATCGGTCGGGATGACCGCCAAGCGGACGTTGCTGACCTTTACCCGTTCGTTTATCTTTTTCCGGGCCTGCTCCGCAGATACGGTCGGTTCCAGGTTCGGGCGCCGGTGGTGGTTCATCACGAACCCGAAAGCCTCACGCCCGATCACCTGCCCGTTGTCCAAGGCCACGGTGACCTTAAGCAGATCCGGGTACAGGATCACCCCGTCCTGGACAGCGGCGAAGTTGTAGGTAACTGTGTCCCCCTGCCGCACCGAAAAGGTCACCTGCATATTCCGCAGGTTATGTTCGGCAAGGTAGCGCTCGGCCCTTTCCTTAGCCTCAGCCACGCTCAACCGTGCTGCACCGGGCGGTCTGGAATTTAGGAACCAGACTACCTCCCCCCCACGGCGGGCCACATCAACGGTAAACCGGTCATCCTTGGCGCCGCCCCGCCCGACAACCTCTACGCGCACTGCCGGGATCTGCCCGCGCGTGGTCCCGGTGATCCGCGTTTGATAGTCAACCCCCTCACGGCGGTCAACCGCCTGCATGGCGATTTCCCGCGCCCGTTCCTGGTCGACCTGCTCGCCACCGGTAGCCCTGGGTTGTTGTCTATCCAGGTGGTCTGAAAATGGTCCGTCGTAAATCAGGGTCGGAAAGGCCTCCATCTCCCGGTTAATCGACCGGAATTCTGTTTCCGCCGGGTCAAGCGGTCTCGCTGCCGCAGCGCTTCGCCGGGCACGAATCAGTTGGTCGATCTCCCAAAACCGGGCCCCGTTCCTTTCCATCTGGCGTTCAATTCCGTGCAGTTCGTTGTTTAGACTTGCCGCCTGGTTCTGCAGACGACGCAGGGTGTTCCAGTGCTCGTCTGAAACCGGTACACCCATCGCGGACTGGTTCAGGAGAGAGCTGCTAAAATCGCCAACCTGGTTCAGAAACTTGGACGTACGTGCTACAGCAATGCCCTCAACCGGCAGACGTGTCAGATTACTCTGTGCAGCCAGGGCCTGCTGGAAGATCTCCGCAAACAGTCGTGTATCTTCGGAATCCCCGCACACCGCCAGGCTCTTGCCCAGGAGTACCTCGAGTCCGCGTACCTGGGACAGAGTATTGTAGAACGAAAGTTGATATTCATTGTTCAGAAAGTTCTCCATTTGCTGCCGTGTACGGGACTGATCCAGTCCCCAGGCAAAAGACACTACGAACAATAGGGCTAAAACGGCCACTGATATGGTCAAACGGGGCATACAATAGTCACCCTTTCTTTGTGCAACAAACCGCTAAGCTGCGCAGAACGTCGGTCAGCCCTTGAACGCTCTAACGCGCGAATACGTGCCGCCCGATACGCGTAATGATGTTTCGAGTCCAGATCCAGGGACTAACCGGTTTCCCCGGGTTCCAGAAGTATATTGCTCCGCCTGTGGGATCCCAACCGGCAATTGCCTGCCTGGCTGCCCGGTAGGCATCTTTTGAGACCGGTCGCCAGATCGTCCCCCGGCTGACCGATTCAAAGGCCTTGGGCTGGTAGATTACGCCCGCTACGGTATTTGGGAAAGAAGCATTACGCACCCGGTTCAGGATTACGGCTCCTACCCCCACCTGGCCTACATACGGTTCCGCACCCGCCTCGGCCATAATCACCCTGGCCAGCAGGTGGATCACGTCATCATTTACGACTACTCGGCCCGCCTGTGCCGGAACGACAGGATCATCGGCCACCCCGTAATCCAGGGCCTGCCAAGTAGCTCCGCCCACGATTCCGTCCACCCGAAGGCCGTGCTTAGCCTGGAATTCCCGTACCGACCGCCAGGTAGCCCCGTCCAGGATCCCGTGGATGTTCCCGCGGTAAAAACCCTGTGCGGCAAGGCGCTCCTGAATCTGCTCCACGTGGAATCCCCTGCTGCCCCAGGTCAGAACAGGCATCGGTCCCATCCGGTTCTCCAGGTACAGCGCGCCCATTACCATCAATACCAGTCCGAATGCCAAGATGGCTATGCTTTGCCGGTACAAATTACCGCCCCCTCTGTGCTTTTCCTTATTCTTTGTTCATGGGCAAAAAAAAATGAGCACCAAGTGCACATTTTGAGACTGTGGGAAGTGGGATGTCAGAAGTGAGATTTCAAAGGTGGGAATTCGCTATGCGAATTCCTTCAAGTCTCCCACCTCCAACTTCTCACTTCTCACTTCTCACTCCTCAGACGGCCTGCTTCCAGGTGCGCTTGCCTCGTCGGTTCCGGCAGCCGGTAACGGGTGCAGGTCCCGAGCACCACATCCACCGCCGAAGCGTGATCGATCCGGTTCCCCGGGGAGACAAACACCGGCCTCACCCCTCTGCGGGTACGCAGTACGGTACCCACACGCTCGCCCTTGTAGAGCAGAGGACTGGACGAGCCCTTGTCCGGTCCGGGCTCCCCGTAGTCGCCCACTAGCTTACTCTTCCCCACTCCGACGGTCGGGATGCCCAGGAGCAGCCCGAAATGGGAGGCGATGCCCAGGCCGCGGGGGTGAGCCAGACCCTGGCCGTCAAACACCACCAGATCACATGGCGTCTGTACCTGCTCGAAGGCGGCCGCGAGGACCTTCCCCTCCCGGAAGGTAAGGAGCCCCGGAACATACGGGAACTCCGGGGGCATGGCGGACTGGCGGATTTCCACCACCATTAGATCCGGCACGGACAGAACCACCACAGCCGCGTAAATCCGCTCACGCTCACGGTCCACAGAGACGTCGGCGCCTGCCACATAGCGAAGGGAGAAATCGCGTGGCAGGCGCAAATCGATTCTTTCCGACAGGTCCTTTTGAATGGCGACCGCCTGGATCGGGTTAACCGCCCAGGAATGCAGGGACGTAACCCTCACTTACTGACCACGCTTTCGATCCAGTTCAGAAAGTCCGGGTTGCCACCCTTGATCTCGATGACACTTACTGCGGGTACCTCGTAGCTGTGCATTTCCTTCACTCGCTCGATTAGAGCGTCGACCTTGTCATTGGTGGTCTTGGCCAGGATCAGGCTCTCCTGGTCTTCGTTCAGCTTGTCGTCCCACCAGTAGGTAGAGATGATCTTCGGTACCAGGTTGGTACACGCCGCCAAACGCTCTTCAACCAGACCGCGCGCGATCTTTTCGGCGTCCTCAAAGTTAGCCGCCGTAATGTAGACCATTACTGCACTCACTGCTGTGACCTCCTAAAGTAAGAGTGAACCATCTAATCTTATGCTAATTCACGAAGCGCCCTGTCTCCACTGGATTTCTCAGTCGGACCCCCGGTGTACGCGGTGGTACTCCACCGCGGCCCGAACCAGGTTGGGTGCCCAGTCGGGGACCGCCAGGGCGTGAATGTGGCAGTAAGCCGCGAAGGCATTGTGGTACAGCATCCCGTCCCGCCTGCCATCGGTTCCGTATCCCCGGTGAACCTCCATGCAGAAGGTCACTCCGGGATCCACCCGGGTGACACTGGAGTGGTGGAACTCGTGCCCTTTGATCATGGTCCCGCTGGGAAAAAAGGGATTGTCCGCCACCGCCTTCAGGACCATGTAACCATGACCCCGGGGTTTCTTGTCCAGGTTCGTCTCGAAGGGTATCGCCCCGGCCATCTGAAAGCTCTCCCCTTGCCACAGCAGCCGCTCGCCAAGGTACATCAACCCCCCGCACTCCGCGTAAACGGGCATTCCCGCTTCCACACGTGAACGTACAGACTGCCGGAGAGCGGTATTGGCCTCCAGCTCCGCAGCGAACATCTCGGGGAAGCCGCCCCCCACGTAAAGCGCGTCGATGCCCGCGGGCAGATCTTCGTGCAAGGCGTCGACAAAGACCAACTCCGCCCCGACCATTTCCAGCGCCTCCAGGTTCTCCGGGTAGTAAAATGTAAAGGCCCGGTCTCGCAGGACGGCGATCCTGGGCCGAACATTAGAAGTCGGCAACGCCGGTGGACGCCCCCGTCCCGACTCTACCGGGGGGGCCGCCTGAGCAATCTCGATGATCCGGTCCAGATCCAGGGTGGACTCCGCATCCGCCTGCCAGGTCTCCAGGACCCTTTGCAGGGCGTCGTTCTCGGCCGCCGGTACCAGGCCCAAGTGCCGGTCCGGTACGGTGTATTCCTTCTTTTTGGGGAATACTCCAAGCACCGGAAGGTTACAGTACCGATCAATCACCGCCGTAAGCATGTCCCGATGACGGGGACGGGCAACATTGTTCAGAATAACCCCGGCAACATTGACGTCCGGGTCGAACTTCTGGCAGCCCAAGACGACCGCCGCGGCGCTGCGGGTCATCCGCACCGCGTTCACCACCAGCAGCACCGGGGCCCCGAGACTCTTTGCAATCTCGGCCGTGCTCCCACTACCATCCACGTCAACACCGTCAAAGAGTCCCATGGCCCCCTCCAGGACGGCAACGCCGGAGGCGGTGGAATGGTTAATGAATGAATGTCGGATTGTTTCTTCATCCATCATAAAGCGGTCCAGATTGCGACACTGCCGACCGGCCACCAACGACAGCCAGCTCGGGTCAATGAAATCCGGACCCTTTTTGAACGGCTGGACGTCAAAGCCCCGGCCGCGAAGCCCGGCAATCAGAGCTGCGGTAACCGTTGTCTTCCCGGATCGTCCCTGTGGCGCAGCAACAACCAACCGGGGCCGGTACAGTCCTTCCAAAGGTAATCCCCGCCTAACACTCCACACAAAATTAAACGCTTAACCCGGGGGAAACCCCGGGTTAAGCATTTGCATAAAACTCTCTTTTTAGACGCAGCCGGTCGGCTTGGGGAGGCCGCCGAGTTTGCAGGCGCCCTTGGCAGGACCGGACGGGAAGAGCTCGTAGATCTCCTTCAGGGGGATACCGGTTTCCTTGCAGAGCTTGCGGATCATCGGAGCAATACCATTGGTAGCATAGTACTCCTTAAGGTAGTTGATGACCTTCCAGTGTGCCTCGGTCAGTTCCTCGATGCCCTCACCCTTGCAGAAGTAGTAGGCGCAGCCCTCAAACCATGCGGCCGGGTCAGTCATGAAACCGTCCTCGTCTACCTCGATCTGTTTCCCTTCGATTTCAACAAACGGCATTTTTCAGATACACCTCCTGATTATTTTTTTATTGTACACCGGTGTTCCTTATCGGAGTTATCTTACCCCGCCCTATTCCTCGGGAAACACCAGCGCATGACCCACCAAGTCAATCAGTCCGACGACCTCGACGCCAAGTTTGTGTTCCTTAACCATCGGATAAAGCTGTGCCTTACAGATGGAGCAAGGAGCACACAGAACCTCGGCTCCGGTTTCGCGGACCTGTTCGGCCTTCTTGTTCGAGGCCAGGATCCGGTACTCATACATCGCCGGGTCATCGAACAGGATGCCTGATCCGCCACCACAGCAGAAGTTCCGCTCACGGTTCGGCGTCATTTCCACGAAGTTGGTCGTTACCGCCCGCATAATCACCCGCATCTGATCGCAGTGGCCACAGGCCCGCACATAGTTGCAGGGGTCGTGCAGCGTGATGCGCTTGCTGTTCCGGGTCGGATCGAGTTTAAGCTGACCGGACTCAATCAAAGCGGCCGCCTCGTCGTGGATATGGGTAAGCGGTATTGTCTCAACGCCGGGCAAGTCACTGTAGGTACGCACGTACATCTTGGTTGCCCGCCAACCGTGGCCACACTCGCCCCAGACAATCTTCTTGATGCCCAGCTTGGTGCATTCCTCGTAGAGGCGGGTCACCATCTCGCGCTGGATACGGGTCTGGTCCATCAGGTAGCCGAAGTTGCCAGCCTCTGTGATGCGGCTGGAGATGGTCCAGTTCGCCCCCACCCATTTGAAGAACATTCCAGCGCCCTTCAGGGTGTTGGGGTTCAGCATAAAGTCGGCCGAGGACGGAACGTAGAGAATGTCCGACTCCGGCTTGTCAACCGGGAGGTCGACCTTAAGGCCCTCATAGTCCTCTTCAATCTCCTCGGCGAGGAACTCCAGCGTATCAATGATACCGGCCTTGGTCAGACCCATATGATTGCCTGTCTTTAGAATAGCACCGGCTGTAGCCGTGTGCAACTGCGGACCAATGCCGAGCCAGAACAAGATCTGACGGCCGACCATGGTAATTTCAGCGGTATCCAGACCGAACGGGCAGGTATGCGAACAGCGCCGGCACTCAGAACACTGGTAGAAATAGCTGTACCATTTCTCGAGGGTCTCCAGCGTCAGCTCCTCCGCCCCGACCAGCGGCCCGAAGAGTCTGCCCTGCGGCGTGAAGTAACGCTTATAGGCCTTACGAATCAGATCCGCACGGCCGGCCGGAATGTTATTCGGATCCTTGGTTCCCAGATAGGTATGACAGTTCTCGGCGCAAAGGCCGCACTTCACGCAGTTCTCCATAATCACAACGAAGGAACGGAGCTTTTGCCGAAACTCATCCAGATGGCGGACGGCTTCAGCCACTTTCTTGTCGTCCGGTACCGGTTCCACACCCAGAGTCCGGAAAAGGGCTTCGTTCGCTCTCTTGGGTTGTCTAAGCCCCTTAGCGGTTTCAGTGCTCATTCAGTGAACACCCCCTTTCTCATACACTACTTAGATAGTTGAACCTTCGCTCCGGGCATTCCGGGGGCCCATTCCTTGTACGGTCTGTTCACCATCCAGCGCATCCAGAAGAAGCCGAAGACGTGCATCAGCTTACTGAACGGGAAGATAATCATCAGACACTGGACGAGGAGGAAGTGCCACATGAAGAAAGCGTTATGCGGAAGCGCCACCGGATTGAAAGTAAAGAGCCCGGTCAGGAAAGTACGCGCCTCAAGATAGGTCATGTGGGCGTCCGGAGCAAGACGCATGTAGTTGCCCAGACCGGCGATCCCAAGCAGCAGGAACAGATGCAGGAAGTCGCTGGTCGAAGAAATCGCGCGCACCTTCTCAACGGTGAAGCGGCGATACAACAGATACAAGAGGGCAACCAGGAAGACCAGTCCCATCGTAGTACCCAGCAGATCGGAAAGCCACACGCTAAGGTCGGCCGTAACGAGTAGCGGCGCGATCATGTGGAACTGCAGCCCCAGCGTATAAATACCCATTAGGTGTCCGCCGATGATCGCGATCAGTGCGGCGTGGAAGGGAAAAGCGCCGATCCAGAGGGCTCGGTCAAACTTTAGAATGTTCCAGAAGATAGCAATCTGCCACACCCACCAGGTGACTGCGGCTGTCCAGGTACCCGGGAACGGAGAAAGGGTGATGTTGTGCACGATCCGGGGGATCATCCAGCGCCAGATGCGCCACGTAACACCGCCCAAGAATATGGCCACGGTAAAGTACGGCATAATCTGCCCAACAAATTGTTCCACCTAGTACACCTCCCCTGGTTTAAAAACTGGCACAAAGGTTTCTGTTATGTACCTTTGTTACCGTAGTAGTAGTCTTAGATCACACCGACACCCAAACCACAGTAGTGGAGCCCCCTGATTCCGCTCTGGAGTCCCACCGTCCGCAGCCTGGGTTGATCACCTTCCGGAGTCGGCTGTAGGCCTTACTCCAGTGTTGACTGGTTTTCCGGGATTCTCTGATTTCTCACCTCCCGGTCGTCCACTCCGGGGACGGGTTGTATCCGCCTATAACTCCTGTAATGTAACCGACCCGCTCGGGCAGACCGTCACGCAGGTCTCACAGCCAAGGCAGTCTGTGCCGTCCAGGACCACCGCTTTGCCGTCCTGCATCTCGAGGCATTGGGCGGGACAGGCATCTACGCACTCGCCGCAGCCCTCACAGGTGGATGCTTCAATGGTCACCACGAACATTACCGTTTACCCCCTCATTAATTTTTGTTTATTTAGTCAACGAGCCATAACGGCCCTCAACTACCCAGTCTGAAACGCGATGGGCACAAAATTATTCCTAATTGTATTTCGGTACACAAGCTCCGATTCCTGCTGTCGGGCGACAAGTTTTTGAGATTTTAGAACGTTATTCAGCAGAATCCTCCAGAGAAATCTTTAGTGATTCGATGGCCGACTCAATCCCGTCCACGTATCCCTTTTTGTATTCATCTTTATAGTCCCTGATCTCACGAACCAAACTCTCGTTTTCGATAATCCAGCGGTCGATGACTTCGGATAGTTTCACGGTCATCTATGGCCTCCCCTATAGAGTCGCGCTGTACAGGCGCATACCAACCCTATTTTATCCGGAATTGCACCTCCATCTCTTTTCTCTGGCCCTCCCGGGTCAGGTAGTCAGGCGGTAGTTCGCCTAGAATCTGAAGTTCATGGTCGTCCGGAAGGTCGGCACCGAGAAGATGAAGTCGTCGATGTGCTTGTCGGTAAACGGCAGACCGGACTTCCTGCGGAGAACTCGAAGCTCTCCGTGCTGAGAACCGTTCAAATGAAAGCCAACAGATATGATTGACTGGGACAATCAGATAACCGACAGAAGCCAGGTTCACTCACCAAACCTAATTCCTGCGGCGCAAAGCTTCCTGCGGTCCGGGCCGTACTGTTGGGTATGCGCGGCCTTAACGGGAAGCTGTTACTGCTTCGTTGTCTAGAGGTATAATCCTTCTAGTGGTCAACAACTTTTTCTGACATTTGAAACGATTACGGGAGACGCCTTCACTGATCGTCTTTGCATACAGAGCCCTAATATAGGTATTCGACTATCCCTTCGTTCGACCGACCGTACCCTTCTGCGGCAGTTGCGCTGGTCGTCTCCCTTGTGTTAGATTTAATTCCGGATACGTCAGTAAAGAATTAACGGAGAATCTTGGATGCAATCAATTGCGTCTGAACTAAGGGGTGAATAAGGACAATGCCTATTTTTGAATTCCGCTGTGCCGCTTGTGGGCAGCTTTTTGAGAAGCTCATCCGCGAAGCCGATGACAAAGTAGAGATCAAGTGCCCCGAATGCGGCTCGGAAGAGGCCGACCGGGTGATCAGCAGGGCCAATCCCATTATGGGCAGCGGAAAAGGAAAGAACACGAAGTTGACCACCAAGTCCTGCGGCCCTGGAAGTTCGTGTCATACTTTGGAAATACCCGGAGCGGGGGATTAAGAGGTGGGGCACCTACCATCAATCGAACAAACTTGGGAAGAGGCAACTTGTCCCTTCTGCGGTTTGTCCATAGAAAGACCAAGAGAAGTGGTTGACGGAGTCGCCCGGGAGATGCCTGTCGGGTGCTGCATAAATTGCGGCGCCGTCTATGCTTGTGACGTCACCGGTCACAACCTGGGAGAGGCTTTCTCGGAGGCGCTGGTCTTTGCCTGTGATATGGACTGGGATCTCGCGTGGGATCTCCTGCCCGAGGATGACTACATCCACATGATCGTCGAAGGATATGACCCTCAGACCAACCGGATCTATCCGGAGAAGATTCTGGCGGGCCATGCGGTTAGAGGGGCTCTTTCTTTTGTCAGGCTGCACCAGGACATTCAGGAAGTAAAGGGAGCAGGTATCACCAAAAGGCTCGCTGAAAGCAGAGCCCTATCCCCGAAGAAGGATGCGGCTCATGAACCGGAAACCGCAGCTGGAGAACCGCAAAAGCTGACCAAACAAGAGGTTGAACAATGCATCAAGGAGTACCGGCTGGAACCGGTTGTGGCCTCCGCCCGGCTCGACAAGAAGACCGGCAGGTACGTCCAGCGGCTGCTCCACTCGAACGATGAACTGATGCGGCTTCGCGCCGCCGAGGCCCTGGGGCGGGTGGCCAAGGTATTGGCGCCGGTTGACCCTACCACGGCCGTGGCGATTCTAAGGGGCTTGTTTACCCCCTTTGAAACATCCAGCGCCTCTTACTGGGGAAGCATCGACGCCATCGGAGAGATCATGGCCGCAGCACCCGGTCTTTTTGGGGGCTACCTCCCCCGGCTATTCCCGCTCCTTGAAGACGATGCCCTGAGGCCCGTCGTGGTAAGGGCCTTAACCCGGATCGCACAGGAAAGACCCGACCTTGCCGGGAAGGCCGGCAGGCGGGTCAAGCCGTTACTGAACAGCCCTGATCCTGAGACCCGAGGCAGCGCAGTCCGTCTCTTTGGCTATCTCGGAGCGGATGGTGTGCGTGAGCGTCTGTTGGAACTGCAAAATGACAGTAATGAGGTGAAGGTCTACCAGACCGGGAAGCTGGTGAAGAAAACCATCGGCGAACTGGCCCGAATCGCATTGAGCGCTGAGTGTTAGGTGTTGGGTGCGCCTAATGCTATTTGGTTTCCGGCCCGAACTCGCCGCGTAGAAGGTTTTCGAGCGGTGCCTTCAAGGCAGCAGACATATGAACCAGCAGGGCCGCCCGGTCCAAATCCGGCTGGCCACCCAGCTCCAAAACAGACCGGGACATCTGGTAGAGTTCCCTGTGCAGGCGATCCACGTTGAACGCCGGATAAGACTTACCGGCCTCAAAGACTGCCTTCCAACAGGTGCGCCCGGCACCCTGAACAGTGGTAGGAATACCGTAAATACGGCAGGTAACCGGTCGATGCGCATAAAGATCACAGTCGCCTTGATCGTTAAGCAGCGGACACCGGATACGCTCCCTGGCCATAGCGTAGGCCTGCATCCCCGGGTCGTCTGCATGCGCCTCGTTCATCATGGCCTGAAATTTGGTTAGTTGCTCCTCGGCCTGATCCGCCCGCTTGAGGACCTCCTGCTGCAGTGCCGGATCAAGTTTGGCGAAGCGATCTCTTAGAAAGGCCGCTTCAATCGGGAAAAGACCAAACAGAGCGTGACAGCAGTCTGTACAGCCCCGCTTGCACTGGACGGCGTCGGTGTACTCGTGCTGCATGCGCTCAAAAGCCAGGTCGCCCGCCAGCCCCAGTTGCTCATAGCGGGCAAACAACTCATCAAGCATCGCCGCCCCCGCCTTGCTCTCCGCGGTAGGGTTCCAGTTCCTTGAGGAAGTCGGGATGGACCGGGAAACCGTGCACGGCAGCCAGGTCCACATGCTGGATAGCCCTTGCGTATTCACCATTAAGGTAACAGGCATAGGCCAGGTTGTTTTGACCCAAGCCGAATTCAGGAGCCATCGCCACCAGTTTCTCGCCGGTCCGGACGGCTTGCTCGATTTCATCATTTTGAAGATAGGCGCTGACCAGGTTGGCCCACGCCTGGACGATTTCGGGATTAAGTTCGACCGCCTTTTCCAATGCGGCGATGGCTTCGTCGGTCTGCACCTGTTGCAGATACGCAAAACCTAGGTTGGCGTACCCCCGGGCATAGCGGGGCTCAACCTGGACTGACCGGAGGTTGGCCTGGATAACTCCCTCGAGATCACCCTTCTTGAGAAAGATGTAACCCAGGTTGACCCAGGCCTCAAACATGCGCGCACCGTCAACAATGGCATCCTTGAAGTACCTTTCCGCCTCATCCAGCTGCCCCTGCTCCATCGCCGCCACACCCAGGTTATAGAGAGCTGTGGCGCATTCAGGGTTGTCTTTGAGCAATTCCTTCTGCTCGTGAATCCAACTATCCGCATTACGGGGTTCCGACACCGACCGCTTCACTCCTTCCGTGTAAGGGAAGAGGCCGCCCGCCGGCAACGGGCGAGCGGCCTCCAATCACCACGGTAAGCCTTATTCGTCGTCCTTGGTTGTGGTTTCACCCTGACGGCTGGTCAACGTGTACATGGTGGTGCTGCCGGTCATGAAGTAGGCAACCACATTATCGCTGACCAACGCATTGCACGCCTTCTTAACCTCGCGCATGCCGACATCGGGGTACTGCTTCTTCACGGCATTGACCAGATCATTGAAATAGTGCTTGGATTTCTTGGCCTTGGTCAGGTAATCCACGATGGCTTGTTTCATCTCGTCCATTGAAGCCACTCATCAAACCTCCCCTCAAATATCGTGGGGTAGGGTGGTATCTAGTCGAGGCCACCCGCCGCCTTGGAAACCGCCCACGCGGCGTCCGTGTACTTGAACTGGGTACTCGTCCGGTACGTGTCATACTGCAGGCGATAGTCATCGATAAGGTGTTCGGTAAAGGGCAGTTCGCACTGCTCGAAGAACTTCTCCCAGCCGATTCTCTCCGCCCAGTCACCGAGCCGCTCATACTTGTTAGCATTCGCCGCATAGACCTCGACAATACGCTTTACAACATCGCAAGTCTCGGGGAACCGTGGGAAGTTGTTGGGCAGGAAGGGAACAATTACCTTCGAGAACTTCGGCGGTGAAATGCGGTTGGAGAGCTTGCCGCCCGCCAGCACGACCACACCGTCACCCTCTTTGTCGGAGAGCGGCAGGGCCGCGCACATGGTGTAGCAGTTGCCGCAGAACATGCAGCGCTCTTCCTTCAGCTTAACCGTCTTCTTGCCGTCCGCGGTCGTGCTCGGCGAGAAGGCAGCCTTCGGGCAGGAAGCGATAACCGTAGGAATCTCGCACATCTTAGCCAGGAACTCATGGTCGATGATCGGCGGTTTACGGTGGTAACCCAGCAACGCGATGTCCGAGCAGTGCACGGCGCCGCACATGTTCAGGCAGCAGGCCATGGAAACGCGAAGCTTGGCCGGCAGGGTCATGCTCTGAAAGTATTCGAATAGATCATCCATCAAGGCCTTAACCATCGAAGACGCGTCGGTGGCCGGCGTATGGCAGTGGATATAGCCCTGAGTGTGCACGATGTTGGTAATACCGGCACCCGTACCGCCAACCGGGAACTTAAGGCTACCGGAGAAGAACTTGCTGGTCTCCAGTTCCTTCTTTAGGGGTTCGATTTTCTCGAAGCTGTCAACGAGAAACTCAACGTTGTTACGCGTGGTGAAACGGACATAGCCATCACAGTGCCTGTCGGCAACATCGCAGATGTCGCGCATGAAGGCCGAACTCATAATGCGCATTCCGCCGGCACGTACGGTGTAGACCTTCTCACCGGTCTCCGAAACGTGTACCAGCACGCCAGGCTCCAGGACTTCGTGATAGAGCCACTTGCCGTAGTTCCGCTGGATGATCGGCGGGAAGAAATCCCAGAAGTGCCGCGGTCCGATATCGGTAATCCGGTTCTTGGTGGGGTTTTCGGGGTCGAACGCCCCAAACTTAGTCGAAGAAAGACCCATGTTAACACCCTCCCGTGAGAGAAATTGAGTTTCACTGGTACCGCTTAAGCCGCCGTCAAGCGACAAACGTAAGCCTTGCTATCTCGCGTGGCGCTTCCGGTAGTCGTCGATGTCGCGCTCGAAACCACCCGGTACGTCCTCGGCCTTCCAGAAGATGTACGGGTTTTCACGCGGCCGCCAGACGTGCTGCGGCGCCGGCGGGAGTCCGCAGGCTTCCAGGAACCTCGGCAGGCCGATACGCTGGATCATCTCACCGATACGTTCGCGGTTCTTGCCCTCTTCAATCCAGTACTCCTGAATTCTGTCGATAGCGTCCTTGATGTTGTCGTAAGGCGGTTCTGCCTTCATGAACGGCACGATCAGGGTCGCCATCTGAGCGCCTTCCAGAATGGGAGCCTTGGCGCCGCAAAGAATGCTGATACCGGTATCGGTACCCGGCCGCACAGCGCGCGGCATGGTGTTGATGCAGTGCATGCAGCGTACGCAGTTGGCATCGTCAATACTCAGGACGCCGTCCTCGTACTTCATGCAGCCGCTCGGACAACGGTCGATGACTTCCTTCTGGATATCGAACTTACCCCAATCGCGGCCACGGTGTGAGCCACCACCCGGGACAAAGTCACCAGCGATATACCCCTGCACTGCATCCTGGTCAATGCGGATGTTGTCCCGCCAGGCGCCGATGAAGGACAGGTCGGAACGGGCGATCGACGCCACACAGCCGTTGGGGCAGCCGTCGAACTTGAACTTGAACTTGTACGGGAACATCGGGCGGTGCAGCTCATCCTGGTAGTGCATCGTCAGTTCGTAGCACATCGCCTGCGTGTCATAAAGGGCGTACTCGCAACGCGCCTTGCCGACACAGCATTCCGGGGTGCGCAGGTTCGAACCCGATCCGCCAATGTCATTGCTGAGGTGGTGGGCGGACTCCTGAAAGATCGGCTCCAACTGTTCGGTAAAGGTACCGAGAAGGACGATGTCACCGGTGGAACCGTGCATGTTGAAAATACCGCTGCCGCGCAGTTCCCACATATCGGCGAGACCGCGGAGAAAGGCGCTCTTATAGAACTTGCTGGCCGGCTGGTTCAGACGCACGGTATGGAAGTGCGCAACGCCGGGGAACTTGGCGGGCAGGTCGGAATAACGACCGATAACACCGCCGCCGTAACCGTTGACGCCCACGATACCGCCGTGCTTCCAGTGGGTCTCGCCGTCCTCAAACGAAACCTCGAGCTGGCCCAGCAGGTCTTCCACGACATCCCTGTTGATCAGTAGCCGGTCATCGGCCAGCTTCCTTCTGCGGAGTGCCTCGACCTTAAGGTCGGCTACGAAGCTGGGCCACGGCCCGGATTCCAAATCTTCCAGCATGGGAATGTCGTACTTAATCTTAAAACTTTTTAGCTCTTCGTCGGACGGGTTCTGCAGTTCCTCGTCGGTATAGATCCGCAGTTCCTGATAATCAAGATCCTTTTGCGGGACTTTCGGCTCGAAAGACATAGCTATCATCACGCCTCCTTACTCTGAACTAGTGAGCTTGATGCCTCGGCGACAAAAGCCAGAAAAACTCTCTTTTCCGCACCCCCCCCTCTGCAGTGAACTGACTAATTGACTGACAACTTGCACTCTGATATATCCCTGAGGACACAAAACCGCAGCGATTCTTAAACTGGTTTAGCGTAGCACGTCCATCATGGTCTGTCAACTAGACGTCCACCCTGGTCTGCCGTCCTTTTCTCTCTGTACGAGGTCTCCAGAATGCCCAGAACGTCTCTGACGGCGGGCTTCCGGTCGACGAGTCTCTTCATGTCTTTTACGAAACTCGGCCAGGGTCCCTTTTCGAGCTCATCCAAGAGCGGAGTCTTGAGATCAGCCATTTACACGTCACATCCAAAATTGATTATTTGGCTGCCTGTAGCGCAGCATGTCCTTTCCCAGGGTGTCAAGGTAGCTTGTATCCTGCAATATCTAGGAATCTAGCGGTTCATCACCTCCAACTCCTCGGCGGTAAACTCAAAGGCACGCCCTATCGTAGCCGGACTCTTGCGAAGCTGTCAGGTAAACCTGGAAACGTAAAAATGAGCCCACAGACGGCACTTTTGCAGCCGAGCCCCGGGCTAGAACCACGTTAACTGGTTAAATAATACCAAAACAAGCCAGGCGTGCCATTTACGGCCTTGTTCCCAATCTTATCCCTATATTTCTTCTTCCCCATATATCTGATTCATTTCGTGATCGTTTTGATTATTCCTTCTGCAAAGCGCGGGATTTTTCACAAATGTAAGGTAATTCCATCACCAGTGGTAAGGTTCACCCCGGTTGATCTTAAAGGCCCGGTAGAGCTGCTCAATGAGGATCAGACGAAACAACTGGTGCGGAAAGGTCAGCCTGGAAAACGAAACCACCCCGGCCGCACTATCCAATAATGAGGGATGCAAGCCCAGCGCCCCCCCGATCAGAAAGGTAAAGCTGCTCCGGCCGACCAGGGCGGCGTCGGCAAACAGGGAAGCAAATCCTTCAGAGGTAAGCAGTCGACCCTGCCGGTCGAGCGCGATCACATAAGAATCCCCGGGCACCTGCCGGCTGAGGCGGGCCGCTTCGCGTTCCTGCACCTGCCATACCTCAGCTTCCGAAGCACCGGCCGTAAAGGGCTCCTCCGGGATCTCGGCAATCTCAACCCGTGCAAACGGCGTCATCCGGCGCCGGTACTCCGTCACACCTTCGGTTAGATAGCGCTCTTTCAGGCGGCCCACAGCGACAATTCGGATACGCAACGTTTTATTCCCGTTTGATATCGGCACCGAGTGACCGGAGGCGGTTTTCCAGGTTCCAGTAACCGCGGTCGATGAAATGCGCGTTTTGGATCTCAGTGCGTCCCTCGGCGATGAGACCGGCGATGATCAGCGCCGCACCGGCGCGCAGGTCGGTAGCCCGGACCTGCGTACCCTGCAGGTGAGCCACGCCTTCGATAATCGCCACCCGGCCTTCCACCTTGATCCGGGCACCCATCCGGCGCAGTTCCTGAGCGACCTGAAAACGGTTCTCGAAGATGTTCTCGACAATCACGCTGGTTCCCGGAACTACAGACAGCAGACTCATTAACTGCGACTGCATATCGGTCGCAAACCCGGGATAGGGCATGGTCTTGATATTAATCGGATAAAGCGGTCCAGCGCCGGAAACCCGTACCGAATCGTCCCGTTCTTCCACCAGCACGTTGGCTTCCCTGAGCTTGGCACTCAAGGGTTCAAAGTGGGGCGGGATCACGTTTTCCACCACAATGTCGCCTCCGGTTGCCGCCGCCGCCACCATGAAAGTCCCGGCTTCGATCCGGTCCGGGATGATGGAGTAACGCACCTGGTCCCGGAATCGCTGGACACCCTCAATCTTAATCACGTCGGTGCCGGCGCCCCGGATCTTGGCTCCCATCGCATTCAGGAAGTTGGCCAGGTCCACGACCTCCGGTTCCTTGGCGACGTTTTCGACCACCGTTTGACCTTCAGCCAGGGCTGCGGCCATCATAATGTTCTCGGTCGCGCCCACGCTGGGAAAGTCTAAATATATCTTGGTTCCCTGCAGGCGACCGGCCCGGCCGGAGACATTGCCCCGGTCCATACGAAGTTCCGCGCCCAGTCCGATCAGGCCCTTGAAGTGAAGGTCCATCGGCCTCGAGCCGATGTTGCACCCGCCAGGCAGAGCCACCCTGGCGGCGCCGAAGCGGGCTAGAAGGGGACCCAGCAGCAGATTCGAGGCACGGAGTTTCTTGACCAGATGGTAAGGCGCCTCATACCCCATTACCGGAGAACACTTGATCGACAGGGTATCCTCACCCAACCAGGTGCTTCGCGCGCCCAGAGCCTCGATAATCTCGGCCATCACCCGGACATCGCTGATGTCCGGGACATTTTCCAATATTACCTCGCCATCGGTCATGATCGCCGCGGAGAGGATGGCCAGCGTGGCGTTCTTCGCGCCGCAAACCCTGATCTTCCCCTGCAGCGGCTTACCGCTGCGGACGACGATCCTCTCCAAGGTCTGGTTGTCCCCCTGTTGTTCAAGCAGTAATCTCATTAATTCCCCATCCTGTAGTTATTCCAGTATCCAGGCCTGCCATGCCCGGTAAAACTGCTGCAGATTGGAACCGGTGACCATTACGATGGCCTCGTCCAGCGAGCGCCCGGCGCCGAGTTCGGTTAGTACCTCCAGCACCGCCGGCCATCCTCTGAACTCAATGAGAAACACGACCATACTGAAGGACTGATGGTAGGCGCGGTTCTGATTTTCCAGAGTATCGAAGTTTTCCAGTTCAGTCAATGTATATGCAATCTGCGTCGGAAAAGCCCTGGCTTCACCAAAGTTGAATCCGGTAAGCCGATATTCCTGGTACTGGGCCACTCCCTCGTTAAACCAGCGCGGGCAGTTTCCCCGCGTTACCTGGTCAACAAAGAGATGGGCAATCTCGTGGGCCATCGGACCCGATTCCATAAACAGGGTTCGGATTTCCTGCTCCTCGCCTTCCCCGATCCAGGCCTCCGGCGCCAGCACCCGGATCGAGCCCGCCCAGTAGACACCCATCGTACTGGCATTCAGCGGCCAGCCAAAACTACGGTTGAGATCACGCATATCGGCATACAACCGGACCGGCGTCCGGCTCCCCACATCCACCCCGAAATCGGAGGCCAACTGGGGGTAAAAGCTCTCGGCCGCCTCGAACACAACCCGGGCATCGGTTGACCGGCCATCCTCATAGAAGACCACGAAACGCTCACCCGGCAGGCTGTCCATCCCACGGGCAAAGTACCACAGGAGCACCCGCTTATTTAGTTCCCTTATCAGGGAATTCATATACAGATTGGCATTAATGGGGATGTTTATCAACACTAGTGCACTGACTAGTAAACCAACTAAGGACAATTTTAATAACCTAAGCATTTCGCCGGCGACACCGCCTCTCCTTCCAACCCTACATTGCTCATTATAAACGGTCTATCTTTTCAGGGGATAGAGGTAAATATCGGACGTCAGAAGTCAGAGGTCGGAAGTCAGACGATATGTAGAAATTCGTTATACGAATTTCATTGGTTCTAAGTTCGGTCGTTGGACGTCAGTAGTCGGTCGTCGTGGACGGAATAAATGAGTAACCGGTCGGGGGCCGACCGGTTACTTGTTGCTCCATTCTTCAATCTTGGCCTTCGCCTCGTCTACATAGGGACCACTGCCAGCAAGCTCAACAAAGCGCTCCATCTTCGCAACCGCGGCCGGGTAGTCTTCCAGACCCTCACCGAGGATAATGCCCGCCAGGAAATAGGCACGCTGGTGTTCCGGATTAGCTTGCAGCACTCGCTCAACCTCAGCCAGCGACTCGTGATTCTCCCCTAGCACATAGTAACCTTCGGCCAGACTCAGTCGTGCAGCGGCCTGGTCCGGATCAATCTCCAGCACCGCCCTGTACTGCTCAACCGCCTTCTCCATCTGGCCGATATCGACATAGGTCTTAGCCAGCAGCATCCGGGACGTTACGTCCTCGGGATGGTCTCTGACCTGTTTCTCGGCCTCTTCTAAAGCCTTCATAATGTCGGCGAACTGGTTTTGACTGACCGGAGGAACTACCGGCTGGGTGTCGGGACTGAAGATCATGGCCACCGAGCCGCCAACCAGTCCAAAGGCAACCATAACGGTAATGATCCAGAAGAAGAGTTTCTGTCCAAATTTCCTTGGTCTACGCATGTTTTCATCACCCAGGGTTTATTATAACGGATTCGCGACGGATATGCATGCAAAAGGACCCCTTCGGGGCCCTTAATCCTACAGGTAGTTTATCGGATTCAGCTGGGAGCCGTTGACGATCACCTCGAAGTGGAGGTGCGGGCCGGAAGAATTGCCTGTACTGCCCACGTAACCGATCAGTTCCCCGCGGTTGACTTCCTGTCCTACCGACACTGCAATTCTGGACATATGCGCGTACCGGGTAACAACGCCTCCACCGTGGTCTATGTCCACCATCCGTCCGTAGGCGCCCCCCCAGCCGGCGGAGATCACGCGGCCGCTTTCAGCCGCAGCAATCGGCGTTCCGCTGGAGGAGGTAATGTCGATACCGGTGTGCATCCGCCCGTACCGCACTCCGAAACCGGAGCTGATACTGCCCCGAACCGGCCAGGCCAGCTGACCGCTTCCCTGACGGGAGGCCACCATCAGCATAGCTCCGCGGACCTCAACCTGGGTCTTGGGCGGTTCCACCTGTACCGCCGCGATCCGCTCCCGTTCAACCAAGCGCCCATTCTGGCGAATCACCTTGAAGGTAACCTCTTCCCGTCCGGGTTGGCCCGGCTCAACAACCTTGCGCTGTCCCATCGGCAGTTTACGATCCCGCTCCACCTTGACCTGGAATGGGATAGTGCGTGTCTCCGTAATCTCGGCCGTAGTGACCACGGTCAAGAGAGGTTCCTGCTTTGATATCACGAGCTTCGACCCCAGCGCCAGGACGCTGTCCGGCTTTACACCCGGATTGGCCTTGAGCAGTTGTTCCACGCTCAAGCCGTATTTCACGGCGATATCCCAGAGCGTGTCACCGTTCTTGATCTCGTGCTCCAGGTCATCCTTCGTCCGTGACTTGTACAGCCGCCAGGCGCCCTCACGGTCAATCACCTCAGCCCGGGGAGCAGTCATTTGAACGAGTTCCAACGTTTCCACAATTGCGGCTTCACAGTTGGACTCAATCATATAGCTGGTCTTCAACTTATCCAGGAAGGCGGTTGCTTCACCGCGATCCTTGAAATACATCTTCACCTGCCCGTCGATGGAAAGGGCCACGGCATCGCCCAGAAACCCATAGGCCCCTACCAGACGCCGTTCCAATTCCCGAGCCGAGACATACTCCGCATCACCCGGACGGGACACCCGCACCAGCTTGACCCGCGCCCGCTCTGCCTGGGACAGTTGGCCATACTCGGCACCGATCCGTGCCAAGACGGCTTCAACTTCTTCTACCTCTTGAACAAGGGCCACCGATTCGCCGTCGAAACTAACCGACCAGGTGCCGTTACCGGTACCGCTCCAAAATGCAGCCAAAACAAAAACACTGATCAGAAATATCGCTGAACCAAGAGGATTTGGATACCGGCGCGCTTTTCGTCTTCGTAAAGGCAGTGGTGGTATTACTGGTGACAAAGGTAACCCCTCCACACAAGGAAACACATCTAAACGATTTTAACACAGCACGCCAAACTCGTCTAAACTATATTTTCCATTTATAGCAACTGTTCCTTCCTGGAGCGTACATAGAGGGCACATTCCAGCCGCTGACGCATCATTTGGCAAGCCAGTTCAGGGGGCTCCAGGATATTATTATTTTCGAGGTGGCAGTGCGCCTGGCAACCGCCGCTGCAGAGAAACTTGGCCCAGCATTGCCGGCACTTGGGTTTGGCGTATATGTGGGCGGTACGGAACTGCTCAATCAGTTCGGTGGGGAGCGATCCCCCGCTCACGTTTCCGAGCCGGTAGGCCTCGCGCCCGATAAACTGGTGACAGGGGTAAAGGTCACCCTGTGCCGTAACCGCCAGGTAGGAATGTCCGGCGCCGCACCCGCTCAAAAGTTTGGGCAGGCAAGGGCCGCCATCCAGGTCGATCTCAAAGTGGAAGAACCGGATATCCCGCCCGCCTGCGTTCATCTCCAGGTAGGCCTCAGCCAGGCGTTCGTACTCCGCGGCCACCGCCGACAGGTCTTCCCCGCGCAGCGAATAATCATCCGTAGGCCGGGCCACGACCGGTTCCAGGGAGATCTCATCGATCCCAAGCCCGGCCAGGTAACGAAAGTCTTGCGCGAAATCCAGGTTGTACCGGGTAAAGGTACCGCGGACATAGCAGTAGCCCTTCGGACCGGACCATTCCCGGTGTCGCTGCAAGTACTGCATTATATGCGACAGGACCTGGGCATGGGATCCTTTGCCACCGTGGGTTTGGCGCAACCGGTCGTGGACCTCGGGACGACCGTCGATGCTGAGCACAACATTAATCCCGTTTTCGAGCAGAAAACGGGATATGTGCTCATCAAGCAATACAGCGTTTGTGGTGATGGTAAACCCGATTTCCTTCCCCTCGGCGCGGCCTCGTTCCCGGGCGTAGGCAACCGTAGCCTCGACCACGGGCATGTTCAACAGCGGCTCACCGCCGAAAAAGTCGATCTCGACGTTTTGCCTGGTACCGGAATGAGACAACAGAAAATCGACGGCCTGCCTGGCCGTCGACGAGGGCATCAGGACGGCCGTCTGCCCGAGACTGCCCGCACCAGCAAAGCAGTACCGGCAGGACAGGTTGCAGTTGTGGGCTACGTTCAGACAGAGCGCCTTCACCACAAAGGCAGGTGGTTCGTACCCCGAAAAGGGATCGGCGGTACACAAAAGACGATCGGCCCGCAGGCGGGCAATCTCCTCCAGCGCTTCCCCGATTTCTTCACCCGTATAGCCTTCCGTAAGCAATACGGACATTGCCCGCTCAGGTTCCTGGTACAGTTCCCAGTACAGAAGCGCCCACGCCAGGTCATCAACCTCGTGCAATGAATGGCTGTGGACGTCATACACCAGCTTGACGCCTCCGAGGGTAAAACAGTGAATCAAAACAACCTCCAAAATGAGAAGCGGGAAGTGAGAAGTTAGAAGTGAGAAAAAGAGGAAACCTACTGCGCAGGTATTCCGTGCTCACCTCTGACTTCCCACTTCACACATCCAAAGAACATAGTAAGAAACAAAGCGTATGGACGAAAACACTTCTTTCCCAGAGTAGCAATATTACTTGGTTTTAGTATTAAGGCAGGTTTGGTTGCCGACCGTGCACGAAGTCTTGCAGGCCGACTGGCAGGAAGTCTGACACTCGCCGCAACCGGTATGCTCCCGTTTCAGAAGCCGCGAGCGGGTGATCGTCTTGATGTGTTTTGCCAAGATATCTCCCCTCCAAAAAAAATCATTCCAATGTGAACTAGTTTACCGAGACAATCTTGAAACCTCTGGCCTCGATCTCACCCACCAGGAGTGCCGGATCGGCCATGCTTACCCGGATGGTCAGGTGGAAGCGCCCGCCCTCTACCTCCAGGCAAACCAGACTAATAATGTTTATGTCCTTTTCCTTGAATATTTGCGTGATCTCGGCCAGAACCCCAACGCGGTCCGCGGTGTCAACAACGATCCGGCTGCCGGCCTTGCGCAGCCCGAAGAGGCGCACCATCGCTTCCACCATATCGGTCTGGGTGACGATCCCGACCAGCTTCTCGTTGTCGACGACCAGGAGGCTCCCGATCTTCTTTTCACGCATGATCTGGGCCGCTTCCTCGATCGGGGCGTCAGACGGTACCGAAATCGGGTTTTTGACCAGAGCCTCCTTGACGGTTACTTTTGACAGCACGTAGTTTAACTCGTAAACACTGAGTGTGGTGGCGGGTGAAGGAGAAACCTGGAGTAGCCCGCGTTCGGTAACCAGGCCCACCACTTTGCCGTCCTTGAGCACGGGAAGATGCCGGACCTTTTTCTTGACAACGATATCCAGAGCCTGGAAGATGGGGGTTTCCGGTGTGATGGTAATCGGACTACGAGTCATGCAATCGCGCACGAACATGGTTTATCCCCCTTGCAGAGGTTTTAACCTCATTATATTGGAAAAATCCATTATAGACAAGATTCAATAGCCCGTGTAAGGCCTGTACGGTCTTACCTGTAGGCCTGTTTCACGCAGAAAACAGAAAACCGCTCCTCAAACCGAAGCGGCTTTGTTAATTACTATGGAGCGGGCGAAGGGGCTCGAACCCTCAACCCCCAGCTTGGGAAGCTGGTGCTCTACCATTGAGCTACACCCGCAGGTTTCGGATGTTGGTCGTCAGAGGTCGGATGTCGGAAAGACACCTTACCTGTTTCTGACCACGGGTAGATTATACTACTTTACAGGGACGCGCGCAAGCGCCGCTGTTACCTAGAAACCCTAGTTTTGCAGTAAGCCAATAGGGTCAACTTGTATAAAGCCTTGCAAGCAGTAGCTTGCGGGGATTTTTTGTGTCAAATTATTCGATTTAGTTAGT